>CAZCYQ010000154.1:0-1610 GCA_964503085.1 uncultured Rhodothermaceae bacterium | reverse complement strand
TTAAAATCCCTCGAGGCAACCCTCGTGCCGGTTCGACTCCGGCTCCGGGCACCATACTTTAAAAATCAGTGACTTGCGCTTTCTGCCGCATTCGAGTGCTTTTTATCATTTATTCTTTTAAATACAGATAGTTATAACGCAGTTCCTTCCTTTCTGTTCGACTCGTTACCGCACATCCCCTCACTTGATGTAGAATTCATTTACGCCAAATTACGCCAAATTACGCCAAATTACGCCAAGAAGCGCCGTCAACATAAATTGACGAGGATCGAGGATGGCTACATTCAGAAAACGCAGCAGCGGGTGGCGCGCCGAAGTGTGTATCAAGGGTATTCGAACATCGGCAACATTTACCACCAAGCGGGAAGCCCAGGCCTGGGCAGCGCAGGAAGAAACCCGTTTGAGGGAAGATTCAGCCGGCATGGTGCCCAACAGGCCGTTTCGCGACCTACTGGAACGTTATAGCCGAGATGTGAGCTCAAAGAAGCGTGGAGCCGTGCGAGAGCAGAGGATGATCGGTGTCATTCTCCGCGACCCCGTCTCCGATGTGTCTCTGCGTGTGCTCACACCTGCCGGGATCGCTACATGGCGCGATCGGCGTCTGACCCAGGTCTCCGGCGCAACGGTGGAGCGTGAGATGACGATTCTGTCGCATGCATGCTCGGTAGCACGCCGCGAATGGGGATGGCTGCGAGTCAATCCGGTTAGCGATGTGCGGCGGCCGGCGCCAACGCCAGCCCGTACCCGTCGGCCAACGGCGGAAGAGACCGGGAAATTACTGCACACGCTGGGCTACTTCCGTGAATTGTTTCCCAAAACGGCTTCGGCCCGGGTTGGTGCGGCCTATCTTTTTGCCATAGAGACTGCCATGCGCGCGGGAGAGATCTGCAGCCTGGAATGGCAGCACGTCAATGAGCAGCATGTTCATTTGCCGCTGACGAAGAATGGCTATGCGCGCGATGTGCCGCTGTCGGCCGAAGCACGGCGAATCATCGAGCAGCTTCGTGCTGTAACTGGTGAAGGGGATACAGTGTTTGATGTCGCGATTGCCAGCCTGGATGCCCTGTTTCGCAAGGCAAAAGCGCGAGCTATTATTGAAGATCTTCACTTCCATGACACGCGTCGAGAAGCCTTGACGCGGCTTTCCAAGATATTCGATGTGATGGAACTCGCTCGGATTAGCGGGCACCGCGACCTTCGAGTACTGCAAAACGTATACTATGCGCCAACGGTCAGCGATCTCGCGGCCAAGCTAGACTAGGCAATTCTGTTTTCCTGGTGCTTTTCAGTCCAGGCAATTACTTCTTTCGCCTTCCACAGGGGTTGCCCGCGGCCCTTGCTCCCCATTACCGGCAATCGGATAGCCTGGGGAAAGCCGGGCAGGGCGGTGATGCGCTCACGCACAACCGCCTCGGAGCGCTTGAGGTAGGCGGCAATCTCCTTGATTGACCACAAGTCCACGGTAATGGGAATTCGCGGGGACAGGTTGTTGATTGCGTCCAGCAGCATATCAAGCTGATTCGTGGGCATACCATTGCGTCCAGGATTTCGATGAAATCATGGTATCGCCATAGCTGCACCAGAAATAGTTTGTAAGCCTGCACCTAGAC
>CAZCYQ010000153.1:0-1649 GCA_964503085.1 uncultured Rhodothermaceae bacterium | reverse complement strand
TCGGCGTCGAATTTAACGAGGATTTGGCACGCACGCATGTGAAAGAAGGGTATGAGTTTTTTGAGTAAATGTCACCAGAATAATTCCCATTGACTCTTAGTATCATTATTGGTATCATAAATTATCAAGATAATCGAAAACGGAGAACATGAAATGAGTGACCATTACACCTACCGCATCACATGGTCTCCTGAAGACAACGCGCATGTGGGTCTATGCGCTGAATTCCCATCACTAAGCTGGCTGGCACCTACTCCCGATGAAGCATTGGAAGGTATCCAGCGACTTGTGCGCGAATGCCTTGCAGATCTGCACACAACCGGAGAAGAAATACCGCAACCAATAGCAGATCGCACCTACAGCGGAAAGTTCATAGTGCGCCTACCGCCGGAATCGCACCGTGCTCTCGCCATACAAGCAGCAGAACAAGGCGTGAGCCTGAACCGCCTTGTGAGTGCGCGACTCGCAAACACTACCTGATTGATATTGCAGATTGATGAGTTCTTCTTGTGAGAGGAGTTCCTCGATGAAAGCCATTGAAAAATTAGGATTGGATTACAGATCCGAGATTATAGGACAATCCCTGATATTACAGGCAGATTGTTTTGAATGGTTCAGCCAGATACCCAAAAATAGCATCCATGCAGTTGTAACTGATCCGCCTTATGGCGTTAAAGAATACGATTTGCAACAACTTAAAAAACGGGAAAGTAATAATGGAGGAATCTGGCGCATTCCACCCTCATTTGACGGCCATAAACGCGCACCCTTGCCCAGATTTACGGCGTTAAATCAGAAAGAGCGCGAGACTCTAAGGCAATTCTTTGTAGAATGGGCGCGGCTGGTGGTCAATACACTGCGGCCAGGAGGGCATGTATTTATTGCAACCAATGTGTTTCTCTCTCAGTTGGTTCTTTCGGCACTGGTGAAGGGCGGATTGGAATTTCGAGGCCAGTTAATTCGGCTTGTGCGAACACTCCGGGGCGGGGATCGCCCTAAGAATGCCGAAAAGGAATTTTCCGAGGTATCATCTATGCCGAGAGGCTGTCACGAACCCTGGGGGATTCTGCGAAAGCCAATGCTTCCCAAGATGAAGGTGAGTGACTGTCTGAGAGAATTTCAAACAGGAGGGCTGAGAAGGCGACCTGACGGTACGCCATTTGGCGACGTAATTATGAGTGAACGAACTCCGCGAAAAGAACGAGATATTGCGGATCATCCCAGCCTAAAGCCGCAATCGTTCCTCCGTCAGGTCGTATATGCAGCACTTCCGCTTGGAGAGGGTGTGGTTGTTGATCCGTTTATGGGGTCGGGATCCACAATTGCAGCAGCAGAGGCCGTGGGTATCTCATCCATTGGGATAGAAAGACATCAAGAGTATTTTGAGATGAGCAGTGATGTAATTCCAAAGTTGGCAGTTTTAGAGTCTCCATGTGGTATTGGTTTGGATGCACAGCTTCAATTATTGTAAGTCTGGTGCTTTATAGATCCAGTTTTCCATTATTTGGTTTTAGTCGTTGACAAGGGATAGCATATTTCTATATTGATGCCGCTTTTGACAAAACTATAGATACACATAGAACAAGGAGACATATATGGAACTCAACATCGGCATGATCGGATATTCATTCATGGGCAAAGCGCACAGC
>CAZCYQ010000152.1:0-1679 GCA_964503085.1 uncultured Rhodothermaceae bacterium | reverse complement strand
CGGTCCGCTGCCGGGCGCGTCCGCCATCGTTCAACCCTGATATATAATTCCCATTGCATTACCTTGTGCGACTGGGTTCCATGACCAGCCGTTGTCGGAGTCGAGGTTCAATACGGTGTTCCAACCGCCATCGTAGAGCCGCCATGAGCCGAACTCGCTGTATTGATTCTCTAATTCTCGTTTAACGGATGCTAGTAGCGCGTAGAAGAGATGCTTATCGCTACGGTATGCCCACCGAGGTTGGTCGGTGCCGATTTCAAAAGCGCGGGTGAACCTAGTTTGCTCGTGTTTGAGGGCTTCGAGCCAGGCAGCACCCGGTCGGGGCATTTCAAAGTCTTGCCAAGCGTCGATAATCTGCAGGAACGTCAAGGGCGCGAAGCGTCCTCGGTCTTCGATCTCCGGAAGGATGTCGTCCCTTACTGCCGAGGAACCGAGAAGAAGCACGAGACCGATGGGGGGTGAGTTTTCGGTTGACATCTTGGTCAGTTGACCCTTTCGGACCTTGCTGTCTGTCTTCAATTCGATGGGAAGCAGCTCTCTGTCATCACCGTTTCCAGCCCTTACGAGCAGGTCAACCTTTCCTTTGCCCACGCGTCGTTCGAAGAGGCTGTACACGGCATCGGGGCAGCGTTGAATCCACTGATGAGCACTGGCCCTATGTCTGTCAGGCCATACGGGAAGGGCCGCCTCAACAAGACGAACAAGTGCCTGGGCCGCACTTTCCCAGTGCGCAGTGTGAAGGAGCCAGGTCAGGTATCCCTTGTGGGTAGACTCGCGACCATAGCCGGCGACTTCTACTGGATTGCTGCCGTTGTGGATACGATCCATAACCTGCTGCAAGGTCAATTCCGACATCGTTGGCCCTTTACCTCTTGCGTGGTCGCTGCGCCGGCTTGTGTCAACGCTGAACCCGCAACGATGGGCCAGTGTGGGGCATCGGAGACCGAGGGGCAATCGGTCAGGGCCGTCACCTTCCTGATCAGTCTGGACTCGATCCATCAGCACTGCCCGCGTACCGGTGGAAATCTTTTCCTAGCCGCCGTACTGTGTACCCGCGGCCTGTGAGGCGCGGTCATGCAAGGGACGGGTTTCTGCAAACACGATTTAGCAACGCTGGTCCCAACAGGTATCATTGCCGGCCCAATCTAGCCACTGGAAAAGAATGAGGCCGTTGCGATTGACGGGATGAACCCCACAAGGGGCCGGGCCGCCGCGGAGCCGAAGCTTAATGCGGTGGCAGTGAACATTGAGGAGACGCTGGCCGGACTCGCGACGGATCGGACATTCAACATGGGCAATTGCGGTTACAAGATCCGCCGGTCTAGGAGCAAGAGAGCATTGGGATTCGTGGCGATCAAGAACGAAAAACCCGGTCGTTGACAGCGCGGGAGCGCGCAGGGACTCAAGTTTTCCAGAGCGTAGTCTGCGCACTATCAATCGAGTTGAATGCGCTTGACGCGAGCAAATTCCAAGTATGCGCGGATTTTCATTGCGAAGTAGGATCGTTACAAACCGGAGGTCAGCAGTCTGTTTACCCTGATCACGATTATTGTGGTGTTGGTTCTCATCACCATGTTCCGCGCATGGACACTGGTCCTGATTGTAGGGGCTCTGGCCGTTTTCATTGGGAATTATATACTAGGGTTGAAAAAACGCCTCAGATTAGCTACGATTGTAGC
>CAZCYQ010000151.1:0-1696 GCA_964503085.1 uncultured Rhodothermaceae bacterium | reverse complement strand
TACCCGCACCCGTAACAATAGCGACCTTATCTTTCAAACGATCCATAAAAACTCCCTCATCTTCTCAAATTTACCCAGCGCTGATATTTATCGCGATCAAAGCGGTCGCGAAGTGGACCAATATGCGTCTCGATCAGATCCCGGCGAACCGACTCAAGCTCCGCATCTTCCACCAGATTATTCAACTCATCCGGGTCAGCCTCCACATCATATAGCTCAACAGGCCTCTCCGAAACAGATTCCACCCCGAGCTTATACCGCCCGTCAAACACCATCGTATGGCCCAAAACCTCGCTAATCACAGCACCCTTTCCCTTCTGCGCACCTTCTGCATTAGCACCTGCTTGAACCTGTGAAACAAAGGACCGCCCATCCGTCTGCAAAGGTTCGGCATTGGCAATATCAACAATAGAAGCAACCACATCAATCACATCGGTCAAAGCCCCGGTCTGCCAACCCCGCGAACCTCCCGGCGGACGCACAATCAAGGGAACGCGAACAGACGCATCGTAAAAAACAATCTTATTATACAACATGTGATCGCCCAGCATCTCGCCGTGGTCAGAATTGTAAATAACCCATGTATTATCCGCCTGACCGGATTCCTCAAGCGCATCGAGCATCTCGCCAATATAGTGATCAATCAGCGTAATCTTCGCAAAATAATTCACCATCATAACCTGCTTTTGCTCAACCGTCATACCCGACAAATTCTTACTTCTCTGCATACGTCGAACATTCAGCGGCACAGGCTCCTCCGGCACATCCATAATACCAGCCGGCATATCCCCGGGATCGTACATATCCCGGTACTCCTGCGGAGAATCAAACGGATCGTGAGGACCGGGACAAAGAACCTGCAAATAAAAAGGCTTATCCCCCTTGTAATCGCGAATCCAATTCGCCGCGGTGCGCCCCGTATAACTATCTAAATGCGCCTCAGTAGGCAACGGACAGGGAGGTTCCTCCCAGGGCTTGAGCGTCCCTCTTTGCCACGGAATGCGATAATCATTGATAAATTTTCGATGCGTCTCCAACAGCCCCATCTCCTCGAGATAATCTGTATAAGGCGAACTGTGTTTTCCCGAAGCAATCGGACCGTGAAGTTCGTGCGGATCGTCAAAGCCCCACGCATTGAGCACATCAACGCGATCTCTGCTATGCGAAGCGGGCACCCCACCGTGGAGATAGAGATGTGACTTCCCGATCAAAGCCGTATGATAACCCGCATCGCGCACCTGACGCACATGGCTGGGACCCTCACAATCGGCATCCTGATCATTTGCCCACAACCCGTGTTCGCGGGGATACAGACCGCTCATCATAGAAGCGCGAGACGGCATGCACAACGGACAATTGGTATAGCACTGCGTATAAGTAACGCTCTCAGACGCGAGGCGATCCAGATTCGGCGTCTTAACCGCCGGATGCCCAACGCACCCCATCGCATCACCCCGATGCTGATCGGAAAAGATATAGAGAATATTGGGTTGATCAGCCATAAACTCTCCTTAAGATTATTGCGGAATCGCGACCCTACGCCCTCGCGACATCAGCGCAGCCTCATAAACCTTCATAACAGACAGCGCGAACGCCAGAGATCCAACCTCTGCCATCCTATCTTCCAAAACACAATCGCAAAAATAGCGCAGTTCATCGTAAAAACCCTGCGTAAAAAGCGCCTTATTCTCAAGCG
>CAZCYQ010000150.1:0-1725 GCA_964503085.1 uncultured Rhodothermaceae bacterium | reverse complement strand
CTGTACCGCCGCTTTGAGAAATACGGAATCGACCCTTGAGCCTGCGCACCAAACTTATTACAAAACAACTTGATTTGGGCAGGAGAATCTAACTACTGTGCCATATCGTCGTTCTGGCCTATTAGAGCAGCAGCTATCGCATGAGCAAGTGATCAACAAGTCTGGCTTCGAGATCAGTAGCCAAGGTGTGTTATCTCCTCTTCGCAAGGGGTATATTACACCGTAGTGGGGCAAGCCATTGCCGGTGACGCTCCAAAGGACTTCATACGCGCCTATACCTATGGAAAAGCCAAGCGGTCCAATCCTCGCAAGTGGCCCGCGTATATTGCCAAGGTTGGGCATAAGTGGTATCCCAATGAGTCTATTACGGAACACCTGCTTACGCGGATCGGGCAGCTACTTGGCCTGCAAATGGCCGAATCTTTTCTCGTGTCAGCACATGGGCAGGTCCGCTTCCTAAGCCGGTACTTTCTCGGGCGCAATCAAAACCTCGTTCACGGAGCGGAGATATTTGCAGGCTACCTAGAAGACAAGGATTTTGTAGAAGAAGTTGAGCAAGCTGGAGCAACCCAAGATTTGTTTACTTTCCAGTTTGTCGAGGAGGCGATTCAAGCGCAGTTTCCCGGTCAGGCAAGTTCCATCCTGAAGGGGTACACTCGAATGCTCGCGTTCGACGCTATCGTGGGTAATAATGACCGGCACCATTACAATTGGGGGGTCGTAGTTCATAGACAGCGCGATCATGAACCGTACTTCTCTCCTATCTATGACAGCGCACGGGCGCTTTTCTGGAACGACTCGGAATCGAAGTTACTAGCCATTAAACAGGATCCAGATCCGGAACGGTTGCCAGCTTTCATTGATCGGTACGTCAAAAATTCGCACCCCAAAACGGGCTGGGATGACGAAAATAACCCCAATCATTTTTCCCTGATCCAGAACATTCACCACGCCCATCCCGATCTCCGTCCAGTGCTGTCGGCTCTTTGTCGCCCCCAACTCTTGGAAGGCATTCAAGAGATTCTCGATAGTGAATTCTGCCTACTGATGAGCACCCTGCGCCGGAAAATGATTTTGAATTGCTTAAAACGGCGGTTAGATTTGATCTACGACGCCCTTACTGAGGATATCCCATGCTATCGACCGTAAAGAAGATGCTGTCCCGCCAAGATGGCCGGGAAAAACTTCGCACCCCGCAACATGAGGAGGCCAACTTCCTGTTGCAATACCGCGATTTAGATATAGGACGTCTATGGCTCCGTGACGGAAAGTGGCACTTCGAGTACACGGATGCTTTCCAGCGCAATAAAGACGCTTACCCGATCATCAACTTCCCGCGTCTGAACAAGCACTACGAATCTGAAGTGTTGTGGCCGTTTTTCGCGGTTCGCATTCCTGGCCTAGGGCAACCGGCTGTCCAGCGCGTGATCCGCGAGGAGCATCTCGACGAACGCAACGAGGTCCAACTCCTCAAACGTTTCGGCAAAACTACGATTGCCAATCCGTTTATCTTGACTCTGCTCTCCAAAGATTAAAAATCACTAAGCCTGCCCGCGCCGGGCACCATGACCCTCGACGAGTTGGAACGTTCGATGATCGTCCGCTGCATGGAGCGCTACCAAGGCAACATCAGCCGAGTGGCCCAGGCGTTGGGCTTGAGCCGGGCGGCGCTGTACCGCCGCTTTGAGAAATACGGAATCGACCCTTGAGCCTGCGCACCAAACT
>CAZCYQ010000149.1:0-1733 GCA_964503085.1 uncultured Rhodothermaceae bacterium | reverse complement strand
CCGGTCGTCTACCCGGAATCGAATCTTCGGGTCAAAGTGTAACGCAGGATGCCGACAAGGGTGCAAGTGAAGGCAACCCCGGGGGGATTTCCGGTGATTTTCACTTTGAAGATGACAATATCAGCATCTTCAGCCTGTAATCGGTTTGGCCCAAAAGCCCGAACATGCAGTCGAGCGTTGTTGAAAAAAGCGTGGCGATAATAGAATGCTGACTGAACAAATCAGAGGTTCCCTAATTCACGGCCTTTTCTACATCTTGGCGGTTGAGAATACGCATGATGGCAACACCATTGCCTTCAATGCGGTAGTAAATCGAGTGTGAGCGATACACGCTCCTTCGATAGCCTTGCCGAATTTCGTCAATAGCCTGGTATCGATGTGGATGGTCAGCCAGTTCCTGGAATCGTTTTTTCAGTCCGTCACGATACTGTTCAGATGGTATTAGGCCAAAATTGATGAGCCCATACAGCGCAATGTCGAGCAAGTCATTTTCTGCTTCTGGCGCGAGTTCATAACCGGGCACGCGACGCCCTGTGCTTTGCTTTTGCTTCTTCCCAAATTTCGTCGACCGATTTTTCACTGTATCCGTGCTCTTTGACGCTTTCCTCTGCGGCAATCAGGGCTGCTCGGATGACTTCGACTTCTTCCGGTGTTTCCGTTTCCCGCGTTTGCCTCTCGCGGATCAGCTCACGGATAATCTCGCTTTCATTGCCATACCGCCCGGTTTTAACCTGTGCTTTGATCCAGCTGTCTTGCCGGTCCGTTACGGAAATGCTCTTTTTAACCATTGGCATTGATCTATCCTCCAAGCTCTGGATGCTATACGCCTACTAGGTAGTATAATTTACTCTCCCACTTTTTCAACCTGATTGTTCTGGCTCGTCCTGCGGACTGTGCTCCACGGCTTCGCCAGAGCCTGTAGTCTCCGCCATTCGGTAGCGAGCACCAAGCTGATCAGGACGCCTGCGTGCGTCGTGCGTCCTCTGGTCAACGCCAAGACGAGCGGCTGACCGGTATTCTCCATTATCTTTCGCCGCATAATTCCTGGTCGCCTGCAAGACAGGTGCGGATCCGCATACGCGGATATGCCTTAAGCAATGCGGGCGGGCGATTGTCATCCAGGGCGATAACCGCGATGTGAAGCGGTGACTGTTCTCTGGCAAGCCGCTTGTCCGTCGTGAGCATTGCAGTAAATTCCTCCCTATATGCCTTGGCCTGCAATTCCCGGTTCCGAAGCATGTGCAAGTTTCGGAATCGGGCCACCTCAATCGGGATGTCATCAAGTGCCTTTTGTGAGGAGAAACCGGATTCTGGAAATCCGCCCTGGAAGTTATACTGTTGAAAATATTCGCATCAGAGGAAATCCATGACGGAAATTGTCGTTCGACAATCCGGCGGTGCCAACATAGTGAGCATACCCAAGGCGATCATTCAGGCACTGGATCTGACCCCGGGCTCAAGGCTGAGGCTCACCTTGCAGGGCAACAGCATTGTCCTTACCCCTGTCCTGGAGGAACCGACCCTGGGCGAACTGCTGGCGGACAGTCCGAAGGAATGCTTTGCGCTGGCTGATGAGGACCATGCCTGGACAGATGCATCCCCTGCCGGCAAGGAGATTTGATCGGGGAATTATATAGCCCAGTTGACAAGGTGATAAACCGGCCTTCATGAGCGCACAGACCACATACCGGGGCGTCACCTACCGCCTGTACCCCCGCAGTCAACGGAAGCAC
>CAZCYQ010000148.1:0-2052 GCA_964503085.1 uncultured Rhodothermaceae bacterium | reverse complement strand
CAATTCCAGGAAGAACCTTGAATAGAGATTCGACGTTTTGCTGAATTTTAAAAGGGTTACTGCGGCGTAAGAGTGTCGCTCATCGATTTCAATAGTTGATCCCACATTGCGACAGTGCTTTTCGCAGTTTCAACAAGTAATGCGCCGTGATAGACCCCTGGGTAGATATGTAATTCGGTAGGAACTCCCGCCCGTATCAACCGATTTGCATATACAATATTTTCATCGACAAACAGATCCAAACTACCGCACCAGATAAAAGTATCCGGCAAACCTGCCATATCCTCCACTCTCGCCGGTGAAGCGTAGGGTGATATCCCACTTAAACCCGGCTCATGCCCCAACAGGCAAGACCAGCCGAAATAATTGTCCTTCCTGCGCCATTGAAATTCGCCGGCAAAGGGGTTGGCATCGGTTTCCACAGCCGTACGGTCATCCAGCATAGGAAAAAGCAGGTACTGATGCGCCAGGTCAAACTCTTTGCGATCTCTCGCCAAAATAGCTAAGGCCGCCGCAAGTCCACCGCCAGCGCTAGCGCCGACCACTCCAATTCTCTTGTTATCAATACCCATAGCATCTGCGTTTTCAAACAACCAGGCGAGTGCCGCATAGCAATCTTCAATTGGACCTGGGTGCGGTGTTTCCGGTGGTAGACGGTATTCGACCGATACAACTACCAAACCCAATTCATTAGCTATTTTACGGTTAAAGCCTTCATCCATTTCAGCAATACCAATAACGTACCCACCCCCGTGAATATCCAGAATTGCACCACAACACTCGGACCGATTAACCGGCTCGTATATCAAAACATCAACCTCTGGTGCACCTTCAGGACCAGCGATAGTGCGCCGCGAAACCGTAACTGTATCTCTCGTGGCAGAGGAGACGGGATACAGATTATCCAACATTGCCTGGTTCAACTGTTTACGCAGCTCCGGCAGTGTCTCCAACGAGAAGTCGTGCTCGGGTACCATATCCAGTCCGGGAAGGATATCAGGGGCGATAAGATGTTTGGTAGTTGATTTGCTCATTGTCATTAATTGTCCTTCTAAAAAATCAATTCTTTAGCCTGTTGCAGGTCCAAAGGCTGCTTGACCCGCACCACCTTGCTGGCGTTCATATTCAAGCTCGGCCCGTGCGCCGAGGAACGCTGGCGACACATTCGCTGCTTCAACCACCTGGCCAAGGTGATCGAAGGAGTGAGATTCAAAGACGGAGTAGAAGTGACGCATCAAACCGCAGCACAGGACGCCGCCTGATCATGCGTCATACACCAGATTCGGTTATAGCTCATGTCTTCGATCGTGTGAGAGGCGCCGGTTCCGTGTAAAACTGCAGCTTTCCCCGCAGCACTTTATTGTGGTTCCATGAGAATGCAGGGTTCAGTAGAGGATGGAATGGAGCCATTCGTCCTCAGGGTCTTCTGCCAAGAGAGCCAGTAATTTGGGGAGCACCTCTGCCCAATAAGGCGTGCCCGACCTGTGTTCCTCCAAGGCCGCCTCGTCGCGATAGACTTCGAACATCTTAAAGATGTGCGGGTCCTCTTTGGACTGCATGGCGTGCATTTCCACCACACCGGGTTCGTTCACACGCATCAAGCTGCACGCGATAGCAAGTATTTCTTTGAGCTCGTCGGACTTTCCGGGTTTTGCTGTCAGTTTGGCGATTACCGCCATCATTGGCGGGGCATCGTTGACGATCGAATCCGGAATCTTGTGATTATGATGCTTGAGTAGCGGATGGTCCTTGAGGCTCTGCAAATTCATCGGGTTAGTTCCTTAAAGATTCTAGTATGTGCTACATATAAAAGCTTGTCAATAGAACAGTTTGGAAGCCTGAAGGGTATATATATCGGGGATTGTTGCGAATTTACCCCAAATGCGCCAACCGGAGACAAGTTGCCATCCTACTGACACCACCATTTGACGAGGCATTCACCGCCTGTCGCACTTGGCTTGCGGAAGAAAAAATTCGTGTCGATGAGCAGATTTAGTGGGGCAGCCCCTCACCCAAATGTTCGTCGTGATACAGTGTAAACGCTGTCACCGA
>CAZCYQ010000147.1:0-2059 GCA_964503085.1 uncultured Rhodothermaceae bacterium | reverse complement strand
ACCGCCATTTACCCCGATGAATTGTATCCTGCACCGCCCACCTGTCAAGTACGCCCCAAGTATAATCCCCTCTCCCTGGGGAGACGGTTAGAGCCTGCCCCTGCGAAGGCAGGGGGTGAGTGGAAATCTACCTTCCCCCTCGATGACGGAAGGTTAGAGCCCTCCTTGAGTTTGTCGATGGGGAGAGAGGAAAGTGTCCCTTCCCCCTCGATGGGGGAAGGCTAGGATGGGGGTGACCAATAGCATCACTTCACATTCGCGCCGTTGGTACAATGTAAGTGCGCGCAAAGTACACACGTTCAAATGGACTCCACTCCTCATACCAATGAAAGGGTTCACTAGCATTTGACGCGCTAATCGAACTGGAAGAAGTTGACGCAATTTACGGTACGCAATGCACATTTGCCATCATTCTTGCCTGAATCGATTGTGAAGTGAATTCTTCTGAAGGAATTCGGCACCGCTATCGGTATCTACAGGACTTAAGCCGTCCCAAATCATTCAATATAGGAGGATCACTGCAACAATGTCTGAGGCTGGGATCTCTTTAGCTTCTCTGAACGAGAATGAGATGAGGCATGTGATCAGAGTGCTCTCTGAATGCATCGGCATTCGCGAGGAATTAGAATCCGCTGTGAAATCAGGTGGGGTTCTCCCGAGAGAAGATCTCCACCGAATTCTCGGAAAGAGCGATTGGAACAGATCTAATGCTACTTTGGTAGAGCTAGTCTGGACTTCTGGTGCTCTTGAATTCAAGGACTATCCGCGCCTCAGCGGATACTCTTTATTTTGGCAAGGAGACCATGCTTCCCAGAATTTACAGATTTGGATAGGGCGTACTCACGACACACATACTGATGAAAAACGTGTCATTTCCCGCGACAACCTAGTCAATATCTTGTATCTGGCCTTCAGTCTTCACGAATCGAACGATGGGCTAGTTGCACACGCCGCGAAATTGGTTAAGAGACGTCTACGGTACTCACAGCGGTGGCTAAGCAGCCATGTTGCTTTCGTAATTCTTACGGCGGCGATAATTCTGTGGAGAGGATTCGACCTTGACATACTGATAGGCCACTTTGGTGTCTACGTCTTGGTTCAGCCAGTTACTAGATTACTGGTCAGGAGAACAGACCGACAGAGTGCAACTGCCGCTTATTTTGGAGCCCTGATTGTCATTATTGCATTTTGGCTTTGGCTACATCAGGCGTTACCTACTCAAGTGGCAATCATCATTTCATCTATGATGATGGGAGGAATCACAACAGTTCTGAAATATCGTCCCACGCTTGGAGAAACATTAGGCGGGTCACTCTCAGAGGCGGCTCAAATCGCTTATAACATGACGCTACTTCCGATTGCACGAAGCTCCTTTTATTCTTTCGCCTTTTTACAAGTGATTGTGTTCTTATATGAACAGCCTTGGTCCGACGTGTCTTATCTGTATGTCGGAGTTACTTTGGTTGGATCCGTGGTAATATTTGACTACCTCAGGAGAGAGGTCTGATTTCTTCGTACTAGTAGATTGCCCCCGAACACATCGCCCAAACCCTCGGCTACCTCCGTGCGACCGGCCTCCGCGATGCACTGATAATCAACTTTGGCACACCGAGGCTCCAAGTCAAAAAACTCCTTTTGTGACTTCTGTGCCTTTTGTGGCTATTCTCCCACTTGACAACCCAAACATCCGTCCGTATCATATCCCCAACCAAACAAAACAACCGTTCTCAAGAGGCGCAGCGCCAATCACATCCGTGATTCCTGCGCCTCTCGTCGTTACCATCCTGAAAGCTGACCGCTGACACCTGAAAGCTAAATATGTGCTCCACCAACAGCCTGAAACAGCACATCGCCAGATTCACCAACAACGGTGAAGACGTCGCCCGCTTCCTCGCGGAAACCGTGCGCGGCGAGACCCCAGGCGCCAAGGCGTGCCACCGTGTCGAAGCCATGAAGTACCTCGTCCGCTACAGCGAATCCGACCCCGAAGACTCCCAATTCTGGGGCATAATCCCCACACCCGAAGAACTCGCAGCCCAAAATAACACCCCTTCCCCCT
>CAZCYQ010000146.1:0-2202 GCA_964503085.1 uncultured Rhodothermaceae bacterium | reverse complement strand
TGCATTTGCGCGTGAACCTGGGAGTAACCTGTACTCAACTCCGCGAAATTCCTTATCTCTTGCCTTGTCAGGCATGGCATCTAGCTATCTGATGTTATGGTAAGCAATGGGCAGGATGGCTGTCCTGTTCCATTGCGTCTGACGTAATTTTAAGCACTTTTGGGGAATGTGACATTCAACTATCCAATATAATTCCCATTTCTTTCATCCAAAGTGATGGGTATGGGAGAGTAGGGGATAACAAATTTGCCAACCACTCCACTAAGAGAGGTGGTGCTCACTTGAATGGTTTCGTTCCACCCAGCGTGGATTAGTCCATCTGAACTTGAGATAATAAATGACTCCCGTCCCCATATACGCGGGAAGGGAAGATTCTCAATAACCTCGTCTGAGATCAATATAAGTTGATAGGATGGAATCAGGGCGATTGAATCTCGCAAAACCCCACCAAAATGATCCAGAAACTTGGCTTCCATAGGCCAATCATTCTCGTCCGCGGTTTCTTCTTCTGTGTAATGCTTGAATTGGACAACCAGACCTTCGGGTAGTACAGCCAGGATATCTGTAGCCTATACGTAATTAGGGAGATTTGTAGCTAGGTTTACCTTACGGATCAATTGGTAGTCGCCTGGAGAATACACGGTCAATCGGTCATTATCCTCATCAAACACAAATACGGAGTCCCCGGCGCCGACCGCAAGCAGCGGAACATCCTGAAACTCTCCCGGGGCCTCACCCTCGCTCCCGATCCCATGAGTAAGTGTACCGTCGGGTAAAAAGACGCGAAAACCAGGAGATGCTTTATCTGCTACTAGGATGTTCCCCTGCGCGTCAACTTCTATGTCGTCGATATAGTCAAAATAAACAGTATCCACGACGGCCTCATCGCCGATTCGTAAAGACGTCAGTCAATGAAAAAGTTTCAGCCGTCGCTCCAGGATCAATATCTTCTTCGGTATTACATCCTCCTATCAAGCAGGCAGCGAATGCAATAAGGGCAAGAAATCTGATCGTGCTCATTGACATCTTGTGATACTCCAGAAGCCGAATGTATTCATAAGGGTTCCTTTCAAGGTTCCTCAACTGGATGATTTTTCAATGCTTTGGTCCAAAAAAACAATCCAGCATGAATTCACAATACATAACAAGTATGTGCCATAATAAAAGGATACAGAATACAATTGACGGAAAAATACTGGAAGCGTTACTACATTAACGATGATTCTGTCTCTAACGGTGTGATGAACCACTGGCCACACAGTATTCACAGGGCGAGTGCAGTGCGGCCATCAACTCGTACAAATGACCAAATCAATTGGCCTGATGGAAGGCCAATCAGTCGCGCACAGGCAGATCCACAAAAAATGAAATGATTCGAATTATGCCACATTTTATTTGCGTAAATGGCAGGGAGTCCCCAGGTCTTGGATTTTGGATATTTGCAAGGGAGGCTAGCGTGTACGCCCTTCTTGCGAGTCGCAACACCTTGCAGCGCGTACGGAGGTCCAGCGCTGAACAGCAACCTACGATGATATCATGACAAGGCAAATAGTTGAGCAGCGAAAGGTGGAGTTAGACGGGACGCGGCGTCTAATCCAAGACTCCAACATGGCCATACACGACATCTATGATGCGTTGGTAGAGTTGATAACCAACGCCGATGACCGCTACCAGATATTGGGAATCCGCGGTCAAATTGATATTGAGCTTATCCGCCGCCGTGCAGCGGGCGAGTCGTCAACGCTGCGCGTTCGTGATTTTGCGGACGGTATGTCCATGGAGGCCATGAGCCAAAAGATTGGCCGTACAGGTGGACGGGTGAGCGGCATGGAGCAGGGACTTGCTGTCCGCGGGACCAATTCACGAGGGGCAAAGGACATAGCGGCCTTGGGGAAAGTCACCTTTGAGTCTATTCCAGGCGATGGCAGCGTACATGTGTGTGAGGTGTCGGAGTATTTCGATTTCAAACTGTACAAGCCGACAAAGGTCACCCAGGCCGAACGAAAACGGTTGGGTATTCTTGAGGGTACGGGCACGGTGGTCACCATCGAATTGAATGCGAGCCGTAGATTTCCCTCCTCCGTCAATTTAAAGAAGAATGTTCGCCTGCTTGTGCCATTGCGGGACATACTTAAAGATCCGGGGCGCGAAATAACACTAAAGGATGGCGCCAAAGAGCGGACGGTGATTCAACCTCCAGTG
>CAZCYQ010000145.1:0-2239 GCA_964503085.1 uncultured Rhodothermaceae bacterium | reverse complement strand
TCAAGCAGCACTTGCGGGTCAAGTCGTTCCCCGGGACGTCGAAGAACGCGGTGAGGACGCAGATCTGGGTCGCCGTGTCGGTCTACGCGCTGGTCGCCATCGTCAGGAAGTGCCTCGGCCTGAACGTCCCGCTCTACACTTTGCTGTGGGTCCTGTCCGTCAGCCTATTCGAGAAAACACAGTTAAATCAAGGGCTTTTCGACAACCCCAACATAACCGAACTCCCTGACGACCCTGACCAATTGAATTTACGCGAGCATCAACCAGACACTAGTGATGCCTATTCCTTTTTTGCCTTCCCGCAGGGCCCAACCTCAGGTGCCGTAAAGCAGAACCCTATTTTCGCTTTCCCGTTGAAACTCAATTTCGAAGTTCTCTTTCAGGGTTGCCAGCATGCCTTCCACATCACCCGCCTTAAAGAACCCAGAAACAGGCACCTCCTTCAAGTTTTCCTCTAGGAAGACAAATTCGACGCCGGTGTATCGCTTTACTTCCCTGACAGCATCGACGAGAGACTGTCCTGTAAAGATGAGATTCCCCTTCCGCCAGGAGAGTTTGACTTGGACTTCCGCGTCGGCGATCGGCGTAGCATGATTGGCCTCATCTCCCATCACGAGTTCATGACCTGCCCTTACCACCACAGCAGAGCGAGGCAGAACAGCCTCTATGTTGTTGTTCTCAACACCGGCCATTGCGGATTGCTCACCGACACGAACACTGCCCTCGGTGACCACCAGCTCGACTTTCCGGTCTGGCCTGATTTCAACATTGAAGGCAGTGCCTACCGCCTGAATGACGTGATCACCTGCAAATACGCTTAACGGTCGAGTAGGATCTGTAGCAACCTCAACATTTACCTCACCGTATTCCAAGTGCAAAAGCCGGGTGCCACTCGTGTAGCGAACACCAATTCGGCTATCCGTATTCAAAGTAATCGTAGAGCCGTCTTCGAGCACATTGACTTGCTGCTCGCCAATCGCGGTCTCAAAGTACATCTCGGCTGGTCGCTGAGCCGTTTGCGGCGCAACGCTTCTATCGACTGTCCAGCTCCAGAACATCAGCACCGACAAACCAAGGACGATGCTAGCAGCCAGCGCGTAGTAGGGCGTGTGGTGGCGGTGAGTTACAACCGTCGTTGCTGGTACTGGTAGCAGTGCGGAAAGCCGAGTGAGACAATCCATCTTGTCCCACATCTTGGCCATTTTCTCCAATAACGCCTGGTTGGCAGGATTATCCGCGAGCCACGACTGAAGCTCGAGCGCCTCTTGTCGGGTGAGCCCCTCGTCCAGGCGCTCGATCCAAAGACTCGCCTCATCGTAGCGAGCCTCTTCTGAATCTATCGGGTGAACTTTGCTCATATCAAATCATCCTGCGACGTCCTCGTTGAACTCAAACGCTTTGTTTGCATTTGAACCACCTTGCCCACGAATTCCTTCCTTTCGGACCGCTCCATAAACTGCATACATGCCTTCATGCCGCGAGCTATCTGAGTCTGCACAGTATTCTCACTCACACCCAAGTGCTCGGCGATTTCACGTCTTGAGTAGCCGTAAACCTTCTTTAGTACGAAAATACGACGACACTGGATGGGTAGCAAGCGTACAGCCTCGCAAAACTGCGAAAACTCCTCATCGCTCGATGCTTCAACCAGTGGATCAGTTCCATAGTTCGATAGTGTGCGCCCCACATCATCTTCATCGAAATGAACGGTCAGACGAGTTTCTGATCGTTTCATATGATCCAGCGCTAGGTTTTTGACCGTCGTGAATAGAAAAGAGCGAGGAGCCTCGATGGGTGACTTCCGCTCTGCCTGACAGGCGCGGACATAGGCTTCCTGCACTATGTCCTCAACTTCTTTTGGCGGAACAATGCGCGCCGCGGCCCGTTTAAGACGTCCGATGATCGAAATGTAGGTTCGATCTAAGTGCGAGTCTTTTCCCATGGGGAAGCTGAGGATCCGCTAGTCCAATAAACACAGACGAACTAGAACCGCTTTTGGGTGACATAGTCAGCAAGATACTTGAAATCTCTGAAAAAAGCATGAGGTCGTCAATGACAGGTTGATTCTGTATCGCCTGCGTCAGCCTGGATTCATGAGGTTGCGGGAGACCGGACAACGTGTCTACCTGCGCGGACTATGGATCGATGCCCGCCATGCGCAACAACTGAATCGGCAAGGGCAATACCCGCACGCCGTTGATTTCACCGGTTCTGCGGCTTTTGCTCCAGATCTCGCCAT
>CAZCYQ010000144.1:0-2259 GCA_964503085.1 uncultured Rhodothermaceae bacterium | reverse complement strand
TGGGTGTTCCCCTCCGTTACCAGCGCGACCGGGCATGTGCAGGACCCGCACCATCTCTACGGGCGTATCAGCAAAACCGGAGGAGCGAAGTTCTGGTTCCACGGCCTGCGCAATTCCTTCATCACCGTTGCCGAGCGCGAACTGATGCTGCCCCCCTCGCTCACCAAGCGGTTAGTCAACCACGCGAGGCCCAACGACGTGACTCAAGGATACGCCGCCGACTGGACTGTCGGCCAGCTTCGAGAGCCTGCGCAAAGGATCGCCGATCGGCTTGACATACTGATGAAAGACGCTCTTCCGAAATAAAGTCGACCACCGGCGCCAACTTTGGGGACCCGTGGCACTTTCTCGTTGTCACAGTCGGAATCTGGCTTTGGACCAGCGTACTTGGTCCGGGAGAAACGCCGATCCCGACGAGATGGCCTCGTTGATCGTTGTTATTCCGCCAAGAGGGTACAATGAGACGCCCCCTCCACAGTTGCCTGTCATTGGCCTCTATGACAGCCGCACACTGGTTCCATTCGATCACAGATGGTGGCTGCACCTCTATCTTGCCGCCGGCTATAACTGAGATCAAACGGGACTTCCGATAGTTAGCGTTGCACATGGCGCCCTATCTTATCACTCTATAGCATGCCTTACGTCCTCCATCAGAAACGGGAAATGTGCAAATATGTCTTCCGGTAGGTCGAGCAATGCCCGCAGCAACCGCTTCTCTTTATCTGTCCCCACTTTACCCAGCACCCTGACAAGAAGTCTTACAATCTTTCCCGATTGGTAGATATTGGATGCTTCCTTTAGCTCGTCCTCCCCACTTGTGGTCGCAAGATATTCACGAAAACCTTCAAGAAATTGAACAATAACAGGAGCTGAGGTGGTCGCCTTATCTCCCGCCTCAACTAGCGCCTCAGCCGCTCCCCACCTCAACCAATAAAGGCTGGCCTTGTCAGCAGAATCAATGCCGGATCGCGGGATTTCTCCTACTGCAATCTTTCCCAGTATTCTGGCGAATGCCGGCGACGCGAGTCCATCCTCTTGCGCAGAAATCCAACCAAACAGTGCCACCAACACTTTCGCGCGTTGCAGTTTATCCGCTGACCTTCCTATTGTCTCAAACTGCGCAACCAAGTGCCCTTCGGCTTCCTCATCATTACCTCCACTCCGCCAGAGTCGGACGACCATACCAACAAGTTTCAGAATATCATCAGGCTGTTGAGAAAGCTCATAGGCTTTCTCCAGATCGGTAGTTTGAAACAAGACAAATAAGCCGAACAGACTATCACGCACTTTATTCTCGCTCGCAAGTTCCGATAGTTGAAAGCTCTCGAATACCGCCAGGTTTTCATACAAGATATCTCTAAGCAATCTTGCTTCCTGTATAAATGATGAACTTCCTTTCGGGAAGTTCTCCTGGCCACTCACCGGGTCAAATCTAACGTCCAGATTAGGGAAGCTACCCAAGACCGATTGCCACGCCTTCGCAATTTCCACTCCACGGTTCGCAAGTGCATCTATACTTTCCGGAAGAGTGTCCGATACAAATTCTCTGTATCGACTCTCCGATAGTCTTCCATAAAGAAAATCACGACCAATACTAAATGCGGCATCTCCATCCAGAGAGTTTGTGAGAATTGCTGATCGGAGAAGATAGCTACTTGTGATGGGGATTGTGTGTGGGTCTTGGATGACCGGAAGCAGTTCTTTGAGCAATCGCGCTCGTTCGAAATCCAATTGAATTTCTGACCTCCTCTCTTCATAGTCCCTTTGTGCCTCAGTGCGTAATTCCTCATAATTCCTGTTTTCTTCTGTTCGATAATGCTCATAGCAGACTAGCGCTACCGCGATTATCGCTCCAATAACGATCTTGTCTAGAACTATGAGAAGAAATTTTCCCCAAAACGAATCGGCAAATGAACTCATATCTCTAATCCTTGATCGTTAAGGTATTCTTTGGCGAAGGTACGCCTCGCTGGGGACGGATCACAATGCTCCCGCTATCGGCGCCAACGGAACATGTCCTGGAATCGGTCGACAACCCCGTCACGCGACCGCGGCGAGGCCGTTCTTGGCGACCAGTGTCAGCAGCTTGAGCGAGGTGCCCCGCGGGCGCTTCTCGCCGCGCTCCCATTGGCTCACCAGACCCGTCGTCACGTTGAGGTAGCGCGCGAACACCGCCTGGCTCGCGTGCTCGCGCAGCCGAAGCGCGCGAATGTCCTCCGGCGTCATCTCCTTGACGGGCGTGAGGCACATCTCGTCGAA
>CAZCYQ010000143.1:0-2296 GCA_964503085.1 uncultured Rhodothermaceae bacterium | reverse complement strand
TTTGGCGAATTGTATCATAAGAACAGCCCCACTTTATCCCGCCCCTCAACCACCTGTGAACACGTCCAAACCGCTCTTTCGGGCACACCACATTCATCATCGTCTAATTCGTGCAAGACTCAAAAAAACAAATCCCCCGCCGCCGAGAGCGCCGGGGGGAACTTTCTCGTCTTCATGTTCTACAACAGCCTGCCACTTCGACCCATTCTATGCGGCACTACCGCGAGTCACACCTGGGGGTTATATGTCCTCTGTCAACTTGTGGAGTGTCTGGAAAGATGGGCAACTACCAGTTGCTCAGTATGTGGTCGGCTATTGGTATTGCGCGACGTGCACCAGCTGCGTTGCTTGCTGCGAAAAATAACTCAAACATAGGAGAATTGCGCGAGTTCTTGAACACTCGCCGGGTGGGAGCAACTCCTTCGAATACCTCCTCAAGGCGTGCTCGATAGTTGTCCGCAATTAGTCCGCTGCCGCCAGGACGTTCTAGCGCGGACTCTTCTTCGAAGAAAGATAGCTGCGGCCGCCTTTGATAGAGTTCACGCCAGAAACTGCGACCACCGAATATTCTGTCAAGATTTGCCGCCCATGCTTCGGTTGGTTCACCACCTCTTGGCATCTGTCTTGCGATTGCCATTAGCGGAAACAGCATCCAGCAATCAATCTTCTTGGTGGCTGCTATTTTATCAACAGTTTCCCACGAAACTTCAGTGGCGAACGGATCCAGGAATACTACGGCGCGGTCGTAAGCCCCAATCCGGTCGCAAAATGACATCAAGGCGTCGTTTGAGTCTTCGTTATTGATTTCTATGTTGCGATCTGGAAACTCGTCCCTTAGCCTTTCTAAAGACTGGCAACGATCAGGGTCCTTTTCGATGAACACGAACCTGTCAAATGACCTGTCTCTCGTTCTCAACGCTATTCTTGCGGAACCGTCGCGAACATCGTCAAAGTCTGCGTAATCCTCGGCCATATACGGTGAATTGGGTCGCCAATAACCCTCTCCAGCAAATGCGTCAACATATATTAGACGGAATGGTTGATTCACTAAGACCGTAGTATAGGCGTCCAAATACCTTCTGAGTATCTCCAGCTTTTCTTCGGTCCATGATCCGCCAAAGGAAGTACTTGTCATATCTGCCTGTTCATCCCCCAACCGGCATCTGCCGCCACATTTCATCGTCAATTGAAGCTAGCTCACCGCCCCGCTTGTTTCGTACGCCACCAAGTTGCTTGAGAAAGAACGCCACCCCCGCTTCTACAGACTGGTCTCTAAGGCTGCATGCCCAGTCAGTATCCATCGGTCTGGCTCCCACGCCGCTCTCCCCGCCAACTATCACCCATTGAATCGCTCCTCTGTTCAGCCACGGCGTCAGGTCAAGGTGTCCAAGCAGCGGTTCAGCAGATACGAAACGCACTGGTGCAGGCAAGCGTTCTAGCACGGTGATTCGCGGTGCGTATTTCTGGCTCTCCACGGAAGTTCCTATCCAGATATTCGGATGCCAACCATTCGGAAACTGAGTCTCGTATTCTTTCCACCATGCAACAGCGCGCCCGGGCCTCTTCGTAAGCACTTGAAACACATGCCCGCGCTCCGAGGCTGATTCATACATTGCCGAAAAAATGTCAAATATGAACTCGAATGGAACCCTCGTATGGAACAGGTCGGACATGCTATTTACGAAGACTTGGCGTGGCTTTTTCCATGACATCGGGATAGTCAAGCGCTCCGGGAGCAGTCTTACTTCGTCCGGCGCATCTTCATACCCGGAGACTCCCATCGCCCTGAGGCGCGGGTAAAGCGCGAACATGTAGCAATTGTCACACCCGGGCGACACACGCGAGCATCCGGTAACCGGATTCCAAGTCTCATCTGTCCACTCTATTGCGGAAGGCATTTTCGGTTAGTCCCTTTCATATGCAAGTCTGAGCAGCAGGCTAAACCGTTGCAATCACATAACGCGTCCATGTTTCTCAATACATGTGTTCTATACCAGATTTCTCACTAACCGTCAAATATTCGAGCTTGCCAAGTAGCAGATTTCTCCCGAATTCAGACTTGACAACCCAAACATCCGTCCGTATCATAAACCCAACCAAACAAAACAACCGTTCCCAAGAGGCGCAGCGCCAATCACATCAGTGATTCCTGCGCCTCTTGTGCTTTTCAGACCGAATACCGACAACTCACAACTCATAACTGGAAACTCACCCATGTGTGTCACGACCAAACTCCAACAGCACATCCGCAACCTCACCAACGACGGTGAGGTCGTCGCGCGCTTCCTCGTCGACA
>CAZCYQ010000142.1:0-2368 GCA_964503085.1 uncultured Rhodothermaceae bacterium | reverse complement strand
GTTAGTCTCCCGGTGTAGGGATTTCATTTCAGCTTCACTCAATTGACCGAGCAGCTCACTTATTTTCCCGGCTCTCGGGTCCGACTCCTCTGCTGCCCAGATTAATGCATCAGTGACAATGCTATCTTCCGGAAACTCCATTAAATCGTCTGCTACCAATGATTGAACTGCGTCTCTTGCAAGGTAGCGATCGCCTTCGCGTTTGATCAGCGTGTTCATCCTCTGCCTTGTTTTTGTTTTGAGCGCTTCTGGAACATCCCCAATCACCCGCAACATTTTCTCGCTCTGCCCTGTTATGTATTTAATCAGCGCGCTTGGCACAGTTGCGTTCGGGCTCGACCAAGCGTCGATTTGACCCGGCTCGACGAGAGTCCCGTGCCAGTATCCGCTCTTCTGTAGGTCCACCATGCCAAACATTGCGATCTTGGGAATCTTGGCATAGACCATGAGTATTTCTTCCTTGGGTCCTCCACGCCCTAAAACATCCAAGTTGTATCCGCGAGTCCAATAGTAATTCTGCAATCCGACTACACGCCCTGCATTGTCAGCGATTTGCCCTCCCTGCATCACCATATGCTGCTTGAATTCTCCGACATCCGTGCGTTTGCCAAGCAAGTACGTTCTCCAGACATTTTCAGCCTCCATCCATCGATGCTCGTTCGAGGCAATACTGAAGCGCTCAGATTCGCAGTCTTCGTACCAGTGCCATGTTCTCCAAGCCATTGATACGAGAAATCTGTGAACATGTTCGTCATTGATCCTTTGGCTTCCGGTTCTCCGTGAGAGTATGCCTTGGTATACCGTTTCAGAAAAATGCTTTTCACTAAGCGAAAGCAGCTGTTCGCACTCTTGACAAAGCCAAGTTCTTTTCGGTAAATCCTGCTGTAATTTGACGAATTTCCTGCTCTCGCTTGTGTAGTACCTCGGATGCTCTACAGCGCCGCCCGTATTCGTGGCTCTCCGTACAAACTTCGGAATAATATGACTCTTCTGAAGTACGTCGATCCGCATGCAGAGTTTACACTTGCCTGTTTTTTCCGCTGCTTCTGCCATTTGAATTTGGACCAACTATTGCACCATGCGGCCGATACCCTACACCGGAGAACGCTATTGCACAACGGTCTCCCTTTTGCTGAATGGCCTCTTAGGTCCTGCGCGATGCCACCGAGTGCGTCCGGCCCCACCGGGACGTTTCCAAACTCAGCACGATTATCGAAGACGCTGTTCGCCGACAATCCGCTACGGTCCGACCTGGACCGTGCCCGCGATCCCCGCTCAAGTAGGCCGCGAAAGTCCAGAACGGCCCAGTCTGCCCGGTTACGTTGTGGCGTTCTTTACCGATCGTCTCATGCGCCAGTGTCCGGCCAGCTCTCACTCGATCGTCAGTTTAACGTCAGCACTGGCACCACCCGAGTGAGAAGCCGGATGATCTAACGGGCACGTCCGGATCTGTGCGGGGGGGCGCTGGGCAACCTGCGTCCCTACTCCGATTTGCACTGGTACTGGATTGGATTCCAAGTCTCGCGTCCAGTATTACGGATCCCATGCGATCTGGGGCTATATCTCGCGGTGGCGACGATTCCCTCGGTAAACCTCGCTCGGCCCGCCTGCGGCTGACCGATGCGGCATTTGTTTTCCGTTAACTCTCAACGATCACCGCGCTACCCTGGGGCGGTGCTTCCCATCGGTCGGACCCAAGCCTAAACTAGGAAATCGTGCTGCGAACGCCAAAATAGGCGCCAATACAGCTTGCGAAAGCAATTCCCCAGTTTAGAATCTGTTCACTCCACGAAAACTCATAGTTTGAACTCTGAAAGGTTATTAGGTAAAGGCTCAAGAACAGATAAAAAACAACAATGGGAAAACAAAAGACTATCGCGACCCAACTTAATTTTGCTTTCGGCAAAAATCTGCTGACAGCAACTATAGCCGCATATCCGCCTACAGCTGGTGAAATCAACTCTCGAAATATTCCCTGCAGCAGATTATCGTCGAGGCCACGACTTGAATCTAGCAGAAATAGCAATACATGAGAAAGTATGTAAATCACTAACCACGTAACAAAAGCAAGCATCGTGCCGCCGAGTGTATGAACGATGCTATATGCTCTAGTTGATTCCATGGCTAGTCCTGTCATTCTTGGTTCGCTAGTTTATCACGCCAACCTTTCCATTCAGTCCCTCGTACGTAGTGATCTAGCGTCCTGTTTCTGCGTACGTTCTGTCCTCATAGATATTGAGAATTGCGCAAATCGCGTAGTGGAACGTCTCAAGTCTAATTCCGGCTAGTTCTTCTGCACTATCCAAGTAGCGCCAATCAACAAAATCCGAGCGGTGATCTCGAAAAATCTGCTCTAGCGTTCTTTTAT
>CAZCYQ010000141.1:0-2368 GCA_964503085.1 uncultured Rhodothermaceae bacterium | reverse complement strand
CAAACGATGCCTTCCCTCTTAGCGTACGATTCTGCCCCCTACCGGAATCGACCCGAGTTGGAGTGGTCGGCACGGCGCGAAGTTTCTATGACGAAACTGCTCCTTTATGTGAACATCGCAACTTTTTGTGCAATGCCTCGTGGTATCTAAAATGGAGTTACTTGCTTCGCTTGTCACTTTCGCACCTACTACTCCTCATCCCCTTCCAACTCCTGTTCATTTAGCTCAGCGTCCGCATCTGTAAGCTGGGATCTCAGGCCGTCAAGGTACTGGTTGTACTCCGCGAGCAGGCGCTCACGCTCTGCCTGGTCTCCTACAATGAAAACTGGCATTAGCTCCCGAGTTCCTTTTGACCAGTCTGGAGTGGGATCGGGTTTCGGTCTGTGTTTCAGATCTAATCCGTAACTTATCCATTCTTCGTCTGTCGGAGGAATATAGGCACTACCGATATAAACCTTCGGAAAATGCTTTTCACATATCTCCAGTGGGAAATTATACGGAGCAGTTTTCTCCCCCACTATATCCATTTCCAAAAAGCCTATCGCGCGACCCAAGGCAATCTGCCCTAGAATCTCTGCATTATGCTCCCATGCTCTTTTGCATCCATACGCCCCACCTACGCCGCCAACAGTATTGTTCGTTTTGTGGAGATGAAAGTGCTCGTAGTTTTCCAGACGGAAGGGGATGTAGAGATTAGGGTTGGTTGACCAGTGATAACCAATCGGAGTAGGGATAGGTGTACGGGTTGGGACTACAACAGGCGTCGGCGTTCTAGTCGGAATCGGTGTGGAAGTCTTAGTAGGCCACGGTGTCCAGGTTGGAGTAGGCACAGGAATTTGGGTAGGTTCTCTAGTGGGTAACTTTATGGAAGGTATAGGTGTTTTTGTTGGAGTTTCGGTAGATACCGCGCCTACTTCTACCATAGAGCATCCCGATAGAACCACTCCACCAAGCATCACCGCCAAGAATGCGAAAAGAGCTTTACTCATGGAAGGCATAATTGACCAGACCTTTCAATTGGACAACGGGACCCTATTTTAATTGACCGAAACCGACGTGACATCGAACTTTAGCGGCGCAGTTTCACTTGCCGCATTTTGCAGACTGATGTTGTTGCGCAGCGACACCCTCTCCTCCAAATAACGGCATTCTTGCCGGGCTGTGTCTGTTCAGACCGAATGCTAGGCCGGGCGCTGTCCTTGCCGTTGCCAGGCGAAGAGTTGCTTGACGTCAATGTCGCTGCCGTATGTTGTAATGGCAGATTTAACCCTACTCAATCCGCTGCCAAATGTCGCATAGCCGTTGGCGTTAATCTCAAGCCCGTCCTCGAAGATGAGGACGCGGGGATCATAGCCTGCAACAACTATCCATAGACCTTCGCGGAATGTTGAAGGATTCGCACGCAGCGGCTTCCTCCCGCCCTTCTCGGCCTTGGGGATAGTGACCCACTTCGGGAATCTCGCCTCTCCAAATAACTTATCCCGCTCAACAGAGTCTTCTGTCCTCTCTCCTTTTTCATTCAGGGCATTACCGCTGATGAGGGCAATACCGGTTAACGCATTCTGAGGCGTGCTATCCATCGCGCCGGGCACATACCCAGGCAAGTCCTCGACTTCGTCGTAGCGTATATCGAACCACACAGCGATAGCGGTCTTCATCGGGTCATACTCGAAATCGATACTCCTGAGATGGTGCGCTACCTCCGCTTCCGTCTCCAGTCCGTAGAATGACGGCCGGGGCGTCTTCACCAAATTGCTGTTCTTCATGCTAACCCCTTTCGGTTATCATCAGTGCCACCGTGCCTTTGAAGTTATTCTGGTGTCAAGAAAGGCGCGCCGCAAGAGCGGAGTTTACCGAACATTCACAAATAATACCGCGATATTTTTGTGGCCTATTCGCGAAATTGCCTTCTACTATTTCCGATGATATGGTAGGAAATGTGTCGGACGGCGCGGACTCCTGGAGCAGAATCTTGTAGGAAACCTCCACGGTTTGAGCGGCATACTGGCCGCTCGCTTTTGTCGCCTGCGTGGAATCCGCATTGAACTTGGGTACAGGTGATTGGTACTGATCTGGGGACCTAGGAATTCTTTCGATTTGCCACCGCGTCAACTTCTGTTGACGCTCGCTGCCGCCTGGTCTGAAAGGCGTGCCCGCACAGGGACAACGCCATCAAGGGAGCGCGCGCCACCTGCCGGGACTGCAAGAGGACGTTCTTCGGCTGGTGACTTTTCTTCGACGGGTCGAGGGTATCGCCGCCTTCGCAACCGACGCCGCGACTGTCGGGGAGAGGCACTCCGAACGCGCGCCGCAGTCTGGCCGATTGCACCGATTCCCCGCGGATCGGCAGCATAATCGCCGTTTTCGG
>CAZCYQ010000140.1:0-2442 GCA_964503085.1 uncultured Rhodothermaceae bacterium | reverse complement strand
CGCGGCGATTCTCCAGAAAATCAATCGCTTTATCGGTGTACAGGCGAATCGTACAGCTCATGTCTTCCGTTTCACCAGCCGCCGTGTTATTCTCGTGAAACTTTATAAACCCATTGTCGTTTGCGCCAAGAGTACCGTAATAATAATCAAACCCCTGCGCGTTTGGCATGCGCTCGATAATTTCCTTCCTATTTGAGACATCCCACTTACCAATACAAACCGTCTGGTATCCTGCAGGTTTCATCAACTCGGCAAAAGTAATCTCACTGGCAGGCATCCCCCAGCCCTTACTGCGGACCGGATAGCGACCAGTAAGCAATGCCGACCGAGATGGACCGCACACCGGCTGAGCGTAAAAGCTGGTGAAGCGGGTACCCTCCTTCGCCAGTTGATCCAGTCGCGGTGTCTTGTTCTTTTTGTTTCCAAAACACCCAAGATCTGCATATCCCTGATCATCGGTGAAAATAATCAGAATATTCGGACATGCTTTGTGACCATCATCTGTCGTCTTACTCATCTGCTAAACCTTTCTTTTTGCATCTGTGGTTGCGCCAACTAAAACTGTATCCGCACCTCCTCCAACTCGGGATGTGCATCCCAATACCCCCGAATTTGCTTTCCCCAATTGAGCAATTGCGCAGCAGGCCGTTGGGCCGTCATCCTTCGCCGGTTCAGTTGCCCCTCAAAATCCATCATCGATTGCCTGAATTTTTTGAGCATGTCCCGCATTTCCGGCTGATATGCCAGGTTGTGCGTCTCATCGGGATCTTCGACCAGATCAAATATCTGTTCCAGTCCAATTCGTTCCGCATCGGGTCCTATCGGATCCAGATCCTGCTCCGTCCCAAAGGGGATATACTCGCCAACATACTTATAGCGATCAAACACAAGCGACCGCGCCCAACCGTTGCTCTCAATGTACGCAAATTCCCGCCACGCAGGATTCTGACCCTCTACCAGCGGCTTCAGGCTCAAGCCCTGCACCCCATCTACTATATCAATGTCCGCGTAATCACATACGGTGGGAAACAAATCCACCCCCGAAACAAAATGGGTCTCATCCAGACGATCTTTGGGCACGTCGAGACTGTCGCCCAGAGAAGCGACAATGAACGGCACGCGCACACTCGCTTCGTAGAGCGAGAACTTCTGAAACATCTGGTGCTGCCCATACGCCTCCCCGTGATCCATTGTGAACATGATCAACGTGTTATCGCGGAACCGGCTTTTGTCCAGTGCCTCGAGAAGCAACCCGATTTCGCTATCTACTTTCTCGACCAGGCGGTGGTGTTGCCACATCAGGTATCGCCACTGAATCTCGGACCAATGGCGCACTTTCCGCAGAATCGGCCAGTGGATCAGGCACTCGTCCATCCTGCGCGCCACCTTGTGGACCACTGTCTCGCGTTCGTCGTAATGGAAATTCGCTGGCAGAGGCGGCAGGTCCTCTTCGCTCAATATTCCCTGCGCAATAGGATCCGGGATAGTCTTCTCTTCGTGATCGTGTTCGCATTGACAAATGTCATGCGGATTTACATAAGGTACCTGCAAAAAGAAAGGATCCGAATCCTCATATCGACTCAAGAAATCAATCGCGGCATGCGTGATCGCTCCGTCGTAGTACTCCCCGCCTCCAGCGCCAATCGGGCGGTTCCCGATATAGAGAAGTTGAAATGAATCCCGGACACCGCGTCCATCGACATGCCATTTGCCCGAATGAAACGCCTGGTAGCCATTGCTGTTGAGAACCTGACCCAGATCCGGGATATCTTCGTGCAGATGGCCCCCGTTAAACGGCGTTCCCAATTCTGAAGTGTACCGCCCGGTCATCCAACTGGCTCTTGTCGGTCCACAGACGGGATCGGTAGAGTACGATCTCATAAAGGAAATACCGTTGCGCACGATCCGGTCGATATTTGGCGTCTTCACATAAGGGTATCCGTAAGCCGACACCACATCCCATGTGTGCTGATCTGTGTTGATAAACAGAATATTCGGCCGATCAGGCATTTTCGCCTCCTGTCAGGATAAAAGTTTGATACAAAGTGGTCGCGATAAGTACTCTACCACGCGCATCCAGCCACCAATAAGAAGGCGTCATCCCTTCTGCAATAAGGGCGTACCCCGTAAGTGCAACCGAATCGCTGTCCACCTGCAAATCGTACGACTCGAGAAAACGAACTTGCCCATTGTTCCGGACTTTTTCAAGATCTTCCAGGATCGTCAGACGCTGTGCCTCGCCAGAATCCCGTAAGCCGTCTGCAAGTGCAGGAATCACGTCGAACAGCGTCCAGTTACAGGTTAGTGGTGCCGATAGGTCAGCCGAACCCGCCTGCAAATCCAGTCCGTTAGTTGTAAGGAAAACAGAGCCGTCCTCCTCAAGACGGCCGTCGCAGGCAAATTCCTTGTAACCGTCTCCAGCGCAGTTCTCTACTTGCACAG
>CAZCYQ010000139.1:0-2443 GCA_964503085.1 uncultured Rhodothermaceae bacterium | reverse complement strand
CTGTGCAAGTAGAGAACTGCGCTGGAGACGGTTACAAGGAATTTGCCTGCGACGGACGCCTGGAGGAGAACGGCTCTGTTTTCCTTACAACTAACGGACTGGATTTGCGGGCGGGTTCGGCTGATCTATCCGTACCGCTGACCTGCAATTGGACGCTGTTTGACGTGATTCCTGCACTTGCAAATGGCTTGAGGGATTCTGACGAGGCACAGAGGCTGACGATCCTGGAGGACCTGGAAAAAGTCCGAAACAATGGGCAAGTTCGTTTTCTCGAGCCGTATGATTTGCAGTTGGATAGCGATTCGGTTGCACTTACGGGATACGCCCTCATTGCAGAGGGAATGACGCCTTCTTATTGGTGGCTGGATGCGCGTGGTAGAGTACTTATCGCAACCACTTTGTATCAAACTTTTATCCTGACAGGAGGCGAACATGCCTGATCGGCCGAATATTTTGTTTATCAACACAGATCAGCATACATGGGATGTGGTATCGGCTTACGGCTACCCTTATGTGAAGACGCCAAATATCGACCGGATCGTGCGCAACGGTATTTCCTTTATGAGATCGTACTCTACCGATCCCGTCTGTGGACCGACAAGAGCCAGTTGGATGACCGGGCGGTACACTTCAGAATTGGGAACGCCGTTTAACGGGGGCCATCTGCACGAAGATATCCCGGATCTGGGTCAGGTTCTCAACAGCAATGGCTACCAGGCGTTTCATTCGGGCAAATGGCATGTCGATGGACGCGGTGTCCGGGATTCATTTCAACTTCTCTATATCGGGAACCGCCCGATTGGCGCTGGAGGCGGGGAGTACTACGACGGAGCGATCACGCATGCCGCGATTGATTTCTTGAGTCGATACGATGATTCGGCCCCCTTCTTCCTGCAGGTGCCTTATGTAAATCCGCATGATATTTGTCAATGCGAACACGATCATGAAGAGAAGACCATCCCGGATCCTATTGAGCAGGGAATATTGAGCGAAGAGGACCTGCCGCCATTGCCAGCGAATTTTCAGTACGACGAACGCGAGACAGTGGTCCACAAGGTAGCGCGCAGGATGGATGAGTGCCTGATCCACTGGCCGATTCTGCGGAAAGTGCGCCATTGGTCCGCGATTCAGTGGCGATACCTGATGTGGCAGCACCACCGCCTGGTCGAGAAAGTAGATAGCGAAATCGGGTTGCTTCTCGAGGCACTGGACAAAAGCCGGTTCCGCGATAACACGTTGATCATGTTCACAATGGATCACGGGGAGGCGTATGGGCAGCACCAGATGTTTCAGAAGTTCTCGCTCTACGAAGCGAGTGTGCGCGTGCCGTTCATTGTCGCTTCTCTGGGCGACAGTCTCGACGTGCCCAAAGATCGTCTGGATGAGACCCATTTTGTTTCGGGGGTGGATTTGTTTCCCACCGTATGTGATTACGCGGACATTGATATAGTAGATGGGGTGCAGGGCTTGAGCCTGAAGCCGCTGGTAGAGGGTCAGAATCCTGCGTGGCGGGAATTTGCGTACATTGAGAGCAACGGTTGGGCGCGGTCGCTTGTGTTTGATCGCTATAAGTATGTTGGCGAGTATATACCCTTTGGGACGGAGCAGGATCTGGAGCCGATTGGACCCAATGCGGAACGAATTGGACTGGAACAGATATTTGATCTGGTCGAAGATCCCGACGAGACACACAATTTGGCATATCAGCCGGAAATGCGGGACATGCTCAAAAGATTCAGGCAATTGATGATGGATTTTGAGGGGCAGCTGAACCGGCGAAGGATGACGGCCCAAAGGCCTGCTGCGCAATTGCTCAATTGGGGAAAGCAAATTCGGGGATATTGGGATGCACATCCCGAGTTGGAGGAGATGCGGATACAGTTTTAGTTGGCGCAACCACAGATGGAAAAAAGAAAGGTTTAGCAGATGAGCAAGACGATAGATGATGATCTCAAAGAACGTCCCAATATTCTGATTATTTTTACCGATGATCAGGGATATGCAGATCTTGGGTGTTTTGGAAACAAAAAGAACAAGACACCGCGACTGGATCAACTGGCGAAGGAGGGTACCCGCTTCACCAGCTTTTACGCCCAGCCGGTGTGCGGTCCGTCTCGGTCAGCATTGCTTACTGGTCGCTATCCGGTCCGCAGTAAAGGCTGGGGGATGCCCGCCAGTGAGATTACTTTTGCCGAGTTGATGAAACCCGCAGGATACCAGACGGTTTGTATTGGCAAGTGGGACGTCTCGAATAGGAAGGAAATTATCGAGCGCATGCCGAACGCGCAGGGATTTGATTATTATTACGGTACTCTTGGCGCAAACGACAATGGATTTATAAAGTTTCACGAGAATAACACGGTGGTTGGTGAAACGGAAGATATGAGTTGTACGATTCGCCTGTACACCGATAAAGCGATTGATTTTCTGGAGAATCGCCGCG
>CAZCYQ010000138.1:0-2462 GCA_964503085.1 uncultured Rhodothermaceae bacterium | reverse complement strand
ACACTTTCTCATCCAGATTGTCGCGGAACTCTCATCCTGTTTGTCGCGCCATAATCACCGGTGGGCGGCTTCAAACAATCCGGATATGGACGGGAGAACGGCTGGGAAGGGATGCGGTGTTTCATGCAAACCAAATCCGTCTGGCTTTCCACTCTTCCCCATCAACCGGACCCCTTTGCCTGTTCAACGACCTCCAGGGGTCCGGACAAGGGCTGACCTTCGTCAAAGAGGATCGAGGGGTAGATTTTTCCTGTCGTGGTGCATGATACGGCGCAGGGCAACGAACCGAAAGGCTTGTTCCTGTCGCTGCCCTGCCGTATCCAGGGAGGTCGGGTGCTGGTTTCCTTCCGAAATACCGGGCTGCGGTTGGGCATTTTCAACCTGTAACCCTGCATTTCTGACCTCAGGTTGCGCAAGTCTTACTCGATCTGTTTGCGAACCGGCACACCATTCGCCCAACGCACCGCAACCGTAGAATCTTCCGTCTCATTCAGACGATATCCTGATTTCTCCTGCGGCGCTCATCCCATATGCGAAGCACTTCGATTCGCCTCTCCCAGATACGATATATGACAGAAAATGGAATATTCGGCATCGGAAACTCCCTGACACTGTCCCACTCAGTGGGATGGACAATTTCCGGATTGAGGCTTAGAAAAGATTCAGGGGCACGAAATTGGTTCCTGGCCCTGGACGCACCCTCAGGAAAGACCTCGACGTAGTAGCGACGCATCCATACGAGATCTTCTCTCGCACTGGCCAGATAGACGATCTTCTTGAAAAGCCGACCTATTTCATTTCGTTGATCGGAATATCTCGTTCTGGGAGATCATCCTCTTTATCAGTACCCCATTTCTCCACCCAGGAGTTCATCGACTCGCTGGATATGAAAACTCTTTCGTCTGCGTCAGCAAGCGCGTTTTCGATTGCATGCCGCTTCTCATCGCATGCGGACAAGTAGGATTTGATTGCCTTGGTGGCAATCCACGATGCGGAACGATCTCGCCGCCTGGCTTCGGCTTCCAATCTGGATCTGACATCCACATCCATTCGGAGGGAAAATGGGACATTTGGCATGATGCGGGAGAACTGATAACTACATTGGATTAATAGATTTTACAGTGAATTTAAAAGACAAGATCAAGCCAAGAACGGCCGAAACCCGTACATCCTATTGACGGGTCGACTTCAGAGGCAAACGCTTTTGAGCGTCAAATCCGTCACATACCCCGCCGAAATCTAGTCGTCGAAATCTGACGGCGTCATACCGCGGTATTCTTCACTTTCGGAGTTGCAAGTAAAAACCGTTCCACGATCGCATTGAAAATCACCGGACATTCCAGATGTGCAGCATGTCCGGCATCGGGAACGATCGCGATTTGGGCATTCGGAATTCGCTGCCACATCTCAATGGAATGGCCGGGGTGGGTGGCGCGGTCGGCGTCGCCGCAGATAATCAGTGCCGGCGTTTCGATTCCGCCCAGCCAAGCGCGCCGTCGCCACGGGTCCCAGGTTTTGATATGCGCGATCGCGCGGTCGGCGTCGGTTTGCGATCCGGTCGCCAGCGTCTTGGCATACCAGGGATCGTCCTTGCCCCGTTGAAACCAGTTGGCGACAATGTTCGAGGCGGCCGCTTCGAATCCTTCGACGCGAATTTTCTCGATGCTGGCGTCGTAGGATTCGAATCGATCGACCAGCGCACCGTCGGGGCAGCCACCGTAGATAACCATTTTGTCCAGCAGTTTGGGCTGTTGGAGACTGATTTCCAGCGAAATCATCGCACCGAGCGAATGTCCGAGTACGGCGCAGCGATCAATGCCGATCGACTGGATCGTATCCACGACCATTCCGCCCAGGTCTTCGACCGTCGACGGAATGGGGATATCGTAACTACCGGCAAAACCTGGCAGATCGATGGTGGTGACGGAGAGGTTTTCTGCCAGATGCCGCGTTAACGGATCGAATATGTCTCCACTGCCGAGAAAACCGTGGATCAGCACCACGTGAGGACCCCGGCCTGGCTACCGGACCGCGACAAGCAGTCACAAAACCATTGCGCTGGACCCGGTCGACGAAGGCGCACAGGATGATAGATACGCCAAGGCGCACACCTCATCAGGAACTGGGAAGATTTCAGCCACGAAGATATCGCCATACCCGAACGCATTCAGGCGGGGCGAAATCCTGAAGGGTTCGAGGGTGGTGTGTTGTCCCCTACTGGAATTTGTACAGCAACATCATGCGCGGCTGGTAGAGAGATCGATCCGGGGTGTAAAACCCTGCCGACACACACCAAAGTTATGCGCCATGAAGATCATGCGAGTCTTCGGATAGGTAATAAAGCAATCCCACAAAGTCCCCGCAGTAGAAATTGTGAAACTGACCCAAGGTCACTTATGTGCTTGATTTAACCCAAGTTTAACGATTTCAGGCCGAAAACCGGTCAAAATCGGCTGATTTGG
>CAZCYQ010000137.1:0-2687 GCA_964503085.1 uncultured Rhodothermaceae bacterium | reverse complement strand
TTCTATGCCAGCTACCCAAAAGATTGCACTTACAAGTTGAATTCAAGGAATGAAAAAATCTTCTTCGCATCGTTAATTGTCATATCAATCTCCATTCCACAGATGATGCAGAAATGCTTTTGCTGCCGGTTTATCTTGATTGTTTCTTTGCAGCATGGGAAGTGCAAGATATCGAAGGAAACATCGGTTTCTACAGGAGGCTGTGAAGGCTTGGGGAGATTAGACTGCATATTGATTTTGAGAAGCCCCTTCGATGATTCCTTGATCTTCCGTTCGAGCTTCTTTAGTTCTGGAGCAAGTATAATATTCGTAGCCACCGCCTTCACGTGGTCGCTCTGCTCTTGTGTGAGCCAACATTGCTGTCCTTTGTAGCCACAGTAAGGACAGTACGAAATAGGTTCTTGGCTCCCTTCGCCGAAAATGACTTTGAATTGCTGTTGGCAAGACGGACATTCCTGAGAAAGGAAGCCATCAGTGTCGGTGGGGAAACTTACCTCCAATATCGTTCTCCTTTAGTAAGCTGTTATTTTGTTACCTCGCAGGAGATGGCATCCCCAGCCCGACGTCCCGCAAAAGGCATTTCTTTTTTTAGCATCAATCCTCTGTCCATTCCAACCGTACTTTCAGGTCGTTCAAACGATTCCATGTCAGAAGCCCTTCGTGCTGGAGTCTCCCGACGACGATCCCTGGAGCAATGTTTTGTGCATCGGCGAATCGGCAAACGTCCGACTTGCGGTACGCACCAGCAGCTACGAATCGCTGCCAGTCAGGTCGGGGTACCAAGAACTGAGCTGCTAAATCGTTTGCCTCAATCTCAACATCATCCACACCGCCGTTGGTGCCGTTGCCGTCAACGAACACACTCTTCTTGCTATGAACAAGGATATGCGCGGCCTCATGGAATAAGCTGAACCATAGGTGGTCGTCCGTTTTGTGGCGTGCGCTCAGAGCGATGACTGGTTTGCGAGGCGAGAGCCACCAGGCGGCACCACTTACGCGCATTTTCGGTAACGGCTTGACCAACGATAGGACAACGCCTGCATCATTGCATAGTTGTCTCGCTTCGTCGAGTGCCTGAGGCACCTCTGCTCGCGTCAACGAGCGCATATTTTCTAGTGCCTTCTTGAATACGGTCTGTCCATAGTCGGCGCATGTCTGGCTTTCGGCCTCTATCTCTACGAGTCGAAGCCAAGCTGCCAAGGCCGACTCGTCACTCTTAAAGCTCGGAGAATGCCGATACGCAATGTTTGCCGTTCCGTACTTGGTCTGCCACGCCTTGACCGACGCCACGCCGAAGAAGGCCAACAGTTCAGATACCGCTTCGCTACTGGACGATGGCTTGTGTATTACCTCTCGCTTCGCTAATTCGGAGACCGGGAAAGTTCTCGCCCATACCTTAGACTGCTCTGCTTCCCTAGCCTCGGCTTCTCGGGTCTGATACAACCGATAGTCCGTCTCAATACCGAGCCAGATGCTCGCATCGACACCTAACACCTTTTCGAACTGAAGTGCCGTCCTCGGTTCTATGGGGGCTTTTCCGGCGATAATCTCACTGATGAGTTTTGCCGAGCGGTCGCATCTTCGCGCGAACTCTGCGTGCGAGATGCCGTGGGCAGCAAGGCGTTCCTCTAGGACCCAACCGGGCGGTACCGCATAGTCGGGCTGATACTGGTTGGTCGCCGTTGCCATCACTTGTCCTCCTTCAGTGATAGTCGGTTACCTCATTGATCGTGATTGCCGTCACGCATTTGAGGTCGATACCTCCTTCACTCAACCGGGGAATAGGTTGGTGGTTGGGCTCGAAGACGAGTCTGAGGGACTGATTGAGGTCTACTGCGTACTGTCCCTTGAGTCTGCCCGTTAGTAGGTGCCGTCGCTCGGGCGGACTGACGGGTACATTGGCTAGTGTCCGCGCGTTCTTGAGAACAGCGAGCCGGATCATGATAGCCTGAGCTACCTTGTCGCTGTACGTCTTCTTGAGGGTGCTGCCGGAGTTGAAGATCTTTTCGAGCTTTCTGGTTTTGAAAGAGATGATCATCACCGCGCAAAAGGCAACTATGGGGTATCATAGGGTATCCAAGAGACGGCCCATCGAATACGGCAGGCTCTTGAGAGTATCGTTTAGGAATTAGCCGTCTCGGTCTTTGTTGTATAAAGGATTCTTCCCATCGTGACCCTTGCGGTACGTTTCCAGATTCTCTGCCTCTCTTTTCTTCGCTCCCTCTTGCGTCATTCGTCTCGATGTTACAACCAACTGATCGAATTTCTTCCCTTCTGCTCGGTGGCTCTGCTCTCGTCTTTCCGGATTCTTAGTCGTTCCGCGATAAACGACTTTGTGACCTCGTTTGAGATCGTATGTGACGGTGTTTCTTGATGCTTGCGACATTTGTAACCCTCTCTAGTCGTGAGGACTGTTTCCACGGGATTGCGGCCATTATCGTTACGCAAAAGGTAATGATTTTAATTAAAAGATCAAAGGGCGATTGGGTGAAGTGGAATCCGTCTATACCCATCCGGCGCGTTAATGGCGATCTTGTCTTCCGGAGTGGGATATACCCCTCAAACCCTCCCCGGAAAAGACCGTCCCCGCACCTGCTTAAAAGGCGGCATCTTGGGCGCGTCGGTGACCGTTTCGTCGCGCCAGGAAGTCGCGCGCATGTAGTGGACGGCATAGCCCCTGCGCCGCG
>CAZCYQ010000136.1:0-2846 GCA_964503085.1 uncultured Rhodothermaceae bacterium | reverse complement strand
GGCCTTGGCCGTTGGCTCCCGGCACCTCTGGACAATATGCGATGTGCCATTCGCCATCGCGTTCAAAAATTGCCGTGTAGGTATTGCTCATTGTTCGAACCTTTCTTGCCGACCTAGTCGCATAAAGCATCATGAAGATACCAAGGGCGTCCGGATCTTAGTATTTGTCTATCAGAGTATAAGGCAGGCGTATCCAACACTACCCTTATAGTCTGCCAGTGGGGAGAATTTGCAGGTTGTAGTATCTCCTGATCTCTCTCTATACCCCTAATGCCTACGTACAAAGAATTACCTACAAGTCTGTAATAGAGCTTTGACCCACATGAGCTACCTGTCTCTAATCTTCGATCTATCTCTGCTTGTATCCGCTCTTCCACACTGAAGAGCGAGGTCTTGACAGACGATTTAGAAGGAAGCCCTAGACAAACCTTGCCAATTGCCTTTGACGACCCCTTTAGGGAAACCCTATTCTTCACAACGGTCCCACCAATAAGATGGTAGGTAAGCTCCACCTCATCGTACGCTTTTAGATTTTTAATAAATCCCGAAGGGTTCTTTACCATGGCATTTTTGGGGGACATCAAAAACGAATAACTACTAGTGAGCGACGACTCTTGCCTGCCTATCCACTTGGCAACCAATTTGTGTCCCCTGTTGATGTCAGCCCGCTCCTCGTCAACCACAGCCATTATGGCCGCTGAGCAATAGTTGAATTTATGAGTAGGGCTGGCTACATATATGCTCATGCCCGTGTTGGTACCGGAGTCCAAGGCAAGGGATATGGAAAGCGGAGACCGTGCAACACGACCTTCAAGCACATCCCACGAATTGCTCGTGTTTACGGCTCCGGTCGGGATCGTGAGCGTCATTAAGGTCAAGCAGACTATGCCGAGCTTTTTCATAAGTAAAACATCTCCTTTGTTAGGAATTGGAATAATAACTAACTGACGTTACGCACGGGTACTGTTAGGCGTAGAATGCTTGGCGTGGCTCAGCATGACAGGTTCTAGTACTCTGTTTGGTAGTGTGTTCGTTTGAAATTACACAGGACGGTGTGGACAGAGAAGACCCCCTTGGCACCGGCGATTTGCGGTTATCCTTGTAAGGTTGTTACAATCGGAGGATGCTTCCGTATTACTATAAATCTTTATTGTAGATCACCAGTGTGGCCCCTGCGGCTTCACACAGTGAGTCGGCGCATTCATCCAGACAGACGGCCTCTTCTTTCATTGACAGACCGCGCGCCTCCTTGGCGAGCTTCCGAACCTCGTCCTCGATGCTGGCAATCTGTTCAGACAGATTGCCAGATTTCTCTCTCAGCGCAACTTCATCGGACATTTTTCGCCTTCTGTAGGTTAATCGGATGCGAGGAGGCTGACGAGTACATCTTCTGGATACTCCGCACTAATTTTACGTAGCCTACATTTGAGTATCTCGTTTTCTTTTTCCAACTTAGTCTTTTGAGCGGATAGATAGGCGACCTGTCCCCTCTGCCGTTGAACGGTCGCCTCAGCCTCCTGTCTTGCGCCTTCTGAAAGCTCAAGGGCTTTCAGGGCATTCTGGTGCTGGCGCTTATCGACGACGGTGGAAAGAGCTTGTTCTAACTGGGGGGATATACTACTATAAGAATTGACCATGAAAGGTGCTCCTTTCGTGGTTAAGCCCGCCGCGTCCTGGCAGACGCCAACGGACAGATGATGCCCCCTATTCAACTCTTGGAACTAGGAGTTGAATAGGGGGCGAAGTATGTCGGGCAAGAACGTACAAACCCCACCCTGCCAAGTCAAACCATAATAAATCATCGGGTAGTGTATCCGTTTGAAATTTCCAGTCCTCTGATAAAGGGAAGAAACACCCGAAGAAATTCAAACGGATACACTACCTTCTGTTTGTCGGTCATATTGGGTGCCACGCCACAAAATTACCCGTGTGCGTGGAAGTGGCGGCGGGTGGCGGGGCGGCAACTCGACGCTCGCCGAAGTAGGCCGCAAGCGTCAGACGCTACATGAGGCTACGTAGCGTCATAAAGATGGCTGGGGAGGACGTCAAGCATAATCTCGGGTCGAGGACATCTTGCCCTCGAAAAAGCCGGAGTACCCGACCCCTCCTGTGGATGCGATACCGTAATAATTGATAAACTCAATCAACAATCGCCATAGATCGGTGCCCTGTACTGGGCCGCAAGAGCGTAGTACTCGCCACATGCTCGGTCTGTCCCTCTTCTCGGTAGGGGCGGGGGTGAGACGCCCCCGGCTTCGTCAGCCCCTGCTTTCGCTGGGGTCGTGAGTTCATGGTTGCAGTCTCCGTGTTAAGTTGGTTGTTCCACTTCTACTAGCACTTGGCGTTGGGACGGGTTAAAGGCGACTAAAGTAGCTCCGTCCTCTAACAGGAAAGTGTCGCTTTTGAAGGCGGCGCGGTTAGCAGTTCGCGTCAATGGGCGGCCATCCACCCGGATTGAGCGCACCTCTCCATCCGTAAGGCGCAGAGTCAGGTCAGGGGTTTGCACCGGCAGGTCGAGGCGGATGGTGTTTCCTTCGACTGCAATCTCGGCCATTGCGCGGGCGCAGGCATAGGTGGTGATCTGGCTACAGGTGCGCCATTGGGTGCGCTCTCCTCTGGGGTCGCGTTCGGCGAGGCGGCTCACCACTTTTTTGAATGCGTTAAAGCCGCGCCGGTCTGCATCGTGTAGTCCATAGAATCCCTGCCAATGGCTGATGAGTACAGCCGGTTCGCCTGCGTCGATGAGGGCTGGTAGGCGGCCGCCCTCTAAGTCGGGAGTGATGTACTTGTCGGCATCGACCTCGCCATAGCCGGTCCAACTGCCGGTCCAGTCGCCGGTGGAGGCG
>CAZCYQ010000135.1:0-2853 GCA_964503085.1 uncultured Rhodothermaceae bacterium | reverse complement strand
CGCTTGAGAATAAGGCGCTTTTTACGCAGGGTTTTTACGATGAACTGCGCTATTTCTGCGATTGTGTTTTGGAAGATAGGATGGCAGAGGTTGGGTCCCTGGAGTTCGCGCTGTCTGTTATGAAGGTTTATGAGGCGGCGCTGATGTCGCGAGGGCGCAGGGTCGTGATTCCGAAATGAGGAGTTTTTATGGCTGATCAACCCAATATTCTCTATATCTTTTCCGATCAGCATCGGGGTGATGCGATGGGGTGCGTTGGGCATCCGGCGGTTAAGACGCCGAATCTGGATCGCCTCGCGTCTGAGAGCGTTACTTATACGCAGTGCTATACCAATTGTCCGTTGTGCATGCCGTCTCGCGCTTCTATGATGAGCGGTCTGTATCCCCGCGAACACGGGTTGTGGGCAAATGATCAGGATGCCGATTGTGAGGGTCCCAGCCATGTGCGTCAGGTGCGCGATGCGGGTTATCATACGGCTTTGATCGGGAAGTCACATCTCTATCTCCACGGTGGGGTGCCCGCTTCGCATAGCAGAGATCGCGTTGATGTGCTCAATGCGTGGGGCTTTGACGATCCGCACGAACTTCACGGTCCGATTGCTTCGGGAAAACACAGTTCGCCTTATACGGATTATCTCGAGGATATGGGGCTGTTGGAGAGGCACCGAAAATTTATCAATGATTATCGCATTCCGTGGCAAAGAGGAACGCTCAAGCCCTGGGAGGAACCTCCCTGTCCACTGCCTACTGAGGCGCATTTAGATAGTTATACGGGGCGTACCGCGGCGAATTGGATTCGCAATTACAAGGGCGATAAGCCTTTTTATTTGCAGGTTCTTTGTCCCGGTCCCCACGATCCATTTGATTCTCCACAGGAGTACCGGGATATGTACGATCCCGGGGATATGCCGGCTGGTATTATGGATGTGCCGGAGGAGCCTGTGCCGCTGAATGTTCGACGTATGCAGAGGAGTAAGAATCTGTCGGGTATGACGGTTGAGCAAAAACAGGTTATGATGGTGAATTATTTTGCGAAGATTACGCTGATCGATCACTATATTGGCAAGATGCTCGATGCGCTTGAGGAATCCGGTCTCGCGGATAATACATGGGTGATTTACAATTCTGATCACGGCGAGATGCTGGGCGATCATCTGTTGTATAATAAGATCGTTTTTTACGATGCGTCTGTTCGCGTTCCCCTGATTGTGCGTCCGCCGGGAGGTTCGCGGGGTTGGCAGACCGGGGCTTTGACCGATGTGATTGATGTGGTCGCTTCTATTGTTGATATTGCCAGTGCTACACCTTTGCAGACGGATGGGCGGTCTCTTGTTTCACAGGTTGAGGCCGGTGCCAATGCTGAGGGCGCGCAGAGGGGGAAGGATGCTGTGATTAGCGAGGTTTTGGGCCATACGATGGTGTTTGACGGGCGATATAAGCTCGGGGTGGAATCGGTTTCGGAGAGGCCCGTTGAGCTATATGATGTTGAGGCTGATCCGGATGAGCTGACTAATCGGGTGGAAGATGCTGAGCTTGAGTCGATTCGCCAGGATTTGATTGAGACGCATCTCGGACCACTGCGCGATCGCTTTGATCACGATAAATATCAGCAGTGGTTAGATTTGAGGAAATAAAAAATAATGTACCAGCAGAAAGGGATGATAAGATTGCGCTGACCAATGGGACCTTTATGGTTCAGAATTGTGGGAAAGGAGACATAAAATGAGCAAACTACTTGAGGAGATACTGGAGCGGAAGCGGAAGCAACAGGTCGAATCGGAATTTGAACATGCAGCCGTTCGTCAGGAATGGATCTCCAACTGCGAAAAGCTCATGTCGCGGATAACCGATTGGTTGAAGCCTCTCGAAGACGAAAATTATCTGGATATCCAATTAGAGTACATTCCGATTCGGGAAGAGTTGATTGGGGATTACGAAGCCCCAGCCCTACAACTGGTCTTTTTAGACAGCCTGATTCTCAATCTTAAACCGGTTGGACATTTCATTATAGGCTCTCAGGGACGAGTCGATATGACCTCGGGAGTCACGCAGCTCGCTATGCTGATTCATAGAGGTAATGATGAGTGGGGATTCGCGAAAAGAGAGGGAATGTATGGGAAACCCAGAACATGGCCCTTCAATAGAAGTACTTTCGAAGAATTTTTGGTTGACTTCTTGGCAGATTAAAAGTGCGCGAATTTACTTACGAATCCTTGCTTGATGACTATGCCTTAGTGCAACAAGGTGTGAAGAATCTCGGAGACGAGCATTTTGAGCATTTCGCGTTTTCCAGTCCCAGAGAACGCGACATGTTCCGTGTCGATTTGCTCAATGAAATCCGCAAAGATTACGCATTTAAGCTCCTTACCCTCTTGGAAGCAGATGTTCGGAAGGATTTTCTTGCCTCTTTAAGGAGCAGAAGGCGCGATGAAGTAAGCAGAGGGTATCGCGATCTGTGTCAGGAATATCGTCGTGAGACTCGCCAAGTTACCAGGCGGGCTATTCAAGCGTGTAGCCGGATGCCACTCGACCGGATATTCGACAAATTGCGAGACAGTTTCAGCGGTATTGATGAAGCGTTTCGGCGAGTCTGTTCGGAGACCAAGGGTTACTTCAGCTTCCGAAAATGGTATGCACACGGCCGGATCCACGCAATGCCAGTTGTTCCTGATCCAGAGGATGTATATGCTGCGTACGAGCAGTTTTGGGAGAAGGTGTTGGATAGATAGAGGTAGGTTTGTTTGACAATTGTGTGGACAGTGATTAGAGGCTGACTGCTGAAAGCTGATTGCTTAAGAGGAGTTTTTATGGATCGTTTGAAAGATAAGGTCGCTATTGTTACGGGTGCGGGTA
>CAZCYQ010000134.1:0-2862 GCA_964503085.1 uncultured Rhodothermaceae bacterium | reverse complement strand
TGGGAATCGCGGTGAGCGCGCAGTCCCTCATGGGCTTTTTCGGTCTCAGCGGCGTCGTTGTGAACGATTCCCTGGTCATGATCGACTTTATCGATCAGGAACTCGAGGTGGGCATCCCGGAGCAAACCGCGATTATCGAGGGCGCAAAAGGGCGCTTTCGTCCAATCCTGCTCACGTCCGTGACGACATTCCTGGGCTTTACACCCCTGATTCTCGAACGCGCCATTCAGGCGCAGTTTCTGGTCCCCTTTGCCGCGTCCCTCGGTTTCGGCATTCTCATTACCACGGCCATACTTATGATGATCGTTCCCGCTCTTTCCACCATCCATCTGCGTCTGATTGCTTCGCGCGGCAGTTCTGGCGACCGTGCCGCGTCGCGAATTCAGATACAAGGAGGTCAAGGCTAATGGCTGATACTACCCAATGTTTGACGACCCAACCACTAACTTTGCCCGAAGAGCTCATCCTGATGCTCCTCAACGAGGAGAACGGCTACTTTCACCAGGTACCCGGCTGGGATTTGCACTGCGCTGTCGTCGGTGCTGCACTCGCGGAACTCTCCTTCCTGTCGCGAATCGACACGGACCTGGAATCACTATTCCTCGTAGATCAGACAGAAACGGGCGACCCCGCCCTGGACCTCATTCTGAAAGAAATTGCAAGCGAGTCTGTTCAACACAACGCGCAGTACTGGATTGAACGGCTCGCCCCCCGTGCGGAGTCAGTCATTGATTTGACTCTGGACCGCCTCGTTGACCTGAAGATTCTGGAACACCACGACGGCGATTTCTGGACGCTGGCCCCTACTCACTGGCATTCGGACCTATATGGCGGCTCCATAGAAGACACTGCAGATGAGTTTATCAAGTTGCGTATCATGAGGTATATTTTTACCGACGCGATTCCCGATCCGAGAGACATAGTCATTATATGTCTCGTCAATACATGCGACGTCTTTCGATTCATATTCCAACTTGATGACGAGGCAGAGGAGCGCATTGAGTTGCTCTGCCAGATGGACTTGATAGGCCGTTCCATAGCCGAAGCGGTCACACACAACATCGCCGGTCCGTTGTTTCGACGTTCCCACCTGACCAGACAAATTCCCGCTGTCTCGCTACGCCGTTTGCTGCTCAATCCCCATGTGCGCGTTGGCAATATTCCCGCACTCTTTACAGATCTTACGCAAGAGTATGGTCCGGTATTCGAGATCCGTCCACCGTTTGCAAAACCCATGATCTTCCTCGCCGGACCACAGATAAATCACTGGGTGCATCGACACGGACGGATGTACCTGAGATCCGGGGACTATTTTGCCGACTTCGAGAAAGTCTATGGGGCACATGGCGTATTACCTTCCATGGATGGTGCCGATCACTTCCGGCTTCGCAAGGCTATGGGGCCAGCGTATTCACGCGGGAGATTGGTAGGTCAGGTAGATCAGATTTTCCATCAAGCCCGTAAATATATGGCGAACTGGAAGGTTGGAGACTCCTACGCTGCAAGGAGCATGTGCCGACGAATGATTAACGCGCAGATCTCGCCCCTCTCCGTCAGTGTTGATACGCAGGATATCATCAACGATCTAATGACCTATAAAGAAAGAGCACTCAACACCCACATCATAAGGGTTTTGCCCAAATTCATGCTGAATACCCCGGGAATGAAACGCCGGGCAAAAGCCGTGGATACGTTGTTGGAACGGGTCCAGAATGTCCATACACCCGCTCAGCGGACTGGTTGCCCTCGGAACCTTGCGGATGACTGGCTAAGCCTGCATGCGAGCGATCCGCAACTGGTACCGGAGTCAAATCTGCGTTTTGCTCTATCGGCAGCACTGATTGCCAGCGTGTACCTTGGCGATGCGCTCAGCTTCGCGGTTTACGCCATGGCGTCACAGCCCGCACTCTACAACAGAATCCGGAGTGAATCCGATGCCCTGTTTGACAACGGCGATCCGGATGGCGAGGACTTCACCCCATCTGCGATCGCCGTCACGCACCGCTTTCTCATGGAGTGCCTGCGCATGTACCCGATTGTCCCGATGTCTATGCGAAACGTGATGAATACGTGTGTGGTTGAGGGCTACGAACTACCGGTGGGATCACGGGTCGCCATTGCCCAGACGGCTCCGCACTACATGGACGACGTCTTTCCAGATCCCTTCTCATTCGATATTGATCGCTATCAGTCTCCACGCAATGAACACCGCAGTCCCGGGTACGCGCCGTACGGCCTGGGCACGCACAAATGCCTCGGCTCCCGATGGCTGGAACTGCAATTGGCTATTAACGTACTGATGATCGCGCATTACTTTACACTCGAGGTGTCCCCCGCAAACTATAAGCTGAAATTCAGCCCGCTTCCATCGATGAAACCGAGCAAAAAGCTAAAGTTTCACATCGCCGAGCAGAAGCGCGAACTGTCCGTCTGACACGTCGTGGCCACCGCGGTATTGGGTGGACTTCTTGTATCTTAAAAACGGGTGGCCACGAGCGGTTTACAACTGGTCGCATTCCAGACCAGTTCACGGATCGCCCCTAGATATCACTTCTATATCCCAAATCCCCCACGTCGGTGTTCAAACTTTATTTGTGGGATGTCCTTAATATTGATCTTAAAAAAGAACCCCTTATTAAAACCCGCGGGATACCACGAAAACCGAGCTTCCCAACAGTGCAGGTCGCGGTAAAGCGATAGGCTTTGCGCCGAGATTTTGGCATCGGGTAGAACATCGATATTGATCGAATAGTCAATTCTTATAAATTGGCGAGGACTGATGCCAACATCTGCTTTGATCCAAGATGTTTTGCTCGTTGTATTGCCGAACCGCCGCATCGCAATATAGTGCGAAAGATTGAA
>CAZCYQ010000133.1:0-2868 GCA_964503085.1 uncultured Rhodothermaceae bacterium | reverse complement strand
TGAGTGCATAGGTCAGGGTACGCGCCAGCGGATTGTATCTGCCTTGAATGAAGAGGGGCCAGTCTGCCTCTGACTCGACATTGGCTCGAAATATACAAGCAGGAGAATGATCTTCATCCCCGACCCAGGCGATATTACCTCCAATGCGTTTCGATTTGTCCTGCATGATGGCGGCAAATTCAGTGTTAGTCAATGGCATATCTGGTACTTTCTCGATTTTCCTGTTCAGCGTCAATTAGTGTCTCCGCCCCACCGGGCAACCTCGTAGCCGCGTCCCGCACATCCACCTGGCCCGTAACCACATCGGCAATCAGCCGCGTGCGGTATTCACCCAGCAACTCAATCTCCCGCCGAGCGCGATCAATAGCGGTATCAATATCGGCAGTCGCCTTATCGAGATAGCGAACGATGGCGACTTGTTCGGGAAAGGGTGGGACGGGTATCATCAGTGAACCAAACTTTTCCGCCGTGAAATGGGCTATCGTTGCCTTGTTGTTGATCGCGTCAAACCAACCCGTTTTTGAAATTGAACTCATTACATACTGCAAATAATCATTCCTACTGTTTCCTGATGACCGTACACGGTGAAGGGCGTTTTGAATGATATAGCCGGGCGGCACTTCTTCAACGAGGCTGCATCGTTCACCTTCGCCGCCTTCACAGACAAGGAGATCGCCTGCTTGGATACCAAACTGTTCAATTTCATGTGGACTCGCCCACATTGTTGGCGCATCAGTTGTGCGAACAGAAAACCACTGAACATGTTGCGCCTTCAGATAAGGCACTGCAATGTCTGTTGGAACGTTGGGGCCATTCTGCAACATCTTGCCTAACTGAATGGAATAATGTCTCTTGACCGCAGCAACACCCCAATGCGCTGGCACATCTCCAAGCCACTCCACACCCGAGGGCTTGAGGCGCACATCGGGATCAAGACCTTGCGTGACAGCGTGATGGATGACCGCCTGCCGATATTCCTCCAACAGTTCGATGAGCCGCTCCCTGCTACTGACATAGCGACGGATGCGCTCGTCGGCATGATCGAGATAGCGAACGATGGCGGTTTGTTCGGAGAGGGATGGGAGGGGGATGGGTGCTCCGAGAAATGCCTCATCGGTCAATAGAAGACGTGAAACCCAAATGCCCTTTGAGCGTACTTGTAGCTCCCATTGAAAAGGGATAGACCGAACCAACTGGTGGATAAACGATGCGTAGTTTTTAAACTGGGGTAACAGACGATAGACGCCATAAACCGAACTCACGATACCGTGATACTGAGAGATCCCCAATGCGTGTGCCCAGGCCCATAGACTATTGATAACTAAATCTCCAGGCCAGCAGAGCTTGTATCCCACATACGATTCTGCTTTGAACATCGTTACATTAGCAGATTTTCTTGGAACAATACCTCGCTCGGCTGAAACTGTTAGCAATTCTTCGTTCCCGGTTTGAGAACGAACATCAACGGCCTGGAATAACGTTTTCCCTCGTTGTATCTTCCAATGTGCTGGCACATCGCCGAGCCATTCGATGCCCGAGGGTTTGTAGCGGGGGTAGGGTTTGAGGTAGGTAATCATGGATATTCTCAATTTAAGTTCTGTAATTGCTGTTATTCAATTTCCTCTTGTACTCGCCTGTCCTAATCCTTCTATCAATCTCACGCTCAACCGCTCTAAGCGCATAATCTTTGTCTCCTCCTTTAATAGTAGCTACAACAGAGTGACGGCAATTTTCGCATAAAAAGTGAGTTTCCTCAAATATTAGGTCATAACGGTAAACGAGAACTGCCTCACAATCAGGGCAATAACACCACAGATTAGATAAGCGATTTCCGATCCATCCCCAGCGCCATTTTGCCCCACGTATGTCGTCTTCGACATATAATACATAATCAGGTTTTTCAACGGGCCTTAAGGCTTGAAAGATAGTTATGACTCCGACAATGGCGAATAGAAAAACGATGCTCCAAGCCCAACCAGGAAGAGAATACGATGATATAAAAGCATTCCAGCACCATAGCAAAGCATTCCAACACCATAGCACACCGAACCATAGCCATGTGAGAAATTTGACAGCATGCTCTCTGATGGCAGGAACTATCATCAAAATAATACCTGCTACTACTGCGGATATTACCCCATTTCTTACTGATATAATTGAATTATCGCTCATAATTCTAGGCCATCTTTTGACGAAACTCCATCCCTAGCGATTTCATCTGCACATTTGCCCATGCGTTCATGCCAGATGGCGATGTGCGCCACAGTAATTCGATGGCCGGCAATACGCGGCTTGCCGCTGCATATACCAGGTGTAATCTCGATATGGTCATCTAAAGATTGCATTGCCATTGTTATTCTCCTTGGGGAGTCATCTGTCGTCAAGTATGCAGGCGTTAGGACACTCTGGCGCGGTAAGATTGGTGAGGATGTTGAGGCTTGTCGGGAAAGCGTCGCTCGAGTTCTTTCCTTTGCACCATTTCCCCGAGGTGTCCCAATAGGTTTTTTTTGTGAAAACCCAGGTAATCGGCAAGTGTAGCGGCAGTTACCCATCTTCCCTGATCGCATATTGCGCGAATGACGGGGCGTAGATTTTCTCGCCGCGGTCGCCGACCAAGTTGATCAATAGCGGCCTTGATATCATCAGGGAGCTTACCTGTATCCGTGTCGATCTCCCCCCCATCCGCACGTAGCTTACCTGTATCCGCATTGAGCTTACCTGTATCCGCGCTGAACTCCCCCTCATCCGCATCGAGCTTACCTGTATCCGTGGCGATCTCCTCTACATCCGTGCTGAGCTTGCCTGTATCCGCTCCAACTTGCGATGTCAAAACAGAAGTCAGCGTGTAGTAGCTGTTGGGGCCATGAG
>CAZCYQ010000132.1:0-2952 GCA_964503085.1 uncultured Rhodothermaceae bacterium | reverse complement strand
TGTCCATCTTCACGTTCAGGAGAGATGTCTTGTGCTTCGGACTGCATTACCCCCACAGAAAATTCGACGGCGTAGGATGCACCGTATGCATGCGCCTCTGACGTCCGCTCCGATCAATCCCTCCGCAGCTTTAGGGCGCCCTGCAGCCGTAGCGCCCCTGCCAGCACGGCAAAGAGCGCCGGCTCCCAGAACTGATCGGGATAGCCAAAGCAGAAGGTCCAGACCTTGATGGCTGCATAGATCAGCCCGCCCCACAGGGCGAGGATGTATATTCAGGTCAAATTGCCAGACTATTCAGATTGATGTTGCCGTCCCTGCGGCATTTATTTTGGAGCGTTGTTTTTTGTTTGGTTTCGGGTTCAAATGAGCGTGTTTCGATGTTGTTGCATGGCACGGGTTTTAGGGGTTTGTGCGTTGTTTTCTCATGGACTCGCCGCTGAGTTCAATACGATAGTCGGGCTGTACGAGTCGATCCAAGATGGCGTCTGCGAGCGTGGGATTCGCCATGGACTGGTGCCAGTGTTCGACGGGTACTTGGCTTTTGGCAATGGTTGAGCGTTTCTGGATTCGATCGTCCAGAATCTGGAAGAGGTCTTCTTGTTGCGTTTGAGTCAGCGGACTGAGCCTCCAATCGTCCAGCCCGAGGACATCCAGTTTTGGAGTTAATTCAGGACTTTCAGATATCGACCATCAGCCCGAGCAATGCTTAATTCTTCAAGGAGTCGAGGCAAGCGGTGATAGCATGCGCTTTCCTCTCTTGAGGATGAACTCTGTGACCGGTTTGGCGCTCCCCCGGCCGGCCAACAATTGCTTCTTGGAGCTCGCATGCGATTGATAGGACAGCAGCTCCGACTCCCGCGGATTGCGTTCCGCAATCAGCGCCTGTTCCTACAGCTCCTTGACAGTAATGAGGATCAAGGGTTCTACACAAAACATTTGAGCCGCTATTTCGGGAGCTGGATGCACTCACGCATCCGCATGTCCTCAAGGAGTCGAAAACGGGCAAAGTACGGGCTATGCTCCTGATTCGTGGGATAGCCTAATAAAGGCAGCAGAGAAAGCACACATCAAGCACGAAACCCTGAAAAAGGCCGGTTTAATCGTTGAGCGGAAAGACGGCAAAGGCTACTATAATCGGTTTCGGGAACGAATTATGTTTCCTATTCAATCGCATGTGGGCAAATTTGTCGGTTTCGGGGGACGGCTCCTTGCAGATAACCCAAAAGTACCGAAATACGTCAACACACCTGAGACGGAGGTCTATCATAAAAGCACCGTACTCTACGGCCTGTACCAGTCCAAACGGACGGCGCGCCAGGAGGCGAGCATTCTTCTGGTGGAAGGATACACGGATGTTCTGGCACTCGATCAGACAGGGATCGGATCAGCAGCATGCTGCGGAACTGCTCTTACCCTTCAACAGGTTGGACTATTGGGACGATAAGCTACTCTACGATAAGGAGCTCGATAAGGTTGATCTGGAAGATGTACGGATCTGGGCGAAAAGCAGTTTGGAGTGACTCCGGAACGAGTGTCCGGGCAAGCTGGCGAAAGCCGTGCTGCACATGGATGAATCCCGACCGCATATTCACGTATTCATTCGTCCGGTGGATGAGTGGGGACATCTGTCCTACAAAAAATATTTCTCGGGCTCGGACAAACTTCGCAAACTGCATCAGTCCCGCGAGGCCTCATTGAACTGGATGGGGGTGATGTCAAATATGATCAAGGTTGCAGTGTAGGCTGTTATCTGATTTTCCAGTAGTAGAACCGCAATTCGAGAATCTGCTTAAATGGATATACCAGACTTGCTGAGCGGTGGCTTGTATCTGGGCAATTGCTCCACGCTGCCGTCTTGGTGAACTCCTTTATGTACGAATCCCGGCTGCAGCTCTGACGGATCACACGTTTGCCAATGCTCGTCCAGTGGGAATTACAAGGACCTCTTCTATTGCCTTCAATTCGGAAAGAAGCCTGTCAAGATGCGAAGCGGAAAGAGGGCCCCAGCCCTCTTCATCCAAACCGTGGGCGTTGAAGATCAGCCATCCGCCGGACGAGGCCAGAAACCGATTAATCTCCTCCGAAAGAAAGGTGTCAATATTGCCGGGACCGTAGCTGCTGCAGATCAGCTTTTTCTGCCCGGCGTGAGGCAGTGCGTTAATCTGCGCATAACCCGTTCGAAAAGCCTTTACTTGATCGGCAAGCCATTCCTCTATGGCAGGAGTTGAAGCGTTGTACGGAAAGTTGAAAATGGCTTGCTGGGGTTCGAATCCATTCAGTGCTTCGCAGAAGTAATCCAGGCAGCGCATGATCAAGTCCTTTGCGACCCGTAGCGGTACCTGGGTCAGATTTTGGTGCTTGAACCCATGAGGCATGACTTCGTGACCGCGTGCAACCAATTCGTTCCATAACCCAAAGTCACCCACTGGAAAACGGTGATAGTCGTTAGGCAAAACGAAGTCATCATGGTGGGCCGTGGCAATAACGTTGATGCAGGCCGACAACCCATGCTTCTCGAAAATCTTCGCCGTTTCTAGACTCGACTTACGGAATCCATCATCGAAGCTAAGCGTGATCACGTGTGTCTTCTGCCGCTTGACCGCTGCAGCAAGTGCAGATAGTCCCACACCCTTCAAAAAGCGCCGCCGGGTGATGGAATCCAAATGCATGGCTACTTCGCGGCTCGTTTTCGAGACTCCATCAATTGCTTCAGCCGAGCTAAAGTGTCTGCGTAGATGGGATCGTTGACCAAATTGTTGATCTCCATCGGGTCCACTTCGTAATCGTAAAGTTCGGTACCTGCATTTCCGCCATTCCATTCGGTGTACCGGAATCGTTCGGTGCGAATCGAATATCCCATCACGCTCCGAGCGCTTATTTCAGGATGCATCCATGCGGCCCTGCTCCTGCCAACCGTAAGGGCGGTTGCTCTGCCAGGGCGATCCGTGTCCT
>CAZCYQ010000131.1:0-3071 GCA_964503085.1 uncultured Rhodothermaceae bacterium | reverse complement strand
GAATAAGACTTTCTGTTGAACCAGAAGGCACAGCCAGATTAGAATTTCTCGATGAGAGCGGCGAGACAGTTGCTCATTTACCTTAAAGAGGAACAGTTATGATACTTTCACACGCTCTATTCAGAGCAACAACGCTCTTCTTGTTTTGTACAGTCGTGTTTAGTCATTCGATTGCTCAGCTCGGCAAGGAAGACGCAGTTAGAATCATCGGGAACAAAGAATATGTCCACCTGGAGGAAGTAGGCGGGATTTGGACCATGGTTAACGGCGATGGCGAACCCTTTATTCCCCTTGGAATGAATCACGTAGGCCCCTTGTCCAGATTTGCCAGTTACAACAAAGAACACTGGGTCGAGAAAATCGGCGGAGGGATCATGAAGGGGAGAAGAGTCGATTTCAGGTCCGAAGGAGCCAGGACCTGGCTGGAGATTATAGCTAAAGATCACAAAGATTACGGTTTCAACACCCTATCCTTTCACCATCCACTCTCAATGCCCACGGATTACTGCAACGAATTGAAGTTGTATTATTTCGGCAAGCTGAAAATGAGCCATGTTCACCCCAAACGGGTCAGGCAGTGGTCAGCTGACAAGCGCTACCCCGACGTGTTTGATCCTGCATGGAAACAAAAACTCGACCAGTTTGTCAAAAATTACACTTCAAAACACAAGCACGCAAAATACCTGCTGGGATACAGTTACGAGGATCTACCCGCTTATACAGTTTATAATTTGGGAAAGCCAATTAGAAATTTTGAGCACCATCCCTGGATCATGGACATCTTGTCTCGCCCCGGTAAGACACCAGGCAAAAAAGTTTGGATTGGTGTGTTACAAAGTCAGTATTCTTCCGCTGCGGAGGCTGGGGAAATGTACGGATTAAATGTAAATACGTGGGAGAACTTTTTCGAAATAAGCGCGTATGGGCTACCCAGGAATCCCAAAAAGGGATTTACCGATCAGGCACTGATGAATGCAAAAATCGTTGACGCTTATCTCAAGGCTCACCACGATGCCATCAGGAAACACGACCCCAATCATTTGATTTTTGGCGATAAAATTCAAAATGCGAGGCCGCAACCCGATTGGGTGTGGGATATTGTGAAGAATTACGTAGATGTGGTGCTGATCCAGGATTACGATTTCTATACGCCCGCTCACGAACAAAAACTGCGGAGAATTTATGAAAAGACGGGAAAGCCCATCATCAACGGCGATCACGCCTATGGATTCATACGCCCCCATATGGATAGGGTGAAAGGGGTGGAGGTCCCCACAATCGAGGATAAAGGCAAGCAGTACGCCACATACTTAAAGGGAATCATGAACCTGCCCTTTATGCTGGGCTGGCAGACGTGTGGATATATCGAAACCTGGGCTGGAACGCATGACGCTACGGGTAAGTCCCAGACCGGATATTTTGACCCTATGGGCAGGCCCATTACCGAGGCACTCAAGTATGTCAAAGACGCCAATGAACAGGCATTGGAGTGGCATAAAAAGGCCGGAACATTGGAAGGCGTCTATTCTTCGATGAAGCGGCAGCCCTTCAGGAGATAGGGCGATCAAGACTTTTGGAGAACATGAGAAATACAATACAATGAGAATGATTTGGACGGTTATTTTTACAGCAATGCTGAGGACTTTGAGCGTGCAAGCTGATTACAGCACTGAGGAAACAAAAATACTCGCACTGGCTGAACTGACAGACGCGCCGGTTGTCCGCAATAGAATAATTGTATTCATATTGCCCGGTAGATCTTTGGTATTACCAATGGAGATAAAAAGATGACTGCTGGAAAGATCCGTATCGCCGTTGTGGGACTCGGAAACTTTGGACAAACCTGGGCGGCCGCATACGCGGCTCTTCCGGACGTGGCACACGTCGGTATCTGCGAACCGGATGAAAGGCTGCTGAACACCGTCGGCAATAAACTCGGAATCGAGCGGAGACATGGCGACCTGGCTTCAGTGCTGGCATCGGATGAATACGATGCAGTGCATCTGGTAACACCGATTCCGCTGCATGTGGAACAGTCAATCGCCGTGATGAAATCGGGCAAACACTGCGCATGTGCCATTCCCATGGCACTCAGTCTGGAAGACGTGGACCGTGTGGTCGCCACCAAGACGGAGACCGGGCAGACGTACATGCTGATGGAGACCGAAATCGCCTCTGCTGCCTGTCTGTACGTCCGGCGACTGTACCGGGACGGAGCGTTTGGGGACCTGCAACTAATGCGTGGGGTTCATTATCAGAACATGGAAGGCTGGCCCGACTACTGGCGCGGCCTGCCGCCAATGTACTACTGCTATCACGGACTTGGGCCCCTACTTCACGTGACAGGCTGCACAGTGGCGGGTGTCCAGTGCAGGGGCTCGGGAACGCTCCCCGAAAAAGAACGGCAGTACGGAAGCCCTTATACCACGGAGAGTGCCGTCTTCGAACTCACAGGGTTGGATGCGATCTGTGAAATAACAGCGTCTTTCCATCGGTTTGCGCGAAGTTTCCTGAGCGACCGTTTCTACCTCTACGGCAGCCGCCTGAGTTTCGAGTCGCCCCAGATTGCGGGCGAGGATCCCGTGGTGTTCGAAGCGGAAGCCGGTGTCCTCCCTGATGGTCAGCGGGGCCGCAAGGTATCCGTCAAGAGGATGGACCTACCCCCAATGGCTGACCTGGTGCCCGATGCGATTGCGGAAGTTGTGCGCACCAGCCGGATCCGACGCCAAACAGGGATCCCTATGGCCCACGAGTTCGTCCGAAGCATCGTCGAGCATCGTCCTCCGGCTGTGGACGTTTTCACAGCAGCGAATTGGACTGCTGCGGGCGTCTGCGCACACGAGTCGGCCATGTGCAATGGGGAGCGCGTGGCTGTGCCGTACTGCGAATGAACACCGCTATTGTACTCCTTAACGTGAAACTTCTCCCATCAATTTCATCAGGAGACTTTCCATGAGAATTCTTATCTTATGCGATCTGGAGGGCACTGCCGGCGTCGTAGATTTCAAAACTCAGACTTATTACTACATCCCTAACTTCCTGTGTCATTTTGATCATCCGCGCGTCGTAGC
>CAZCYQ010000130.1:0-3289 GCA_964503085.1 uncultured Rhodothermaceae bacterium | reverse complement strand
CCCACCAGGACCGCCTGATCCACATCCTCAACGCCCCCAGCCCCGGCGCCACGGCTAGTTTGCTTATCGGTGAGGAGATCGCAGCGACGGCAGAGTCGGCGTGGTTGGGCGGATAAGCTGCCTCCGACTCGCTCCCCAGTACGCTGAGGTACCTTAGGAGCACCAGTCCACAGCTCACTTGATTGCCCCGCAATGCTAGATACTTCCAGTTCAGAATCGCCGCAGAAGTCACCACTCATTGATTGGATTCCAGTGGGGGATCTGCATCTGGACCAGCAGAACCCGCGAATCCTTCAGATTGGTGAAGGCCTTCCGCAAAGTCGCATCCTTGAGGTCCTTTGGCGGGAATACTCCGTCAACGAAGTAGCCATGTCTATCGCCCAGAATGGTTTTTTCCCGCATGAGCCACTCTTCGCCGCAGAAGAGGATGGTCAACTCGTCGTCGTAGAGGGTAACCGCCGACTGGCCGCGGTGAAACTCTTTCGCGACCCGGTTCTCCAGAAACGCGTTGGCGCCGCTCAACTGCCCACTCTCTCCAGTGACCAGCTTGCAGCACTTTCGGAATTGCCCGTGATCCGATGCGAAAGAAAGGATGTGTGGCAGTACATAGGGTTCAAGCACGTCAATGGCCCTCAGCCCTGGACCTCCTTTGCTAAGGCCGAGTACATTGCCTGGGTGAAAAACGAGCTGGACACTGACCTCGAAACGATCGCGCGGACGATTGGAGACACCCACCGCACAGTCTCACGACTATACCGCGCCTATATGTCATTGCTACAAGCCCAGGACTCCGGGATATATGATCGTAATCATCGCGTAAAGAACCACTTTTCGTTCTCGCACCTGTACACAGGTCTTGATTACCCTGGAATTGGAAATTTCACCGGAGTAGAGGCGCTCGATCGTCCCTCCCAACACCCGATCCCAGTTGAATGCTTGGAGAACTTTAGAGACCTCTGCACTTGGCTCTGGGGCGACAAATCGCGCTCAAAGCCTGCTCTTGTCAAAAGCCAAAATCCTGATTTAAGGCAGCTCGACGAGGCACTGCAGTCTGTGGCGGGCACAACAGCGTTGCGAGCGGGCTTCAGTATTGCTGAAGCCCTCAAAATCCACCGTGGAGATACCACACTGTTCCGAGAAGCGCTCCTAAAGGCAAAACGATCACTTCAGGAGGCACGGAGTATGGTCGTGACCGGATTTGCGGGTGAAGCGGATCTACTCTCCGAAATGGACCAGATTAGAGCATTGACCAAAGCTCTGGATTCCGATATGCGGAAGATATAGTCCACATGACTCGACCCAGACACCTAAAGACGAGAAGGAGACGACTCCTCGATGCGCGCATTGCTTGTACCGCCAAAGTCATCTGACCCCGCTGAACTTGCCGATTGGATTGAGCTATCCGCACTTTCGTCTCCCGACGGTACAATGTCTGCACAAGATTTGATCACCGAGATACGCCGCGCTGGATCATTCGACGATCTTCACCAGTTTGAGGATCTTCGCGATGTCGAACAACTGGATAGTGCTGTCGAGTTGCAGAATGATGAGTTGGAGAGAGTGGCGGACGCCGTGCTGGCCGAAATCGAATATCGAGGCTCACTCCTTGGACAAAATCGTTACCCTTTCATCTTGGAAGGAAGCATGAGAACCACTGACGATGCTTCACACTCGCCATACGCCTTCTTGACGGCACTCTCTTTTCTGGGAGCCTACGCCGGTGGCCGTTCTGGCAGCGGAACTGAGATTTTCGAACGAGTCAGCGAGCTGGCGCTCTTGGGATACCTTGGCGGTTCAGATCACGCTGTTTCCTTTCACTTTGGCTGGCCCAGGCGAAATGGCCGAAGCTCTTTTCCGGATGCCCTTAACGCCTTATGCGATGCTATGGGCGGGGGAGTGAATCCCCGTCGCAGACCCCGCGACACGCGGTTCAAAGACGACAAGCTCGATTTGGTGGCGTGGATTCCACAAGATGATCAGCGGCAGAACTGGTTGAGCGTGTTTGGCCAGTGCGCGTCAGGCAGCGATTGGAAGGCCAAGGTCAATGAGCTACTGCCCGCGGACTTTTGCATCAAGTGGCTATCAGATGGCCCGTTCCCGACGCCTCTCGCAGCGTTCTTTGTTCCCCACTGCCTTGGCGACGATGACTGGCTTGATGCGTCAAACAGCACCCAAAGGCTTCTCTTCGATCGGCTCCGTATTCTAGCTCTGATGGACGATGTTGATGCCGATCTCGTTGATCGCTGTGCAAACTGGACTGCGACAGCATTATCCTAGGCACAATTCGCTATGCTGCTCCCACAACAGGATCGCAATCCACATCGGAAATTGCCTGTGTCGTTCGCTAGTCCGCTTCGGTACCCCGGCGGAAAATCATCGATGGCCAGCGTGCTGCGTGACACAAGGGAGCTAAACAACCTTGTGGACTTCGAACTAGCGGAACCGTTCGCCGGTGGGGCAGGAGCCGCTTTATCGCTGCTCTTTCGGTCAGAGGCCCCGCGGATCCACATAAATGATCTCGATCCCGCGATCTACGCATTCTGGCAGTCGGCGGTAAACGACAGTGAGGCATTCCTCGGTTTGCTCCATGAAGTACAGATATCAGTCGACCATTGGAAGCGCTGGCGGGCAATTTACCTCGACAAGAATGCCAGTCGCCTAGAGCGAGGCTTCGCGACCTTCTACTTGAACCGCTGCAACCGCTCCGGGATCATCAAGAACGGTGGCCCTATTGGTGGTGTAGATCAGAAAGGGCGTTGGACTCTCGATGCTAGATTCAACAAGGAGACTTTGAGCATCCGACTGAGGAAACTGGCAGGGTATCGTGAGAAGATTAAGATAACGGGGCAAGATGGAATTGAGTTTATAGAATCGGTTGAGGATAGAAAGGTAATGTTTTTCGTGGATCCTCCGTACTTCAATAAAGGACCTGCACTCTATCTGAACTCAATAGACAAGGAGTATCATAAGCTGTTGGCCAATAAGTTGCGTGAGATACGCGATCGCCCTTGGATTCTGACCTATGATGACTGTCCCGAGGTGCGGGGACTCTATGGTAGTTGGGCGAACGTTAGGACATTCTCTCTACAGTACACCGCGTCTACGAGGCGAAGCGGCAATGAAGTTATGATCACTCCAAGTTGGATGAGAGTACCGTTCTCGGCGGAGTCCGGGAGGATAAAGTGGGTGTAAGGCATCCGTGTCACTTGCCATCATTCACCAACTAGCTCCCCTTCCTCGAAAAGAACGAACGCAAAGAGTTCGGGCACTACCTCACCAAGCACCTCGT
>CAZCYQ010000129.1:0-3409 GCA_964503085.1 uncultured Rhodothermaceae bacterium | reverse complement strand
TTAACACCCGACGTAAGCAAGGAATTCGGTAGGTTGAACACCATTGGTGGAGCAGACTCCAGCACAGTGGCTCAGCTACTGGGGGCACCGCCACGCACATTGGCCCCTAAAAACCATCGACTACGGTCACTGTCTCACGATCCTATCCTGGGGTTCCTATTTGGCGTTTTGGACATGCAGCGCGGCACGTGCACGGTAATTGAGAACGGCGGCCTCAATATCTACCAGACTACTGGAGAACCTGTGGATGGCGGCTTGTTCCCGCTGCTTGGTCGCCTGTTTGGGCACCTTCTGTCCGATGTTAATGCCCCCTCCGCAAAAGACAATAGAGGCATGGGGCTACCTGCTCCCTTTATGGGTATCCTTCGCATGTTTGGTAGCCTCCCGGTGGGAGATTCCGACTTGGGCAAGCAAATCGGGTACATGTACGCCAATGGGTACGATTTTCGTCAGTTTGTCGTAACCAGTATTCCAGTGCTGATTATGGAGGTGATGATGCGCGTCTTCTACGCTGTCAAACAGGTGAAGTGCGCTGGCGTGCCGTTGGGGGAAGCTCTGATGGATACGATGCCCCTGAAGATGAATCCCCGTTTCAGGATGATGCTCGCTATGGCCTATGGTACAGTAGCTTCGGTGAATGGGGCCAAGGTGTACATCACTAAGAATATTCTCAATATGAACTATGCGGCATGGCTTGGGTTTATATGGAACGGTTCTCATGCTCTCAAATGGGCGTTATTGGACAAAAGTCTGAAGCTTTGGGGAGAAGTTGAGCAGAAGGAAATTGAGTCACTGGAGCGTATCGTGGACCAGATCGGCGGTTTGACGGACCGGGCGGGACGGTTACCCGTATAGGTGTAGTTGATTGAGATCATCGTGGTTTCGGGCGTCGGAGAGAGTATCTCCAGCGCCCTTTTTGTTTCATGACCAGCCAAGCCAAGCCGCTCCGAATTGAGCAACTTGAGAGAGCCTGCTTGGAATTACTCTCACGCCTCGTTCTCCAGTCGTGGTCCGACGATCTGCTTACCGAACTTCGCGCTGGCCTATGTCTGACCCGGAGAACGACTTGGCTCCGGCACCTGGCAGATATCGCTTGGGAGATCCGCGATGTGGAGCCCACGCGAGCCGCTGAGATCGCTCAAATGACTCTCGACCTGCACGATCAGCACATTGCCAAGCAGTTGGAACAGAACGATCTATTTCTATTCTGGGATGACTGGCACCACCGCGAGTGGTTCAGGAGCCTTGGCGCGGCTCTTGCCATGTCTTGCGAGGGACTTGATCTGCCGAGTTGGGCCTCGACTCAGTGTCGGGAGTTGCCGCTGAGCGTGTGGGACGCTGAGGAGAATTACAAAGCTTTCAGTACCGCTGACCGGACCGTGCAACACTGGTTTTTGGTCGCACTCCACGCGATCCCTGTACTAAAAGAACTCGATCGTGCGATAGATCCTGCCCAGGTCCGTACTCTCGCCGAGGTTCTGTGGGGTCACTGTCATTTCTCTGAGCAGTACATCCCTATCCATACCGAAGCCTTGATCGTAGAAGAGCTTGCGGCTCGCTATGCTGCCGAGTTTGGCGATCCGAGTGGCGCATGGTTGCTGGATCAAGCACGCGATTCGGGAGTCGGACCTTGTACCCTATGGGCTCTGATTGACCAGCGAAAGCTCAAGAGTACTCGAGAAGGTGAGACGGATACACACTACGGCGAGATGATCATTCCTGAACTCATTCGCATCGCCTCGGATCGTTTTGGCGATGGAGGGCAATTCGATCTTAAAGCACTGCGTTTTTGGGGCCAACTATGGCTCTTGTTAGACGCGATTGATGAGGCTGAGCAGACTGCGATAGCGATCAGCGCGTTTCCGCTGGGACAGCGTGACCGTACTGATAAAATCCTGGTACTGAAACTGCTCACCTTGGTAGATAGCAAACGAAAGCTGTCCCCAGAGTTAGGGGATTATGTCGAGGAGATATATAGCCAGCTATGGTCCATCTACACACCTGACCAGGAACGTGGGGACCGCCAGCAGATTGATGAGTTGCGTAAACAGTCAAAAGTGGAGTCCAGTTAGGGGAATCACGTTTAGATTACAACTTCTTAGTGGATTGCGGCTCAAAATCATGCCGCAATGACAATCGCAATTCTGTGGCTCTTTCTTGCAGAAATATCCTGTAGAAATCATACACCGCAAATTCACTGATATGACCTAATAGTTCGGCCTCTCAGACGCAAATCAATTGTTGGTGCTCTGCTCGAGGGTTTCCAGCCAGCGATAGCCGTAGGTTGGGGTATTGGGTGACGGCGGGGTTGTGTTATTGGTAAACATGTTGAATCGTTCGACTCGCAGACGGTAGCTGTAGTTATGCCAGGGTTGGAAGTTCACTATTTCACTGCGGAAGGCTTCGCCGTTGACGACGTTGCAGTACACGGGGTAGTTGTCGTTGCATGGGGTTCTGTGTGGTCCTACGGTTATTTCTTCTTGTGTGCCCGTCACTTCGGTTTTTGAGACTATTTCAGTCAACACGTATCGGCCATCGCTGTATTGGTTTACATCGAGAGTATAGTGATAGCCGGCTTCGTAATCAAAGTTGGTGATGATGTCGTTGTATGGCGCGCCGTTGATCAGCAGACAAAAGTCGTCAAGCTGCGCGCATTTTACCCGTGTCGGTCCCACAGATAAGGTTGCGGGAGTGGATGGCGCACGGGTTTTTTCTATTTGTTCCAGCAGGCGATAACTGTATTGGCCAGCATCCTGAGGTGGCTCCTCGCCATCATAGGGGTCGTATATGCCGATCCGCAGACGATAGTTGTAGCCCGCTTCGAAGTTGAAGCCCTCTATGCCGTCATAGAACAATGATCCGTCAACGATCATGCAGGTCTGTTCGCCCACACCGTAGCATCTGGCCAGGGCAGGACCGACAGTTACTTCCCGTATTTCAATGTATTCGGAGTTGTTCGGGTCTAACGGGCCTATACAGGCAGCAAGGAACAGAGCGAAGAGGAAAAACCATCTGGTGTGCATTGGGTCGCTCCTTTTTATACAGCGCGGTAACGGTTTACGGTATTAAACATCGTGAAGGGCAAATGGGTTCCCTAATATGAACATTGATTGACTTTCTTAAGTCTTGACAATAATGTGAGAATTGATTATCATTTCTCTATGCAAAGAGCGAATCAACAGCTAATCGTCTTGCGAGCCCTTGGCGAGGCGGACGGCCCCCTATCCGCCAGGGAATTGTGGAGCCGCCTGATCGGAAGCGGAAAGAGTGTCGGTCTCGCCACGGTTTACCGCGCGCTCCAACGGGGCGTTGAGGAAGGCACGCTGGAGTCGGTTGAGGGGTTGGGCCGCGGCATTCGGTACGAGCCCAAGGACCGCGAGCATCACCATCACTTTCTTTGCTCGACCTG
>CAZCYQ010000128.1:0-3552 GCA_964503085.1 uncultured Rhodothermaceae bacterium | reverse complement strand
CCTGAGCCCCAGAATTTGAAAATATCAACCTCTCACAAAAATAGCCGAAGAGCCACTTTTTCTAGGGCCTTATTGCTGGCTACTGCCTTGTTTTCGAGTTCCTCCGCTATGACATCTATCAGCGCTACACGCGCATCATCATAGCCCTGATATAGCCACGCGTTGAATTCAACAAGGACGAACTCACGACCATTTATTTCAGATGAACGTTCGCGGAGCGAGGCCTGAGCCAACTTGATTAGCGATGATTTACCAGTCCCCCAGGCACCTGACACTCCGATTGAAACCGGTTCACCTTGAGACTGGTCAATAATCTCTGCCACGGAATTTGCTACGCTTTCGAAATTTAGAAAGTCAACATCAGTTTCGTTGTCAGACCACATCTTGCCTTGGTTACTTCAGTTTAATTGTTTGACGATTTTATTGCGGAATTGAAACCGTCTTGCCTCGTAGAAGGAATCGAAATCACATATTGCCTCCAACACATTGCCCAGCAAACGAGTTACAATGTAATTCTCAGTCTCTTCGTCTGATTTCGTACGGAGCAACTCGGCAGGCAGCATAGCGCCCGGCCTTGCTCGTTGAAGAGATAAGTTTCGCGTACACCTCTCCCCCAGAGTGCGGTGATAATCATGTTTTCGCAAAATTGGCATAAGAGCCTTTTTTATCAGTTTAAGGATCAAATACGGCCAAGAGCGCCCCGGAGGCGCTGAACCACTGAAAATGCAGGAAATTAAGCCTCTCGAAAGAACACACTTGGGTCAAGCAAGATGCCGTCTGCCATCATGTGCTATCCCCGTCCAGAAACTTGGCGTACTTCTGAAATGATCCGTCACGCATTCCTGTCAGATTATGGGCTTCCTTGAACGAGATACGGCCCTCTCTGGCTGCACGCAGCACCCGAGTCGTAAACAGCTTGCCGACACGCGTGTCTTGATTGTGGTAAAAATTGCCTCCGCTTAATGAACTATTTGATCTATATTCCCGTCCAGTGTAATCCTCGTAGAAACCAAGGAAGATGCTAAGTTCGACATAGTTTAGCTCTAGAACTCTGCGGGCAACGACAATGGGGCTCACCTTGAAAGTTCTGGCCATTTTTTAAAGGGCTTTTGCTCCTGCCCGATTTGCTCCCAATACGTACTGAATTCTCGTGCCGGAACCAGTAACTCCGATGCCGCTCGGTTGCACCAAACCTCCACATCGGCTCCCTCGGGGTGCATGTTATTGAAGCCGGAAAGCCCTCCATTGCCCAGCCAGATATGTGCCAACTCGTGAGCTATCGTGAACATCTGAGCTAACTTCGCAACAGCTCCATATACGAAGATGAGTGGCGCATACGGATCGGTAAGCGCGAAACCTCGAAATTCCTCAACGCTCAATTTACGGTGGATATTATTACCCACCACGCCATTGATCACAGCCATCACGCCAAGTCCCTCAATCAACTGACGCAATTCACTTACGGCGTCCTGCCAATTGCGGACTGTTGCCGCCCACCCATCACGTAGCCCAAGTGCATTTCCCATCTCGCGGCCCACAGCTTCCGGCTCATCAGCCAAATGGGCACTTGCCACAAAATCTAAGGGTCGTATGCCGTCTTCAATTAAAGACTCTCGCAACCAATCTTGCCGACGTTGCATTGCGTAGATCGATTCGAGCAGGTTGGGACTAGGACTGCGTCGCGAGGCACCTGACACGGTACGATAATCAGGAACCGGAAGGGGCTCATCAGGGGGTTCGGGAAGAAAAAGGTAACCGAACGGCGTGCGGGTAACACGAACCAGTTTTTCCAGTTGGTTTAGCGTTGGTTGCTTTTCTTGCTGAATCCACGACGTGAGTTGTGGTATGCTCTTTGCGAAGTGCTTCACATCGTGGCCAGCTCGTTTGCAAGCCCAACTGAGCATTTCGGGAGACACCTGAATACGAACCGTAAACTTATCCTCTGGAGGTTTCCAAACCAATCGCCTAGGGAAAGATAATCGTTAAACAGTTCACGACAGAGAGAAACATGCTACCTGCCCTCCTAGCGAGACACTCTACCTAAGTATTCTTGGTATGTCGCGGTTAGTGTATTCAGATGAATCCCATAATGTATCTGCCTTGATTACTATTCTCAGAATTCAAACATCTGGAACCGGACAGTAACGAATGCATGGATGTCTGCCATCTATTCGGACGATGTAAGCGCCCGCCGATGCAGCTTTTGATTGGGTTCCTGAATTATGTGTGAGAGGGAAGTGTTCACTACCGTCTGATTAATTTGGTACTTGATTTTAATAACTGAACTCCTTATATTTGTCCTTAGGACAAATATAAGGAGTTCAGTCGGAGAAAATGTACACAGATGCACAGATAATCCAAAGGATGACACGGGCGGGCCGTCACCTGGCGGACCTCTTGGAGAAAAATGGTAGACCTGTACTAACTCCGGTCGAATTCTATAGTCTTATCCGGCGGATGTACCAGGAATCGCCCAATAAGAAGCTGTATCTGCGCAAGAGCGATCCAAGTATAGACGATTATCATCGGTTGAAGCGAATCCTAATACACGCCGGCATTGTTCGGATTGATCGGGATTACAGAACGCGTGCGCTGCGCATACTCACGATCTCTGACCGCCCAACGGAAGAGATCGCCTGCCTTATAGATCCAACGTGTTATGTTTCTTATCTGTCTGCTATGGAACGATGGGGACTCACGAATCGCAGCCCGAAAACCCTTATGCTGTCACGGCCGGACCGCAAGACAGCACTTGATAAGTTGCGAAGGCATCGCCAAAACATACTGGGCGAATGTCCTGACACTAATATCTTCCCACTTCACCTCATTAAACATCCGGCTCGTGTACGGGGAGGACGCGTTCAATTGTATATGACCAAATTAGCCGGCGCCAATCTGACAATTCGTGGCAGTGATACTCGGATATCTACTATTGGTCAAACATTCTTGGACATGCTTCAAAAACCTGCTCTTTGCGGAGGAATGCCACATGTACTCGAGGTTTGGGAACAGCACGCCGAAGCCCATCTAGATAGCATTGTCGACGCTGTTGATACGGCCTCAAACGGGCTTGTCAAGTGCCGCGCAGGTTATATTCTGCAGGAATATTTGGGCCTGAACCATCTCCGCATCTCAAGCTGGAAGGCCTTTTCCCAGCGTGGAGGAAGTCGAAAACTGGATCCAAGCCAAAATTATGCTCCTATGTACTCAGAAACGTGGATGATCTCAATCAATGTCTGAGTACACGGTCGAAGTTAATGTTGCAGCCTGGGTCGAAAAGGCTCGGGAGCAGTCCGGTACCTATCAACGGCGGCAAACTATAGAGGTTACGCTGAATACGATTGCTATGATTGCGCCCCTGAACAGAAATTTGTTTTTGAAGGGAGGACTCCTAATGGGGCTCGCTTATCATAGTCCAAGACAAACAATGGACATTGATCTTACGGCGGCGCTTGCGCCTAGAAATGACAGTGATGAGCAAATCCGAAAACTGTTAGGGAAGGTCTGATCAACGCGATGTTATTTGCAAATCCAGTCCAGAATGGGTTTAGA
>CAZCYQ010000127.1:0-3618 GCA_964503085.1 uncultured Rhodothermaceae bacterium | reverse complement strand
AGGGGAGATCCTCAAATACTACCGATCAGATAGGAAAATAGGGGGAAGTTCAGTAGTGTCAAGGCCTGACTGGGGTAGCTACCACGCTGCATGACCGTTTTGGCGGCAAAATGCTGCGGATGGCGTCCAGCGATCCAAAAAATACAGTCCTAGGAAAGGGTGGTGAGATAATTGGGGTACGGAAAAAGTCAGTTTTCCGCGCCTAAGTGTTCTCCGAAGAATGCGACGGTCCGTTCCCAGGCCAGCTTGGCCCCCTCTGGGTCGAACCGGGGTGTGGTATCGTTGTGGAAGCCGTGTTGAAGACCCTCGTACATATAAGCGGTATAATCTTTTTCATGGGCCTTCAAAGCGGCCTCGTACGCAGGCCATCCAGCATTAACACGTGCATCTTGTTCAGCAAAATGGAGCTGGATGGGGGCTTGGATCTGAGGAACGAGCTCTGCATCCGGCTGCCCACCATAGAACGGCACAGCTGCCCCGAGATCTGGAAGACGCGTAGCCATCATGTTCGAAATCCAACCACCAAAACAGAACCCTACGACCCCAACATTGCCGGTACAACCATCGTGTGCACGCAGGTATTCGTAGCCCGCAATGAAGTCTTCCAGCATCTCGTTACGGTCACGCTGACGCTGTAGTTCGCGCCCCTCGTCATCAGTGCCAGGATAACCGCCAAGTGGGGTCAATGCATCTGGCGCAAGTCCGACGAATCCAGCGAGCGCTACGCGTCGGCAGACGTCCTCAATATGCGGATTAAGTCCGCGGTTTTCGTGAACGACAACTACACCAGGCAACGGCTCAGAAGCATCTTCTGGAATACACAGTAACCCACGCATAGTCCCTGCTCCGTTGGGGCTGCCGTAGGTCACATACTCTTCGGTCAACCGTGGATCTCCGCTGCGAACCTGCTGCGCCGAAGTATATTTCGGCGATAGAAAGTCGAGCATCACAGCAGCTGTCACAGAACCAACTGCATATTTCGAAGCTTTGTCCAGAAACTGCCGACGGGAAATCTGGCTGTGGACATAGCGGTCAAACAGATCAAAAACTTCGTGCGGGAGGTCTTCCTTGGAGATACGCTTCATGGCTAGGCTTGTTTTTTCCTGTCAGGCAACCTTTGATGCCACGAATCGTTCCCCGCCAACCTAACCTGTACAATGTTCAGCATGCGGTGGGCTCTACTCCTAACTAATTTGCTATTTGTTTTTCCCTTGGTTGCTCAGGATCTGAGCGAGGAGCAAATACTGGCTAACCTTAGGTTCCGAATACCCAATTTGGAGAATGCCGAGGTTATATTGGGAGATATAGAAGACAGCCCTTATGCTAACCTGAAGCAGGGGTCATTCACCATAAATGGTCAACAGACTTTTCAATTTCTGCTCTCAGTAGATCCGCAGCATCTGATTCTCCTTGCCACCGATCCAATTGATGTGAGTCTGTCAGCGGAAGAAATCACGGACCTGCTCACTGAACAGGAGAGGCAAGAGCAGCAGGTTGCTGCGGAGCTCTATGATGCATTGAATCGGTTCTCGGAAGGCAAGCCGGGCAGGGGGCCTGCAGACGCTCCGATCACCGTACATGAATTCAGTGATTTTCAGTGCCCCTATTGTGCGCGGGCAAGTCTAGTCGTAGAAGAGCTGCTCAAAAAGTATCCTGACGAGATTCGCTTTGTTTATCTGCATTTTCCGCTGGATATACATGACTGGGCGAAGCCGGCGGCAGTGGCGGCAGAGTGTGCTGCCAGGCAGAGCGAATCTGCTTTCTGGCTTTTGCATGATAATTTTTTCGAGTTCCAGGGGAGTATCTCGAAGGAATCCATGGTTGGTGATGCTCGTTCCTGGCTCCAGGGTTCGGATATTGACCTTGATGCCTGGGAGGTTTGTACTACGGATGAATCGTCTGCGGCGAACCAGGGAGCGACCCTCCAGGTGGATATCGCCACCGCCACGGCGGAGCGTTTTGGTCTCACAGGGACCCCAGGGTTTTTTGTAAATGGTCATCTCCTTAGTGGATCACAGCCGCTGGAGGTTTTTGAAGATTTGATTGCCTCAATCAAGGCGGAGTTGTAGGCAAATGGCCTGTGTGCAGGCAAGCAATCACTATACGAATTGGCCCTAGGATTACCGGCTATCAATCTGAAAGCGCACTGTCCAGAATTGTCGGGGATGCTACGGGGCGCAAATCAGAAGAAGTCAAATTCCAAGTCCGCCGGTTACCTCTAAGGTATGCCCGGTGATATAGCCCGCTAGTGGGGAAGCCATAAGGATTATACCATTGGCGGCTTCGTCTGGTGTACCCGGTCGACCCATAGGGATGGTTGAGAAGGCGGCCTTTCTAACATTCTCGGGGATCCCCAGTGATACCTGTTCTCCGTCTACTGATAGCGTGTGTCCTTCATCAGCAGGGCGTGTCAGACGTGTGTCAATAAACCCGAATGCAACGGCATTGCATCGAATACCAAAGGCGCCCCATTCTCGAGCGATCGTTTTGGTCATGCCAATGACGCCCATTTTTGCCGTGGCGTAATTGATCTGCCCGATGTTGCCGTGTAGACCGGATGTTGAGGACACGTTAACTATACATCGGTGTGGGTGGGGGTGACCGGCGGCGATCTCAGCCTTTGCGAGAGGGCGCCATACCTGGGCAAGTGCGCGAACTAGTCGAAAGGGTGCCAGGGTATGTACGTCCTGAATACGGGACCACTGTTTGTCGGTCATCTTATGCAGCATGCCGTCCCAGGTGAACCCGGCGTTGTTCACCAGCACATTGAGTTGGCCGCACCGGTCCATAACCTCTCTGATTAGCAATTCGGGCGAGGCCGGATCAGTCACATCGCCAGGAATGCTCCAAGCAGTATTCCCGGCTGCCCGGATAGAATGAACAGCTGCCGCGCATGCATCTACGTCCAGGTCATTTATAATGACCTGAGCGCCCATATCTGCAAACTGCCGAGCCGCAGCGTATCCGATCCCCTTTGCTGCTCCTGTGATTAGTACGATCTGATCCTTAAACATGAGCTCTGTTATTTGGTCCGTCAGAATAATAAGGTGCAAAAATTTTGTAACAATCAAGTCCAAGCTCTCGTAATGGCAGTCAGCACCTTGCACGGCCTGGGAAGTGCAGATTGCTAGTCGCCATTCACATAATCAACTGCAACTCATGAAAATTTACTTTTTCGTTGCCCTCCTGAGTACGATGTTGTACTTCGTGTCTGTCACCCAGGCCCAGACACTTGATAACAACAGCGTTTCTCAACAAACAGGTGCCACCGATAAATTTACCCCCAATATAAAACCCTCCTTGGCGCTCACAAAGGCAACAGGTAGTATTGAGATTGATGGGAACCTGGACGATGATGGTTGGAGGGATGCAGCGCTCGCACGGAATTTTTCCGAGGTATTTCCGGGAGACCAAACGCGCCCACCCGTAGAGATAAGTGGTATGGTTACATACGACGATGATAACCTCTACGTGGGTATGATTGTCAGAGATGATCCAAGCCTGATTCGGGCTAATCTCAGTGATCGTGATGAGATTTGGCAGGACGACTATGCCGGGATTGTGCTTGATCCCAATCGTGATGGCCAGGGCTTATACTTCATTGCGACGAACCCCTTG
>CAZCYQ010000126.1:0-3657 GCA_964503085.1 uncultured Rhodothermaceae bacterium | reverse complement strand
AACCTCCGCCAATGCGGCGACCGCATCCCCGCGTTCGGCGATCTCCCTTGGCACCAGGCTAGAGCCCGAGCTCCGTCAACCCGGGATAGTCTTCCGGGCGAGGCCCCTCACCCCACAGGAATTTCCGGTCGGACTCTTCGATCGGCACGTCGTTGATGCTGGCCTCGCGTCGCCGCATCAGGCCGCGCTCGTCAAATTCCCAGTTCTCGTTGCCGTGTGCGCGAAACCAGTTGCCCGAATCGTCATGATATTCGTACTGGAAACGAACCGCGATACGGTTTTCATTCCAGGTCCAGAGTTCCTTGATCAGGTGATAGTCCAGTTCACGCGCCCACTTGCGTTCCAGGAAGGAAACAATCGCCTCCCGGCCCTGGAAAAACTCGGCACGATTGCGCCAGCGACTGTCTTCCGTGTAGGCCAGTGAAACCTTCTCCGGATCGCGCAGATTCCACGCGTTTTCAGCCATTCGGACTTTCTGCACCGCGGTTTCACGGGTAAACGGCGGGAATGGGGGACGTTCGGACATGGGATAACTCCTTGGTTGTGTACTGATCAGTACAGTATATACCGAACGTTACAAACTGCAAGCCCGATTCGTTCACATGGAAAAATGCCACAACATCAACGGCACTCCGGTTTTACGATACCTGTACCAGTAGGGCAGTGGCAGTGCCATAGTTGTCTTAATTCACAATTACTGAGAATTTTTGCTTTCCTAATAAATTATCAATCTTTTAATTTAATTGTAAAAATTTGCATTTTATGCTAATAACTACATATGGATGAAAATACGATACATCTTCCTCGGGGACGTGAGCAGCTTGTCCGAGTGCTGTCCACGGCCGGCGATGTGATACACGTCGATGACGTGGTGATTGCCCTCCAACTCAACCGCACCAGTGCCGCACAACGATTGTCGCGCTGGGCTGAACAGGGATGGTTGAGACGAGTGGGACGTGGTGCCTATGTCGCGGCTTCCATTGATACCATGGGGTCAGATCGCGTCCTCGATGATCCGTGGGTGCTCGTCCCCGCACTCTTCTCACCAGCCTATATCGGAGGTCGCACAGCAGCCGAACACTGGGATCTGACCGAACAGATCTTCAAGGATATCTTTGTGATGACAGCACAGTTGGTGCGTCAAAAACACCAGAAGCGGCAGGGCACGCTCTTTTCGCTGAAGCACATCAATCAGCGAAAGATATTCGGCACGAAGAATATCTGGCGTCATCAGACGCGAGTGCCCATCTCAGATGTGCACCGAACGATCATCGACATGCTCGACGACCCCGCGATCGGTGGCGGCATCCAGCATGTATCCGACTGTCTCACAGTCTATCTGCGACGCAAAGATCGCGACGACGAGAAGCTCGTCGAATACGCAGTGGAACTCGGCAACGGTGCTGTCTTCAAGCGCCTCGGGTATTTGGCCGAACGCTTTCAGTGCAGTGCAGAACTGAGCAGTCTTTGCGAGCAGCATCTGAGCGGCGGTCATGCAAAGCTCGATCCAAACCAGGATGGGCCACTCATCGTTACAAAATGGCGGCTGCGCGTGCCGGAGCACTGGGCCCGCGTGGATTCTCCATGATTGAAAAACGCGAAATCCTCACAATAGCTCAGCTGACATCACTGACGCCACACGTTGTTGAGAAGGACTATGTTCTCGGCTGGATGCTAGCCGGCATATATGGGCATGAGGATCTCGCAGAGAGTTGGATTTTCAAAGGTGGCACGTGCCTGAAGAAATGCTTCTTCGAGACCTATCGGTTTTCCGAGGACCTCGACTTCACGCTCCTCATACCGGAGCATCTCGACGCCGACTTCTTGACGGGTGCGTTTTCTGAAATTGGTGAATGGATATATAACCAAACCGGCATTGAGATTCCTGCCGACAAGCAGGAGTTCGATATCTATCAGAACCCCCGTGGCCAAATCTCATGCCAGGGCAAGATCAGCTACAAAGGCCCAATCTCATCGACCTATACTCTCCCGCGTATCAAGCTTGACTTGACTGCCGACGAACGAGTCGTACTTCCCCCGGTCCACACGCAGGTTTTCCATCCGTACAGCGATGCCCCGGAAAACGGCATCGAAGTCCTAGCCTATGATTACACTGAGGCCTTCGCGGAAAAATTCAGGGCCCTCGCGGAACGGACGCGTCCACGCGATCTCTATGACGTCGTACATCTCTACCGGAATACCGAAGCGCGTCCAGAGCCAGAGCACTTCATGGAAGTCTTGCGCGCCAAGTGTGAGTTCAAGGGCATCAGCACTCCGCGCATGGCCGATCTTGAGCCGCACCGTGCGGAACTTGAGGCTGGTTGGATTCATATGTTGGAGCACCAACTGCCCGCGCTGCTCCCAGTTACGACGTTTTGGGATTCGCTCCCAGAAATTTTCAATTGGCTCCGGGGTGCCGTCGTGCAACCCCTTGCGGCGATGCCTGTCGGCGCCGACGACACGCTCCTCCGCGAACGCGTAATCGATCTACCCGCAGGCAGCCGAGGACAGAGTCTTATCGAAATGATCCGTTTCGCTGCCGCCAACCGCCTACTTGTAGAGATTGACTATCGCGACAAACAGGGCAATCGTTCAACTCGCGCGATCGAAGCCTATTCGCTCCGCCGCTCGCGAGCCGGAGACGTGTTGCTTATGGCTGTACGCGCGGACAGCGGCAAACCACGCAGTTATCTGGTTGACCGCATCCTCGGAGTCAAAGCTACCCAAACCTCTTTCACGCCGCGGTACCCAATCGAACTCACGCCATCGGGCCCTCAGAGAATTCCGAGGACAGCCAGGGCCAGTTCGGCAAGCCCGTTCGGGGCGGGCGGTACACAGATCGTTCAGCGTTCACCTACACGCAGGGCGGCTCGAAGCACGGGTTTCAAGGCTGCAAGTGGTCCAACCTACGTCTTCAAATGCACCGTCTGTGGAAAGACCTTCAACAAGAAGAACTACGATGCGGCATTGAACAAGCACAAACATAAACGGACTGGTTTCCAATGCCATGGCACGATCGGTATGTTTGTAAGAATGAAAAACTAACCGATTCGACTAGTCCATACGACTCGGGCTGGAAAAGATTGAGTTACCGTGTCCGACGTCAGTGCTTGCGGCGCAGACGGAATCCATCACCTACGAGAGAAAGAAGCCCGGCAAGTTCAGGAGCGGATCTGCCGACGACTCTGGTCCTTGTATCGACGAGACTGTCCCAGTAGGGATCAGCATTCCGCTCCTTCCGTCAGTGGAAGTGGGGAGTGGTGTGAGACACAGTATCATCGCCCCGATCCGATTCCGACCTGTAATGGCGCCCTGCATCTGCAGAAAATCCGTATTTGCAACCAACATATCTCCCCGCGTATGTACGTTAAAATCCACGCCCCTACAGAAATCATTGGACAGAAATGCCCCTTCCCGACTCTCCAGGCCGCAAACAGCACCACACCCGTCAACTGAACATTCAGGGCTATGAGCGCCTCGACGGGCTTTGGGAGGTGGAGGCACATCTTCTGGACACCAAGCCGTACCGGTCCCCCAACCACGAAAAGGACGGTGTAGAAGCCGGTGAGCCCATTCACCAGTTCAGTCTGCGATTCACCCTGGATCTCGATTTCCGGATTCACCGGGTTGATGTTTCCATGGATGACACCCCCTTCG
>CAZCYQ010000125.1:0-3711 GCA_964503085.1 uncultured Rhodothermaceae bacterium | reverse complement strand
CGCAAATGGCGACCAGTTCCATGCCGGTCGCCGCAGCCGCCTGCATGAAGGAGCGCCCGCGCCCGACGCCGACTACGCCGACGCGAATGGGACGTTGTTTGCCGCGTTTTTTGGCCATGGTTTGATCCTGTGTATTTGTGGATATATTTAGCGGCGTAGCCCGAAGCGGCTGTTTGGCCCGTCGGAGAATAGACTGTCAGAGTGAATACTACCTTGCCTTGGTTTTCATCAGCTAAGTCGACTATTCCGAAGATGCTGCCCAATCAGTTCTACTAGTTGGGAGACTGCGCTGCAATTGCCTGGGTAACCAGCTCACGAGGCGAGGGCTGTCCCCCAGAAGGACGACCAAACAAGCGTTTATGTTGTGTTAACAGACTATTAAACAATGGGGTAAAATCTATATTCTTCCCTAGCTGCTCCGATTTGAGAAACGCATTTAAATCGTCTTGGAATTTATGCTCCTTGAACAATGAGTCGTAGGATTCTCGATTCAGGTATTCATCAATCACTTCTATTGCTGAATCAAGCAGACCTTGGAGCGCGTATTGATTTTCCTCTTGCAACAGAGCCAACAGAGCCTTGGTTTACTCCTTGGTAGAGGGCGCTCTATTGTTGGCACGAATAAGGGCTTCTCTTACGAACTCAAGCACTACAAAGTAGAACATAAACCGGGTCTGGCGGCGACTGGGGGCCATCGCACCACGGCCGAACTGGAACTGGTCCGCCAGCCCTTGCAGGCGATAAGCACCGTAGAGGTCATCTACGTCAAATGGCTCGTCTCCAGAGGTAATATGTTTGAAGATGCTGCCCTGCGGAAGGAAGGGTGCATTCTTACCAAACGCTGTCCCAGGCTCACGCATCCAACCTGCTCCGTAAACCTTGATAAGGTCAAAGGCATTGGCAAACTCGGCGAATTGTCGCGCGTTCGGATGGGCTTTTTGGTAAGCCTTTTGCGAGTCCCAGCCGCCTCTTTGAATCTCAAGGAATACGTCGTAGCGGTCAGCCATAGCACTAGCCCAAGACCTGAAGTCGCTACGCAAAGCGATGAAGTCCTGTTCGCGCACCGCATTTTGTGAATTCGTGAATCGGGTGATGTCGGTAATCCGAGCATTGTCACTTTTTACTATCTTGGTTACTACTACCCCCCGGGCGGCTCGCTTACGCCATTTGTCTACTGTTTCGCTCTGCCCTGTGCCACCAGCATCAAGTCTCTTTCGTAGCTCTTCCCAAACTGTCCTAGTGGTCTGGCAGCCATTAACAACATAGGGATCAAAGAGAACACAAGAGCCGTCCGTTTTCGTAGAGTAATCGGACACTACAATTGTTATGCCGTTGTTGTACAGACCAAACAATTCCGGGGTATTTTTCAGAGTCTCGGCAATTCCTTTATTGATTTTCCTTCTGCTGCCCAGAAACTGCCGTACATTGTTTTCGTACAACTGATCAAGATTGCCGGTTTTCTCTCGGTATGCCACTAGAAACTGGTACAATTCAGTCAGGGGTATAGTACCCACCCGCAACCCGGAACTAGGATCGACAAAATTGCCACCAATCGGCAAAGAAATGGTCGGCTGTTGTGTTGTGTCTCTAGCCTCCCAGATTGTTCGCAGAGATATGTCCTCAACGTCAAAAATGTGGGCGGATAGGCGGTCCTTTCCAAGTGAATAGAGGTCACGCAATGCATGCCGATCCTCTTCATTCATGGGGCGATCAGTGGCAAATACGAGGATTATGCGATCCCTATCCGACGCCTGCTGTATGAACGTATTCAAGCGTTCTATAAGTTGCTTTACATGCTCTGAAAGACGGGTGTTCTCGCCAGCTAGCGTCGCTATTACCTTGCGACCTTCACTGATTACCGTATCAGAACCTTGGAAGGCCGCGCCATATTTGCTTTGAATCAGATACCATGTATCCCCTTCTTCGGACGAGTTGTCCTGCTCGCTATCGTCAATATCAGCGCGGCGCAAATAGGCGATGTCAATGCCACCGTCGCCACTCCCGTCACATAAGACTAGGTCTTCATCATCGTCGGTAACGTTGAGCCACTGACTAACTAGTTTGAAGGCGAACTTCTGGCCTTTCTCAAAGGGTGAAAGGTCAGATTCCGTGAATTCTCTCAGCCACTCTTCACAGAACTCCTCAAAGGTGACATCGTCCTGATTCTGCTGGTCTGCGTTGGTGTCAGGCATCTCCATACATCCTCCTCTTAACGTAGTGTATAGGCAGAATAAGACATCTTTATCGATCTTCTGTCAAGGTGCTGAGAGCGCACGTAAGGGGCATGTAAGCTCCCGCAGGCAGCGGCGCAAGGAGAAGATTATTTTCTTTTGATTAAGCTGTTGGCAAAATCGTCCAACAGTTGTATATTAACTCCTAAAACACCTGCACCTGCCGATTAAAAAGGAGCGCGACGCACCGGCCGTCCCCTGACCCTTCTAAAACATAAAGAGATTAGTTTAGACGTAGGAGTTTAGTATGAGCATAGGCCCTTTTGCTTTGTTTTTACAATCGTTGCGCCACCAGCAGCAAGTACCTCTCAGGCGCTTCTGTGAGCAGTTTGGCCTCGACCCAGGGACGTATTCCAAGATGGAACGAGGTCTCCGGCCGCCCCCTAAATCGCGCCAAGCGCAAGACAAGCTGGCCCAGCAACTCGGCTTGGAAGAAGGTTCACAAGCGCGGAGGGCGTTTATGGACGCGGCCGCGGTTTCGGCCGGCCAAGTGCCGCGAGACATCCTCGACGACGAGGCGCTGGCAGCCAAACTGCCCGTTCTCTTCCGCACGATCCGGGGCGAGAAGCTGACAGAGGAACAGCTAGATATGGTGGCGGAGTTGATGAGGAGTACCCATCATGCCGAACGGGATTCGTTGGATTCCGAATGAGGAGATCCAGCAACATGCCGAAGAGTTTCTATCCCAATACTGGGACGACACCCTGCCTGTTGATGTAGAGTACATTGCCGAATACTGCCTCAAGATCAGTGTCCTGCCCCTACCTGGACTGAAAGCCAACATCGAAGGTGATGGGTTTATTACCCGCGACTTCAAAGAGATCCACTTGGACTTTGACCAGCACGCGGTCAGGCAACGCTTTACCGTCGCACACGAGTTGGGACACTTCGTTCTGCATAAAGAGTTTATCGAGAGTTTGCCTGCCACCCCAGATATACAGGCATGGAAAACGCTCTACGCCAGCCTCCCAGAACAACAGCTAAACTGGATGGAATATCAGGCGTATGAATTCGCCGGTTGCCTGCTCGTGCCCCAGCACCACTTGCAGCACACCTTTGATGTCCTGCTGCCTGAGATGGACGCCCTCTCCAATCAGGCGAGGCAGGCCGGATTTAGACGCCATCAATATATAGATCGGCTAGCCGACTGGGCCGCTCAGAGGATAGCTAGGACATTTGAGGTATCGCCGCGGGTCATCGACAAGCGGCTCCACAAAACTGGTCTCATCGCCGATATTCCTTAAAGTAACATTGACGGTCGTAGGGCACGGGGCGCTTAAAACGTCCCCGGTTTAGGCGTCGCCGGAGGCCAATAGCCGTCTGGATCTTCGTCCCACGCCGTGCCGCACATCCGCGAGATGACCGCCCATTCGGCTGCGGTCAGGTGGGCGTGATTGTGGAAGAGGAAGCGCTGTAGCCCGGCCTCTTCTGAAGCTTGGAGGATGCGGTAGAGATCGCCGGAGGTCATGGGGTCGCCGCC
>CAZCYQ010000124.1:0-3724 GCA_964503085.1 uncultured Rhodothermaceae bacterium | reverse complement strand
CATCCAGTGCCGTTACCACTACTGAATGGGAAAGGCGCCGGCCGTTCTTAACTATAGCTGGTAACTACTCACCCCCCTGTTCGTCATTCCTGCGAAGGCAGGAATCCAGTCAATAACATAGTCGCCGCAGGCGACACGTTATAAGGTGTCCCGCCGGGACCGGTTTTTTCACTGGATTCCTGCCTTCGCAGGAATGACGAACGAGGAGAAGTGCAGGAAGGACGAGTGGGGGTGAGTAGTTACTATAGCTGTAAGCTTCTCCGTCATGGGTACGCGTCCGCCGCCGGTCGCCGTTACGTGCAAGTGGATTGTGAAACCGGCACGATGGTGTACGAGGGCGGCCTGGACAAGCGCAGCAGCCTGGACAGCGTACAGCAGGCGCTGTTTTTCAGTCACGTGACCGGCAAGCGGCCGGCGGTGGTTATTTATGACACGGATGGCCGGGAGGGGCGGTTTGAGTACCGCATCAGGGTTGCCTGCCGGAAAGCCGGGGTGCGTTATGAGATTTTTCGGGGGCGGGCTGGTGGTTGGAGTGATATATGACGTGGATTTTCAACATTGGGTTGAACTAATCGGTTTTGGAATCCTGGAGGGGAATATACCCTCCATTACTGCCACTCTGGATGGTCTATCCAGTCTTCTGTTAATCCCATAGCCTGTCGCCATTTGCTGTCTTTCGCAACAGGTTTAAGCAGCATGTTGCATTGTTGTTTCCATTCATTGCCGGTATCTGCCTTGCGTAATAGATGTCGAAGGATCAGGAGAATATAAAATACTCTGTCGTTTCGGGGCGTAATGGGAGGATTCCAATTCCTGTTCCGCATTGTACCGGGACGAATGGAGAGTTCCCGGTTCCACAGGCGACCGTGGTGCGAGCAGAGATTGCGAATATAGGTGAGTGTGTGTAACCAGTCAGCCAAGCACTTATGAGGGAGTGCAAAATCATTGGATATTATTTTCTTGTCGCCGTGTTTCAATCCCCAATAACCTCTGGATAAGCTACCCAGCGACATGATTTCCGTCACCATCCAGATTGGCAGGGTGGGGAAACCAGCGTATTTGTTCTTGTAATGAATGATAAATACATCCTTGGACCTGGAGGTTTCGTCTTCAAGTTTTTCCAACCATGGGGCATGATCGAAAGCGGGATGAAAGTTTGCAGCCTCGGAATGACCGAATGCGCCATATTTGTGCCCCATATGATAAGCAAAAAGGGTACGCGCATACACTTCAACACGTTCTATTGCATCCATCACCAGCAGGCGTAAACGACGATCAAATTCATACAATGTCATGACTTCGTCAAAATGAGTTCCTTCTTCAAAGTCGTCGGCAATGGTGTCGCCCTGTTCTATTTTGCGGAACGGACGCCAGTAGGCGCTCAGGCGGTAGTAACTTATGGTTCTGAGTTGAGATAAGGCGAAACTATCATTTTCTATAATCAGGCCGCGATCTTTTAACTGCTGCAGTTGCTGCTCGAACGTGAGAGGGGATTTCGTGTAGGCTTCAACCACCGGGGTCCTCGGAACGCAGGCAAAAAAAAGCCGCCAAGGTTGCGCATTAACAGCAACTTCAACTAATTGAAAGTGATCGCTGTGTTTAGAGGCGTGACGGCTGTGTTATGCATATTATAGCTCTAGTGGATGGCAGCTTCAAGAGAGAATTTTCACCATTGTCTCCTCAAGTAACAAGGTCGGCAATCTGTGAAAATATTGGCGAATCCAGGGGATGTGATCCAGATTTATGACGTGTAGATCAATAGCCATAATACACTATACTTATTCCTCCTCATAGCGCAATTCGCCTATGAATACTCCAAGTAGTAGGGTATTCACGGAGAACCAATTATATTAACTCTGACAAACTATGGATATGAGAGGAAATTATGTCTGACAATTACAAGGATACTTGGCTATGGAAGCGGGCTTTCTCAGAGCCACGAGAAGACGCTACGAATCATGAACAGCAACGGTTTGAACACCAATATGATTCCATGCGCGAAAAAGTGAGGCATTTGGTTGGACGTATTCCTTTAGATATGAAAGAGATGACAGTTCACGATATCTCTCATCTCGACGCACTATGGGAGATGGGATCAATTGTTGCCAAGAATTCTGTGGAACTCAATCCTCCTGAAGCATTTGTATTTGGAAGTGCCGTACTCCTACATGACGCAGGAATGTCGCTGGCGGCGTATCCCAATGGAATGGATGAGTTAAAAGAGGAAGTAACATGGAAAGATATCTATGCACGTTTGAGGATGGAAGCAAACGATCTTGGAGGCGACCACGTAAACAAATCTGATATGGAAAAACAGGCTACCGAAGAAGCTTTGCGTAAATTACACGCACAGCAGGCAGAAAGCCTTGCAACACAAGCTTGGCCTAAAGATGATTCTCAACCTGAATACCTGATTGAAGATACCGAAATCAGAAATTTTTATGGGCCAAAAATCGGTCAAATTGCACATAGCCATTGGTGGTCAGTAGCCCAGATTGAGGATGAATTATCGAATGTCCTTGGCCCTCTGGGTGATTACACCTCTAATCCTATTGACCTGATCAAGATTGCCTGTTTACTCAGAATTGCCGATGTGATTCACCTTGACCGACGAAGGGCTCCATCTTTTCTCCGACAGCTTATACAACCCCAAGGGGTTTCATCTCAACATTGGGAATTCCAGGGACGAATGGCAGTTCCAATTGTAGAGAATGGCGCCTTGACATATTCTGCATCCCCTGCCTTTACGCTGGAACAGGCGGAAGCATGGTGGCTTGCGTTTGATGCCATAACCCTTATAGACAAAGAGTTGCGAGATGTGGACCAACTCCTGCTGAAACGGGATACCGGTCAATTAAATGTAAATAGAGTCCAAGGTGTCGCTTCTCCTACCGAACTATCCAAATACATCGAAACAGACGGATGGGAACCGGTGGACTGCACAGTTCGCGTGACTGATGTGCCAAAGATCGTCTCAATACTGGGAGGGGAACAACTATATGGTGACAATCCTTCCATCGCAATTCGTGAGTTAATTCAAAACGCCGCCGATGCAGTGTCAGTTCGTCGTTCTATGGAAGATCGAAATTCTGACTGGGGAAAAATCACCATAAAACTAGAAAAACGAGACTCAGAAAATTGGCTTATCATAGAAGATACAGGTATTGGAATGTCGTCCGGAGTTTTAACGGGGCCACTGATCGACTTTGGCAACTCATTCTGGAGGTCACCATTCGCGGCTGATGAGTTTCCGGGTCTGCATGCTGCCGGCGTTACTGTTACAGGTCGCTACGGAGTCGGATTCTTTTCGATATTTATGCTGGGTTCAAGAGTTCGCGTGACGTCCCGGAGATATGATAAAGCATCTGATTCTGCGCGGACACTGGAGTTTCAGAACGGCCTCGGGTCAAGACCAGTATTATTCAATTCTCCCTCCGATATAGTTCCTATGGATGGCGGCACTCGAGTGGAAGTCTGTCTTGAGCAAGACCCAAAAGCAGACGGCGGCCTTTTAAGAATAAGTCGTTTCGAAAGTTGGCAAAAACTAAAATATCTTGTCTCATCTATCGCACCTAATTTGGATGTCAAATTAGAGATAATCGAAGACGACACAGAGCCCGGTATTGTTGAGGTAGGGGACTGGCTCAATCTTGAAGAAGACAGATTTCTCGCTAGCAGTCTGTCGGACTTAGGGTCTGTATAGAAGTATAATAGACGACATGGT
>CAZCYQ010000123.1:0-3833 GCA_964503085.1 uncultured Rhodothermaceae bacterium | reverse complement strand
AGAATTTAATCGTTTGTCGGGTTCTAGCGCAACCACTGCGTCACCAAAAGCCTCCACAGCAGGCCCCCGGTTGATCTCGTCTATGACCAACAACGCTGTTCCTTCTTCGGCAGTTGCAAATTCATTCGCCTTGTATAGCATCCCTTCGGTATATCGGAACGAACCTGCTTGGTTAGGCACCGGTTCCAACCCGCGAAGTAGGTGCCGATATCGGATTCCTGGATGAAAAACCATCCTGAACGACTGTCGCTGATCACGGTCCGGACTCGGCAGCCAGGTGGAATAGGCCTGCGGCGGAAATGGGACAGCACCGTGAGGGTCTAAGCCCACCCCAGGTGCAGTCATGAATCTTTGCGCCACCTCCGTGAGAAGGCGGGTCTTTCCCGTGGCAGGTGGGCCCGACAAAAGGACGTTCCTGCTTCTGATCAGAGCTTCCAATACTCTGATTGCATCAGAACTCGGCCCCAGTGGTTCGTTCATTCTTCACCCTCTTGCGCATTACACCAAACACCTAATCCCCCGGGCGTGAGGTCAATGTAGCCAGTAACGATTCTGGCTGGTATGGCGTTGTTCAGGCATCGTTGGATCGGCTCCCAGACTTCAGGCATTCCTGCTGCTAGACCTTCAAATTTAGCGTAGCGTACCCATACCAGATCGTTATCATCCCTTATAAATAAGATGACGGTCCGCTCAGCATTCTGAGGAGGATTCGCAAGCGGGGGAAGGGCGCTTATTCTGGTGATCCGTCCTTCAAACGGTCTCGCATTTGTAGGGGGCCAATACTGTAGCTCAGCGCTCTCATTGCCATTCTCCCAGGTCACTGTCGCTGTCCTAACGTTCGCTATACCACCCCCTGGACGCCGTTCTTGTTGAACATTTGGCAGCAGCCTCTCCATAAATGGTTCAAAGACGTCATATGGATTCAGGCGTAGGTCTCGTGCTCCACCTCCAGAGGGAGCGTCGTTCGAAATATTCTGTGCTTTTCGAACTGTCGCCGCCCTAGTTTCTTGGAAGAGTATCAGTAACGGGCGACCTGGTCTCCTGTTCATATCTGACTCCTATAAGCGCGAGCATGCTGATTAGGTATGAATGGCACAGCTCCCGCTAGACGGCTTAGCTGGACCCTCGATTTCGCGTGGTGAATTTGCGACTGTGAGGCCCAGCCCAAGCCGGAAGCCACTATGGTGTCGCGGGTGACTGTTGATGCAGTTTCACCTTGTATCGGAGGTTGCTCCTTGTCCAGTTGAGGAAAATCTCGCATCATCTGGTCAAAGTCACTTACTGAAATGTCGTATAGTTGCGCGCATAGCACGTCAATTCTTGCCCTTAGTTGAGCTAAGCTCCATAAGTCTCCTTCTCCACCAATCCCTTCGATATTTGCGAGGGTATGAGTTATCTTTCCAATTTCCGAGAATGCCCTTTCTTCAATGTCCCAAGTTGGAATAGGCAAACTTCTGAGTATGAAGAAATTCAGAGTAGTCGTCATCAATCTGCGGGTTAACCAGTCAAATGCCAAACTGTTGGCGATGCCGACCCAAGCGGCCCCTTGGCATTCTGACGCAAAATCCAACGTCGGAACTTTGTTGCCACATATGACTCCATCCGGAATAAGGGCTGCTAACATAGTTCGTTCATTCGTCTGTCCGGTAATGTCACAGAAGCCTGCGCGAGTTCTATTGATCCGTTCACTCCGATTCAGGCGTATGTCGTCCGGTTCCATCACCCATTGAGGTTGTAAATGTGAATCGAACGGGAATTGCACACTCCATTTAGCGCGTCTTCCTTGGCCCGCAACATAACGTTTGGCCGAGACCCTATGCTGATGAACCATCCTCCCTTCTATCAACGGTATTCCACTCCGCTGGGCCAATGCACTCTTAAATTTCGGGCGATCGCTTGTCATATCAATTTCACGGCAGAACCTAGGACACCACCCACCGTCGTCACTCCCAAACTCGGGGTGAGTGCTACGCAGTCGTCGGAAGAGATCCCAATCCTTGCGGTTATGCACCTCAGGTATTGAGAGGTCAGGTTGTACACTCCTGAACTCTGACAAGCTCAGGTCCGCGCGCCAAGGTGTAGTGTTGATGCCTGAAGACTTGTTGCCAAACCTAAGGGATTGGTCATCACCCTGATTGCGGGTAGCTAGTAGTCGGATGAACTTGAACCTCGAGTCAATTTGGAAGTAGCTGTGGCGATTGTCTAGGATCAAAATATCTACATCAAAGTTTTCGAACAACCACTTCCGTAATTCTTGAGTGCCATAGTTTCTGATGAAACCAGCAGGAACCAGGAATGCGAGGGCGCCAGAATCTGAAGTCAACCTGGCACCTAATTCGATAAACATCCTATAAAGGTCCGGTTCTCCTTTACGCTGAAAGTCCAACTGCTCGTTAATGCGCTCTCGATACTCAGAGACAGATATCCTAGCTGACCAAAGTGCATCTTCATCGACTTCAGAATGGACGAATTGTTCTCCGTAATGACGTTCACGTCCTTGACCAAGAACGAGCTCATGCCGAGTGACCCGTAGCCTTTCCCACGGTGGATTCCCTATAACCAAATCGAAACCGGTAGGGGAATGGGTTTTCCACCAAGACTTGCTAGTTGTTAAACTGTCTCTAACCCACAGTCGCCTGCTGATTGCGGATGCCACTCTCAGGTCGCAAGAAAGAGACGCAATAGCGGCTCAAGCGGCCTTTATCACCAGAGCATCTCTATCGACACCCCATAGGGCGTTACGAGCGAAATCAGCTACTGCAGATTGGGATGACCCAAACTGTAAGGCAGTCGCCACTAGGAGAACCCCCGACCCGCAAGCAGGATCCAAGACGGATTTCACTCCATTTAGCCCATCAAGGGCACTTGACGTCAGGTCGAATGCAAGGCGTGAATCCGTAAGGTAGCGACCTTGCCTGCGACGTGTCAATGGGTTGAGTTCAGAGTCTCCAAGTACAGCAAGGGCTAATGAAGGATGGAGTGAACTCTCTTGAATTGCTTCAGACAACTCTGCCGTGTAGTCGTACGCTGCTTCAGAAGTCAGCAACGCTGGAGCATCCGCACCGTAAATTGCGAAGTCGAACTCTTTGAGGGAATAGGATCCGATTCGTGATGCAGCCCCTTCTAGGAGACGAAGCCTAATTTCAGGTGAAGCTTCCAATCCAGAGCGAGATGCTGCGTCCTCGAGTTCGCGCGTAGCGTCTAGTAACAGTTGTCGATCCCGTGGGATTGGACTTGTCATGTGTTCCCCTTGGTCAACGACAACTATTCTGGCCGCTTTACGCCAACTACTTTGGCCGCTCAGGGTCGGGTGTGATTGTCGTTTTCCGGTGTAATTGTCGTTTGTAATTGTCGTTCTTGAGCTTCACCGGTCCGGTAGCTGGGCATGTCGAACTCCAGGATGACCGAGTGATGCACGATCCTGTCTATCGCAGCAGCTGTCGCCATCGGATTGGCGAAGATCTTCTCCCACTCGGAGAAGACCAGGTTGGAGGTGATGCCGAGCGAGCGGCGCTCGTAGCGCTCCGCTATCAGGGTGAACAGCACCTCGGACTCCTCGGTTCCCTGCGGCAGGTAGCCCAGGTCGTCTATGACCAGCAGGTCGTAGTTATCGAGCTTCCTGAGCATCCGCGGCAGATCGAGGTCACGCTTGGCCGCCAGCATGTCCTGCACCAGGCGATACGCCGGGATGAACAGCACGGAGCGCCCTGCCTGTACGAGCCTGTGCCCTATGGCGCACATCGCGTGCGTCTTGCCGGTGCCGGGCAGGCCGAAGGCCAGCACGTTCACGTCACGATCCACGAAGTCACCCTCGGCCAGGCTGACGAGCTGCT
>CAZCYQ010000122.1:0-3878 GCA_964503085.1 uncultured Rhodothermaceae bacterium | reverse complement strand
TCTAAACCCATTCTGGACTGGATTTGCAAATAACATCGCGTTGATCAGACCTTCCAATATAAGGGTTCCACCCCAAAATATTTAGATCTCATAGTAGGACTATTCCGGCTGGTTGAGCTACATTCGCATGAGTTCACCAATCAACCAACCGAGAATAGTCCTACGCAAAACTACACAAATTCTTCCACACCTGAATGCTCCATCGCAGTCGGCATGGATGTGCACAAAAGGACGATCGCGTTGTGCGTCTACGATGCGTATACAGGTGGGATCCTGGACGAGCGGGAATTACTGCATGACCTGCCAAAGGTGCTGAAGTATTTCCGGAAGCTTCAGGACCGCCATGGCTGGGTACACGCTTGCTATGAGGCCTCTTCGTGTGGATTTGGTTTACAGCGCGCCCTGGGAGCCCAAGGGATATCGTGCGAAGTGATTGCGCCCTCGTCGATTCCCCGCCGTCCAGGCGAGCGTGTCAAAACAGATCGGCGGGATGCGAGAAAGTTAGCGACCATGTATGCTGCTGGCTTATTGACCACGATCAGCATTCCAGACGAGGAACAGGAAGCCGTTCGATCTTTGCTGCGATGTCGGGGAGATCTGACAGAAACCATTACCCGGACGAAGCAGCGGATCCTGGCATTTTTGCTGACGCGTGGATTTCAGTATCCAGGCAAGGCCCGTTGGACGCGGACGTTTCACACCTGGGTTCGTGCCTTACCGATGCCGGAGATCGATCAGATCACCCTTCATACCTACCTGCACCAGTTGGTCCAATTGGTACAGCTAGCCTGAATTTCCGGGGAGTTTTAGTCAGGCCCAATTTCACATAAAATTCTATGAATAAGGCCTGAAAATGGCCTTTTTACATCTGTATTCATATTTTTGTGTAACTTATGAACAGTATTCCGATATTATAGCCTCGTAGCCCGTTCTGGTGTTCCCACCGAGCTGTCCCGGCTCAATCCTTGCTCATTGCGGCTTAATTGGGCATTGCCTCCCCTATTTCATTGATTTTGCTGGGTTTTTTAATTTATCCAGGCCTGGTCGTTTGTTTTTAGTGTTGCCGTTATTATATTGGCTATTATTTCATTGTTCACGACATACAATGAGCCGACGCTCCGATTTCTTTGCGCTGCCCAAGAGTCTCCCCATGTGTCAGTATGAGGCCCTCCGAGCCTACCTCCACGAAGGATGCACCATTGAAGAAGCTGCCGAGCGTGGTAACTATACCCCTGGCTCCTTCAGAAACCTCCTCACACGCTTCAACAGAAATCCCTCCGCAGACTTCTTTTGGCCCCCCTTAAAAAAAGCCGAACCTAGCGTTAAGCCCCCGGATCCCAAACGTGCCCGGATTCTTGCCCTCCGAAAAGAACAAGGCTTGACCCTCTATCAGATTCAGGAGGTTCTGAAAACGGAGCACCTGTCGGCCAGTGTGGGCTACATCCATAAGATCTTCAACCAGGAAAACATCAAGCGCCTGCCCCGCCGATCTATCCAGCAACCTGCCCCAAGAACCCTCAAAGCAAACCGCAAAAAACTTGATCTCAGTCCGCGATCCTTTTCGACCGATTTTGCAGGATTGTTTTTGTTCGCCTTTGACCTGGCGCAAATAGGGCTTGACGATATTCTGGATCAGGTGAAGATGCCTGGGACCCGTATGATCCCGGCCGGTTGTGCGGTGCGCTCGCTCCTGGCCTTAAAACTCGCCGGGATCGGACGCCCCTCCCAGGTCATGGCCGAAACGCTGGATCAGGGCCTCGCATTGTTTACCGGCCTCAATGTCATCCCCAAACGCACGACCCTGACGGAGTACTCCATCCAGGTGGATTCAACCTTTTCGGAACCCTTGATGCACCGGTGGTATCACGCCGCTGCACTGCTGGCGAATGTAGGTGGAACCGGCGCCTCCGTAGACCTGGATTTTCATACCATCCCCTATCATGGGCATCAGGCCCTTTTGCAGAAACACTTTGTCTCCAAGCGAAGCCGGCGCCAGCGCGGCATCCTGACCCTGTTGGCACGCGATGCCGAAGCACAGGTCTTCTGTTACGCGAATGCGACGATCCGAAAAGAAACCCAGAATGATGCCATTCTGGATTTTGTCAGAGATTGGAAAGCCCGAACGGGAAAAGTCCCCGGAGAACTGGTCTTTGACAGTCGGTTTACCATCTATGCCAACTTGGCTGAACTGGATGCGCTCGGCATTGACTTTATCACACTGCGCCGCCGTCACGCCGCCTTGATCCAACGCATTCATTCCCTGGACAAGTCGGCCTGGACGAAAATCCGACTCTCCAATATTGGGCGTGCGTATCGGACCCCAAGCGTCGTGGATGAAATCGTCAAACTGCGTGCGTATCCCAAGCCCCTTCGGCAACTGCTTGTCAAAAACTTAGGGCATGACAAGCCTACGGTTTTGATTACCAATCAGATGAAACGTACGCCCCGGCAACTGATTGACCGGTATGCCCGGCGCATGGTCATCGAAAATGTCATCAGCGATGCCATTGACTTCTTTCACATGGATGCGTTGAGCTCGGCCGTTCCCCTGCGCATCAACGTGGATGTGCAGCTGACGGTCATGGCCAGCGTGCTCTACCGACTCATGGGCGTACGCGTTGGGCAAGGCTATGAAAAAGCCGAGGCCCGGACCATCTATCGTGACCTGATGCGACACACCGGCAAGGTTACCATCACAGACAATGAAATCCTCGTCCAGTTGCGGGCTCGCGCCAAAGACAACTACCTGATCGCTGCCGGATACCCCGAATTACGTCAGAAAATCCCCTGGCTTGACAACAAAACCCTCCGGGTTCAGTTCTCTAAACGACCTTAATCCTTACATGAAAAAATCACCGCGGGAATTCAGGCTAGCCCATAGTATTCATCCCTCCCCTGGCTTGTAGAGTCAAGTGGTTAACGATGGCATGACATCGCCCCTATGGTCGGTTTGATTTACGGTTTATCCCCGATGCAGCTTGCGCTCGGGCGACGGCTCGCAGGAGTCTGCGCTACTGACCTTTTCCCGGCTCTGTTTGACTTTCCTGTGGGGAAGATGATTCGGTCATTATTCATCCCAAAAAGCCGATTTCGCAGGGCCGGTGCGAAGTCCGGGTCAGTTACCCGCCATTAATGCTCTGTGAATTGTAAATTAGATTGACAACCCAACGCCAATTTGCATGCAGCTCGTCCTTCTTGACTGGATGGTCATTGCCGCATACGGGGTCGTAACGGCGGTGATCGGCCTGTGGTTTACGCGAAAAGCAGGGGGCAGTGTTGAGGATTTTTTCGTGGCTGGCCGCAGCCTCCCCTGGTGGATAGCCGGCACATCCATTGCAGCAACATGGTTTGCGACGGACGCACCACTGGTCGCCTCTTCATTGGTGAGGACCAACGGAATATTCGGTAACTGGCTGTGGTGGTATGAGGCCGCCGGCATTATGATGCTAGTGTTCTTCTATGCCCGTATGTGGCGGCGGGCCCGCATCATTACCGATGCCGAGTTCATTGAATTGCGGTATTCCGGGCGGCCCGCCGCGCTGCTTCGCGGATTCTCGGCCGTCTATCAAGGCGTACTGAAGAATTGCGTGGTCATGGGCTGGGTGATGCTGGCCATGATCAAATTCAGCCAGGTGCTGTTGGGCTGGGAGCCCGAAGTAACTTTGGTGGTGTGTATTGCGCTGGCCATGGTCTACACCGTTGCCAGCGGGCTTTGGGGCGTGGTCATTACGGATCTGTTGCAATTTACTACCGGAATCCTGGGCACCGTCATTTTGGCAGGCATCGTCTTACATCAACTTGGCGGTCCAGCAGAAATGGCCAATCAGATTGCCAATATCAGCGACAATCCGGCCAAACTGGACATCATTCCCAACCCT
>CAZCYQ010000121.1:0-4013 GCA_964503085.1 uncultured Rhodothermaceae bacterium | reverse complement strand
GCTCTGCATCACGCCGTCGAGGGTGACAAAGCTCAGGATCGCCAGTTCACGCATATCCGAGAGCCTACCCGCTCGGCTCCCAGTCTCTGACTCGTTCCGGGGCCCGCTCGGCTCCCCCGACGCCCCGTCCCCGCATACACTGGCTCTGGGCCCTTAGCTCAGTTGGCCAGAGCAGCGGACTTTTAATCCGAAGGTCCTGGGTTCGAGTCCCAGAGGGCCCACCAAATGGAATCCATCAGGCACAACCCCGAAATGCCCCAGCGAAGGTTTGCCACTTGCAATGCACCAGTCCTTTTTCACTGCTGACACACTTGACGACGCACTGCGCGCGCTAATCGCCGAGTTACTCGCCAACGGCACACCAATTGCACCAAGCCGCGGTTCAGCAAGAGAACTAACAGGCGTTCTCGTCGAGATAACGAATCCTCGAGCTCGGCTCAGCCACACGGTATCTAGAGGCCGCCTGTTCAGTTGCCTAGGAGAACTTCTCTGGTACCTCGCAGGAAGCGACGATATGCGGTTTATCCGTTACTACATTAGGGACTACGCCTCCGCAGATGCCGAGATTGACCACGTGATCGGAGCATATGGACCCCGCCTCTATTCTTGGACAGGAATCAACCAAGTACACAATATCACAACCATCCTCAGGGAGAAGCCTGACTCGCGCCGCGCCGTCATCCAAATCTTCGACCGGACGGACACGATGAAACAAAGTGACATCCCTTGTACTTGCACGTTGCAGTTTCTCTTGAGAGACAGCAAGCTCCATATGATCGTCAACATGCGATCAAGCGACGTTTACGTGGGATTCCCGCACGATGTATTCGCTTTCACCATGCTGCAAGAAATATTGGCATCGGCCCTCGGGGCGGAGTTGGGGGCATACAAGCACATGGCAGGAAGCATGCATCTATACGACCGCGATGCCGACGCAGCCACGCTCTTCATGAATGAAGGATGGCAACCGACGACCGCAATGATGCCGTCGATGCCAACTGGGGATCCCACATCTAGCATCGACCAGATACTAGCAGCCGAAAAGCTCCTACGCCATGGCTCCCCGCTCGATAGCACGGCAGGAGAGTACCTCGATCCATATTGGCAAAACATCCTGCACATTCTCCAAGTGTACCGGGGCTTCAAAGACCGCGATGCCATCTACCTCGATGAAGCCCGCGGGCAGTTGACAATGCCTGTGTATCTTCCCTATGCCGACGAAAAATACCAGCAGCTTCTCAAAGTGCTCGACGAACAAAGACAAGAGCATTGCTAAAGGCGCATATTGCCCCTTCGTCTCTGGAGTGCTAGCGTACTCCTATTGGCAAACCAGTTTAGGCAGCGCCACCATTGGACTCTTGTTGCCTAGGACCCGGGTGAGAATCGTGGTTCCGAAGCGCTATCGGGCATTGGAAATCGACCTGCGCGCCGGATTTGAGAGGTATGAAAACATACGTCCGCTACCCGGTCTAGCTTCGAATGCACGGCGCACCGCGCTGGTGGAGCAGATCATCGAAAGCGTCCGCCGGACTGAATACCCAGCTTGGCTGACCTCGAAAGGAGTAAGCCCGTCCTGTGCCGACCCGGCCTCTGACCTGTTTCACCCCCTAAAGGCAGCTGTTCACTTTAGATCCGAAGGCCAAACAGACGAGGCGTTCTGGATGCTATTCCTGTTTGTTCACTTTGGACGACACCCGCTTGTGGGTTGGCGGTACGCACGCTTGATCTACGGCGGCATGTCATCTGCTCCACGTTGGGATTGGGCACACGTCTCCGCAAAGCCTCAGCAGTTTCGCGATTGGCTCGACTTGCATCACAATGAAATCCGACCACTTGGCGGCTTCGGCAACCACCGCAAGTATGAAAGTCTGAACGGTCACGGCAAACAAGGGACGGGGGCCGTTGTGGCATCCTACATACGCTGGGTAGCTCCGCCTCGCTCGCATCAGGACCTAGTGAATGAACTGTGTGCGGAAGCAGGATATAATCCTCGAATGGCTTTCCGGATCCTTTACGACTCGATGAAGCTCAATGTTGTTAGATTCGGGCGGCTGGCATGTCTTGATTTCCTAGGAACGGCCAGCAAACTCCAGCTCGCTCCTATCGAACCTGACTCTGCCTATCTGTGGGATTCGTCCACGGGCCCCCTTACAGGTGCTCGCCTGATGTTCGCTCAAGGAGAAACTCCTCGCGTCTTGGACGGATGGCTGTTGGAGCTAGATCGCGAGCTGAACGTTGGACCCCGCGTTCTCGAAGACGCCCTCTGCAACTGGCAAAAGAGCCCTGACAGCTTCAAGAAATTCTCCGGCTAATCGTGGCTTGCTCAGACCACTTGTACCGCCTCTTGAGTCCGTTAAGCTGGTTGTAACGCAACGTCCCATTATGTTGCAGTTGACCAACGACGATACCAGGCGAAACACCGATTTCGCGCGCATAGCTCATCACGTCTCTTTTTTTGAGAACCAAGTTCATCAATCGATGTTCCGTCTCCTCCGGGATGAGCGTGTGATACGCGAACTCGTTTGCCTCCCGTTCTAACCATTCACTGTCATCTAAGGCGGCCTCTTCAAGAATCCAGCGATGAGCCCCGTATCGGCCCGGCAAAGGCGATAGGTGTTCCGAGTGCAAAAGAAGGTGTCCCGCTTCGTGAAAAAAGGTGAACCAGAAGTGATCATCAGTCAAGAATCTAAAGCTCAGCTGCAAAACTGCGCACTCTGGTGAAATGAACCACGTTGCTCCGCTTGCTGGACACTGCTTTGGGGTACGAACAATGACCACAGCAACGCCAGCATCAGCGCAGATTGCTTGTAACTGAGGAAGAAAGATGCTTGGATTTTTCTCGCGAGTTAAGCTACGAATACCCGCCAGAGCACGCTCAAACGCCTCTGGATCCCAGGGCCGACATTCTATCGACTTTGCCTCAAGTTCCCCTTGGCGCAACCATGTTGCAACTGATGGCATACTGGCTCCAAATGCGGTAGATGCGTGGAATGCCGCCGCATCAAGCAATGTTGAGTATCTGGCAAGCCACTCCGTGGTATCAGTCACTCCGAAGAACCGCTTGCAGGCCTCAGCTTTCTCGTGGCTGTCGGATTCAAAGTTGATCCAGCCGAAGTTGACCATATCTCGTACAGGCAGATTGCTTAGCCATTCTCTTTCCAGTCGATCACTCCGCGCTCTGTCTGCGCGATACTGTACCTCTCGACTTTTCCAGAATGACTCCGATGCCCCTAGAAGCTGACTCAGCTGGCGAGCCATTGAATCGCCAATCTCCGCTTCTCCGGCCAGTAGGGCATTCATTTCTGCTGTGGACAAACTTAGCAACTGGCCAAGCTCTGGAGCAGAAAGACTGCGCTCCTCAAGCAGATCAGAGACGGTCTCGCCTGGAGCTGATGCCCAAGTGGGGACAAAGTGCGTAGATTCAGGCATCTTCACTCCTTGCTGATTGAGATTATCTTCAATCGGCGTGTCGATGTCCATTCGTGGATATCGGAAGAGTCTAGCGAGGATCCTGGATGGTTGGGGACCAGGCACATCTGATAGCCATCCGCCAGCTCAATGATCAACTGGGGACCGGAGTCGGCCTCAAGTACTCGGGGCGAGCCTGCTAGGAGGTCTTGTAGCGAATCGGCCGCGATGAGGTCTGCGAGCCGATGCTTGAGCAGCTGTGCTACTGACTGGCCTAACGCGTGTCTGGCTTCGAACTCGTGCTCGCAGATCGAGCGAAGCTCTCTCGACTCAAAGGCAAGTTCCAACGGTCACCTCGGCAGCCGCCATGCTCAGTCCTAACTCTTGGGCTCCCTAAGAACACCAAGCCAAGCACTCCGAAGACGATAGCGGACCAACAACCAGCTCGCATTAGGAGCCCCAGCCGCCTTCATCCCATCACGTATCACCCTTGGAAGTTAATCGAGCATTCCTGCCACTCTTTCGGACGTAGTCCGCGGTGCTGTGCGCGGCGAGATACCCCCGATCGAGTCGGGGGCAGGCTCCGCGGCAAGCGCGGGTATGAC
>CAZCYQ010000120.1:0-4030 GCA_964503085.1 uncultured Rhodothermaceae bacterium | reverse complement strand
GCGCAGGCAATGCAGACAATCAGCGTTCTTGGCGAACAGGTTATCCCGCATTTCAATGATTGAAATAAACGTTCTGACCACCATTGCCTCCTGCAGCCTTCGAATACCGGCACAAGCAGCGGCCAATTGGGGAACTGTTGCAACAACCGCCGAATTACTAAGTGCTGCCGCGAAGGCGAGGGTCCAGGATATCTCGAAGGCCATCACCCAGGAGATTAAAGGAAAGGACTGCAAGGGTAATAAACAGGCCGGGAAAGAACACGAACCACCAATTTGGCACGAGCAATGTAGACGCTTCACCCAACATCCCACCCCAAGTTGCAGTAGGGGGACGAATCCCTATTCCTAGGAAACTCAGAGAAGCCTCGATTACAATTGCCGTTCCTAGATGCACAGTAATTAGCACGATAAAGGGCGCTACACATTGAGGCGCAACATGCCTTTGTACAATCCTAGCCGGCGATGCACCGATGGACCGTGCAGCTTCAACAAAGACCATTTCTTTGACAGAGAGCGCGACCGAGCGAATCACGCGCGCCCCAAATGGCAACCGCGTTACGGCTATTGCTATTATGATTGTCCATTCAGTTGATCCCAGAACCAATACCAGGAGAAAAGCCAGAATTAATCCCGGCGTAGCCATGACGATCTCAAGGAGTCGTTCTGCAATCAGGTCAACTTTGCCCCCCACATAGCCACTGACAATGCCCCACAGTGCTCCCACCGACGTTCCAAGTATGACTGAAATCAATGCCACGAATAGACTTATGCGTGCGCCATGTATGATCCTGCTTAGAATATCTCTGCCGATGTTGTCCGTCCCAAATAGACTCTCTCTATCTGGAGGAGCTTGCATCTTCGTAAAATTAGACTTGATTGGATCATGAGGAGCAATGATCGGAGCAGATATCGCCATGAGAATTAACAATAGTGCGACCACACCCCAAGCTGCAGCAAAAGGTGACCGAGACGCGAACCGCCGGACGCCCAGTGCGCTCCTGTATACATATGCCCGCTCAGTAACCGGTATTACTTCTTGATCCAAACCAATGTCCTTCCTTCTCAACTTGATATGCCGGCAGGGTGTTGAATCTCCCGCTCAGGAAAGACGAATTCGAGGGTCAAGCCAACCGTAGAGGAGATCAACAACTAGGTTGACCAGGACGAATACGACAGCATAAAAGAGGGTAATATTCTGAACAACGTTGAAGTCGCGGTCGATAGCCGCCGCTACCAGAGCCTTGCCGAGACCAGGCGCTGTGAACGCCTGTTCAATAGCGACTGAGCCACCCAGAACGAATCCCAATAAGACACCGCTGAGAGTCAGAACCGGCAGCAGTGCATTAGGCAAAGCATGGCGAACGAGAACAAGCTTTTCTGCCAGGCCTTTGGACCGCGCGGTGCGAACATAATCATCCCTCAGAACTTCAAAGAGTGAGGATCGCGCCATACGGGCGATATAGGCCGCTTGTCCCAATCCCAATACCACCGCGGGGCCAATCACAATCTGAAAGTTTGTCCAGGGGTCCTCCCATACTTGCACTGCTGTGATGGGGGCCTTGTACCCAAACAGAGATATTTGACCAACAACCAGCAACATGCCTAGCCAAAAGCCGGGGATCGCCAGAAACAGAACCGTAAAAGTGCTCGCAGTAGCATCCATTTTTGACTGCGGCCTGAAAGCGCTGATTATCCCAACGGGAAGACCTATCAACCAGGAAATTATCACAGAAATAACACCGATCTCGGCACTGATCGGAGCGCGAGTTGCCAGTATCTTAATTATCGGGTCGCCACGGAAGAATGATTCGCCCAGACTCCCCCTCATTATGTTTCCAATCCAGGAGCCATATTGCACAATCAATGGCCTGTCTAGCCCCAAATCGTGCAATACCTCTGCCTTCTGAGCCTCTGTCAATCTCTTGATTTCTTCTACGCCAAAATATGCTCCAAGTGGATCACCCGGAAGAATTCGCATAATCGTAAAGATTAGTATAGTGACGCCGAATAATGCAGGAATTGCGTACAAAAGCCGCTTTAATATATATGTATGCATATTTCTCGCACCTCAGCATCCGTTCCCGACCGAATGAGTCAACGCACCGGTCATCTAACACCACTCGGCGCCCGCCACCATAATCAGACATCAAGACAACCGATTTTGAGGTTAAGGCTGAAACACAGTGTTGAGGCTCGTCGGAAGGCAGTATCGCGTCAATTGTCGGTCGCACAAAATGCAGAAGTGGAGAGGCAAGCTAATTTCCGCTTACCCCTCCACAGTTCCTTAATCGTTAAGCACGTGTTTACCTATCTAGCCAGACATTGTCCCACTTGTGTAGTTCGTACCAGGTGAAGAAATCGCTGTCGTCCGGCATCATCCCCTTCAGATCGTCGCTCCAGCCCCAATAGACGATTTCGCTATTGATATGAGGTATTGCGGGGGCTTCAGCTAAGAGCAGCGTGCGGATTTCATCCGTCAAGGCAATGCGCTTGTCGAGATCCAGTTCCAGCTCAAATTCCCTGATCAGTCGATTGAAGTCGTCATTCCGCCAGCGAGAGAAGTTATTGTCACACAACTGCTCTCCGCAAACGCCATAAGCATTCCTGATGTAGTCGGCTGGGTCCCCAGCGAGTGATTTAGAGGCCCCAAGCGCAACGTCATAATTGCCCTCAACTGTATCCTCGATGTACTGAGAGACGTCCGAAAGTCTGATTTCTCCCTGTATCCCAAGTCTTTCGGCAAGCATCGCCTGCAATGCAGGCATGGAAACTCTCTGGTCAGGTGTTTCCCGAGTGAGAAAGTCCATCTTAGGGAAGCCCTCACCATCCGGATAGCCAGCTTCAGCCATCAACCGCCTCGCCTCCGCCAAGTCCTCCTCAGTGGGTGATCGAAGACCGGGAATCTGAGCCGCCTCAGAGGACGATATTGCGTAGGGTGTGCCTGCCACAAAGAACTCTCCCCACTCAATTCCGATGATATCCTTTACCGTCTCGACTAGAATCGGCGTATCCACGGCCAACATCATAGCCCTACGCACTCTGGAATCATCAAGACCTGCACGTTCAGTATTTAGGTTGATCATGCCGGCAGTGAAGGAGTGCATTCTTCCCTGGCTGAGACCAGGGTTGTCCCCTATGTTCCTTCCGTCCTTGGGAGCCAGCCACATTGTCCAGTCGGTCTGTCCTCCAAGAAGGGCCGCGGTGTTTTCCGGTGTCCAAGCCACAAGCCAAATGTGTTCGATCTGATCGACATAGGGTGCGTTAGGGTTCCAATAGTTCACATTCTTTTCAACAACCCATTTGTCATCATCTCTGGCCTTATATACGAATGGCCCCGTTCCAGGATGGTCATCAATCTGGCGGAGGTTTCCGTCATTTGCATCAAGAACTGTCTTCTTAACAATATGGTTCCACTCTGAAGCAAAGGCCGCTAGCATTGTGTCGGAAGCCCTAGGCTCTTTGAGCGTGAACTCCACGGTATAAGTGTCAGGCGCATCTATCGCGTCCACGGCCTGGAAGAAAACCTGCCTCAGGCTTACCAATCCCTCCCTGGGGAAAATAATACGATCATAGGTGGCTTTGACGTCCGCTGAGGTAAGCTCATCTCCATCGTGGAATTTCACTCCCTCTCGTATGAAGAACCTGTACGTCTTTCCGTCGGATGAAATCTCCCACCTGTGAGCAAGGTCCGGAACAATGGGTACGCTAGGAGTTCTTGGATCATGTCTGAGTAGGGTGTCATACATGGAAGACTGTGACCCGTGATTCGCGATTGTTACGGAAGCCGCCACATCAAAGTGCGCAGGGGGGCCGTGGGCGCCTAGGCGCAGATTCCCACCACGTTTGGGGAAGGGATCCAGGGTCTGCATGAAGAACTGTTCCTGATCGGCAGGTCCAGGAGTCGCCACTACGACAACCTGCTTTATCACTTCCTTCTCTACAGGTACTTCTTTTACTACTTCTACCTGTTTGATAACCTCTTTCACAACCTCCTTCGGGACCTCAACCTCCTTCACCACCTCTTCCGTCA
>CAZCYQ010000119.1:0-4038 GCA_964503085.1 uncultured Rhodothermaceae bacterium | reverse complement strand
ACATTTCGGAGTGCTCTCATGATCTGACTGATATGGGAGTAGCAGTCCGGGTCGAGCAACTTGCGGATGGCTGAATCGCTCAGGTTTAGACGAACTGCGAGCGCGTCCCCAGTGATCCCTTGCTCACGCAGGGCCATATAAAGAGCCAGCTTGGCGGCAGCGATAGGCGGGACTGCGACGAGTTCTTGACCATCGGCAACAGGGCTTGGCGTTGGAATTTCTCGTTGTTGTTGGACGTACACGGCGAGCATAGCGACGAGAGCGTCTTCGGCTAAGAAGAGAGATTCTTCCCTGGTTTGCGCCCCCGTTATGGCTCCGGGCACGTCGGGAAAGGTCACGATGAATCCTTCACCCTCTTCGTGGTCGGGAATCAGATTGCATGGATAGGCATATTGCATGAATCAGAACTCCTTCCTGTCAATGCCGAGGTGTTTGAGCATGATTGCCAAAACGCCTTTGGAAATCTCACCGTGCTTGACCATTGTGTGGCGATTGCCGAGGTAGAGTGTTCCATGGCTGCCCTTGCCTCGTCGTTGATCAAATCGGATCTCCTTCCCTGTTTTTCTGGCATAGCGTCTGGCACGTCTGACAAATTCCCTTCCGTTCATGATTTCCTATTCAAAACTGACTTGTACTGTGTCTGGATCCTCTCCGCAATGTTCAAGAAGTGCCTTCGCCCCATTTATACAGTCTTGCCCGGTGAGATCCTTTTCGATGTATATACCAGAATCAGGAATTTCTTCTGGATTTCTGAAATCCCGATCTAAATGCCGTGGCTCTGAGTTGGAAATATAAAAATTTGGAGATCCCGGATATCCTACGTGAGCGTTTTTAGATGACAACATTCCGTTATCTACGAGCCACTTAGCGGTTTCTCTTAGAATAGCTACCGCAGTGCGGTTTATTTCAACATCGGGCCCATTTGAGAACCTGATGCTCCTTGGCTTCTTGGGGCTATTTCTATTCCAGTCTGAGACATTCGTCAGCGGAGTCCATCCAGACTCTTGGTCAGGTTCGATAGTTGGCGGATTACCTTTTATAGCTACATGCGGCTTTTTATTAGTTTCGGATTCCAACACTGGATCACTCGCTGGCATGGGATTTCCAGGAGACGCAAGATTTGACCGCCACATCCGTAATGCCTGCAATGCGCTCTCATGAGCCGGTGTTTGAGTTATTGAGAATTGCATGAGTATGCGTTCTTCAATTGGTTGCCGAGCGAAAACGTCGTACATTCGCCAATCGTCGCCGTTGGTAACAGCCATATATGCAATACCACGAGAATTTGCATAATTGAGAGCCTGCATGATCTCGCGCTCTTCCAATTGACTACCTAAATTTTTTGCTTCAATCACGGCGACAGGTACATCGTTCGATTTCAATGCGTAGTCAGCTCGTTCACTTCCTGTCCCAGCCGAATACTCTAACGCGACTTGATCCGGATCCGAAACATCCCACCCCAACTTCAGCAACAGAGGATCAATCAGTACCTGCCGAGTGGCTGTCTCATTATTAGAGAGGTAAGGGCGATGTGTATCAATTTTGTCTTTCAATTTCTCAATGGTGGCTTGAAGGTCATCAAGTCCCATGAGCAACTCCTATTTTTCAATTAGGGAAAAGGATTTTCAGGATCATAAGACGGCATTACGATTTCCGGCGTTCTTCCAATATGGTTTGTGTCACATTGAGTTTAACTTTTTTTGTGATTTCTTGCACCTGTTCAAGAGTCGGCGCATGTTCGGCGCGTTTTTGTGTCCATTCTTGCCAGATGATAGTAGTGCTTGAGGGCATGCCTGTTGTGTTATCAAGCTCAGAAGGTATCTCAGAGACTTGAATCGTCTTAGAACTAACGTGAATTTGGCTCGCCATAGCTTACTCCATATTCCGTCTTGATCTCCCGTTGTCCTGTGCTCATGTCTCTGTACTCTCTGACTGAAGACCTGTAAGAGCGGTCCAAGGGTTGATTACCTCAATGCCACAGTGCTCGAAATGCCCGACATTGCGAGTAGCGATGGCCGCCCCGCGACAACGAGCGATAGCTGCTATTTGGCAGTCCGCGTGGCTGATCGGCAGGCCAGCGGCCCGGCGACCAGCACCAATCTCAGCATAGAAGGGTGCCGCCTCACTATCAAAAGGTAGAATGCGTCGTGCAAAATCTTCCTTGAGCATATTCTCGACTTCGGCTGCGATCTGATCTCGCCGCCGACCCATTGGCAGAATAGCGACGCCGTACCGTAGCTCGGCCTCTGTGATCACCGAGATGAAGACATTGGCGGTGTCCTGTTTAGCAAGCCACATCTTCACGCCGGGATCGGGCTTGGAGCGCATCAACTCCGAGACTACGTTGGTATCGAGTAGGATCATATTCGATAACTCAACCGAATCGGGGTGGAGCGCGCATCGGCTCGCGTGGCGGTATATCCAGATCCACACCGCCCAGGGGCGCGAATCGATCGTGTATAGCGCGCGCTAAATTGGCAGGAGGCGCGTGCTCAATAAGCGCAGCACGCAAAATTATCCGCGCTTCCTCTTCCATTGAGTGGCCATGCTCAGCCGCCTGGATGCGCAGACGCTGCTTAATGTCGTCGCTAAGATTGCGTATTGTCATGCTGGCCATCTTCTTTACCTCCAATTTGAAGTCACACATCGCGTATAAAGTGTACCATTAAGACGCCAAATCATCAAGAAAAATTCTGAGTAAACAGATTTTGATGTGCTACTCGTGCTCCGGCTCGAACACCAACTCCGGCACCACAACCTCCCAGGTATCGCATTTTACGTGGTCGCGGTACTGCGGTTCCGATGCTTCGCGGCTCCAATCTACGACGGCGAAGACTGTGGCAGACCTGCACCGCATTCCCGGTGGAGGTTCAAACGCTTGGGCAAGACGCCCCACCACCATCCCTGACTGGTTCAGCAATTCCCAGGAGCCAGTTTTGGCAATCTGCGTCTCTATCGGATCGCCCGGCGACAGGGCAGCTATTGCACGATGCACAGGATGGTTGGTGTAGTGACGCCCTGCGAATCCCAGATTGACCTCGCGCAGACTGGGCCGCCGATATTGACGTGCGAGTTCCAGGGTTTCCGGCTGTGAGTCATCGGATGTGCGGTGCAGAACCGAGCCGTTGTTTGGAAAGGCATACGGTAGCGAGTGCAAGCGTCCGTAAACCGGAGGTTCAGACTCCATTACGAAATCTGGTCGTGTACCTCCTGCTGGGCGCGATCCTTGAAAACGCACGAGCGCGAGAGTCTGTCGGGCGCGCGTCATGGCCACGTAGTAGAGTCTGCGCGGTGCGTCCGGATCTTCACCTTTATTGACTTTGTCCCAGCCTCCGTCGAGTACCGCTATATGATCAAACTCCAATCCCTTGGCGCGGTGTGCGGTCAACAGCAAAAGCCCGCGCTGGCGGCGGCGTATATCTCGTCCCCACTCGGCCAGCCACTCGATGAAGTGGTCCACCGGTACTTCTGCGCCACCGGTTTCCAGGGTGTGTTCCTCCAGGGCCTGGTGTAGTAGCTCGATCCAGGGTCCCGGAGGATGTGCATCTACCCAATCGATCAGATCCGCACTTTCTATTAGGCGGGTATCTCGTCCACGCAGCCATTCAACAAGTTCTCGGGTCTCCCGCAGGTGCCAGAAGCTTGGAATTTCTTCGTTTCCCATCTGTACCGGGATACGGTGGACTTCGCAAAACGCTTGTACCGGATCCAGATATTTCCACTCGCGTGCGATTACCGCACATGTGGACCAATCCCAATTCGGAGAGAGTCTGGCGAGGCGCTGTAACTCTGTCATGGCGACCTGCGCTTGGGAGATCGGATCGCGCCAGGCGGACAGAATCTGGACTCGACCGCGAGAGATCGGGTCCAGCACATCCCAGTCGCCACCGAGCGGATTTTTCGCACGCGCCCGGTCAATGCGGATGGGATGTCCAGTTTTCATCCGTTGTCGCGCCGGGTTGATTAGCGCGTTGGCCGTTGCGATGATGTGGCCAGTGGAACGGTAGTTGTCAATCAGGTAGGTGGGCTTCGGCCCGT
>CAZCYQ010000118.1:0-4114 GCA_964503085.1 uncultured Rhodothermaceae bacterium | reverse complement strand
GGAAAGTGGCAGCGGCATAGATGCGCACAGGCATGGCTAAGACAGGTACAGGGGGCGGACCGCCGCCCCGTCCGTCCGGGTTCCCCGCTGTCACCCCGGACTTGTTCCGGGGTCCAGGCCTGCCCCGGACCGCGATCCGGGGGAAGCCGGGCGAGAGCGGTGCCTGCCAGACTGGACCCCGGAACAAGTACGTATAAATATTGATTTTCATCGTAATATCAACGAGTTATATACGTTCTCGTTCTAGAGATACACCTTTCGTCATCAAACCGAATGCAGATTTTTTCAAAATCAGGACGACCCTTGGCGGCGAGTGGCACCGAATTTCCATTTTCGGGCCGCGAACCGGTAGTCGGCTCAACTAGCATTCGGCACAGGCCGAAGAAGGACGACGCGGAGACCTGCAAGGGGGTCTCGGTTCACGTGGTGGCGGCGATCCGCCTGCTGCTGCTCACCGGCTGCCGCAAGGGCGAAATCCTCAACCTTCGCTGGAGCGAGGTGGACCTGGCGGAGAACGAGCTCCGGGTGCCCGACACGAAGACGGGTCCCCGGACGATTTCGCTGTCGCCGGAGGCGGCGGGGGTGCTGGCGGCGATCCCTCGCGTTGACGGCAACCCGTTCGTGATCCCGGGCAGGATCAGGGGCAAGGCGATGCGGAACCTCAACGACCCATGGGACATCGTCTACGAGCGCGCCGGGCTGGAGGACCTGCGCATCCACGACGCGCGTCACAGCTACGCTTCCCGCGCTCTGGCGCTCGGGGAGTCGCTGCCGATGATCGGCCGTCTGCTCGGGCACACCCAGGTGGAGACGACCGCCCGCGTATGCGCATCTGGCGGAGGACGCGCTGCGCGACTCGGCGGTACGGATTTCCGACAGCATCGCTGCGGACCTTGAAGTGTAATGTCCGCTGAGTGGCGGCATTGCCGCGAAGCCACGGGCCGATCTGCCGTCAGGTATCGCCAATCTCCTCGTCCAAGCGAGCGATTGGAGTCACTCCTGGTGAGGCGCGTCAATCACTATCGCCGGCAGACGTTCTGCGACCCGGGCAAGGATATCGCCTACGCTTCGACTCCTGCCGACCCTGCCCCACGGGCTCACCTCGCCATCCCCGGCGACAATGCCGCGCAATCTGTTGCTCCGCGTGGTGCCGAATTCTACAAGCTGCTGGCGCATGTGACGCAGCTCGAGGTTCCAGGATGCAGCCAGCCAATATCTACGCCAGCCCGAGCCAGGGTTTCGCCGTACGCAGCTAAACCAACCCGCCACCCGACCCATATCCGTTCGCCTCAGATATCGGTGGCCAAATTCTTGCATTATACGACTGGAAGATCGAACAGGAGATGGGTATTCTCGGCTTCAGCGGCGTGGTGCTCTCATTGACCCTCTCTAGGCGTGGCCTTGCCGGGAAACCCTGTCCCACGCAAACAATGGAGTGGGTGCTGGCCCCGACGGCGGCGGGATGCGTCAGCCTGACAGCGCTTTCAAGACCAAGCGAGGAAGGGGGTACATCGACAACGTTTACGCCACGTTCACCGTTTCAATATCTTTCCCCGCTAAGTTAGGCGCGCTACAGGATGGTAATGGAAGCTGCCTCTGACACGACTTCACCGACATACATGTTGGTGAATCCACCGTTGACTGATCCTACCAATCCCTACCATTCTATCTCATACTTGGTTGCAGCAGCGGAGGAAGAAGGATTTCATAAACACGTCTGTATTGACGTGAATCTTGACATACTAAACTATCTTTCCGCGCCTACTCAGGTTGCTAAGCTTAAATCTCGTAGTGTCGAAATAGCACAAAGCTTGAATACACTATGTTCATTGACAAATCTTGACGCCCTACAGATGCGTCTATATGAAATTTCCTTTGCATTTTCTGAAAATGATGTTCGCGACGCGATAGAAGTATTACGCTGTTCTCGCGACTTCTATAATGTCAACAAATATTTAGACGCTGTAGAAACAATCTACAATTGGATGGATGTTCTGACGATCGACGGACTTCCGTTTTCCTTTAATAAATTTTTTGTGGACTCTACTCCTTATTCGAATTTCGACTCCCTAGACGATATAACTGACGAAGAGTTCCTAGAACGGATAAACCAACCGTTCTCCGAGTATTACAATTCAGTACTTCTTCCGACAATAGCTCATGCGCAGGTGGATATAGTCGGGATATCTGTTAATTATCGACGGCAGTTACCATTTACCATATGGTTGTGCAGATTGATCAGACTCAAGTTTCCGAATACTCTGATTTGTGTTGGCGGCACGGAAGCTACGGATACCTACAAAGGGTTAAAGACAAAAGATCTCATTTGGAACATATTTGATGTTGACTTGCTAGTAGTAGGAGAAGGGGAGAGCGCATTTTGCTCTATATTAAAGGCGCTTCAATTCAAGTCATTTCAGCCAATTTCTGGGGTGCTCATGCGAAACGCACCTGCTTCGCTAGAGTTGGGAGTCAAATTTGAAAATGTTTCTGAATTGCCAACTCCAAACTACAATATTTGGAACTGGGCCGAGTATTGGTCGCCGGAACCAGTTGTTCTTTATTCTCCAACACGAGGATGCTACTGGAACAAGTGCACCTTCTGTGATTATGGATTGAACGTAGATAGGCCTACTTCACCTTCTCGCGAGCGGCGTATTGATGCAGTCGTTGACGACTTACACCAGCTAGCTACCATTGGCAAGGTGGTATATCTTGCTGTCGATGCAATATCACCCTCTTTTCTTAGGCGCTTATGTCGAACAATCGAGGAATATGCATTCGACATCAAGTGGGCGGCCGAATGTCGCGTTGAGAAATCACTGTCTAAGGAAGACGAAGTAGGGTTGCTTTCGAGAGGTGGCTGTATTGCGATGTCTTTCGGCCTTGAATCTGCGAGCCAACGAGTACTGAATGCAATGGAAAAGGGGATGGATATAGTTGTGGTTCCTGAACTACTGACCCGTTTTCGAGAAGCCGATATTGGTGTGCAGCTAATGACTTTTTGTGGATTTCCAACGGAGACCTATTCCGAGGCTCTCCAGACGCTTATGTTTCTAGAGCAATATAGGCAATACTGGAGCTTGAGCAATTTTGGGAAGTTTTCGTTAACGCCAGGGGCAATTGTCGCGCGGAAAGCAGGTCAATTCGGAATTACCGTTCAAGAGTCAGAAGAAGATATCGTTCGGGAGCTGTTCTGGGCGCATGAGACCAATGTAGAGGGAGTTGATCCGCACTCGATCGATTTGGACTTCTCTTCGTTCGATTGGGTTACAGATCGAGGACTTAGTCTTCGGCCTTTTCTTGGAGGCATTGATACCGCGCACACTCTACTTTATTTCAAAAAGAATGGATTTGCGCTGGCCGACGAAGTGTTAGTGAAACGGAGGAATGAGGAGGGAGGGAGGTTCAAAGAAAATAGCGAAAAATCAGTCTATCCTGGGATTGGCGCACTTGCAATTCACCTCAAAGCGATAGGTGATCAGAGTGCCTCATCAAACTGGCTGTTGGCAAAGCGGTGGTTGGAAAGTCCTTGGCAGTATGGCACTCTAGAATAAAGATCCCGGCCAGCCAACGCGAAGGCATGATTGAGGGTGAGGTGGCTTATTGTCGGCCCTCGACATTGCTTGCCTTTCGCCGACTACATCAACCCAGGTTGTTGTTGTGAGCAGAAGTGATCACCGCTGACTCGGCCCGTGTAGGACCATCAGTAACTTGCGCCTTTTCTTTGATCATTTCTTGAATTTCAGTTACGACATCGATTGAAATGCGAAGTTTATCAATTCCCTTATCTTTGAGTCTCTGATGTGCCTCGTCTATCAGATCATGTTTCGCCAAGAACTTGACGAAGAACTTCAGATTGTCTATTCCGGTCTCCGTCAGTTGGGTCGGGTCAGGCATTATGGTTCCCTCCAAGTTCGGCAAGAGTGCTGCTAAACGTTCAAAGTACGTTTAGTCTTCTAGGTCGCGATAAGCATAGCATACGATGGAAAGCCTGAATAGGGGTGGTACGTTTTGAGCATTCGGGCGGTGTGACAACGAGTTGGCGGGCCCCGACCGTCAGGCCCGGAATTTCAGGGTCCCCGCTTGCGGCTCGCTCCCACAACGGGGGAAA
>CAZCYQ010000117.1:0-4139 GCA_964503085.1 uncultured Rhodothermaceae bacterium | reverse complement strand
CAACGCTTACGGTTTCCAAACCGTACAGGGAGATGATCAAAAAGATGTCCGCTGATGAACAAACCGCCCAAAAAAAGCCATCCGATGTGAAAACGAAGCAATTTCTCCGCTCCAAGCTTGAGTCGGCAAAATGGTTCATTGACGCAGTCCAGCAACGCCGTCAGACCATGCTCTCCGTCATGCGTGAGATTGTTGCCTTCCAGGAAGCTTTCTTTATTTTGGGAGAGGGGCATCTGCGTCCGCTTATTCTCAAGGATATTGCCCAGCGGATTGACATGGACATTTCTACGATCAGTCGCGTTGTGAGTGGGAAGTATGTTCAATGCGATTTTGGAGTCTACGAACTCAAATACTTTTTCTCGGAGGGAGTCGCGACGGCGTCCGGTGTTGATGTGTCAAACAAGGAAGTCAGAGCTATTATTTCCGGTATCATTGAACGGGAGGACAAAACAGATCCACTGACGGACCAGGCCATTACAGCTATCCTGAAGGAGAAAGGATACAGAATAGCCAGACGTACTGTATCGAAATACCGAGTACAGCTGGGCCTGCCCGTTGCCCGGCTGCGTAGGGAGATCGTTTTGTCCTAATTTCTGTCTGGAATCTGCCTCGCAGGGATCATGCAACGGGTACCTCGAGCATGATCATTGTCAAAAACCAGGCCTCATATCCTCAGAAGCTTCTTGCAAAAACACAAGCAGGGCCGCAATCAGATTCAGTGGATGACCCATTCCGGCACTACATCCGTGTGTCGAGAACCCACACTCATTCTGACGATGTCGATAATTCAGGACTCGGACTGTTCTTCTCAATAGCCCAAACAGAGACCGTGCTGTCTCCGACCTGGTAGATCCGGTCGTTGAGCGCATGTGAAAATCCGTTGTCGGGCAACTTGATGGAGTGCTGATAGTCTCCCGTCTCGGCATCATAGATGTCAATCATCTGGACAATGTAGGCATGTATATATAGCTGCCCACGAAACACCGTCGGGAAACTCCGAATCAGAGGTGGCCCGTCTACATACCCTCCTCTCTGGGTCCTAATCAACTTCGGCTCCTCTATTGAGACGTGGTCCATCGTGGTTCTTGCGTACCTCATTGATCCGTCTGGACCATACTGAACGAACAGCGGATACCACTGAGACACATAGATCATGTGCTCCTTGAATGTCACCAATCTACCTGCAGCCATCAATGAGGAAAATGGTCCCCCACCATAGATTTGGCCAAATTTGACAACATCGTCGCCGAGTCGGGATTCGAACAGCTCGTGGTCTGTGTTTTCCTGAAGAGAGAACATAGAATATATTCGTCCCTTTCGCGTGAACACGTATTGATCTGGATGTTCACGCATCGATCCGTCCAAGCGCTCAGACCGCAAGAAGGAACCTTCCAGATTGAAATAAGAGACCTCCCAGGTCATGTACTCAAACATATACACCATTGAGTCACCCAATACCCCGAAGTTCAAGATTCCCATGTTTTCTCCGGGCCCCTCCCCCTGGCCTTCTCCGAAGGAAGTAACGTAATTCCCGGAAGCATCAAAGCGATGGATCCGATAATCCCAGTTGTCTGCCACATAGATGTATCCCATAGTATCAGCGAATACACCTGCGGGGGCATTTACAATCTCGCCAGGTATTGCAGGCAGCTCAAACAGCTTGCGTAGGGACGCTTCACCCATAATACGATCATGCGACTGCTGCCCTTCAATGGGGCTCACACTCAGGGCCTCGAATTTGACATTGTTCACCTCTTGATCGGAGCTGCAAGAAGCACACAGCATGACTGCAAGAATGCAACTCACGTAAGGTCTAGGCCAACGCGCGGCACATGCTGTCCCCGAGGATTCTCGGCCTCTCACGATTGCTGGACCTGTTGCACAACCAGTTTCAGAGCTTGCGGTCCAGTGGATTGCTCGCATCATTTTGGTTAATGATCCTGGATTTCGTATGTTCGGAGCAAAGTGTGCAATGACTTCGGCTGCAGTTATATCCTTGCAAAATGTCTGGGTGATCCCAATCCTCGACATACTGCACGAGATTCTAGCCGATGCTTCACGCACACTTCAATCGCTAGAAAACGGGTTGCATGCGCGGTGGACGCAGTTTGGCGCACATATTAAAGCAGGCCTTTGTCTCGCTGTCCAATTCACTTCGGGGCCTCGGTCCGCTTGCCTGATTGCAATATGCCCTATTGTCCAAGCCTCGACAGTCCGAGGGCGACAGTGACTGCAGAATCGAAGATTCCAATTAGAGCAGTCTACGCCGTAGCCATCATACTGGCTGTCGCGCTCACTTCGTGTGCGGAAAAACCTGACACTGAAGTGGTTGAAGGCATAGCATTAACACTAAATCCCAGACGCTCTACGGAACGCGTATGGAACCAATTTTCCACGGATTCGCTGTTTCAGATTTCATACACCGACTCTGCGCCGGTATTCGGTCCCTTTGCCAATCGTTTTGACACAAAAGATCAACTATACGTTTACGATGTAGGGGACAGACACGTAAAGGAATTTGATACAACGGGGGTGTTCGCAGCATTACACACGCGCGGAATTGGGAGTGCCCCTGGACAGATACGTATGCCTGTGTCCGATTTAATTATTGTTGGTGACTCCCTAATAGTTCTGACCGCCGAATTTTTTGAATATACCTTCGAAACCCAATCCAATCGCTTTTGGGCAAAGCAACAACTCGATAACCCGCTTCGCCAAGCACGCACCGAGTCCGGTATTTCATACTATTTCTATTTGGAGTCAGAATCGCTATTTACAGTAATAACCGATACGGGCAGGCGACGCTTTGGCAAGGTCTTCGAAAATCAAGGTGACATTGCGACAGCCCTAGGTAATGAGGGATGGATTCACACATACGGGAACTGCATGATATTTGCGTCCGCATATTATCCAATGTTTGCAGTGTATGATTCAACCGGCAGTCTACTGTACGCACAACGTACCATGACAGCCTATGAAACCGGAGAAGCACAAATAGAGACTCGGATGTTGGATAAAGATGCACAGGTATTAATAGCTCCGATATCCAGCATAATACATTATGGAACGAATGTGGTTAATGGTTGGCTGTTAATAAATGTTCGTCCAAATGGTGAGCGTGCCATAGATGCCTATAGTATCGCGACCGGACACTATATCGGATCAGTAAAGATACCGTTCATTGGACGTATCACTTTATCTGCAAAACGGATCGCCGCTGATACAGATACTACAGTAACAGTATACAGGCACGATTTGTTTAGCCGCTTAGAAACGCCGCCTATCAAACACCAAAAGTGTTTTTGATTGATTATAGAATGAAATCATTACTCGCGTACTGCAGACGCACGCTCAAATCTATGGGTAAATTGGAAATCATTGCCCACAGCACATTGTTGCTTGCTATTATTGTGTTTGTTGTGTTCACGGTTTTTACCGGCTTAGACGATAGCGATCTCGATACTACTGCTGGCACACAGGAAATAGGAGAAGTGAAATTGTTTGAAGACTGGGATAAGTATGATGGTGCGGTGATGCTGGCCCCTACGCCAAGTCGCCCTTACTGCGTCCAGTCTATGCCATTTTAAAAAACACTTCAGAAAACATTGAAAGGCAGCCAAGTGAATAGGCGGTTCGCTTTTATGGCAGTTATCGATACTAGTCAATCCCGCCGACTTCAAGAACGCATGCTAGCCAAGTATCAAGTACGAGTAGATACGTTAATGGTCATTCCAGTGTCTGACCTTAATGTTGAGTATGTACCAACCATTTTGATTGTTGATGGCGAAGGCAGAGTACAGCATAAATGGATTGGCATGCTGGATGCGGAACAGGAAAGCCAAATCGAGCAATTACTTATTGATAACACCCTGGTTAAGTAAAAGGTGGTGATATGAGTGCATTCTTGAAACTTGCCGGGGTTGGCGTTTTGTTGATCAGTTCTTTGGGATGTGGGGAGCCTGGTCGGCTACAAGTCGAAATTCAAATCCCGTTGATCGAACAAGATGCAACGAGTCGTGCGTGGCGTAATGTGACGCTGGATTCATTGCACTATTTACCAGTTGATGACAGCATGATGCTCTATACCCCGGGCAGTGTATTGAAGGGGCCGGGAAAGAACGTGTACGTTGGAGATTACG
>CAZCYQ010000116.1:0-4479 GCA_964503085.1 uncultured Rhodothermaceae bacterium | reverse complement strand
TGCGGCGTCAGCGTACGGCGACCCCTATGCAGGCCCTGGTTCTGCTCAATGACCCACAGTATGTGGAAGCGTCCCGTCATATAGCCGCCCGAATGCTCGGAATGGAAACACTAGAAGATCAAATTGCGCTGGGCTTCAGACTGCTAACCGGCCGCAACCCGAATCCGCCCGAAACGAAAGCACTACAGTCACTGTACATTGAACAGCTAGAGGAATTTTCGAAGGATCCCGAAGCAGCCAGACAGCTGTTGGAAACCGGGGAGTCTCAACTGCAAGCGGGGTTGAACCCCGTTGAATGGGCCGCACAAACCATGGTGGCCAATGCATTATTATCCTTTGATGAAGTTATTGAGAAATACTGATGCATTCGTGTGGTAATTATGATCCTCTCAGCACTCGCAGGGAGTTTCTGGGGCGCCTTGGCATGGGCCTGGGTGGACTCGCCTTGTCCTCGCTAGTTAATCCGGCCCTAGCCACTGCAACGGATTTGATCCCACGCGCTAAACGTATCATTTATCTGTTCCAGAGCGGTGGCCCCTCGCAGTTTGAACTGTTCGACTATAAGCCACAGGTTAATGCGATGCACGGGCAGGAACTGCCTGAATCCGTGCGGAAGGGACAGCGGCTTACCGGAATGACTGGTTTCCAAAACACGTTACCCTTGGCCCGCTCACACTTTTCTTTTGCGCAATATGGAGAGAGCAAAACCTGGGTGAGCCAACTGATGCCATACACTGCGGAGATTGTGGATGAGTTATGCTTCGTTAAATCCATGCACACCGAAGCGATCAATCACGATCCGGCAATTACATTCTTCCTTACTGGATCACAGATTGCGGGCCGGCCATCTTTCGGATCATGGCTCAGCTATGGACTAGGAACCGAGAACGAAAACCTGCCTGCATTTTGTGTGCTTATCACTAAAGACAAGGGAGGACAACCACTCTATGCCCGGCTCTGGGGGAATGGATTTCTGCCATCGCAACATCAAGGAGTGCAGTTCCGAAGTGGAATGGATCCCGTGCTTTATCTGAGCAACCCTGATGGCGTCTCTTCAAGACAGCGTCGAATGCAGCTTGATCGCCTTCGGGAGTTGCATCAACTGAAAGCAGGCGCGCCCGGATGGGAACGTATTGAGTCACGGATATCTCAGTACGAAATGGCGTATCGGATGCAAACCTCCGTGCCTGATGTGATGGACCTTTCCAATGAGCCGGATTATATCTTTGACCTCTATGGCGAAGATGCCCGGGAGCCAGGCACCTTCGCAGCCAACTGTCTTCTGGCCCGGCGCCTGGCCGAACGGGGAGTACGCTTTATCCAGCTCTTCCATCAGGGATGGGATCATCATGCGGGACTGCCATCCGGTATTAAAGTCCAGTCAATAGAAACCGACCAGCCCTCGGCTGCTCTAGTGCGAGACCTTAAGCAAAGGGGCATGCTGGACGATACCCTGGTCATCTGGGGAGGAGAGTTCGGGCGCACCAATTACTGCCAGGGACGCCTTACAGATGTAGATTACGGTCGCGACCACCATCCCCGGTGTTTCACACTGTGGATGGCGGGTGGAGGCGTGCAATCCGGTCTCAGTTATGGCGAGACGGATGATCTTGGCTATAATGTAGTTCGTGACCCGGTGCATGTACATGATTTGCAAGCAACCCTGATGCACCTCATGGGAATTGATCATGAGCGACTTACCTTTAAGTATCAGGGCCGTCGTTATAGACTAACAGATGTGCATGGCCATGTGGTTAAGGATCTCCTGGCCTGAAATCATCCCTTTTTCGGTTTGCATAACCCTGCTTTTGACAGCCGGGTGCGGGAGCGAACTGCGTCCACGGGATGCATCGTTGCCGGAAGTCGTTGACTACAATTTTCACGTCCGGCCGATCCTTTCGGACCGCTGTTACGCCTGCCATGGTCCTGATGCCAACGCGCGGCAGGCCGGCCTGCGTCTGGATGAGGAGGCTGGGGCAAAGCAGGAGCGTCTCGCTTCCGGTGGATATGCTGTTGTACCGGGAAGCCTCAGAAAGAGCCGTCTGCATTCCCGTATTAACTCCGATGATCCAGAGGTGCGCATGCCCCCGCTGGAATCGAAACTCTCACTATCTGACCACGAAATTGCACTCCTCAGTCGCTGGATTGAGCAGGGAGCCGAATGGAAGCCACACTGGAGCTTCCTGCCGGCTGCCAATCTACCGCTGCCGGCCGTCCAACAATCAGATTGGCCAAACAACGGAATTGACCACTTTACGCTGGCACGTCTTGAGTCGGAAGGGCTGACCCCGGCTCAAGAGGCAGATCCGGGTACGCTCCTTCGACGCCTTACACTTGACCTAACTGGTCTTCCCCCAACGTTGGAGGAACTTGACGCTTTTCTCGCAGATACGTCTGCCCGCGCGTATGAAAAGTCTGTTGATCGGCTGCTTGACTCCCCTGCTTATGGAGAGCACATGGCTTCTATGTGGCTGGATATCGCTAGATTCGCGGACACAGATGGATATCAGATTGATGGGGATCGTTACGTGTGGCCGTGGAGAGACTGGGTCGTTGAAGCCTACAACCAGAACTTGCCCTTTGATAAGTTCGCAACCTGGCAGCTTGCGGGAGACCTGCTGCCAAATGCAACGCTGAACCAACGGCTGGCGACCACCTTCAACCGTAACCATCGCCAGACTAACGAAGGGGGCATTATTGAAGAAGAGTTACGCACGGAATATGTGGCGGATCGCGTCAATACGATGGGGGCGGCATTCATGGGCCTGACCCTTGAATGTGCACGCTGCCACGATCACAAGTACGATCCGATTACGCAAGCCAACTACTATGGGCTCTTCAGTTTTTTTAACAATGTGGATGAGTCCGGGCAGATTTCACCGTATGCAGTGCCCGTGCCCGCACTGGATCTGCCTACGCCGGATGATCAGGAGGAACTGGATCGTCTCGCACGTGAGATTGAATCAGCTGAGCGTGCAGCTGGCAATATAGCGGAAATGTCAAGGCTGGGCTTTACTTCCCGGTACCCTTCATCACCGCCGGATACGGACCCCAGACCCATTCTTGCCTGCGAGTTTGAACGCCTGAACGGACCAACATTACCATGCCATGATGGCAAACAGGGGACAGCCGTCTTCACCCCAGATATAGTGCCTGGGTACCAGGGGCGGGCAATGGCCTTTGACGGTCAGAGCGGTTTCTCCTTCGCAGATATGGGTGAATTCCGGCGAACACAACCCTTCACCGTAAGTCTCTGGATCAATCCGGGAGAAGATACAGGTGCCATCGTGCATCGCACTCTGGCTGCACTGCCTGTCGGGAGCCGCGGCTGGGAGCTTGTACTCCTGAATGGTCGCCTCGTGGCGCAACTGGCCCATATGTGGCCCCATAATGCCTTGCGCATCCAAACAATTGATACCCTCCCGCTCGGAGAATGGGCGCATGTAGCCATGACCTACGATGGATCCAGCCGCGCCTCCGGTGTGCGCCTGTACCTCAATGGACTCCTCGCCGATGTAGAAACCGTTCGTGATGGTCTTACCCGACATATCACGTACGAAAGTATTAAGGTCCCCCTGCAAATCGCATACCGACACGAAGAGAGCGGCCTGCGCAACGGAGCTGTTGATGAATTGCGCCTGTACGATCAGAGGCTGTATGGCTTTGAGGTTGCGCGCCTGGCAGGGAGAACAGAAACGACCCCGGATCGACACGATCTTTTTCAATGGTATCTGGCACATGAGGTGATGCCTTGGCAGCGCGCACAGGCTGCCCTCCAAACCCTGCGCGAACAGGAGAACACCCTCCTTGAAGGTATCCCGGCAATCATGGTCACTGAGGAGATGTCCTCCCCACGACCAGCGTACATATTGAACCGTGGCCTGTACGACGCAAAGGGGGAGCACGTTGAACCGCACACACCAGATGCCATCCTGCCTTTCCCCGATGGTGCACCTCAAAACCGACTCGGATTGGCCAGATGGCTCTTTCATCCAGAGCATCCTCTTACTGCCCGGGTTGCAGTGAACCGGTACTGGCAGAAGTACTTTGGAACCGGCATTGTCTCCACACCTGAAGATTTTGGACGACAGGGCGCCTTGCCCTCCTTCCCTGAACTGCTGGATTACCTGGCCACGACATTCGTTAACTCGGGATGGGACATCAAAGCTATGCAGCGCCTGATCGTGACGAGTGCCACCTATCGCCAGCAATCTGAAGCTACCCCTGAACTTCTGGATCTTGACCCCGACAATAAGTTGTTCGCACGAGGCCCCAGACTTCGCCTGAGTGCAGAGATGGTGCGCGATCAGGCACTTGCAGTCAGTGGACTTCTCGACCGAACGCTTGGTGGACCTGCAGTTAAACCATATCAACCAGGAGGACTCTGGCAGGAAAAGTCCGGGATCAGGTATGAGCAGGGCTCGGGCTCCGACCTTTATCGGCGCACACTATACACCTTCTTCAAGCGCACTTCCCCGC
>CAZCYQ010000115.1:0-4575 GCA_964503085.1 uncultured Rhodothermaceae bacterium | reverse complement strand
AAAGAGAACGCCGAAGCGTAAAAATACTTCCCAAAACAACTGTTTTTTGAGACCCTTGACAATGGGGGATAGGAAATCTCAACAAAAAATCCCACTACAATGTCGAACTTACGCTCGGATCAACCCATCCCGAGCAATGACAGCCAGGGCCGTTGCAGAGCAGAGGATATTGGCAGTTCCGCGGGCACGTGTAATACAGAGTCGGTCACTGTCGGATTGTTGAACGATACGACTTGCTTACGTACGGAAGCGAGCGTCTGGAGCATATGGGCATGCAGGCACTATTTACGCAGAACATCTCCTCTTCAGCGCATGCAAATCGCCCGGAGAAACATTGATTCGTTCATACAAAAGCCAATAACGGTTTGGAGGAAAGCATCGACAGTCGCATCACAACCATCAAAATTCATGCCCGCGGACTCCGAAACAAACAGCGGTTTGCCAATGCCACTTACTTCTATCTCGGAGGATTGGATCCCTGCCTCGCAGGCCTACGAAAACAGATTTCCCACTCTTAAAGGCGAAGAGCCACAGTGATAAAACCAACAATAGTCTTCCGATTCCAATCAAGACAATTTAATTGAGCGTAAGTTTTCGATCCTTTCTATTCCTTGGCTCTGCCCGCAATACTGCCCGGACAATCGCTCTTGCATGAAGCTAAACCTCTTCACGAGTAAACTCAGGCTCCTTTGAAGCTTCCTTCTTATTAGATATTTGCCTTATTGCAAATTACTAGTAGAATCCCTAGAACCCTCTTTGACGTCACCCCCAAGTTCTTTTCTCAATTCACGAAGAACCTGTAATTTGGCGTGTATAGTCTCCTTCCGTACTAGGAGATTGCTTAAATCTCCTTCAACAATCGCCTGAAGGACACTTTCCTCCTCTTCAAGTTGGATAATTCGGCCCTCAATCAAATCTGGATTTCTTCCATACCAGCCGTACCACTGCCGCGCCTTGCGTCTTACACCTTCAAGATAGGCCTCGTATTCTTTTGGCCGCTCAAGGTACTTACTGATTTGCTCATTTGTCATTATACTTGTTGCCCATTATTCAATACAGCTGCAATAGTAACTGGTAACATTCCAACCAAAGGAATAACTCCCACACCAGTGAGCCAAAGCAACAAACTGTAATTAGTATTTTGGAGCTTTGCATTTGCAGCGATTTCTGCAGTTTGCGCGTCCATTTTGGATTCAAAACGTGCTATAATATTCTGCGGAGCCATATCACATCACAGAAAAAGTCGGGTAACTCATTCGCCTGACCACAGGCCATTCTCTTCTTCCAAAGCAACTGAATCGCTCTCACACATGTTACGCTTTCTTTGTCCATTAGCTGCTCGCGTGCCCCAATATATGGATAAAAATAACAACAGTCTGCAATATGGCACACAAAAAAAATAGGTTCTGCCGCAATTCGTGTGGAATGATTAATTTTCGTAACCACTGAATCTACACATTTCATGGAACCAGTTCCAGATTCTTAAGTGCGCAACATCCTTACCCGTTCCTGTCCACAAGCTCGTGTGTCCTAGGTACAACTCATTCTCAAGCCCATTACATTCGTCCCAAACTCGCTACAGGCTACAGAAGAGGGGGAAGCTCAATACGAGATATTATTGAAGATGTTGATGTACAAAGTCGGCTCTAGCAATAATATCAACTCTCAATGTTCTCGGGTTGTCGATGAAAAAACAATCGGTGAACCCTGATGTTCGGACTGTCCCCACGCCATCGAAGCTGCTCCCAGTACAACGTTGTAGGTGGCTATATTGGAATCCTCAATCAGGATGTCTTCTCCGGGAGGATACCGGAAAGTATGTTGATTAACGTGCTTACGCACATCGTCCAGAAAATAGGGTGCAGCTGAAGCCGCACCACCACTCAGGATGATGATTTCTGGTGCATACATATGAACCACACTCACCAGGAACCAGGACAGTTCGGTTCGCCAGGTTTTTAATGCATCCAGGCATAGGGCGTCGTTCTGGGCAACCCCATCAATCACAGCCGCAAAATCTACACTATGAGGGTCGTCAAAATAGCGCTCATTAAGGACGGAGGGTAAACCCCGGATCAACCCATCCCGAGCAATTACAGCCAGGGCCGTTGCCGAGCAGAGGATATTGGCAGTTCCGCGGGCGCGTGTGATACAGAGTCGGTCGCTACCGGATTGTTGAACGATATGGCTTGCTTGTGTACCAAACTGAAAATGAGGATCACGAAGTATCTGCCCATCAAGCATTATACCCGATCCAACACCGGTTCCCAACGTGATTGAGGCAGCCCAGCGAAAACCTTGTGCTTTCCCGTAGCAAACTTCGGCCACAATCGAAAGACGTCCATCGTTATCAGCAATTACAGGCAACTTCAAGGTGCTGGAGATATTAGGCACGATCGGGTATCCTTCCAAGCGAAGTTTTCCCGGAAGAAGGATGACGCCTTTTGTTGGATCCACTGCTCCCGGAAACCCCAGTCCGACTCCGAGAGGAGCATGTCCTGTAATGGACTGGATCCGCGAAACTTCTTCAACCACAGCTGCTTCCAGAGCTTCAGCTGTCAATGCGAACCCCGATGAACGTGCACGCTCGGCCATGAGTGTACCATCCCGGAGCACGGCACCCGCCTTTATGCGAGTGCCGCCAATATCCACTCCAATTACATATTCAGTCATCCAGTGAATAGATGAGAGAGACTCTTTCTGTAGGCTTCGTAAAAATCTTCAAGCTGCTCTTCCGCAGTTGTGTCTCCAATGAACTGGTGACTAGGCAAAAGGACCGGTTTATGCCCGCGCTGAAGCAGACGTTCCGCAACAGAAACACGCAGCATGTTCATCAGCATTCCTCCCGTCACGGTGGAGACGGGTCCAGTACGCCATTCAAGACCATCAAGCTCAATAATACAGTCTCCCGGCGGGCATTGGTTATCCAGCACGATATCTGCTACATCAATAAGCTTTAGGCCCGAGGAGTGGGAGGCGCTAGTCGCCTCGCAATGCTCCTTTGAGACAACGCCAATTACGGGCATTGCCCGCTCTTTTACACCGAGAGCCATTTCCACGATCAGCGGTCGGATCCCGCTCGTAGAAATGATAATGAACGCATCATGCGGACCAAACTGGAAGCTACGAAGAATTTCTTCGGCGTACCCGTCAATTTTTTCGAGATAAAGTGGGCCACGTAAGCCATTGGGTCCCACAATAGCTGCGTGGTTCGAGAGTGCCTGCTCAACGAGTGCGTAAAAGCCCACGAACCCCCCTTGCCTAGGCGTCATCTCTTCGCACATCATACGGGAATGGCCTGATCCAAAACAGAAAATGAGGCCACCATTGCTTATTCGCTCCGCACACAACTCGGCAGCGGACTCTATTTCCTCACATTGCGTTTCCCATAGCCGTTTCAGACGCTCAATGGTCAACTGAAAGTAATCAGAGGCTGCTGCCATGTACGCAAAAGCAATCAGATTCCGACATCGCGAATCGACAGCACCCATGATTCCGGCGGAAGGTCACTAAGTCGTGACTTAAGATCCAGAGCTTCAGTAATTGTAGGCGCCTGACCAATGGCAACGCGATGATTCGCATCATCGCTGCTCCTGAGAATGCCAATAGGGATATCGGGGTAAATACTTCGATAGCGCTCGGCTACTTCCACTGCCGTGGACTCTTCGGGGAATGAAGCCACTATGAGTGTGTAGCCACCCGCCTCATGATTCAATGTGAGCGTTTCGGAGTCCGTCTCAGTCTCAGTATCGGGAGCGGTGGGAAGTTCCTGATCTAAGCTGTCTTCAAGGGCCACAGTCGTTATTGAGTCAGTCGAAGCGGAATCGGGAACAACGGGACTAAAGATCGCGCCCATTTCCTCGGCAGGACTGTTCAATTCATTGCTGCGCTGCGTTATGAGGTAAACCCCGGCTGCAACGACAACCACCGCCACGGCAGCCCAAGGCCATCTTTGACGGCGTTGAACGGGCTGAGGTGCGATCTTGTCTTCAACAGTAATGGAGGAGAGTCCGGCATAAATCCCGGATACGACGGCAGCTAATTCAGGATCAGTTGTAAACTGGAGACCATCACCTGAACGTGTGAATGTACCTAATCCGGGGATGCAGACCGGTACCTGTGATAGAATTTCTGCTACGAGGAGATCCAAGACCTCAGAAGCCTGTGTGTCAGCAATCCCTAGTTTAGCCGTGAGCGATGGAATCAGTGTAGGGCTTGATTCTGTTGCGGGGTTTTCTTCAAATGAAATGCGTCGGCTGGTCGGGTGCACCATGAACTTTCCATCATCCAGGGGCTCGTGCATACTTGGGGTAGATTCAATTTTCAGTGTGCCGAGACCTGAAATATCTGCACGGTCGTGTTGAAGTAATAGCTCACGTACAATTGCGGTAAACTCTATAAGGACTTTTTCGCTGGTCACGACAGGAGTAACTGATAATTCCGTTAAATGTATGAAAGTACAGGAAAATAAAGCTTCCGGCGATTGATATATTCGGCGGTATCTCAACAGGCTTCGTAAATTGGCTCTTCGGCTATTTTTGTGAGAGGTTGATATTTTCAAATTCTGGGGCTCAG
>CAZCYQ010000114.1:0-4578 GCA_964503085.1 uncultured Rhodothermaceae bacterium | reverse complement strand
CAAAGTCTCTTGCAGAAGACGGGAGGACGATCGCGCCGAATCCAATCCTGTCTCTTGACAATTCCTTTGTGCTCAAGTACGTGAAGCTTTTTGCAAATCCTGAAGGAGGCCCAAGTATCAAGGACGACAGGGTTCTCCATACATATGATACGGATTTTAACCGATTAGAGACTTTTGCCCAATTGGATGATATCTACGACATGGACGATCCATTCCTGAACGCATATTCCGACTCGCCCAGGGGGATGTATGTGGCAACCAATGGGACGGACACCATAGTCTTGGCTCCTGACGTGTACGGTGGGTACATTAACCGATACACACGGTCAAATGACAAGTGGATCATGGAGAAGCTAAAAGGGGGGCCTGTCCCCACGAGGGCATTCATACCCGTCAGCAAGAAAGATATAGAGGAGAACCAAGACATTAGAAGGGGTTCTATAATAAGATCAGGCCCCACTGGAACGTACCGCGCGAGGATTCTCAGCCGGAGTAACGGTGTGGCTGTCTTGAGCACAGGTGAGATCCTTCATTTCCCTGTTCGGACCCCATTGAAACAGGATTTTGAGCCACGAGCGGAACTATTTAATCAGAATGGGGACTTGGTTGGCTACGGCCCGCTGCAATTCGATAACCCTGAGTTAAACGGAAACACTCGCGTAATGAATTCCATCCGCATCAAGTGGATTGACTCGGCTGATCGTTTATACCTTGTGCGGAGGAATAGTAAAGGCTTCTTTGTGCTCAGTGTTGCGAATCTAGAAATCCGTTCAAAATGAGTCGCGAGTATTGCTGCAACTGTGCAACACTGGCGCATTAGTCAAGAAATGCGTTAACAACGGGCTCGGCGGGACCATCGAATCCCGAGCTTATTCAACCCTTTCAATTCTGGGACAGTAGCAGAGATTCAATTCGTACGGGTAGACCCCCACAGAAAATTCGACGGCGTAGGATGCGCCGTTTGCGTGCGCCTCTGACGTCCGCGCCAGCACGGCAAAGAGCGCCGGCTCCCAGAACTGGTCGGGATAGCCAAAGCAGAAGGTCCAGACCTTGATGGCTGCATAGATCAGCCCGCCCCACAGGGCGAGGATGTATATTCAGGTCAAATTGCCAGACTATTCAGATTGATGTTGCCGTCCCTGCGGCATTTATTTTGGAGCGTTGTTTTTTGTTTGGTTTCGGGTTCAAATGAGCGTGTTTCGATGTTGTTGCATGGCACGGGTTTTAGGGGTTTGTGCGTTGTTTTCTCATGGACTCGCCGCTGAGTTCAATACGATAGTCGGGCTGTACGAGTCGATCCAAGATGGCGTCTGCGAGCGTGGGATTCGCCATGGACTGGTGCCAGTGTTCGACGGGTACATGGCTTGTGGTAATGCCCCGCCCGGGGCGGACGATGTGTTGATGGCAGTGCGTAACCATGCATGGCGTCAGACACTCCGAACTTCGCCCGATGCAGAGCGCTTGGTCTCGGCATACTTTAACGCTGACAGGCTGGACATCTATGATTCCGGTGTTCTCACGCATGTCGTGAGCGGACCTGACTTCTTTGAACCAGTCTATGTCGCAGACGAAATACCTGGGGGACAGATTCTAGCCGTACAGCCTGACAATCGGTCAGGCTACGTAGATGTGGATGTCACAGAGGAATTCATGTATGCTTTGTATTCAGGTAAGAAAAGAAGTGAATCTAGTATGGGTGAAGAGTGGGGATCCTACTTTCTAGTTTTTGACTGGACGGGAAAGCCTGTGGGGCGTCTTAACGTTTCGGGGTCACCATTCTCAATGGCTGTATCCGCTGACAACGGTGACCTTTATGCCATTTTCTTGCGTCCAGTACCACAAAACATTCACTTCAAGATTCCTGACAACCTGGTGCAATAGTTACGTCAGTCACCGGACGGTTCACAGCGTAGACAATCACACCTGAGGCAGTGTGATCCTGCACTAATCGGTCCAGGGCAGTGTGTTCTCTCTAGTGTCGGCATTGACCTCGGGAGTCATCTGCCACTTGTCTGGCGAGTCGTAGATAAAGTCGGGGCTCTAGGAATTCTCGAATCGGGTGTGTATTGTGGCAGTGGCTCTATGTTCAACTTCAGGGCGCTATTGATGGCTTTAAAAAACGAAAAAATGGTTCCCAGGAAGACCTGATTATTTCTCATAATGAGTTCGGTTCTTCCTCAAACGCATTTTACGGAACGTTAGATCGCTTGCTTTGCAGGAGGGGATTTGATGCGTTTGTGGAAGAGGCTTGTCGGGAGTAAAGCAGACTACACAACAGATCGCTCTAATTGGAACCTGTCACGCTATACCAGCCACTCGATACTATACCAAGGGGTGGGCGAACAGGATCGTTGCGCATCAGTTTATGCCCGTGGGAACGAAACTGATGTGACTGATGCCTAAACGAGAATTATCTGATCGTATGCAGCTTGCGCTGAATGCCCAGATCAAGGCCGAATTCGAGTCTGCATATTTGTATCTGGCGCTGGCAGCTGAAATGGAATCCCGCAACCTGAAAGGCTTCGCACATTGGCTGCGAAGACAGTGGGAAGAAGAATTGATCCATGGCCTAAAACTGTATGATTTTCTACTTCAGCGTGATGCGAAGGTAGATTTATATGCACTGGATAAGCCCAAAATAGATTCCGCACAATCTACACTAGAGATTTTCACACATGTGCTGCAACACGAACAGTATATCACAGCACGGATCCATGAACTGTATGCGCTGTCTCTAGGAGAGAAAGATTACGCCTCTCAGACATTGCTGCAATGGTTCGTGGATGAACAGGTAGAAGAGGAGGAATCCGCCCGGGAGATCATGGAAAACCTGCGCCTGGTCGGGGAAGGGGGAGCCGCGTTGTTTCTTCTGGATCGTGAACTCAGCCAACGTCCGGAAGTCAGTGCAGAGGGTGAATAATCCAGCGGCCTTTCTTGGAAAAACGAGGTTAGATTACACCGGATAATGTCCGTACTGAACTTCCTAGCTCCCGGGGCTATCCCTCAGGAGGAGTTTGATGCAATTGAAATTGAGATTCATGAGGCCGCCCCAGGCATCCTGATGTTGGTTGGACAGGGGGGCAACATCGGGATATCTTATGGAGAGGATTCGGTTTTTATGGTTGACGCTCAATTCGGGCAACTCACCGATAAGATACTGGCAGCCATAAAGACACGAACAGACAAACCAGTACAAGTTGTGCTGAATACACACTGGCATGGAGACCATGTGGGTGGCAACGGCAAATTTAGCGCGATGGGGGCCCTCATAGTGGCTCACGAACAGGCACATGCACGCCTGAGTGTAGATCAGTTTCTAGGTGCATTCGGGGAAAAAGTGCCTGCTGCTCCAAAGGAAGCCCTTCCCGTGATCACATTTACCGAGAGCATCTCTTTTAACTGGAATGGGGATACGATAGAGGTCTTTCATGCCCCCGAGGCCCATACCGATGGAGACGCCATTGTGTGTTTCCATAAAGCTAATGTGATCCACATGGGGGATACCTATTTCAATGGGATGTATCCGTTTATAGATGTGGATACGGGTGGATCAATTGACGGGATGATAGCCGTTGCAGACGCCGTGCTTGCCCGTTGCGACGAAAATACAAGGGTCATCCCGGGGCATGGACCGCTGTCCAATCGGTCTGAACTACATGCGTATTGGGAAATGATGGTCACCGTTCGTGAGGCAGTGGCAAAATTGATAGATGTGGGCAAGTCAAGAGAGGAGATCATTGCAGCAAAACCCACGGCCGCCCTGGATGCTGTCTGGGATGGAGGTGTACTGGACCCGGATACTTATGCGGGTCATATCTACGACTCGCTCACAGCAACTAGCGCTGAATAAGCCCGATCGCAAGCGCAGCCTTATAAAGAAGTTGGCGATCGGCAGAATTCATGGGGGTAACGTCAAGGTCAATCAGCAGATCTCCTGGTCGCTTTTTGTTCGATCGGACCCCGCACTCCTTGAGTCGAATTCGTATCCCTGGTGTAGAATTCGGAGGAATATCAACAGTAAGCACATCCCCGTATGGATCGGTTATCGATTTGGCACAGCCTAGCAAAGCATCCAGTGCGGTTACAGACAGCCGCATCAGCAGGTTGTTTCTTTTTCGGGTAAAGACGGGATGGGGGAGAATTCTGAAGGTAAAGACACGGGCACCGGGCTCGTCTGAAGCACGGATACGAAACTTGTTTTTAATGCCGGGGGGTAAAACAATCCGGGTGAGCGAACCATCCTTTCCCCGAATCATAACGGGGCCTCCTTGGAGCGCTCGTTCAAATGAGATGTGCACGACATTGCCACCACTACCGAATATTTCTTCAAAGAATTCGCCGATACTGGAGAACAAATCATCCATAACAGCGGGAATCGGCTCTGGATTGCTGATGGCTCGAAGCTGATCATACCTCGCTCGCCGTTCTGGATCCGAAAGAATGCTCTATGCTTGCTGGAATTGCTTAATGTGTAGGGGATATTGGAAGGGTCCCCACAATTGGTGCACGGAACACAGAGCGGTCGATCTTGTTGTCGTACCGGGAGGTACAGGCTTTCTGTCAGCCTCGCGCTGGATC
>CAZCYQ010000113.1:0-4718 GCA_964503085.1 uncultured Rhodothermaceae bacterium | reverse complement strand
CTGTTTCCCAGATGTCTTTCATACCCTTGCGTTTCCTGTCCTGAGAAACCTCGATCTTCTGCAGGTACGCTTTGTTAGCGTTGCCTTTTGCCTCCGCACTATAATAACGAAAGAGATGTTCCATGGAGGCCGTCACCACAGTTGCCCCATTGACCTCTGTCAACATAAAAACACTCTTACCCTCGTGACGGTATCCCAGCCTGCCACCTTCAGCGTCGATTCCTTCCCTGGGTGGTGAATGCAACACGATATGCGCTTCAGGCACAAGTTGCTGCACAATCTGAGGTTGAGTGTTATCTATCGAGACCTCGCCTCTTGGTCCACTAAACAAAAACTCCAGTTCACCCTCGTTGTCACCAAAAGGCCCTGTGACAAAATAGCCCGCGTCGTTCTGCCACAAGTTAAAGTCCTGGAAGACTGGCCAGACGTCTTCCACTGGTCGAGCTACCTTAAAGTACACACTCGTTTTCGTCCCGACAACCTGTTCTGCACCACTCGCATATGAGAACACCACCCGTCGGATCGTCGTGTTCTCGTCGCCATACACCGCAATATCACCTATTTTCGGTCTGGCAAAGGTACCTTCCTGCGCTTCGACTGATGCACCCAGGTTCAACCCCAGGAACACAACTATCGATATCAATTTCTGTTTCATTTCTATATACCTCCGTCCTATTCCGGGGTTAGTGGTGACACAAGAGCGCTGCCTACATCATCGACGTTTTCCAGATTCAATATACGTGTGGCAACTGTCGCCGCGACTGATTCGGATACCTTATAAGCTGAATAGTCGACACACTTATTAAACTTTTCTATAAGTTCAGTATCACTGAGCGGGTTCTCCGGATGCCCCCTTGGGTAAAGGTACTTATTCGTAATCTTTCGCCCATTCTTCAAGGTCGTGTTGATCCGTGCGGCAAATAGCGGTAGGGAAGGATCTCTGGCTACTGATATTTTCGTCATTAGCGCACGAACATCCTTGCGTGATCTTGCCTCTTCAGAATAGGAATCCAGAAACAGATATCCATCGTGAACCACTGAAGAAAGTCCGTAAGGCACGCTGAACTGACAGTCGTGGGGGGTTTCGGGATGCCATTGCGCTTCTCGCGCTTCAGGCTGGTTGATACGATCTGCGAGCCTGGCGTCGAGGTCCAGATCAATGCGGTCAATATCGCCAGCCCTGAACTGGTGTTCATGCATCTGACTCAACATGCCATCAATTGTGGTGGAGGCAGACGCAGCAATGGGGTAATGCTTCATCGTCAGACGGGTCATTTCCCAGACTTTTCCCAATCCCTGGGTTACTGCACTGACATCTGTTTCCCAGGTAATAAAGCTCTGATAACCGCCTCTGTCTGACAACACACCTGAACGAGGGCCAGTGATGCCTCGCATGGCAAGCAGGCAGGCATTGATCGCATCCTGGCAGATGAAACCATGATGCAGGCGTATCATTAGCGTGGGAGGGCTGTACATCAAGGTTGAGTGGGGTTGAGTCATTGCACTGGCGATACCCTGTGCTTCTTCCAGTTCGTCCTGGCTCAGGTTCAACAATTTTCCTACTGCTGCAACACAACCGAATACATAGTGTCCACCATCCCGGCCAATAGAGATGGAGACTCCGGGCCTCGCCAACAACCCCGTGCGGACCAGAACTTCCGAGCCGACAACAAATGCAGTAATAAACTCTTCGCCGCTTACATTCTCTTTCAAGCCCAGAGCCGCCAGCAAGACAGGCAGGATGTATTCACTGGAGTGTCCTACGACCATGTCCACGTCTCCATAGTCCATTGCCCTGGACATAGGGCCTATGGCCATTCCCGCTTCTGACGCCGGAACTTTCCCGCCGTAAAACGGTATGGTCGTTTCCGGTTTGCCGCCCTTCTCCTTGACGTACGCGACCGTTGTATCGATACCCTCCATGGCCGAGCCACCCACAGTGACCGCCATCGTATCGAGGATAGAACGCTTTGCGCGTTTCACCAGGGAAGGCGGCAGACTTTCATATCCCGTATCGACAACCAGCCGACACAACTGCTGCATCCCGTCTTCCTGAGCGTTTTCCTGGTTTGATGTTACCTGACCCGCCATCTGTTACCTCCTTTGTGTTTTAGCACTAGCCATTTACCCCTACTGACCGGTTACCGCTGGATTGAACTGCTCATGGCAGCTTTCACAGGGTGGATACATGACGTACCCGGCTTCATAAAGAGCTTCAATATCTCTCGCACGAATCGCTTCGAGAGAATCAACCGCGGCACCCGTCATTTCAACGGTAAACGCTTTCCACGCAGGACTCTGAATCCATTCATTGTCCCGGGGACCGCTACCACCCAGACTGATTGCCGCCCCCGCGGCAATCACCATGACGGCAGCGTCTTCGACCTGTCGCCATTCTTCATCTGTTTGTGGGTCTTCAACACCCCAGAGGGTGTTCGTTGCCGGAACAATGACAGACTCCATCACTTCTTTGATACTTGCCTGAGGCAGCGCAGCGACTTTCACCTGATCACTGTGGCTCATGTCTGAATGCTGCGCGCAACCAGAGAGGAAAAGTAGTGCCAACGCAGATAAGCCGAATGAACGCATGGGACTTTCCGCTGCTACCAACTATTTCGCGGCAGGATTCACAATCAGCGACTTGAAAACGTCGACCTCGTCTACCGGCGCACAATCGTCGTAATACATCCCTGCCCATACCGCATTAGTGAAGTAATCTTTTGGTCGCCTGAGAAATTTCTTGGTCTGACCTTTCCAGGGCTTCTTGTAGTATTTGGGGTCCGTGAGCGTCATATTCAGCTCCAGAACATCATGTTTAATACGACGATAGCGCTCTTCCAAATGTGCTTCATCGCTGAACGGATAGCCAAAGTGGTCCAGCCAGGCACGCTCATCCTGACCAGTGGTCTCAACCACCAGGGTGTCGCCTTCCCATCGCCCTGTTGAATACCCGTACCAGAGCGGCCAGGGGATGTCATCGTAGGACAGGGGCTCTCGACCATCCATCCAAATGCTTCGCCAGGCATTCGTCTGTGAAAAATGTTGAAGAATTCTGTCTTCAACCATGACGAATTCGTTCTCCTGCGGGTAAATGACGGCGCGAGCCACCCCGAGTGGATTACAGGTTCCCGCCGGATCGTTCCCTTCGCCCGCCGGAACCGCTCGACGTCTGCCAATATGCTCTTCCGGATGCGCTTGCGCGCTTTCACTACCAAGCGCACGACCATACGACGGCCGATTCGCTTCGAAAGCCTTCAGGCCTTCAGCGGTAAACTCCGGCCATTCCTGACTAAAGCCACGATCGCCGCAGGGGCCAGAGTGATCCCAGGGACCGACGCAACTCTCAGGGCCACCCATTCCACCTCCCGGATGGCCACGAGTCCAAATCCCATTCAAATCGCGCGCATCAAACTCTCGGCTATCAGGCTTTAACACGGGGTGGTCGAGCCCCCAGGGCTGATCCGGATCCATATCCCATGCCTCGTTCTCACTCGCAAAGACTGCCGGGCTTGCCAGGAAAGTGGCGAGCCCCAAAGTAAGCAGGCCTTTACCTTTTTTCCACATCGTTGATTCCCTCAGTGAATCCAGTTGTTGTTAATCGATGCACGCCGCAACAAACGTGAGCCCGCGCTGACATCATTGACTATTCATCAAACGCAGGTCCTACTACCTCGCCGTCCTTGTTCACCATCTTCAAAACCAACCCGACTGGATTCCCGGAACGCGCCGGAGACATGGTCACAGTTAGCTCGGTACCCACGGGAAGCATGTCGTTCATCCGCTTTCTTGGCCACCCTTCCCTGATCAGGAATGGGATATTAGCCACATACTCACAAGCCCAGGGAACAATATTCCCATCTTCATCCTTGACATCCAGCCAGATCTGCAGATGGGGCTGCGCATACCGGAACTTAGTGACAACCGCCTCAACGACAATCTGAGTCTTGATGTGATAGTTGATGGCTGTCCCATGATGAGCATTCACCGATTTACCCGACACACACGCGATAATGATTGCGAAACTAAAAATCATTACTCGATTGATCACACTTGTCCTCCTAGAGCAAATTACTTTCGCTTTTTACTGTTGTTCAGGGTAACGACTGTGCACCACCATGCCATTAAAAAAAAGTCAATTTTAGCTTGCGATTTTCTGGCGTGATCGCTTGTTTGGGCAAGCGTAGGATGATTGCTGGGGTGTATCGGCAACCCTGACGGAGGCATCAATGACAGTTGCTCAACAACGCGTCTTCTGGTTTTTCCTTGCAACATTCGGCTTTTCCTGGTGCAGTATCGTCGGTAACTGGTTGTGGCCGTCCGCTGCCTGGGGATCTCCCGTCAGCCCTTACGGTCCGCTTTTCGCTGCTATTGCAGTCATCACATTGATGGAAGGGCGTGATGGTCTGCAAAGGTGGTGGGGAGTCTGGAAAAACTTTCGCGCACCAGTGTGGCTCTATGCGCTTGCCCTGTTCATTCCCATTGCCATCGTCCTGTTTACTCTTGGCCGTGCAGCCCTGTCTGGCGTTACCATTGATCCACTTCCGGAGCGCGAATGGTCAGAATTCCTGATCCTTGTCCCTATTCTGCTTTTAAACGGACCTTTGCAGGAACATCCGGGTTTCCAGGGATACGCCCAGGTTCAGCTGGAAAAGGATCTGACACCGCTAACGTCTGCGCTACTTGTTGGTCTGGGTGTCTATATCTGGCACCTGCCCATT
>CAZCYQ010000112.1:0-4761 GCA_964503085.1 uncultured Rhodothermaceae bacterium | reverse complement strand
AAGGCGATTGCAAGATACCTTGAAGACGATCCGAATGTTGAGTATGTGGCTTATCCAGGATTGGAAAGTAGTCCATACCATGAACTCGCCCTCAGATATTGTCCACGTGGACCGGGAGCCGTGTTTTCTTTTGGTTTAAGAGGATCTGATCCCCGTGCGGCAGGTAGGCGCTTCATTGAAGCGCTTACTCTATTTTCTCACTTGGCGAATGTGGGTGATGCACGAAGTTTGGTGATTCATCCGGCCTCAACGACACATCAGCAGCTCTCCGACGAAGAGCTTGTAGCCAGTGGCATTGATCCTGGCATGATTCGTCTTTCAATTGGACTCGAAACTGAAGAGGATTTACTATGGGATCTAGATCAGGCGCTGCGTGCGATTTGACCAGCCACTCTTTGCTTACAGCTGAGCAGAGAGCAATTTATCAAGCTCCGGCCTTGGTTCGCCAAACTCTCGGATCGGCTCGTTCGGTTGCCATCGTAGGGTTATCCACGAAGCGTCAAAAGGCCAGCTATTTCGTTGCGACTTTCCTGAAGAGTAGGGGAATAAAGGTAATTCCTGTGCATCCGAAAGCCAACAGGATTTTGGGAGAAAGAGTTTATCCAACATTGAAGGATATTCCTGAGCCGGTTGATGTGGTAAATATATTTCGACCTTCACACGAATGTCCGATTTATGCAGCGCAAGCCGTGGATATAAATGCCAAAGTTTTCTGGCTTCAGCTTGGGCTTTTCAATGAGGAGGCAGCAACGATCGCAAGCGCTGGAGGTCTTGATGTTATTATGGACCTATGTATCAAGATGGAGTACGGCCGCTACGATGGGACGATGCGCTTTCTGGGCATGAATACAGGCGTACTAACTGCGAAGAAGGCACAGATTGGGCGCATCAGTTCGCATCAGGATGTGCAAGCGTCTGAGTGTTTATTGTAGCCTGAGAACGGTGGCTGTCTGGGATTGTGTAGTCTCGGTTATGATAGAAGGATTCAAGGCAAAGCAGGCTTGCTAATTTGATTCATCCCCAGGCGCGCAAGCGATTCCCATCATTATTGGAGCTTCAAGCACCAAAAAAGGCAAAAGAGGTCTGCAGATAGTCCGTATGAGAAGGTGATCTCTCGTTTTCGGGGCCAGGCATGTCTCCATCCTCAGTGACCATTTTCGGGTCAGTGCAAGGATGAGCAGTGTGAACCGAAGTTGCTGTTCACTGTTATGAAACTATGGTCGGGATGACAGGAAACCGACTCCGAGACACTTTAGGAGAAAACAACCTGAATATCCGTATACTCCTTCAGGCCTTCCTCCGCGAATTCAACTCCGACGCCAGAACGCTTTACTCCCCCGAAGGGAGCGTTGGGTTGGATCATTCCGTGTTTGTTTATCCAAACCGAGCCGCATTCCATCTGGTTTGCTATTTTTCTTGCCTCTCCAATGTCCTGACTCCAGACCGAACCTCCTAGACCGTTGGGGTTATCGTTTGCCTTCTCAATTGCTTCTTCGATTCGATGATAGCGGATAATCGGCAGAACGGGTCCGAACTGTTCCTCATCAACGAGAGGGTCTCCGTTTTCCAAGTCAGCTATGATCGTGAGCGGATAAAAATATCCCTTCCCACCCATTTTCTTCTGCATGTCTTTGGGGTCTCCCCCCAAGAGCACACGTCCTTTGGATTTGGCGCTTTGCACCAAGTCGTCCACGATATCGTATTGCTTGCGGTTCTGAATCGGTCCCAAAACAACATCCTCGTGCACACCCTCTCCAACCTTCATCTGTCCGGCAAGATTAACCAATTCATCGCAAACACTGTCATGCACATCATCATGAACATAGAGACGTTTCAATGCCGCGCAGGTTTGGCCGCTATTAATGAACGCGCCCCAGAAAAGTCCTTCGGCAATCTGCTTTGGATCAACATCTGGAAGTACAATTCCAGCATCGTTTCCACCGAGTTCAAGGGTCAGTCGCTTCATGGTTTCCGCAGAGTTGGCCATGATCTTCTGGCCAGTCGCGCAGGAGCCGGTGAAAACAATCTTGCCGATCCCCTCATGTACGGTCATTGCGGCCCCCAATTCGTCTTTGCCCGTAATGCAGTTGACCACGCCGTTTGGCAACACTTCGTTCATAAGTTCAACCAAGCGTAGCGTGGATAAGGGTGTAAAGGGGGAGGGCTTGGATACTACCGTGTTACCCGAGAGGACAGCGGGAATGATATGCCAGATCGCAATCATGACCGGGAAGTTCCAAGGAGTAATTGAGCCTACAACACCAATTGGTTTGCGGTGGAGTTCAACCCTACCTTCATCGTTGTCCTGGAGAACTTTCATTGGAAGGGAAAGGCTGGCCGTGTATTGAGTCCAGGCCATCGCGCCACCGATTTCCCAGCGTGAGCCGAGACCATTTAGGGGCTTACCCTGCTCTGCGGTCAGAATATGGGCGAGCTCTTCAGCATTTTCCTCAATTTTTGATGCAATTTCCAGACATGCTGTCTGTCTTTGGGATTCGGGTACTTCGCGCCATTTCTTGAATGCTGTCTGGGCGGCCTGCACGGCATCTTCCAAATCTTTCTTTCCTGCCAGTGGTGCACGTCCGGCTACGTTTTCGTTGGCGGGGTTCAACACATCAAAGCTTCGTTCGGTAGAGACCTTCTTGCCGTTGATAACAAGGTGGAATGGGTTCATCTTGGGGCTCATTTAGTTTTTCCTGCAGACTTATTTTGTGCCGATTCCGCAAGATAGTGCTAAATCAGTTGTCTCACAGTGAATACTCCGCTCAGGGCGGGACACGGCACTGAACGAGAATTCTGGAAACTTGATGTAGTCCCACAGGGACGGCCGTTCAAGGGGCTGTGATCCCTACAAAAGTAGTAATATTAGAGAGGAAATAGATTCAAATGTACGCGGGGCTGTGAAGGAAACCTATCACACGGAAAACAAGGGCAATCTTCCTTGATGGTATCTTTATGTAGCACCTGCGATACTTGTTTTCTTGATACAGCGTACCTAACTTCACACCCATGCGGACATTTGATGAACGAAACAACGGACGGTCATGACCGGTAATGATGGAGTCGGGAGTGATCTCCGTATGTTGCCAGAACAGATGCTGGCACTTGCACGCCAGACGGCAGAGTTGCTGGTGCAGCGCATTGAGAATATGCCAAGAGAAGGTGCTTGGGCGGGAGAGTTCCGGCGCGATCTTGAAGATCAACTGATGAAGCCTCCGCCGGAGGAGAGCCGTTCGGCTTCGCAAGTGATAGAAGAAGCTGCAAATGAGATTCTTCCAATCGCGCTGAGCTTAGACCATCCAAGGTGTTTCGGATTTATTCCTTCGCAGCCCACGTGGCCTAGTGTCCTGGCTGACTTTATGGTTGCCGGATTCAATATCAACCAGAGCTCTTGGTTGATCTCTAGTGGTCCTAGCCAGCTAGAGCTGGTTGTCGTCGACTGGTTTCGGCGCTGGATTGGCTATCCAGAAGGCGCAGGAGGTGTTTTAACGAGCGGGGGTTCGGCGGCGAACCTGGATGGTCTTGTTGCGGCGCGGGAGGCCGCGACTGATCCAGAACGAGGCGTTCTGTACATGAGCGAACAGAGCCACAGTGCACTCGTCAAAGCGGCAAGGATTATGGGGATTGGTCCAGAACGCATTCGTATGATTCCGACCGACAGTTATTTCCGAATGGATATGGATGCGTTAGTTGAGGCCGTAGCTAAAGACAGATCCGCCGGATTCAGTCCCATCGCTCTATGTGCGAACGCTGGAACGTCCAACTGCGGAGCCGTTGACCCATTGGAAGAGATGGCCGACTATTGCGAGGCCCAGGATGTATGGCTCCATGTTGATGCCGCTCATGGAGGCTTTGTGCTCGTGACCGCGGAAGGTAAGGATATCATGAGTGGAATTGAACGTGCAGATTCAATTGTGCTGGACGCACATAAGTGGTTCTTTCAACCCTATGAAGTCGGAGGCTTGATGGTCAAGGATTTGCGCACTCTTGAGTGTGCGTTTGCCGGGAAGTGTGATATTCTCCAGGACACGATTTGGGGTGCTAACCATCCAAATTTTTCGGACAGAGGTTTGCAACTAAGCCGTTCCGTTAGGGCATTAAAGATCTGGATGTCCGTTCAAACCTTTGGTATGGCCGCATTCCGGAGAGTCCAATCGCATGGAATGGCGCTCGCGCATCGAATTGAGGAGTATGTTGAAGAGAGTGCGGTCCTGGAAATGTTGGCACCTGCTGAACTGGGGATTGCATGCTTCCGCGTCAATCCAGCGAATGCTGAACTTGACAATCATGTGTTGGAAACAATCAATAGGAACGTACTAGCCCGAGTCTTCTGGGAAGATCATGCGTTCATATCATCGACGCGCCTTCGTGGAGCGTTAGCACTCAGGATGTGCGTCATCAATTACACTACGACTTGGAACGAGGTACACGAGACGTTGGAGATTATCTCAAAATTCGGGAAGGAGAGTTTAATTCTAGACATATCTCCACGCTGATCGGGCATTATCCTATTCCAAACGTTCGCTGCATCTAGGATAAGTAAACATGCCCAGCCACTGCGAGGTGGGGTTGTAAACTTCGTGCACCGCAAAGTTGGCAGAAGAGTCGCATTGAAAGACGACGCGGGAAATAGCACTGTTGAGCGTCAGTTACCTTGAATGATGAAGGCCATAGTCTTGCGACCTGCCAAGCCCTAGTACTTGATTCTGAACTTCCCCCCTATTTTCCTATCTGATCGGTAGTATTTGAGGATCTCCCCTC
>CAZCYQ010000111.1:0-4791 GCA_964503085.1 uncultured Rhodothermaceae bacterium | reverse complement strand
CTCCAATGTTCGGATCCTCATAGAATCCTGATCCGTCACGCAACTGATAAGTAAGGTGCTCTTCTGACACCCATGGATCCATTTTGTCTGAATCATTATACCCAGGAGGTGCGATAAGAATGGGGCGATCCGGATCCACTTCCCGAATGGCTTTTACGGACTCGTTGTATAGCCTCATTACATCGCCATATCGACTACTGTTTTTAAAACCAAGACCGGCGGTTTCATTGAGGATTTCGAAAACGAGATCGTTCGGAAAGTCCTTCCAGCTCTGTGCAATATTCCGCCAGCGACTGGATAACGCGTTAATACCTGACTCAATATTCCCGTCTCCTGACCATGAGTTCGATCCCCAGATACACACAACCACAGCAAGATCCTGCTCCAGCGCCTCCTGGACCCTGCTGGTGACAGTCGTATAATCTACACCCATGGGTATGAAAAAGCGCACAGATTCAAATCCGGCCTCCTTTATGGCTCTAAGATGTCCCGCATGATATTGGCCTCTGATTGCCGGGCCATACCAGGGTGTAGACACGTCGTGGTTGGCTCCTTTTTTTAATTTCTCAAATACGGGTGCATACGCAACTCCTCTTTCAGGTTCTGATGCCTCAGCATAACTGCATATAAGGCCTAAATTCATCAGAAGGGCTGACAAGCGACCGGTTATCTTAAGTTTGCGTAGTGTTATCATAAAAACCTTTACCATTTAAATACAACACCAGAATAGTCCGGATTTCCCTTGTTAAGCTGCTCGTATATTTCTTTGCAGTCCTTGGGATCGGCAACATGGCTGATCAAAGGTTCGATTTTTAATTTTCCTTTTTTGACCAGGTCAAAGTAATCCATGATGTTTTTTTCAATGGATATTTTATAGTCATTCTTCGGAGAAATTTTATCGGGATATTTCCATTCGTGAGCCCCTTTGAAAGTAACGCAGCCCTGTTCCCAGAGGTGAATTTTCCGAAGAAATTCTACAGTGTCTCCGTTGAACTCTCCTCTTGGCGTTCCGACTAAAATAACCTCTCCTCTTTTCCCTGCGCAATCTGCAGCAACGGACGATTGGTCGGGAATCCCACTGGCTTCAACCACAGTGGAACACATGGCACCACCGGTGATTTCCTTAATTCTGTCCGTTACAATTTCATTCAGAGCATTGATAGTGAAATCGATTCCGCACTCTTTAGCCAGTTTCAAACGACTGTCCATCACGTCAATACCAATGACCTTGCAGCCGCTATGAACAAAAAGCTGAGCAGCAATATTGCCCACCAGTCCCTGTCCGATGACTGCTACGAAATCTCCAAGAATCGCCTCGGAAGCTCGAAGCGGTGTGAATGAAACCTGGGCCATTCTGGCAACCACAGCCAACTTTGGGTCGATGCCATCGGGTACTTTAACTATCATTCTGTTCCCCTTGATATAGCTGCCGTGGTTGCCGTAAGTAAATACCATATCTCCTTCTTTAATGTCTTCGAATCCTCCACCGACTGAAACTACCTTACCTACTGCTCCGTACCCGGGGCTGATGGGGTGCTTTGCCCAGGACTCGGTGCCTCTGAAAAGAGCACACTCAGTGCCGGCACTGACAACGCTGTATTCGGTTTTTAGGAATATGTCGTTCGGTTTACTCGCTTGAGTATCCATTTCGTGTTCTTGCATTTCTACTTGGTTGGCACCAGGAAATACGACTTTATTGATTTTCATTTCTTAGGTCCTTCTACGTTGTGTGGTGTGCATTGCCATGTGCTGTTTGAAACTGCATCAGCGCCATACATCCTCTGTGGGGAGTGGGCCCAAACGATCGTTGAGTTGATGAAGCAATTGTGTTGCTGTGGCGTTGTGCTCCGGGTCATTGGCCAGATTGTGATGGTTGTAAGGGTCTTTTTGTACATCAAAGAGGTCAACGCAGATGTCGCCGTATTGAATGAGTTTCCATTCATCGGTGAGCACCATGCGATGTGGGCGCGGGCCAAAGACTTCGACGTTGCGTGTCATGGGATAGCTTTCGGAATAGACCGCATCTTTGCCCACGTAATTCTGGTTGCAGATATCAGACCAGAGCGAACGGCCAGAAAGCTCGGGCGGTTCGGTGCCTGCGACGTCGCAGAATGTGGGAAAGAGGTCGATGAGTTCGACAAGCCCAGTGTGGTGTTGTCCTGCTGAGATGGTGTCGGGTTTGTGCATCACGAGGGGCACGCGTACGGATTCTTCGTAGAATTGCGTTTTGCCCATAAGGCCGTGGTTAAAGCCCATATCGCCATGGTCGGAAAGATAAATCACAAGTGTGTTGTCACGCTTACCAGATTCGTCGAGCAAACGCAGGGCTTCGCCGACGCACCAATCGGTGTAGTTTGCAAAGGCGTAATAATATCGGGTCCATTCTCGGCGTCGCTCTTCGTCGAGATTACGTATGGCTTTGTGCCAGACGGGGTGTTGCAACATAGATTCTAAAGGCGGGTCAGGCAGGGGGATGTCGCCGAGGAATGGTTCTAAACATTCGGGTGTTGGCAATGAGGGACCGTGGGGGCTTTGAAAACTGACAAATGTAAAAAATGGATTTTCACGCTCCTGTGCGAGATATTCTTCCCAGGCGTTTAGAACCATATATTCTTGATGGTCTTCGTGCGCCAATGTGCCCCAGTTACCCTGAACGCCCGTTTCCGAAGGCGTGACGAGTGGGCGTTGGAGTGCGTGTTGGATCATTTCGAGGTGGATGACCTGCCAGGGATCGTCGGGGTGACCTTCTACGGGTGGACAGCCACGCTCGTTGCGGAGGTAATGCCAAAATTCTTCGTAGTCGATGCGGTCGGTAAAGCCATGATGGCGTTCCTTGCCCAATGAGGATTCTGTGTCGGGGATAAAGTGCATTTTGCCCAATGCTGCCGTGTCATACCCCGCTTTGCCAAGGTGGTGGGCCATGGTATAGAGTTCTGGCATTGGGGTGTCGTTTTGCAGCACGCCGCATTGGAATGAGTATTGGCCGGTGACCAGCGATTGACGACATGGTACACAAATTGGATTTTGTGAATAGGCACGGTCAAAGCAAATGCCTTCAGCCGCCAGGCGGTCAATGTTTGGTGTAAGGGCAATTTCAGAACCATAACAGCCCGTTGCCCAGGTGGCATGGGTGTCGGACATGATGACGAGGATGTTGGGGCGATTACGGGACATAGATTGCTCCTTGATTGTTATTTGGCATAAACGTCCTGGGCGATGTCAGAAAGCGTAGCCTGTCGTTCATCAACTTTTCCTTGTATTTCGAGGTACGCTCTATTTCATAGGGGGCGGATTTTCGAGCAGTTGCTGCAATTCATAATAGGCTTGTTTGGGTCGAAGGTTCCGGTCCCAGAGCCCGATCTTTACGACGTTCCTCCTCGCATAATGCCGGACGTCTTTGATGTCCCACAAATTCCACGTCACCACGCCGCTGTGCCGGTTTTCCAGAACCGCCTTGAATATCCCTGCATAAACTGCGGCATGCTCATCGACATTCCCTTCATCTTCCGGCCTGACGTGAAGATTGTTTTCGGTGACATGAAACTCAAGGTCGTGCTCATGCGCCCAGGCGATCAGGTCGGACAGATCCTGGGTATTGATGGCGCCGGTTTCCCACTGACTGGGATCGTGTCTGATCAACTTGATGTGTGCCTGCCAACCGACACCATCCACCCGGCAGCCGATGGAACGCAGGTAGAGAACTGTATCTTTCACTTTGTTCCACGCAGCTTCTTCCATGCCGCTGTGCTGGTTGATGACCAGCTTGATGTTCGGGGCATGTTCCGTGGCGATGCGGAAGGCCTGGATGATATATTTGGGGATCTGTCCATCCAGATGCTTGAACTCTGCCGGGGTTTTTTCATACCCAATCTTTTCCCAGGGCATCTCCCAATTTGCGCCGGGTTCGGCTTTTTTCCATGTGCCGTTTGGGTTCACCGTCTCGTTCACGACGTCCATCCACAGGATGTTTTCGTGACCATTATAACGCTTGCACAAGGCGGTCATGAACTCTTCCAGGTTCTGTTCCAGTTCTTCAGCGGTTCGGTCGTCGGCCTTGGTCCACGGTGAGCACTGCGGAGAAATAGGCCCGTGCATCCTGAGCACCTGGTTGTGTTGTTCCGCAAATTCAACCCAGCGATCCGGTCTTTCCCATCGCCACTGCCCAGGTTCAGGGTGGATGTAGGTCTGCTTGAAATCATTGGCAGGCGTGATGTAACTGAACTCCCGAGCCAGGATCTGTCCCTGGGGGCCCCGAGGCGACATGGAGGTTGCCCCGATATACACATTGCCTTTTGGGAATTTCTCTGCGACGATGTCACGCAACCGCCTGTCCGAGCGCGCTTCGGGAGCTTCTGCCACCTCGGGCACACGATCAGGAGTGACCTGGGCAATGTGACGGTTCAGCTCGATCACCGCTTCGCTCAGGCCCGGTCGCGGCGTCAGCCCATCACCGAAAAACCCTTGCTTGAGTCCCCCTCTATTGAAGGCGGGCGTCGAGTCGACGGGATTGCACCAGAAGGCCCCGATGATGTAGGGCGTCTCCAGTGCGGCGCGGATGTATTCCGTGTAACGCTCTCCGGCTATCCGGGCGTTGTCCTGGAGCTTCCAGCCGCGGATCGACTTTTCACCATCCTTAAATCGAATAGCAAAGTCGCAGATCAAAATGGGTTTTCCGGTCAGCGCGTGAATCTCTTCATACTTCGCCTTGGGAAACCCGGGCTGAAAAGGCGGCTGAATGGCAATGGCGTCAACCCATGGCACTATTTCCTCCAGCACTTCGGGGACAAGTGT
>CAZCYQ010000110.1:0-5104 GCA_964503085.1 uncultured Rhodothermaceae bacterium | reverse complement strand
TTCTTGAGCGCGATGAGGCTGAGCGTGCCGCGCCGATTGAGGCGTATCCTTGGGATGGCGTTAAAGATTTGCGCTTGTTGACGGAGTTGCAGGAGTCGGTGGTGGTGGGGGTGTACTGAGTTGTGAAGTGTTGAGTTCAGTAGATGTGGTCATTATGCCCAACCCAAGGTCGAACAGTCCACAACTTTAGCCTAACAGAGCGCAAATTTTATTCAGTTTCGAAATAATTTGTCTAATGGTCCTAATGGTGGATTTACAAGATTGTTCGCAAAGTCTCTAGAACTCACGTATTGCACCTCTATCCTAACGGGTATCCTTTTAATAGTTGGCTTGAAAAGATTCTCAGCATGGATTTCGCATTCAAGTACACCAGAAGCTGTCGTCATACCTTTTTTAAGAAAAATGTTACCATCAAAAGATTCACCACCAGTTCCATGACGCCACTGTTCGCATTCCAAACTAAATGTATCTGCTGGCTCCTGGATTCGTTTTGGTTCATAGTAAAAGGCATTAGGGTCACGACGCGGTTCCCTATGTGTATATGGAACAACCGGCGAGAGGCGGTCGAGTTCACGAAAGATACCGGGAGAGTTATGACTTAACCATGTGTGAGATACTTTCCATTGTCCTCGCGGTGGAGTAGGGGGAGATGGAATAATTGGCTCGATTTGCCCATCATCTTCAGCATCCTCTGGCTCAAATGGTGGTGGACAAATTTTGAAATGGCCCTTTGCTCTGATGACAACTAAGGCATCGTTACCTGGACGGGTTCCTTCATTTGCTACTTCAAACCTGAAAGTTGGTTGTCCTTCCCTACGCTGCAACGCTTCATGGATGTTGGATAAGGCTTCGTGACAGTCCTCTATCCATTCAGGGTACTCGCAGTTTTTGTAGTTGTTAATAGCGTCTTCCGGCACAGGCTCAAAGTGCCACCGTTGTCCGAGAGATACTGTTGCTAAACCCATAGGCTTGGGTTCCCGTTGGTTAAATTCAGTGGCAATGGGAAATCTGTCCTTCAATATTTCGATATAATTCGATACTTCGCACTCATTCAACGGCTCGTATATGTTATGAATAAGTTCGAGTTTATCTACCTCTACACCCTCATCGTCAACACACCTTATGTTAAATTGGGGTTCTGTCTTCTTGAGTTGCGCTATTTCTTTTTTAAGCTGGGTAATCTCTCTTTCCACCTCGTTATCTTCAGGCGGCAAAAGCCATTCCTGCTTTATAGGTGCGATAGATAAACCTAGACCTCTCGCCGTCATCATTGGGCCAGTATCATAAGTAAGTAGGCGCGCATCGGCATTGGGATTGTCCTTCGTATATCTATGCAAACACCCAATGATCTCATCGTCAGGGTTGTTATAGTCAAGCCTGTCCGATAATTCAGGGTCTGGCTGGCTGGGAGACTCCAAGAAGAGCCTTACTTGCGGATCAGCCTCTCTAATCAACTCGTATTTCTTCTCCCCTATGGCTATAGGACGAAACAATGACGAGTACGTATTGCGCGCATGCCGGCCGACGCGATCATTTTTCCCACGTGTTTTCTGTTTATCGATCTCTCGTTGGACAGGCAGACAGACAATCAAGTGAACTTCAGGAAAATCTTTCCATTCTGACCAATCAAGCTCTCGCAGGTCCCGGCATTGAATAAATAAGTTAGTATCAGGAAATAAGTAGAGATTCTGTGCCATTAGTTTTCTCTCCAGAAAGTACCATGCCCGATCATATGACCCACAACGCCCCGGATATCGGTCTGGGCAGGAATGCATCACGCTGGTCGACGAATGTATAAAATAAGACCTTTTTAGAACTCTCAATCAAGGCGCTGGACGCACGGTCCACAGGACGGCTCTCACGCGGTCCACAACCAGCGACTCCTCAATCGGTTTCGAGAGCACAATGTGGTCGCGAGCCCAGACACGGACCGTGGTAGCGTAGGAAATGGAACCGGATCGGGGGACTAAGGCCGCCCGCTTCTCTGGTAGTTCCATTGGCGAGAGCAGAAGATGCTCGTCCTATTCGATCACGGCGTTTTGAGCGTGAAGGAAAGCCGCGCACCAAGCGATGCCGACGAACGAGTTGCTAATTTCGGACGGTAACGGCATAGCCTCAGTATCGTGTCTCTACGTAAATTGCAGCCCTCCCAGGACAGGGATAGCCGGACTTGTCTTTGTGGAGGTTGAGCCGGGAGGTCCTTTTCTTTCGGGTGAAGCGCTTACCACAATAAGCGCATTCGTAGATGTAGCGCGGCCCGCTGGACCGACTTACCCGTCTGCGTCTTGGTCGAGACGCTCGTGTGAGCACCGACCGGGTTGCAGTCGGTGGGATGACGGCTGGACCCTCCGGGCTCAATTCCACTTCATAACGCGGGATGAAACTTTGCCCGGTTGTCTGCGCGTCCTGGATGCGGTCAATGCGGTAGCTACGGTGCCCACCATCGGAGGCCCTTATGGCGTGCAGAACAATATTGCCGTCTTGGGTGCGCCGCAGGGAATAGGGCTCAATCCGTCGGACAGATCCCCTGTACTCCAAGTCCACGCACAAATGATTGGCGGCGGCAAAGCGGATAACCTCCAAGAATGACTGGGCAGTTCCAGAAACCGGTAGGCTCAGTGTGCGTTCCCTGAGTACGGTTTCACCGACAGCCATCTGGTAGGTGGCCGGCACAGCGGGTGCCACGCCAGTTTCAAGCCAAGCAAAGAAATCGGTAAGTACGCTCCAGAAAGATTCAACGGGCGGCAGAGCCTGAAGCTGGTGGCCGAGCATCGGTTTCCAAGAACCTTCAAGATCGTCCTTGTGTATCTCCAGTGCGGCGAGGGTTGGGACAGAGAGCTCGCGATGAGCACATTTTTGCTGCAGGACATCGTGTAGGACAGCGGACTGCGGCCGTGCTTCGATGTTGCGAAAAAGATTGATGACATCATAGAGATCGCGGGGCCGAGCACGGTCGCCCAAGGCGCGGACCTTTTCAGCAAAGGCTTCTTCATAGGCGTAGCACCTGACAGTGATCCCCTCTGTCGGCACATCGCTGTAGTCGTGAAAGATGACACGATCCGCTGGCGGCAGGACAAGAAGCTCATCGAGTGTCAGGTCAAGCTTGATACGCGGTAGGCCACCTGCGCGCGGAGCGATTGGTCCCCGGTAGCCGAGTTTGCCCTGGCAGGACACCGTGCCACGCGGGTTTGGGAAGATCTCGAATTCCTGCAGCTCTTCGGGGATCTCGATGCCGGTCTGCTCATAAATCCATTCGCCGATTTCGCGGAAGACGGCGACCAAGAATTCCTGATCAATGGGAGAGGAATCGGCGAGTGTAAAATCAAGGTCTTCGGAGAACCGATACGTTTCGACGTAGCATTTCTTAAGGCAGGTCCCGCCTTTAAAAATCCAGTTCTCTGCGAGAGCGGCGTGTTGATAGATGCCAGAGAGAACCCAGCCGAGCACATAGTCCTTCTCAACGACATGTGGTAACAAGCCGAGGGTACCCGCAATATCGAGAATTTCGCGGCGGTCGATCATGCAGATGCTGCCTTGGCCCAGCTCTCAGGCATGAGGAGACGCCATCGGGATATGAGGCGGCTGCATGAAAGCTCCGGATCAAGTTTGGCGTTGCCTTGGGTCAGACGTACACGACACGCCTCAATAAGGGTGGTAGTGCCGGATCCGCATTCTGTCAGAAAGCCCAGACGCTTGAATACGGCACCATTACCGAGCCGATCTGCATAGGCAATTAGCTTGTCGTCATCCCTGTCCTTGCGGTCGAAATAGGTCTCAAGACAGTCGGCAACATGCTGGATGCCAGCTCCGAGGTCTGGATTGTCGAGCATGTCGATGATGGTGCGATGAACGTCCGATACGGCGATCTGGGTTCTTCCACGCCAGACGGTCTTCGTGCCGAAGATCGTACCCTGCCGGACATGCTTTAGGGTGAAGTGTGCGCCATGATGTTGCTGGCTTTTAGCACGCACGACCCGCGCTGTCATCACAACAATATCGCGGAAGATCTGCTCCGTCAGGTCCCAGTGTTCAGCGGCAGTCCGGCCGCCGATGTAGGCCGGCTTGAAGAGCGCAGGCACCAGCACCCAGGGATCATCGAGAACCTGCTCGCTGGCAAGGGAATCAAGGCCAACTGGTGCGTAGGCACCCGGGCCAACGCGCCGCAGCCAGCCCTGTCTTCTCCAACGGGAGAGTAGCTTAGCGGCGTCGGAACGGCTAACGCCAAGGGTATCTTCAGCATCGGCGATATGAATGATGTCGCCGGATGCCCGAATAACGTCGGACAGTCTGCGGCGTCCCTTAGGTATGGCGATCTCTGAGCGCATGGTGATGTGATGTATAGTAAAACTGCAAAAAATCGCTTTTTATGTGAATTTTTGTCTATATAATATATAATGGAATAGACGAATTCTCGCAAGAAGACTATCAAGCGCACATACCATCTATCAAGGCGGGCAAATCACAAATTCTTCGACAGCGAGGAAATGTATCTGATATTTCGGCTACATTTTCCATTCGATAAGGTTGATCTCCAGCATAGGCATGTATATCGTCCTATACATATGCTTATAGAAAAGGAGTAGGTGAAGGTGGCCAGAGTTCAGCTAGTGATCCCCGACGAAGACCGTGACCGCTTCGTCCGTCAGGCGCAGAGCGAAGGTATGACTTTGAGCGAGTGGCTCAGGACCGCCGCCCACCGACGGCTCGAAGAACAGCATCGATCCCACCCCTTCGAATCCCCAGCCGACCTTGAAGAGTTCTTCCGTGCCTGCGACGCGTTGGAAGGCCCCGAACGGGAACCAGATTGGCAGGGTCACTTAGCCGTCATCGACGAATCGCGGAAACGGTTAGGCAACTCTTGAGACCAACGAAATCGCGGTAAGCACACTTCTCAACCGTGCCTACCGCTCTCTTCGGCAGCGGCTATTTCAATGTGATTTGGGGATCGTCCTCATACGCCTTTCCCAACGCCTCAAACTAGTGCAGATTATAAACTTATAGACCGCAACAGCTCACTCCAACCCAAAGCCCAAACCCATGCACCTACCTATCCTCCGCGCCGGCCAGCCCTACACCAGCCTCGACCGCCTCGCCGTCGCCCACA
>CAZCYQ010000109.1:0-5140 GCA_964503085.1 uncultured Rhodothermaceae bacterium | reverse complement strand
CGTATTTTTTTGGACCGGCACAAAACCAAATCGCCCCTTACAAGAACGATGCCTTGCGATTTTTCTCCGAAGAGGAGGTATTTCCAGGTGTTCATGCGGTAGAAAGTCTGGGGCACACACCCGGACATTGTGCGTTTCTCATTGAATCGAGTGGTGAACAGGTTCTAGTGTGGGGAGATACCATTCATGTTCAAGAGGTGCAGATCGCCAGGCCGGATGTGGGAATCTCCTTTGACGCAGATGTGCAAATGGCGGCTAAGTCTAGAAAGCGGTTGTTTCAGCGTATTGCCAGTGAAGAAATCCTAGCCACTGGTATGCACGTCCACTTTCCTGGTTTTGGGCGCCTGAAGTCATTTGGCGATGGATTTGAACTGCACCAAGAAGCCTGGGTCCATGACTTGCGAGGAACGGGTATCTAGTCACAACGTAATCACAGCGTTAAACCAACAGGAAGAAGTTCTCGTGTGCACAACGTGTTCTCATCCAGAGTTGAATGAATACTAACGCCTTTAGAGCGAAGCTCGCCCGTAGCCCATCATGAGATCGCCGCTGTGTTAAATGGCGCGCAAGCTTGCAACAAATTGGGGAGGATTAACTTTTGGAACGAATAGCGATCATTGGGGGTGGTATTGGTGGTCTCACGTTAGGTCTCGCCTTGCAACAAAGGGGGATCGAGATGGTGATCTATGAGCAAGCCAACGTGATGCGTGAGGTTGGCGCGGGCATAATCCTGCAACCTAATGGCCGCAAAGGACTCGTTAGCCTGGGCATCGATGAGCCCGTGGCGGCAGTATCCAGCCGTATGAGCAAATTGCACGGTTGCGACTATCGTAGCGGAGAGGTTCAGTCGTCAACTTCGAACGATGCCATTGCCAAACGCTATGGCTTACCCTCACTGGCGGTGCACAGGGGGGATCTGCATGGTGTTTTGCTTCGTGCTGTTCTTGAAGCCGCGCCGGATAGTATTAAGCCTGGTTACGAATTTGTTGGTATGACACAGAAGAGTGACGGAGTTGAGCTTCGATTCTCGAACAAACCGTCAGAACGGGCTGCGTTGGTTGTCGGCGCTGACGGCAACGGATCCACCGTTCGATCCACGGCTTTTCCTGGTACCCCAGTCCGATTTAATGGACAGGTTGCCTTCCGGGCGATCATTCCGATGGAGCGCGTCCCGCCGATAGTGGCTGAGCTGGAATTGGCTATGTACCGTGGCTCCAAACGATATGTGCTGCACTACCCGCTGCGTGGCGGGGAACTCATGAATCTGATTGGCTGTGGCCAAACCGATATTTGGGAAAGTGAGGGTTGGGCTATTCCAGCAGAGAAGGAGCAGTTCTTAGACGCGTACTCTGACTTTGCGCCCCATCTCCTCGAACTCATCGATGCAATTCCCTCGGATGATTTCTTTAAATGGGGCCTATACGACCGTCCCCCGCTCGAGTGTTGGACAAATGGGCGGGTCACTATGATGGGGGACGCCGCGCACCCAATGACGCCCTTTCTCGGTCAAGGTGCAGCGATGGCGATCGAGGATGCAGTCGTACTTGCACGAGCAATAGATGAAGCACCAGATGTCGAGACTGCTTTGATATGGTACGAGGAAACTCGCCGTGAGCGCGGTAACAATGTTGCGCTCTGGTCTTGGGAAGAAGGGCGGGCACTTCAGAATCCTAGCATTGCGAGTAAGGGTGCCGCAGGTTATGGCCTGTTGGATTATGACCCTGCCACGACTCCTTTGGTCAGAACATGAAACATGGTTCGCAGAGAGAGTGTCTCGTGAGTAGGTCGTTGTTCGCTACGCGAAAAACACTTTGATCGTTAATCTTGACCGGCAGATTTCGTAACATCTGAAACACCACACATGTCGTTTGCATAACGATTGTGTCGGTAGAAGGTGATATCGGTACAGCGCGGTCTGTTTTTGTGCTGGCCCGACGTCTGGTCAGTCTGGGCTGTCAGCATGGCCTTCCATGATTAGTCCCAAGCAGCAGAGTCTGCTGTTGGAGAGCCAGTCGATTACACTGGTGTATGCTGGTGGACTTGGAGGTCAAACTTCTGGTAGCCGTTGTCAGAAGCTTCCTGACAGTATTCATGATAAGTCGTACAACCCCCAACGTAGATCAAGAAACGACGTTCTTTCCCGGGAATATTGCTTCCGAGATACCATGAATTGCATGAGGGTGCGACGTACATACGACCTTCGGCCGCTTCATTGACTATCTCGCCCCATTTTTCCTGTTCTTCGTGTCTTGCCTCAATTGATTTCAACCCCTTGTCTTTCAGGAACGAGATACATGATGTGATCCAGTTGACGTGGTACTCGATTGAATAGGCTAGATTACTTAGTACCGATGGGCTGCCAAGACCCGTCACGGTAAACAGGTTGGGGAAACCGGCGATCTGTAAACCAAGATAGGAACCGATGCCTTCTTCTTCCCAGACTTCTCGAATTGTCTGACCGTCTGCATTTCTGATGTTAATCCTGGTGAGCGGGCCTGTGACCGCATCGAACCCAGTCGCGTAAACGAATACATCAAGGTCATACTGGGACTTTGTTGTCACCAGACCATCAGCTGTCATCTCGACAATAGACTCGTCTCCTAGTCTGACGATATCAACGTGATCGAGGTTAAATGCCTCATAATAGTTGGTGTCCAGGATCTGCCGCTTGCATCGAATAGGTGTACTGTCGGGCATTAGTGCAGCAGCCTTTCGCTTGTCTTTGATGGTGCCAAAAAGGTATTCGCGATATAACTCACGTGCAACCTGGTCAGCTTCTTCGCTGAAATAAAGGTCCACATAAGCCAGTAGGGCGTTAGGTCCGAACTCCTTCAGCTCTTTCCGGCGTTCTTCCCATGTCAGATTTAGTAGCTTTCGGCTGGGTCTTGCCGACTGTCTGGTGTTGTCGGTCGGAAATCGAAAATTTGAAAGGCCATCGAAAGAAGACTGTTGGCGAGCACGAATTTCAGCGTAGTGGGCTTTGGCCGCATGCATATGCTCTTTGCTCAATGGCTTGTTCCGCGCAGGGAAGGTGTATGCTGGACTTCTCTGGAATGCCGTAAGGGAAGCCGTTGACGCCGCGATCGTCTGAATAAGTTGAACCCCTGATGACCCGCTGCCAAGCACGCCGACTCTCTTGCCTGTAAAGTCCACTCCTCTTTCGGGCCATAGAGCCGTGTGGTAGGTTTCGCCTGTAAAGCTCTCCGCATTCCTGATCTCCGGAAAATAGGGTACCGACAGACCACCAGTTGCCATTACCAGGAACTGGCTCTCAAACTGCATTCCGGAATCAGTCTGGATATTCCACAAGCCGTTCTGACTATCGTAGGCAGCATCTGTCACTACTTGGTTGAACTGAATATCCCTTCGAAGTTCGAAGCGGTCGGCAACATGATTGAGGTATCGTTCAATCTCGGGTTGCCCAGCCATCCGTTCGGACCAGTTCCATTCCTGCTGCAACTCCTCGGAGAAGGAATAAGAGTATTCGATACTGGCAACATCACATCGGCATCCAGGGTAGCGGTTCCAAAACCAGGCGCCGCCAACTCCATCACCTGCCTCGATGGCGACAACTGACAATCCCAGACTTCGAGCTTTATGGAGAGAATAGAGACCCGCCATCCCTGCACCAACTATAACCAAATCAAATTTTTTCAATTTCCAACCTTCAGAAAAGCACTAAGTTGCAGCCGAGTCACGGAAGGCCATTAGCTTACCGGGAACATTGTGCCGAATAAATTTAATTCACCGGGCCGTTTCATTACATCGAAAAAAGTAGAAACCTGTCATGAGTATTTTTGTCGGGACCTGCGCAGGTTATTTCTAGTTCACTCTGGTTAGCTGCGGTTGCGATATTCGAATCTAAGGTTGCTTGACGAGTAACTGTCGATTGGGTCAGCCGACTTGTTGTTGGACTGGGAGCCGGTGGCATTGCTGAAGAGAGTAGAGCACTTGGCGTTTCCTATGATACGCGAGGTAAATACTGCAATGAACATGGAAAACTGGTAATGCTTGTCCTTACGCCAGACATTGCCCAACAGGACGAATCCATTGAAGCCTTTGCAGCTGAACATCAGACATAAGCAGCCGGTGCCACCCCAGATCACTGTTTACAAAAAAGCTCACTAGCACATTTACTTTTTTTTCGTTGGCACGGCTCCGGCCAAAAGCTAGGCTCACACGAATAAAATGCTAAAAAGGTACCAGTTGATACGCTAGCAAAGACCTCATCGTCATGTGAAGAGTCTGTCTTCCTTCGAGACACGATACTCGCGACTTTGGGGGTTAGAGCTAAGAAAATCAACTATACAGTTGTGGAGGTCAGAATGGGGAGTGACAAAACCAATTCAAGGTCTTTGTTAATTATCTGTCTTTCAGTGGTAGCAAGTGTTTCGGAAAGTACCCTGGCTCAGGATAGTGCAAGTGGGGGTATGCGCGGCGCGATAGAAGAGATCGTTGTCACTGCACAAAAACGGGAGCAGAGCGCTGACGACATCGGCATGGCGATCTCTGCCATTGGAGGTGACGCGCTGGATCAATTGGGCATCGCTGATACTGCTGACCTTTCCCGCATCATTCCAGGCTTTACGTTTGCAGACTCTGGACTGACAGTCCCTCTGTATACGATGAGGGGGGTGGGTTACAGCGATACGTCGGTACAGGCCCAGGCAACTGTCGGCGTCTACAATGATCAGATTTCGATGCCCTATCCGATCATGACCTCGGGATTACAGATGGATGTTGCACGCGTTGAAGTGCTGAAAGGGCCCCAGGGTACTTTGTACGGCAGGAATAGTACCGGCGGTGCAGTTAACTACATTGCGAACCGTCCGACGGATGAGTTTGAAGCATCGATCCGGGCTGAATACGGCAGTTTTGAAACACTGGATCTGACGGGCGTTGTAAGTGGTGCGGTGTCTGACAAACTGCGTGGTCGATTAGCGATTCGGACTGTTCAGTCTGGTGAGGGCTGGCAGGAGAGTGTTTCCCGGGATGAAGAACTGGGAGAACAGGACAAAACGTCTATTCGACTCTTGCTCGACTTTGACGTATCGAACAGTCTCGGGTTTCAATTCGCTTACAGCTATTGGGAAGATAAGTCTGATACCCAGGCACCACAGTTCTTCCGTTCCGATCCGCA
>CAZCYQ010000108.1:0-5243 GCA_964503085.1 uncultured Rhodothermaceae bacterium | reverse complement strand
AAACAACCCGAAAAAACTCTCATAGCACCTGGACCAAAAAACGGGGTCCGGTCAGGTCCCCATGTCGAGTTTGACAGTCCCTCGTGAGGACATCGTTGAGATGTTGAGGAGGAACGCCGATGCGACCGGGTTGGGGTTGCGCGCCTTTTACGAATTGGGTAAGGAAGACCGCCTTGACAACCCTTTACTGCGAGACCTCTGGCTCATCTGGGGTGATGTGCTGACCGAAAATGACCTCCCGCACTCGGCGTGAGCGAGCTCCTCGAAACAGAAGCCAGCACTTTCGCCACCGATCTCACCGATCTCATTCAGGGAAGTATCGTTGACGCGCCCAGATTTGTGGTGGTCAACGCAAGCAGCTACGAGCAGCGTCGGATTGGGCCAGAGCCATTCGAACCCGGCCATGACTCAGGGGCGGGTTTCGGCTTTGTGCCGCTGGTCCGCAAATGCGATGAGGGTGATCAGCCGCGGCTCATGCTCAAGATCGAGTTCCGTGTATCGCTGGACGGCCAAGCAGAGCATCTTGCCGTCCAGCAGTCCACTTTCGGATTGTGGGTTCGCCCTGATCCCCAGCGCGGACCGCGACCTGTCTTTCGCATTGAGTATGACCGGGATGCCACCTCTAAACCGCTAGCCCATATTCATTTGCACGCTGAGTCTGTGGAGCTCGGATGGATCTACGGGACTGCGGGACTCCCCTTGCCACGGTTGCAGGAGATCCATTTTCCGGTAGGTGGTCGACGCTTTCGTCCGACTGTGGAGGAGTTCCTCGGATTCCTGGATCGCGAGAAGCTCTTCACAGATTGGCGGCCGGGATGGAACGCGATCCTCAATGAATCGCTAGATGCCTGGAACAGGCGACAAGCCCAAGCCACAGTCCGCAACAACCCCGAAGCCGCCATCGAACAGCTTAAGAAGATGGGCTATCAAGTAGCAGCGGCTTGAACGGTCAATCGGGCTAATGGCTGGCAGCGCGGGGCGGGAAGCGGCGGTATCGACCACAGAACTGTGGGTGGGGGTCCGCTCAATGTTCGGATCGTGGTCATCTACTGAATCGGAAGGGTGGGAAAAGCCATCAAGGGGATGATCTGCTTCACCTCTACTGAGGCTGGCCTTAGCGTACTGTCTCGACAACATGAATGCTGATATAGTGCTGATCCCATAATTCAGTAGACAAGGTTGGATATCAGCCCTTGTCGTATAAACGAAGTTGAGAAATCCAATGCTCTTAAGAACTCTAAGTGCCAAGCGAAGTTCAACAAGAAGAACAATCTCGCGATATCAGAAGAGCGCACAGACGTCTCAGGTGTTTGAGAACGGCGTTTGGTTGGATTCATGGAAGTCCAAGGAAGTTCTGCAAACCAAAAAGGCCGATATCGAGACTGGCGAGGATCAGAAGGGTACATGATTGACGTACTCATTCTGTCAAATGAGTTGGATTTTTCTGCTGACCGTGTAATTCATCAGTTGAGAAGTTATAGGCCCAGCATTGGTATTTTTCGAATAAATCGAGAAAATATGGGAACAGCAGATAGATTCACTACCTATCTCGACGATTCCGGCTGGATGACTGAACAGATGCCCAAAGTAACGTGGTTACGTCAAGTTCTTCCCGAAAGAGATACTTTTCGAAAATCTCCTTCAGTCAAAGAGATCGATGAGATACTCATAAAGCGCCGTCAATGGCTTGCCTGGTTAGATATTCTTGAAGATTTGGGGACGAATTGGATGAACACACCTTCCAAGGCACATTTCGCTGAGTCGAAGATTCGACAATTGTCTTTGGCAAATCGATTGAATTTTGAAATTCCAAAGACGATAGTGACTAGCAACCGCGAGCATGCCGCTGAATTTTCTTCGGGCTTTAGCCGAACTATCGTAAAGTCACTTTCTACTGCATTCTGGGAATTCTCTGATCAATCTTTTATGTTCACTGTAGATGCCGAACAAGCTATTGTAGCTGATACTGAGTTATGGGAAGCGCAACCTGTCTTTGTGCAAGAGCACATTCAAGGAACTCACGATGCACGGCTATTGTATGTTGGCGGAAAGATCATGGGTGCCAGTCGTCCTAGAACCTCTCTAGATTGGCGCACTAGTTCAGAAGTGTCATGGTCACGATGGGTACCTGACGAGGACACTGTGATAAATGTAGGGCATTACATGAACATTTTTGATTTGAGCTATGGTGCCTTTGACTTTGTGTTGGGATCACAAGTTTATCCAGGTCCAGTTTTCTTGGAGTGCAATCCCTCTGGTGAATTTGGCTTCATGGACGATGCGCTTTGCGGCGAACCTTCTCGATCTGTCGCTCAAATGCTATTGAGAAAAGTAGCCGACAAGGCTTAGTTAGATATGATCCTCGCGGGCTTATGCAAATTGTGGAAAACTCTAAGACCTACGTTCATTGCAGTTTACAACATTAATCGACAACTATCGAAAGCTGTGCCTAATCAAATCTCGGATGAAGAGACACTTTGGAGAAGGAAGTTGCAGGAGCGTTCGTTTCAAGAGCGCTCAATCGCAGTAACGACATTACTTTCCCTGCATGAAATGGATCAGGAGAGAGTCCAGGGAATCGTATCAAAAGCCTTTGGTGTGTTGACGGCGATCAGCTTTTCTGTAGCTGGACTCATCGCTTTAGTCGTAGCCAATGTAATAGGCTATTATGCTGCCATTCCAGGATTCTATTTGCTCTCTTCGGCGGCTTCTATATTTTTTATTATAGAACCCTCTCCTCGTTACAAAATAGACAGCCACAGCATCGTTCCAGTCGATTTGGCGGGCGCAAAGCTCGCCGTATATTTGAAACTTAATGAGACTGATGGATTGATCAAAAACAATTATACGGTGGCATCGCTGTATGACACAGTACGAGCGTTTGTGACGGCTATTATAGTGATTCTTATATCCATATTAGCCTGAGCGCCTGTTGCAGAGTGGGATGTACAATTGATTACGGTCCCTCAGGTGATCTGAGGTAGCGAAGATCGTCTAGTGTCGCGGCATGCTTACGTTGCCCCAGCTTGAGAGGCATTTGTTTGCGGCGGCGGACATCTTGCGGGGGAAGATGGATGCGTCTGAGTTCAAGGAGTACATCTTCGGGGCTCTGTTTCTGAAACGGGCGAGCGATGTGTTCGAGCAGGAACGGCAGCGCCTCGTGGAGAGGGAGCTTGATCGGGGGCGCACGGAGGAAGAGGCGAAGAGGCGGGCGGACGATGTGGATTTCTACGAAGACGCGTTTTTCGTGCCGAAGATCGCTCGGTGGGAGTACTTGCGGGACGAGTTGCACCATCAGGTGGGTGACGGGCTGAACAAGGCGTTGGCGGCGCTGGAGGAGGAAAACCAGGCGCTGGAGGGGGTGCTGCAGCACATCGATTTCAACCGTCGGGTGGGTAATACCACGGTGTCGGACAAGAAGTGGCGTGATCTGATTGACCACTTCTCGAAGTACCGGCTTCGCAATGAGGATTTTGAGTTTCCCGATCTGCTGGGCGCAGCCTACGAGTACCTGATCCGGGATTTCGCTGACTCGGCCGGCAAGAAGGGCGGCGAGTTCTACACGCCTCGGCCCGTGGTGCAGCTGATGGTGCGTCTGGTCGATCCCCAGGAGGGGATGTCGGTGTACGACCCGTGCTCGGGGTCGGGCGGCATGTTGATCTATGCCCGCAACCATGTGGCCGACAGCGGCGGCAACCCTGACAACCTTGAACTCGCCGGCCAGGAGAACAACGGCACCACGTGGTCGATCTCGAAGATGAACATGCTTCTGCACGGCATCCGGGACGCTGACCTACGCAACAACGACACCTTGACCACCCCCGAGCACACCAAGGGCGGGGAACTGAAGCGGTTTGACTGCGTGATCACCAATCCGCCGTTCAGCCAGAACTACGACAAGGACTCCCTGACGCACTCTGAACGGTTTCGCTACGGATACACGCCGGAGGGTGGCAAGAAGGCCGACCTCATGTTCTTGCAGCACATGCTGGCTGTGCTGAAGGTAGATGGAGTCGTCGCCACCGTGATGCCTCACGGTGTGTTGTTCCGGGGTGGGGTCGAGGGCGAAATCCGCAGAAAGATCATTGAGGACGACTTGCTCGACACGGTCATTGGCCTGGGTCCAAACCTCTTCTATGGCACGGGTATACCTGCTGCCATCTTGATCCTGCGGGCTAAGGGCTCGAAGCCACAGGAACGGTTGGGGAAGGTGCTGTTCATCAATGCCGATCGCGAATTTGGCGAGGGTCGGGCTCAGAACTACTTGCGACCTCAAGATGAAGAGAAGATCGCCGTCACCTATCAGGACTTCGTTGATGTTGACGGCTTCGCCAGGGTCATCACCATCGATGAACTTGCCGAGAACGACTTCAACTGCAACATTCGCCGCTACGCCGACAACGCACCTCCTCCGGAACCGCAAGATGTGCGAGCTCATCTCCACGGTGGTGTTCCGGTGGCCGAGATTGATGCCGCGAAGGATCTGCTGCAACGAGCTGGTTTGGATGCTGAGATCCTCTTTGCTGGCCGGGGTGACGGTTATGCCGAGTGGTGCCACAACATCGCCTCCGACGTGGGCAGAGACGCTGCCCACAGCGCAATCAGGCATGCGGTCTCGCAGCAGGCCGCCGCGAGTCCTTGGCCTCAGTGGTGGTCCGAGACCGTTGAGCCAAGACTTCTTGCCTTGCATGTTGCCGATGACCTTGCTGATCTGCGTCGCCAATTCGTGGACAGCTACACCGTCAGCATGGCAACTGCTGGATTGGACCGCTTCGAGGCTGCGGGGATGGTCGCAGAATGGTGGCAACAGAGCATCAACGAACTTCAGACTGCTGCCAATCGAGGTTGGAAGGCAGCGATCGAGGCTTGGCTCACTACCGCTGAAGCCAGCCAAGACGAGAAGAACGCGCCCGATCTGGCTGATCAGGCAGCCGTCAAACTCCTCGCAGGGAGCCAGCTTGCAGAGAGGGCCGATCTTGTGCTCGAACATGCCCGTCTGGTTGTTGAGATCGATGCTGCTGAAGCCCCAGAAGACGACGATGAGTCAGGCGACGACATGGTCAATCGGTCTGAAATCAAGGAATTGAAAGCTGAACGCACCAGAGTCAAAAGGGCGCTCAAGTCTGTCGATGAGGTACTGCTCACAGCAGCTCACCATGTTCTCCAGGACATGCATGTAGATGATGCTCCTAGGTGTAATGTCCATAGAGGTTGTTGACGCGGCTGGCTGGTGTGCCGTTGAT
>CAZCYQ010000107.1:0-5364 GCA_964503085.1 uncultured Rhodothermaceae bacterium | reverse complement strand
TAGGTGGGGAATGTAGGGGGTGAGATGGGGTGGGGCAAACAGCAGGAGTGGGGTCTGCCCTATTTGCTTCTATGATGTGCTGCGCCCGCTTCAGCTTTGTCTGCCATGGGCCTAATGCGTAGCGGAATTTCCTACTTTAAGGAATACTCATGCCCTCCACCTGATAGCCCAAATCAATCAAGGCTCCACGAGTTACTTGCGAGATTTCTAGGGGAGCGTCCAGCGGCATATCCTGTGGCGTTCGATAGACCATCAGCGAATTTTCTAACGCTTGATGGAAGGGCCAATGAAATCTGGCTGGAGGCCAATACCATATCATCTCTTGCAAAGTGTACCCGTGAAATCCGGGTGGTCCCATTCCCTTAAACCATAGTTTAATGTCGATGCCCTTTGGGTTCAAGATTCCGGTTATTTCTTCGTACGCTTGACGAGCATTGGTCCCAACGTAATAAATGCCAATAAGACGAGGACGTTCTCTTTTGACACGGGTTTCGGCTTTCTCCCAATAGTACAGAGACGGGTTTTCTTCTTCGGGATGACCAAGAATGGCATGTCCAATCTCATGGGCTGTTTGCCAAACAAAACGATCCTCAGACCAATAAATATCGGGACTCCTTCTAACGGTCGATGCTCCGAAATAGCCGTATTCGTTCAACAGGTAATTGATTTCTATCTTTCCAATAGATGACAGGCCAAAAGCTCTCAAGTTAAGGCCATTGCAAGGGGGAATATAATTGTAATCGCCGTCATCGCGTGAAACATAAATCCTCAGATCGTCTATGTGCGCAGGGGTGTCGAATGCATTCGAGTACCCGATGCTCGCATACCCCGTACCGGCCGGCCCCAGACCGGCTAGTAGTTCCCTGTCCTCTTCGGTTAGTGTATAGTCTGGTACATCGCGACCGATTACTTCTTCCCAAAAATCAGCAGCCTTGCGTACAAGCCGCTTCTCATCGTCCGTGAAGGGATACTTTGGGCCAGAAACAAAGACTAGCTCTATATCGAACTGGCTTATTGAGTCTGTACTATCAGACTGAGCAACTTGGGTCGGCTCGTCCGCCGTGCTGTCAGGGTCGGCGGTGGCCTGTTCGTCTTGCCCGTCTTCTTCCTGCGCGTTGAACGCACTAAACAGGTCGCAAAAGGCACAGTCGTCGTCCGTAGCCTTACCGGCTGGGGCGACCGGTGCAGGCGTGTCTTTCGAGCAAGCAACCAGCAGAGAGGAGATGACGAGAAAAAAGATAAAACGCATCATGGTTCACCTCAGAGAGTAGTGTGAGAGCTCCACATCCGGCAACGGCAATCGTGGCGACTGGCGGCCAGCAGCCGTCGAGAAGGCACAGGGTCCAAAAACGAGGGTAGTGGGTTACTTGAAAAGTAGGTCCCTTGGCACAGGTTTTGCCAAAGGGGGCCGTCTCTGGATAAGTCCATCTTCACAATGGATGGCCAGTGGCAGATGCATCCCTTATCATTTCTGCGACTAACTCTGGATAGGAATACTCGACGAGTTGCTGCGCACGATTTATTGTTGGCCACATAGAGTCCCCCCTGTCGCCTTGGATGAGTGCCATCCAGTGCGTAGGGTAGTACCGGACGAGCATCCCCAAGATATACGACACCATGTACGTAATACACAGTTGGGAATAGCGGGTGCCGCCAGGGAATGGCTCGGCTATAAACAACCACGGAATAAGTCCGGCCATTTTGTCCAAGTAGGTGTGAATAAATTGTGGGCATTCTTTTTTTAGTATTTCTGTTTTGCACGTCACGATGCACTTATCTCCCTCCTCTGTGATTTCGTAGCCAAGTACTTCGTAAACGGCTCTTAATTGTGAGAACCGCTCCTTGTTTACCGTCATTCGGAATCCGTTTTCTCTGTTATAGGTAAGTTCATTCACGACGATGTATCGCAGCGTACTGCAGATGTCCGAATAGTCCTGTTTGAGGTCGGGAATCCGGGAAAACAAATCCGAGACTGATAACTCATCGCCATGCTCTGGGGCACCGTAGCTAAAACGCCAATCGACCGCTGCGGATTTTATATGAACAACCATTCTATTATCTGTATGCTTTAAGAAATCCGAGAATAGTCCGGTTCGCTTACGAATTCTCAATTCACCCAATCGCATCAGTCCAGCGGCCGTATCGCCTGACATCACATCACCCCAAGCCACGGTTTCTATGCCATGACCGGCATTCAACCCCTCTTCCCCGCCCTCAGCTTTGAGCAACAACAGAAGAGCGCGACTCAAACTAGTGACTCCGTAGAATGTGAGAAGCGGACGGACTGAATGGTCGGAATTGCTCGCATTCCTGAAGTACTCCCGTGCTTGCTTCGCAGCAGCGTTGATCTCTCGTGCACGACGTGCGTTAAGCTCCTTTGAGTGAATCTTTTGGAATCGCTGTTGCGTTATGTCTCGACTCTCGAGTGAAAGCAAATTCTGCCACGTGTCCCGATTCAACGTTTCCCCTCCTTGGGCTTCTGAACGGTGGGCCTCGCCTCGTCGATAAGATCACAGAGCTAGTCCATGTCGTGTGGGTGTAGGTTGCGCCGGTGGACCGGCAGCCAGCAGCCATCGAGAAGGCACAGGGCGCAATCTACGTGCTCTGCGGATGGTTCTCTAGATGTCGGTCAATGCGGTTGATCTGGGGTACAGTTTTATAATCACTTGGGGCTTGGATTTTATAAGCTCAAGCAGCCTGGACAGTATAGTCCATACCAATAAATCCAAAACGAATACCAGTAGATCCGGCCTGACAGAGTCCTTCGCTCCAATTTTTGTGGTCGAAAGACACTCTAACTTTAGGTAGTGTCGCAGTTTGAAATCCGGCCTAAAACCCCTGAATTTCGGCACGGATATTGCTTAGTTTCGGCTGTCTGAATGGGCCGGGAAATTCGCTAAACAACACGGCGGCCCAATAGCATAAATGCTTGGCTTCTTCTTCTCTGCCGATCAGGTCCGGGGCGTCGGCTCGGCTGAATACCTCATTAAAATGCCGTCGCCTCTCCGGTTCGCTCAACCCCATCCAGTGGCGAATTCGCACTATCTTCTCTTCCGTGTTGACATGGTGGGGGTATAAAACTAGCTTAGAAGCACGCATGGCCCATGCTGTCCTTTCTGTAGGAAGTGAGGATTGACCGCAGGTGTTCTCAGGCATCTGCGGTCTTCTTTTGTGTCCTCCTTGCGGAGTTCACTCTGCACAGAACTTAGCCGTCGTATCCTTCCTCAACAAGTTCATTTTGATTTGACATTCTCGCCCGGCGTGCGTACCATCGGGGCGTCCATGTATGCGTAGAAGCCCGCTTAGTCGGGTCTTCTGCTGAATACAACAGCCCAGACCCGGCGCAGGGTAGCTCCCTGTCGCCTCGGCGAATAGGTAGAACGTGCGGCATATCTCTGCGCATACGTGGACAGGCCCGGCCCCTTCGGGGGCCTACTTTCCATTCCCCACGCACGGAGGTGTGTCATGCGCAGAAATCGCGTTATCTTCCTCGGACTCGTCGTCGGCATCGTGACCGGGCAGCTTTTGGGCCTGTCGCTGGTCTATGCCACGCAGGATTTCTCATACTTCGATGTTGTATGGGCCAAGGGGCTTGCCATCGAGGACGACGAGGGCAATATCGCCATCCAATTAACCACCCTCGACGATGGCCGCGGCGCTATTCACATGCCCCAAGGCGCTCGCCTTCTTTTGTCCTCCCCCACTTCTGAGCAGATGATGTTGATTGATGTCAACGATCAGCAGAGTCGAGTATTTAGTCTTGTGCTTGGGAGAGGCTGGTCAGGAATAGGGGTGGATACTGACTTCAATGGCGTTCAGGTGGACCAAGGCGATGGCATCATCCATCAATTCCCCGGCCCGCCCAACCCGCCCGAGCTAGGCACGGCGGCCAAGCCGACTACGTGGGGCGAGATCAAGGCACTACGGGCCGAGTTCGATCAGGTCTTCAAGCGGTAAGCAGTCGTCGTATCACAAGCGGATGAGCGGCGCGGGTGTCTTGGGCATCCGCGCCGTTTTGCTTGACATCGGCCTATCGGCTGTGTACTGTCCATATAACCTTTGCACTGCTCCACAGGAGGAATACCATCACCATGCCTAAAGGACCTCAAGGACAGCGCCGTCCAGCCGATGCCGTCGGCTGTGCCGTTCAGGTGGCCCGCATCGCCACCGGCGAGGAAGAGGAAACTACGCCTCAAAAGCAGCCTTCGACGCTCAAGCGTCTCCTAGACAAGGCCGCGCCTCTGTTCAAAAAGCCAGCCCATCAGGGAGAGCGATGACCCGCGAAGAGCAGAAGCAGATCGTCGCCGATCTAGTATTTGAGGAAGATGAGCTCAGGAAGCAATTGGTCTGCTTGGAGGCCAAGATACATGGTGGCACTCAAGCCTTATCTATAACGAGCGATTATGTTTTTAAGGCGTTCAGGGAAAAGGCTCGAGAAAAAAGCACTTTTTTGGCCTTTAGGGAATCGGATGAGGACAAGCTAAAAGAGTATCCATCGTATGCAGAATTTGCCGGATGGATTCAAGCCTACAAAGAGACCGAAAGTCAATTAATGCGGGTCTTGGACCAGCTAAAAGAATACGGTTTGAGACAATACCAAGCCTGAGTACGCCCTACCTGCAACCCCCCGTAAAATCCCTATTTCAAAGTGAAATTTTCTTGTATAAGTCGGTGTTTTTGCGTATATTATGACGCATGAACCGACTGCCTTTAAAGACGCGCGTCCTGATCTTGAACATGCTGGTGGAAGGCTCGTCGATGCGGGCTATCAGCCGCGTGGCGGATGTGTCGATCAACACGGTCTGCAAGCTGCTGGCGGACGCCGGTCCCGTCTGCGCCCGCTATCACGACGAGCTGGTGCGTAATGTGGATGTGCGTCGGGTCGAAGTGGATGAGGTCTGGTCGTTTTGCTATGCCAAGCAGAAGACGGTCAACCAAGCGCCCGATCTGCCAGACGGGGCCGGCGACGTGTGGACGTGGACGGCGATTGATGCCGACACCAAGCTGATGCTGGCCTACGAAGTCGGCGACCGCTCCTTAGACACAGGCCTAGAGTTTCTGGAGAATCTGCGCGAAAGGCTGGCGAGTCCGGTCCATTTGGCCACGGACGGCTACAACGTCTATCTGTCCGCGGTCGAGCAGGTCTTCGGCGAGGATGCCAAGCACCTGCTACGAACCGAAGGCGAGTCCACGTCCTACGTGGAGCGGCAAAACCTGACCATGCGCATGGGGATGCGGCGGTTTACCCGCAAGACCAACGGCTTCAGCAAACGGCTGGAGCGCCATGTGAATATGCTGTCGCTGTACTTCGTGCATTACAACTTTATCAGGATTCATTCCTCGCTCAGGATGCCCCCCGCGATG
>CAZCYQ010000106.1:0-5772 GCA_964503085.1 uncultured Rhodothermaceae bacterium | reverse complement strand
TTACGGGATGGCGGTATCGACAACGCGGCGCGACCGATGCGCTCGTTGGTCTCGATGGGATGTGGGTGCCATTTGCGCGCGATGAGGATGATCGCGGGGATGATTCGCGAGTGTCGATTGCTCAACGCTATGGTAGCCGCGAAGCGTATCTGGAATGTGTGGCGCGAGCGGCTCAAAAATTGGTGGAGGAGCGGTTGATGTTGCGAGAAGATGTAGAACGAGCTGTCGAACGCGCTGGGGAGATGTACGATTGGGTGATGGGAAGTGTGAAGTGTGAAGGATGAAGTGTGAAGTGTGAAAAACAAGCGGACAGCGAATAATTTGAGCCTGAACATAGATGAAAGATACAAACGGGAGGCGTTCCATGAAGCGCGTGATTAAACCCGAAGGCGCCTATCAGGTCGAGATTGAAGATGTGCCTTTGCCGGAAATTCGGCAGACAGAGGTGCTTATCAGGACAGAACGCACGCTGATTAGCAGGGGGTCTGAGATCTGGCGGCGGTATGTGCGAGAAGAAGCGATTGATCACCAGATTATGGGATATTCGCTCGCTGGTACGATTGTGCAGGTGGGGGCGCAGGTCGAGGACTTTTCGATGGGGGAACGGGTGGCTGCTCTGGCTCCGCACGCCGAGTATGTGGCTGTTGAGGTTGTCAATTCGCGCCATAAACCATCCGTGGTTTCGCTGCCCGATGCGGTCACATCCGAAGCGGCGACTTTTTGGCCCCTGACTACGAGTTCGGTGCTGTGGATGCGGGACACAGGGGCTGGTTCAAACGATACTATGGCGATTTTGGGACAGGGGCTGGTGGGGAGTTGCTGCATGCAGGTTGCGCGGCATTTGCACAATTGTCGCGTGATCGCGGTCGATGCGTTGTCCCTGCGTTGTGATTTGGCGGAACAGTTGGGTGCTAATGATGTGGTGAATGCGGGCGAGACCGATCCGATTGCAGCGGTGAAAGAGCTTACCGATGGTCGGGGTGCAGATGTTGTGGTTGAAGCGGTGGGGGGACGCGCGGGCGCACAGGCTTTTGCACAGGCGCAAGATATGGTGCGAGGGGGTGGGTTGTTGCAGGTTGTGGGATTGTATGAGGGCGAGCCGTTGCCTCTGGATTCGTCAAAAATTCAGGGCAAACGCCTGATTGGGGGGTATCTGGATAGCGCGTACCGGCCACAGGGGTCGGATACAGCGATCCAATTGTTGATGGAAGATAAGATCCAGACCCGGACAATGGTGACCCACCGTTTTGATTGCGATGATGCCGCAGACGCATTTGACTTGTTGTACTCGCGCCTTGATGAAGCTATGGCTGTGGTGATGGTTTGGAAGGATTAGCATGTCTTCACCTCAATCTGGAATATCCGCTACGCCTGAGGAATTGAATGAAGAGTTGTCGCAAATTGGCTTTTTGGAGATAGAGACCATTCCGTCCGAGGAGCAAAAACGCCGTTATCTAAAGGACAGAAGCGACCTTGTCGATCCAGCGCCGAATTTCTCCTTCGCGCTGTTTGGGGTGATGAAATAACGGTCACCCCCATTTACCTCGCCCACTCACGCAAATACCTTCTCATTTCCTCGCGACTTAGTCCTAGAATCTCGGCGGCACGCCCGAGTGATATGTACTCCATCTCAAGTGCTTGCCGTACGAGGCCTGCTCTTCGAGCGAATTCCTCCTGGGTCAACTGCTGATTCAGCCGTAGCCGGGCGATATTCGCGTCAATATAATTTTCATCAGCCATTGTTTCTCCTTTGGTACTTAGAAAAGTGATCATTTACTGTATTTTTGCCAATATGATATGTTTTGATGGTAAGCACGACCATGAAGTGGGTGATTACGCACTCGTTCTCCTGAATCATATATAACGGATTGTGTTGGAGATTTGGCCTTGAAAACATTTGTTAATTTTGTTAACTTAAAATCACAGTGATGGCATGATATGTAAGGAGATTAAGTGATAGTAGCCGACGCTTCCCCATTGATAGTCCTCGCCAAGCTCCAGCGTTTGCGGCTCTTAAATGACCTCTATGGTGAGGTTCTGATCGGACCTATCGTGAAGGCGGAAACAATTGATGCTGGCAGAGCTATACATGCCCTGGGTGTAGAGCAGATTGAGGCCGCCTTGGAAGACGATTGGTTACAAACGGTTCGTTTGACCGCTGAGGAGCGCAACCTGATGCTACGTCTGACGAGGCGCTCCCGGCTGGATCAAGGAGAATCTGAGTCCATCGCACTAGCGAGTATTCGTGATTTGCGGCTAATCGTTGACGATAAGGAGGCCCGCAGTGCAGCTGAGGCTGTCGGGGTAGAATACCTGGGCACTGCCGGTACATTATTGGAAGCGTACTTACTACAGCATCTTAACTTGGGAGAATTGGAGGTCCTGCTTCGAGATCTCAGTCAGATCTTGTGGATCTCTCCAGCTGTTGTATCGGAAGTATTGAGACTTGCACGGGAGGCGAAGCTATGAAAAAAGAACGTATGGTAGGTACCAGGCTCCCCCTGGATTTAGTGCGTGAATTGGAACTCATCGAGGATGTCGAACAGTCTGATCGTTCAACCACTGTGAGACGCCTGTTGTCAAAAGCGATCCAGCAATGGAAGCTGGAGCACTACGCCCGTCTATACGGGGATGGAAAGCTCACACTTGCACGCGCTGCTCGCGATGCTGGTGTTTCCTTGTGGGAGATGATGGACTATGCCCGTGCCAGAAAAGTGCCTGCCCAATACGATCTCGAAGATCTCAACCGAGATCTGGGAACCATTCAGAAAAGCTTGAACCGACAGTAAATATCCATGACAGCGGGCTATACTAACAAGAGATAAATGCCATGGCTATGAAGAATCCACCACATCCCGGCCTTAGCATCAAAGAGAACTGCCTGGAACCCCTGGGTCTAAATGTTACCGAAGCGGCGAGGGTGTTGGGTGTAGCCCGTCACACGCTTTCATGTGTACTGAATGGTCACGCAGCTATTTCTCCGGAGATGGCTATTCGGTTGGAGAAGGCCGGATGGTCTAATGCTGAGTTATGGCTACGGCGTCAGGCCGCTTATAATTTGGTGCAAGCGCGAAAAAGAGAAGACCAAATTAAGGTCAAACGCTATGATCTATAGACGACGATTTGATAAAGTGATGAGCAATGGGATTTCTTATTGACCGATATGCAGGCTACCGCATAGGGAGAATATGCGATGAATAAAACAACCTTCATAGATCAGGTCCGTATTCAGGGGTTCCGGTCATTAGCTGATGTCGAGCTTTCGGAGATTCCCAAAGCGGCGGTCTTAATTGGTGCCAATGGGTCGGGCAAGTCCAATTTTATTCGCTTTTTTCAAATGCTGAACTGGATGCTTGGACCTCGCAGGCTCGGTGAATTCGTCGCAATGCAAGGCGGAGCCGATGATCAATTGTTTGGCGGTAGCAAGCGTAGCCCGCAACTGAGTGCCACAGTAACTATGCGAACAACAGCTATCGATACGGCAACCATGCAACCCACTGAAGCCCAGTATGATTATCATATCTCACTCGCTTATGCTCAGCCTGACCGTCTTATATTCACGGAAGAGGCATTCCGCCGCACCGACGCAGACTGGCAACATCTCGGAAGCGGTCACACTGAAGCGAAGATAGTCGAGGTAATACCGCCCCACACGCCTTTGGCACGCTACAGTTTTACTACTCAGTTCATCGTCAGCCTGTTGCGGAGGTGTTCGGTATATCAGTTTCACGATACTTCCGATGGCTCGAACTTCAAAACGAAATGGGATGTGGAGGACAACAACCAACTTCTCAGTCACGGAGGCAACCTGGCGGCCGTGCTGCACCGGTTGGAGCGGGAAGACATCAAGCGCTTTGAACTCATATGTAAGCACATTGGTCGGATCCTGCCTGGCTTTGATCGTTTTGTAATTGAGGAGAGCTATGGAAAAGTGTTGTTGCGTTGGAAGGCCAGAGGAATGGACAAGACCTTTGGCGCCCATCTCACATCTGATGGCTCACTGCGGTTCTTCGCTCTGGTGACACTCCTCAATCTTCCACTGGAGATGTTGCCCGATGTTCTTCTGTTAGATGAGCCAGAACTGGGTCTGCATCCGGCAGCCATCGCCTTGATTGGGGGTATGATAAAGGCCCTGTCTAGGAAAAAGCAGGTCATTGTAGCAACACAATCGCCCTTACTTGTTGATGCGTTCGATCTGGATGAGATCTTTGTGTTGGATATGAAAGATGGTTGCACTGAGTTTCGCAAATTAGCACCGGATGACTATCGCGTATGGCTTGACGAAAACTTCACGCCGGGTGAGCTTTGGCAGAAGAACCTGCTCGGAGGACGCCCGTGATACGACTCGCCATATCAGTGGAGGGGCCAACCGAAGAGGAGTTCGTAAAGAATGTGCTTGCAGACCATCTGCGGTCAAAAGGCGTGGAACCACAGCCTATATTACTCAATGGCAACGTAACGGTAGAGCGGTTGGCATCGGATATAGCAAGGCTGATTTGGAGCTTCAACCGCGTAACTTCGTTGGTTGATTTTTACGGGTTTCGTGACAAAAATACTGCAACTCCTGAACAGTTAGAACAGCGCATACTCGAAAGAGTTGCGAGAAAGATAAATCGCTCTTGGGATCAGTCGTGTGTTATTCCCTATATCCAAAAACATGAATTTGAGGGGCTGTTATTCTCAAATGTGGATGCCTTTGCGGATGCGATTGATGCGTCGGAAGAGTCTGTTGAAGAATTGCGGAGTATCCGCGAAAAATTTCCGACGCCTGAGGATATTAATGACAATAGTGAAACGGCACCGAGCAAACGGATTGAGAAGATTATACGTCAGTATGAGAAGGTCGTTGATGGTCCCCTTATAGCAATAGAGATAGGTTTGGACGCGATTCGTGCTGAATGCCCTCGGTTTAGCGACTGGCTGACGCGCTTAGAGTCTCTCGGGCGTAAAGACTGAACCGCGGCAGTGAATATTGAACTGAGTTGATGCGAATGATAGTGCATACTGGAGAAGAATGAATTATGTACAAGTATGAAATCATTCTCTATTGGAGCAATGCGGATGATGCTTTCGTGGCTGAAGTACCCGAGCTTCCCGGATGCCTGGCTCATGGTGACACACAAGAAGCCGCTCTCAAGAACGTCAATCAAGCGATAGCCCTCTGGATTGATACCGCAAAAGAGTTTGGCGATCCAATACCGGAATCCAAGAGCGGGCGACTGATGCTGGCAGAGGAAAAGAGGTAGCGATTATGCACAAAAAAACTAAAGAACAAGGATTGTTTGAGCTTTATCAGAACAATCCCGACAAGGCTGATTACTTATTGTTTGGACGGGAGACGCATCCCGATAGGCGGGGATTTTTGAAGAAGGCAGGGCTGGCGATGATGGGGGCAATGGTCGGGGCAGCGATTCCGTTTCATCGAAATATTCCTGCTCATTTTATTCCTGTCGCGCTCGCTGCGGAGGATATGATTCAGGGCAAGGATGGCTTGACTGTGCTCAACGAGCTGCCATTGAATGCCGAAACGCCTCCACACTTGCTTGATGACGCGATTACCCCGACCGAGAGGCATTTTATTCGCAACAATGGCATTCCGCCAGAGAATACGGATGCAGTGGGCTGGAAGCTGATGATCGATGGCCTGGTGGATAATCCCATGGCGCTCAGCATTGACGACCTCAGACAGCGGTTTGAAGTCGTTACCAGAGCACTGACATTGGAATGTGGTGGCAATGGACGCGCCTTTTTTGAGCCTCCTGCGGACGGTAG
>CAZCYQ010000105.1:0-6049 GCA_964503085.1 uncultured Rhodothermaceae bacterium | reverse complement strand
TAGCAGGGAGCTGGTAATCGTGTTAATGCTGACTGGCTAATTCGGGACACCCATGTGAATTCAACCTTGAATTCCAACTTGCGCAAGTGTAAAATACAGGTCGTAATGATCAGGAGCTTTAAGCATAAGGGACTGGAGAAATTCTTCACCATGGGTAATACGGCCGGTATCCGGCCAACCCATAAAACCCGAATTGAAGAACGATTACAGGCTTTGCATACTGCGCTCACAATCGAGGATATGAATATACCCGGTTGGCGCCTGCATCCTCTCAAGGGCGACAGGAAAGGGCAGTGGGCAATCAACGTAAGCGGTAACTGGCGCATCGTATTTGAATTCATGCACGGTGACGCTTTTGCCATAGACTATGAGGATTATCACTGATGAGTATCGAGCAACATAATCCCATGCATCCGGGAGTCTTTATCAAACGGGTTTACCTGGAGCCCTTCAACATCGGCGCGAAACAACTGGCTGAGAGATTGCGGGTAAGTGACTCCGTGATCAGCCGGATTCTCAATGCCAAGGGCAGCATCACGCCCACCATGGCGCTCAAGTTGTCCAAAGTCATCGGCAGGTCCCCGGAAAGCTGGCTGGCAATGCAGGATAATTACGATTTATGGGAAGCGCGGCAGAAGATCAACCTCGACGATTTCGAAAAACTTAAAGTTGCCTGATAGGAAGGCGGGAGTTGAAGTTCGATCTCACACCAGTTGGACAGTACGCGCAAGTTCAATGTATCGGCAGAATCCGTTAGCCATTTTCATCTGAGATGGTGTTCTGCATTCCGGCCGAAAAAGCGGGGAACTCCCCACCAGTATACATATGGCCCGCGCGCGAGACGTTGCTACATTGAACCGGAAACTGTTGTAGAGGAACTCCATCCCTCGCGGTGCGTCCTCCGGGCTTGAGGAAGTCATGGAGTAAATCACGACGGGCGCTTCCTGGCCTTGAAAGCGGTCAACGGTACCGATGCGCTCTGCAAGCTCCGGCATAGCCTCAGTCAGGGCGGACACCTGCGCGTTGTACGGAGCCACGATAAGAAGGTCGTCCTTTGTAAGTGGCCGGACCTTACCTTCCCTATCCCGCCAATCGTAGCGCTGTATCAGCGTATCGAGCACTTTCCTGATGATCTCAACTTCTTCCAGAGAGCGTGCCTGGTTTCCTTTATGATCTACCGGTATGTAGAGCAGGCCGGATCCTGAGAAGTGATCATCATTGTCTCTTGACAGAATCGCCTGACGCTCGAGTCCGGGACGAGCTTCTATCTTGCCCTCGTAATAAATCTCGGAGGTAAATCGCGCGATGTCGGGGTGCAGACGATAAGTCTCGGAGAGGAAAAGCCCCCTGTCTGCCGGCATGGTTTTTTTGCCTTCACTCAGATGGTAGAGCGCCGAGACGTCGCTGCCTTCGGGGTGACTGCTTTGAAGAGGCTGTTCGAGTTGTTGCGGGTCACCGAGCAACACAAGACTGCGTCCCACGGGCGCGCAGGCAAGCACATTGGCGAGCGACATCTGGCCAGCCTCATCGACGATCAGGACATCAACAGTCTGATTGAATTCCGGGCGCGCCCAGCACCAGGCCGTGGCGCCCAGGACGTTAATTGTGCTGTTCTCAAGCCCATTGAGTATGGTTCCGTAGTCATATTCCCGCAAAATATTCCAATTTCCCTCGTAATTTCCTTCCTGTCGATGAACGAAAGACATTGACAATCCGGCTTTATGCGCCTCGGCCGCGGTCTCTTCCAGGAGATTGACTATGACTTTATGACTGACTGCAGTGACACCTACATTAAGACCTGCACGTACAAGTTCGCATATCACCAACGCACCGGTATACGTCTTTCCCGTACCGGGAGGGCCTTGTATCGCCAGCACATTGCCATCAAGCGCCAGCGCAATCCGGCAGGCTGCCTCAACTGTCTTCTCTTCCGGTTGTTGAAGCGCTTCGCTTGGGCTCGTTGTCGGTGGTCGTCGTCGGAGAAGCAGGTCGACCCCTGCGCGATAGGGGATATCCAGATCGAAGCCATTGGCCAGAACAGCTTCGGCGAATCTCATCAGAGATTTGCGCAGCACATCCGACGGAACCCTGCTATGCAGGACGATATCATGCGGATGGAAATTTGCAGTATCCCTCCTTTTCTTGATATCGATAATGTGCAGGGAGTGGTTGACGTCTTCGACTTTTCCGGCCTTGAAGCCATCTGAACCGTAGACATCATCCCCTTTACGTGCATCAAGTTCCTGTGGTGGAAATCTGTAGCGTTCAAGGGGCGCCGCTTTCGGATCAATGGTCCGCTCATGATGAAGGCCCGTGAGAGCACGCCGCTCATCGATAAGTTCACTCCCATCAAGTTCGAGCAAGCGAAAGTATTCCCACCAGCTGGCTTTATCCTCCCGGCGATGGAATTCCATCATGTGGGCTAAAACAAAGCGGGCATGTTGTTCCCTGGATCGCTCATCCGGATTAACAGGTATCCCATCCAGTAACCTGTTTCTCAGATTTTCAATCTCGCGGTCGAGCTCGCTTATATTGTCGGATGCCTCGCCTGTCTTTAGTTCAGGGCGGGGAACTTCATGCCCTTCCTCGATTACTTTGTTGCGAAGCTGTTCGAGCCAGTCGCGCAGCCGAGCCGCCGATAGGCAATCCTCGCGGTTATAGTCTTCCACGATTCGGAACTGCGTATCCGGGATATCATCGCTATCACCCGACGCGATGGCGCTTTCTACGATGCGGCGGGATAATGTCGCTGCGCGTACATCCTGTTCCCGTTGGTAGCCAAAATACGGTTCGAGGTCCTTGATTGAGTAGCGTTCGACGCCAGCAACCATTGTGCGCTTCACCACCTTGTGCAGGTCAACAAATGCCTGGGCGCGCAGGAGTTCATCCAGTTCGACTTCCCTGGTTGCATATCGGCCCATGAGACGCTTAAGGGCCGCTGGTTCGTAAGGGGCGAAGTGATAGATATGCGCCCGGGGATTGCGTCTCCGTAGTTCAATGGCAAAGTCGATAAATTTCTCAAAAGCCGCGCGTTCCTCCTCGTGACTTCTCGCCCACAGAGCTGTGTATCTGGCGCTGTCATTGAGCCAACTCGTCACGTATCCAATAAGGTATTCCTGTACCCCGGTTTCAGCAAAATGATTGCCCTCGAAATCAAGAAAGATATCATCGGGTGTCGGCTCGGGTAGAAGTGCAAGGCCATGCTCAGCATCAAAAGACTCTTTCAGTTCGTAATAAGGAGCATCGCCCTGACGCGCGATATGCTGGATGCGCGCTTGTTCCCGGACGCGTGTCAGTGCTTCGCGTGAACCCTGAGACGGTTCCGGGACAGGGTCGAGTGCGGCTAGCTGGGCGAGACGTTCCACGCCTAAGGTTCGCAGTGATTTGATTTGGGTGGTAGAAATCCCTGCCACATAACACAGATGATCGTCGCCACGCCGGCGCTCTTCGCAATTTGGCCACCACGAACAATAGTCACAATGGGGCACCTTTTCCGGATACGTTTCTTGGGGTTCGGAGACGAACTCATTGAGATCCAGTTTGAGCAACCGGAAGTATGCGGCGTATTCATCGACCCGGTAGCTCAACGGTTTAAAGTCGTTGCCCGGTGTTACTACGTGCATATATTCAGGTTGAACACCCTGAACTTTACTAAGCAGACAGGAATATACACAGAGCTGCAATATTGTCTCTGCTCTGGTCTCACGGGCAAGTTTGGTATCGTACGCTTCGTACGACCAGTCGCCGAGAGCGCTTGGTGCATTGACTTTGCGTAAAAAATCCACGCGGCCAAACCAGTCACCATCCGTGAGAGTTGCCTGGTATATGACGTCGGCGCCATCGCGCATCCCGGCAAGTGTTATCTCGGGACTGGAAGTGGGGGGTTCATCACTATCTGTTGCATCGTTGAAGCCGATAATGTTCAGGCCTTCGGATTGCAGCCGCGTAAGGTATGCCTTCTCATGCATGTGACCACGAGCGCGCAGTTCTTCGAGTAATGGGTCATGACGAACAGGCTTGTCAGCCTGTCCCCTTGCCGCCTGCAGGTCAAGTGAAACCAGGTGGCGACAGCCCAGAAAATTGCTGAGATCCGTGGGGGCCAGGATGAGTTGGTCAGGGTCCTGCTTCATGGCACAAGGTTAATGTAAACGTTATTTTGGCTCTGCGTTGCTTTCGATTTCTTGCACCCATAAAGCAAAACCCGATTTGCGCTTTTTGCCACCGAATAGCTCGTCAGTACACTTGGGACAATATACGTGATCTTCACTTATGAACATATTCTTCCACTCGTCAAAATCCGCGGGTAGTTCCGTGTTGCAATTATCGCATTGAAACATAGCAGTAAACCACCTGTAAGAGTTGTGATGGGTATGTTTTTTAAAACCGTTTTTTGTGCAATGGATAAAGCCATTTTATTCAGCTATGCGTCAGGCTGTGTCGCAGAGTGATGATATGATCTACCCGTTTTCTCTGCGACACAGCTTGTCGGATGCCTGAATATAATGGTTCTGCAATTCCATACCACACCCACTTGACTATGAAACGGGAGAAAAGAATATGTCAAAGATCGCGTACAAGCTGGTTGTAGAAGCCGATGAACAGGAAGTCCATTCCGTAGTTCTTGACTCTGAGGCGCTCGCGGAGCTAGTCAGAGTACTGGCGTATCGTAACTGTGAAGATGAATTTGTCAGTTTATTTGGCTATCTTGCCCAATCTTCTTCCTCTGAAGTTCGAAAAAAAGTAGCAGAAAGTAACGCCATCAACGAGGAGCTCCTCGAGCTTCTGGCAAAAGACAAGGCTGTTGACGTCCGCAGGTCAATTTCATACTGTGACGAATTCAAGAACTGGGCCACCACTGAAATTGTCATCGACTATATCCAGTCTGATATTGAATGCGCAAAGTCAATAGCGCGAGATCTTGGTGAGTTCACTGAAGTTGATGCAAGTGAAATCGCAGACGCGCTACGTAACCATTCCGATCCGGGGGTGCGCATAGCGTTGGCTGATTCCTATAGCGCGCCCAAGAAAATTCTGAAACAATTGCTGTCGGATCCGGAACACAGTGTCCGTTGTGCTGCCAGAGAGACACTTGGCTGACTGTTATATCCATAATATGGGCTGCTCTCTCTACTTCAGGAGAAAACCAGGTTGTCCGGGGTGAGTTCGCTTTCGCCCGAAAATCGGTATGCGGCCAGCTTTCCTCCCTTCGCAACCGACGCATCGACGCAGACATGCCGGGGTCCCAGGAACAGGGCATCCGGCTTCGGCTTCATCCAGTAATGGCCGAATATGACCGGACGGGGGTCCGTATCCGGTGGTGTTCCGCGCAAGTTGGATTTGGAAAGCATCTTGTGCGGAATTTCATCCAGAGCTGCAGCAGGCACATGCGCAAGTTCGCGCAAACTCAGCGGTAATTGATCGAATTTCCACCATTTGAGTCTTACCTCCTTGCGCGTATGTCCATCCGAGTCGGTAAATGACATTCCATCAAGGCGTGAATATTCTGGCCCACTGAGCAGGCGTGCACGCGCCTTGCCCACTTCCGAGTCGGTTCCCTTCTTCCTGACAAGCGCAGGTAAGGGAAAGCTGCTCCAGTCGATGGAGTAGTTGTCATCATCCAAGTGTCGCTTCACCCATTCCTGAGCATCTGTATTCCAGCAGGCATGAACTACCCGGAGCTTCGGGAGGTCAAGCCACAGCGGCAGGGTTTTCATCCATTCCAGTATGGCGCGCTTGTCATCCGGGGACTTCTTGAATTCAGCAAGCGTTGTCGCCGCTTGGTGGAGATTTTCTTTAGTCCGGGGGCGCAGAAACTTACCCGGTCTATAGGGGTCTTCTGTATCAAGGGCCAAGTGGTTGAATTCATGATTTCCCATGATTGCCAGGGCAACGTGGGCCTGATGCATATCCATGACGATTCTGCAGGCCCGTATATTTTCACAACCCCTGTCGACGTAGTCGCCGACGAATATAGCCAGTCTTCCCGGGTGGCGCCATACGCCGTCACGTTTTGCATAGCCCATCTTCGCAAGCAGATTTTCCAGGGCCG
>CAZCYQ010000104.1:0-6383 GCA_964503085.1 uncultured Rhodothermaceae bacterium | reverse complement strand
ATGTCTGTGGTCCAGTAAGATGAGTACGAAACTGCCCCGATTAATCAGAGTTTCCCTAACTATTTCTAAGTAGGCGAAGAGACCGAAGGGTACACCCCGCAAAATTTGTGCATTTTGCGGGGTTGGGAAAGGTGCGTGTAAAGCTCTTCTTTTCCAACGAGTTCATCCTTAGTGATCATCTCACTGCCATCTCGGACGGCCGTACTGTGTCCCTCAAGAATTTTATGCTGAAGTGCTCCTCGGTGTTTACCGGTTGTGGCGCGTTCATGACGAACGCGTCATAATTTTGGGTTAGGATTTGTTTCTCATGTCGGCACGCTCTCGTGATCAAGTGCGCGAGGTAGTTCGGGTACCTTGAGGGGGAAGCGAGCTGCTGCAAAACGGCGGGCAAGTTTCAAGTCTCCAGATTTAGCGTACGCGCCGACAGTAATTGCAAACTTTGCCCATCCCTTAACATCGACTGGATCTGGACAAGGTACTTTAAGTTGATAAAGCTTAGTTGCAATGTGTAACCTGTTCTGAACCATACTAGGAAGATCTCTCTCGCGATACGTTTCATCTGATGGCATTTCCTGCATAATGAGGTCGGCTAGCGACATAAACCTCTGCGAGGGTCGGTGTGCTTGGAACTCCTCCCAATTCCACCATCCGAAATATACCACCAGTCCGGCGGCGAGACCACCATATTCTGGAAGCCCAAGGTCAATCATCCCCAAAAAGCCACTATCTGTGGCCCAAGCCAAGACATCCCACACTGCGACAACGACCCCCACAATATTTCCAGCGGCTTTCCCAAACCCCATTTTCGCCATCCATGTATCCTAATTACTTCCGCGTATAATATGCCTTTTGCGTAAGTATATCAAGGGACAATTGTTCATCATGTAGAAAGCATTGGGCGTAGATATGGCAATGTGCTCATAGTCGCGTTGGAGGCGGCATTCCGGTGTTAACAGCGTGCAGTTTTAATTGGGACTTCGCTGTAGGAAGAATCGAAAAACGTTGGACACGCGGCTGGCGATTAATGCGCTGTTGAAGCAGGGCAAGCATAATCAGACAAACCGAGTGCGAGAAAGCGTGCCCGCATCCAGCCGCAGAATCGTGTCTGGCCAATGTTGGGCTTTGAGGCGAGACCACCGGCACAAATGAAGCGCCAAGAGCACTTCGCGGTGATGGTATATCTGACGGCATTGGTCGCCAAAATAGACTGGCTGGGTCGCCAGGTGTGTAACCAAGCGTGAACACAAAGGGAGCGTCAGCGAAAAACGCTGGTCGGGAACTGCCTCCATCTCGCACAAAGGTCTCAATCACATGGCCCCGCATAGGGCGCAACGGACACGTACGCCCCGCGATCACCCATACACCGCCATTCTAGCCGAGAACTGCCTACGTTCGCGCACTCGCGACATCGACCTTCCCGAAACATCAATAGCGACCTGGGGATGAACTCAATAAATGATTGTAATAGAGTGCTCGCAGCCACGTAATCTCCGGCCACTTAATAATTCCGCTTGAAAGGTGGCTTACATGATCATCAGAGTACGCGCACTCCAAGCGTCCATGATGGATGGTTTAACCGGAGCGAAGGCGGGCGAGAACTTCTTTTTGGCAGTTTAGGTGTTTACTGGATTGGATCCTGCATTTATACCAAATACGGCGTGTCGATTGTATACAAACCCGAAGCACTTGCCCCAAATGCCCACACAACTCACTTCATCTAAGCTCACATCAGACACGCTCACAAACGATCTGCAAGAAATGCTACACATTGACTTCTCAGTAGCAATGCAGTGGTCTGACGAATTATCTCTAGAGAAATCTAGTACACTATTCAATCATTACTCACTCACCATACAGGCGTAACATTCGTATAAGCCGCCACGGTCTATAAGTCGAATGACGGGGTGCAAAAGGTAAAATCGGCATACGGGTCGTTATTAAGACCCATTAGCACGGGATAATCCACTAGGCGACCACCGGTCATAGTAATAGTTTTCTCCGCTGCCTTATCAGTTATCAATCCAGACCATATAAAGGGCTCTCCGCGTTCCACACGCTCGACCACGTCGGCAAACCACGCCGCATCTTCTATCTGTCTTTGTTTTCTGCGATGTTCCTGTTCCAGCCTCTGCTTACCATCTGCCGAAGCCGAGATTGCAAGTTCCCTTAGCTTGGAGAAACCCTCCATTCCCATTAATTGATCCAGCGCAACATCCTCGCTTATCGGGTTCATAATTCTGATGGTCATCTGGCCGCCATAGCCCACAAATATTCCGTTAGACCCGAAGTTCCCGATGTAACTCTTTCTGTCAAACCTTTTGATTTCTTGGGCCATAGGAGCGTGGCTATTCCCTATATTGAATCCTATTGGGTTTTTCTGGTGCTTCCTGTCTGGCGGCGCTCCCTGTTCAATCTCGATGGCATCATAACCGACCAGCGCGGAGATTTGGCGGCCATTTAACTCAAGGTCCACGTTGTCGTACCCCAATAATGTTACATGATTCTTGGTCATAATTCAGCGGAGTAGCACATCTAATCGCATTGCTTCGCCACTTAGGTCTTCATCCACAAGCGCCGTCCAACCAAATCCACTATAATGCGTCGTACCTACGCCAACACGTCCAATTTGCACGCATCGCACTCATCAGCAAACTGCATCACGTGATGGTTCGGATGCCTTAGTGGTTGAACTGGTCGCACACGCAGCATCTACATTCGCTTGAACCAGATGTTCCTCTCTGATCTGTGTTCTGTGGCACACACTCTCTGTGGGGCGAAAACCACAGCACTCTCGAGACACGGTTCCCTCCCGGACGTTCGTGACGCAGGGGTCGATTGGTAGCTCATGGAGAGGTGTCCTGCGGAGACTAATGCAAGGCAAGAGTATGGCATTTGTTTGGAGTCGTAGAAAATCTGATTAGACTGACTAGTTCAAATTACTGGCTATGACTGCCTAATCTTCAAATTCCTGATTACTCTATAGGGTACTTGGTTCAGCATTCCTAATGAGATACAGTGATAAACCAATCTTAATGATTACCACTTGCGTGGAGGAACTTCGCACGGAACTGATTGACTGGTAAGTCCGACGCATGTTTGTCGAAGACACGACTGAGGATATCATCAACTTCTTGCATATAGATGCATTCTCCAATACCGTGCCCCTGTGGATTGATTTGGATGTACAGTTGACGTTCCTAATGATGTGTTTGAACATAGATCAATCTACAACTGCGCAGCCTACTGGTGCGACTGCTGTATTCCAGCGAGTTGGTTGTCGAATGCGAAATATATCCCTCCAGATATGGCCGATGACGGGAATAACCGGATTATGGGAATCCGGCTCGTGGATCGGCTCGTCTAACCTGCATACCGGGTCGAATTCGAGGTAGATTCCCCCCGAAATAGATGGTGGGTTCTCCAAATTGATTGGGCGAAACAATCACAAAACAGACTCATACGAATCAGCAAGGCAGATTTGAAACGCAGGCGCAAGAAAAATCCCTCCAGGTGGGTAATTTGAGTCTCAGAAGTGAGCGAGTTAAATCTCACTGGGCGGCAAATCAATTTCAATATACACAGGCCGCGCTTACAAATATGGAGAGTTTTCATCAACTGAGGTTACTATTGTAATGCACACTTTGGTGTTGAGTGGAGTGTTTTCGTCGGATAGTATTAAAAGAACTATGGGGCGAATCCATCTTTCCGATAATAATTGTGTCATTCACATGTGGGAACTGGACGGAGGCTCCAATTGGAATGAATTGAATAGGTGGAATGTGCAGCGGTCGCTTAGCGGAGTAATTGAAAATGGTTTGCGGATGTCCTTCATGAATCTCACTCAGTTATCCAGTGACACAAACTTGGAATTAGCTCGGTACTGTTTCGATGCAAAAGCTGCGATTATTGGACCGAAGGCATGTGATCCTCAAGAACAAGTTTTTTCGCATATATCTTTTAAAACCACTGATGTTGACAAGATATTCTATGCACGGTCTCACCAAGATTCATCCTCGGAGACAAATCAAGACAGTCTCCCTTTCTGGGAGGACGATTGTAGGAAAGTGGGAGTCATGCAGTCTTCACGCAGGCCTTTTCTGGAACTGAAAGAGGCAGAAGGCACGCTCAAAAAATCAGAGATTGTCATTCAATTTTCTAACCCGAAGCCTCTTTGGGAGGCTATGGAAGAGGTGGAGAGAGTTAGCGACTTCCTGTCGATTCTTTGTGGGAAAACACAATTCTGTAGAGAAGTACGGGTCTATGATAGCAACGGCAATGACAGAGAATGGGATGTACATCTCGGCTATGTGCGTCCACGACCTGAATATACGAGTGTTAGTGAGGTCAAGAGCGGTTTTATGCTCGTTGATCCGTACAGCGAGACAGAACTATTTGGACAGATTTTGATCAAGTGGCTCAAAGGAGACGACAACACATCAACACGGCGGGCACGTCATATAGTATTGCAGGGATGGGGCAGTCCATTTCACGATGTTGATCGATTAGTTCGGTCCGCAACTGCGTACGAAACACAGCTCTCGAACGAGAAAGGCTTAGTCAATACAATCAAGGAGCATATCAAGGACTATACTAAGTTGTTTCAAGAGCTTGGCCTGGATACTGATCTAATCGTCCAGGAGGCAGCGTGTAGCAGGCACTACCATATTCATGGACGACATCTCCTCGAGGATAGAAAATGCAATAAATACGATTTAGATAGTGGCATCACGCTGATTCGGGCAACATGTGGGCTAGAGTTTCTTTTCCTGGTGCCCTCACTGATGAACTGCGGATGGGACGGCGTAAGGCTAGGTTGGAATCGGGTTTCGTGGCATCCTTTTTCGATATATCTACGGCAGATGATACCGGACTTTAATGTCTGCCATTTCTCCCCCGAAGGTTGGGAGGCAGCCATCACGAGGATTAGCGAAGCACAGAAATTCGAACGCCACCATGATCCCTGAGGTCAAATTTGATCATTAATCCAGTTGTCATGGCTCCCTATACCACACGCATAGCCTCCTTGCGACGATATGTGTAGAGAGACATCCCCAACGTAAATCATGATAGGTTTCCTAAGGCCATGGAAGCTTTAAGTTGTTGGAAGTGATACGTCAAGTAATCTATAAGAACTTGCCTGTCGCTGGTGCGTCTCCCCTAACATTTACAATCATGATGTTGAGTTTCCACGTATCCCAGAGAGCACAACCTTAACGGTCGAAAAATTTGATAAGTCTGGCAGTGAAGATGTGGAACGTCAAAAGGAATATGGGAAATCCATTTCATAGCCGAGTGGAGTTGGAGGAATCTCACTCGGTTGGGAATAATCGTCATGCTGATCATGTCTGTACCAACCTCTAGTGTATGGCATGATTGATGTTGTTTCGTGTTCAGGCACATGGAAGTGCGCGTTGAGATCTGTAGCATGTGTAAGCAAGCTGCTATTTCATCAGATCTTTAATGGTTACGCGGCCAACACGATTGGAGCTACCCCGATGAATCAGCAGTTTATTTTCGCGTGTGCCCCAGACATATCGGATGGCCACTACGCCACTAAGGATTGCCCAACTCTGAAATGATTCTGTCTAGGGATCAAGTCTACCTAGCATTGTAGCTCGCTGTGAGGTGAAGTACAACTTCCCGTTTGGGTGAACGACAGTTGTATGAGGATCGTCAGCTTCAGTTGGATACTCCGCGATTCCTCCAGCTTCTGGGTCAAGCTTGCCGATTGTACCATTGTTGTTGCCCGTGTACCAGATATAGCCCTCATCATCTGGAACAGTGCTGTGCGGTTTTGCTTCTGGAGGCAAGTGATATTCTTCCATTTCTCCTGTCACAGGATCAAGCTGTCCCACAAGACTTGACCACAGACCTGTCTACCAGATGGAACCATCGGGGGCTTCAACAGGAACATGGAAGCGTTGTCCCAGCGCAGGGGCAATCCACTCCTGAATACTTAGTTCAACTGGGCTATCGACAAGGGTTGGATTCCGATCTTGACGGGCATGAAAATGCTCGGCTAGGTACTTGGCAATGCGATTGGCTTCTGGTTCCGGTAATCCTATCATGGCCTCTTGAACAGAGCACCACATGTCTACTCCATCAAATCCCGACCTCTTAATGGCAGAAATGGCATGACAAGATGTACATGTCTGCTTAACCAGTTCTTTCTCATGTCTCTCTGGAAGGGGAGTAATCCGACGATTCTGGGCCAAAAACGACTGTACACTCATAACTAACGAGTATAATTAAAATCAATACAGAACGTAAACAATGTTGCGGGCTACAGGTCACCGCGAATTAACAGGTGAATGCCGATAAGGTTACTTCAAAAGGCTCTTCGGCTATTTTTGTGAGAGGTTGATATTTTCAAATTCTGGGGC
>CAZCYQ010000103.1:0-6625 GCA_964503085.1 uncultured Rhodothermaceae bacterium | reverse complement strand
CTGTCGCAATTTTGCGCTGGTCGGGCAAGTTGTATTCACTGACCTACAAGTGCCCCTTCCTTATATCCTCGACGATGCGAGCCTCTTACGTTTTCCTGCCTTAGCAACCAGTGGAGCTTCCTATGCCAGAGTCAGGTTGGTAGGAGGTCCCGGAATATAGGATCGAGGTCGATCAGTGCTTGCACGGACAAATCTTCTAACGCCGACAAATCGGAACGAAAACGTACGTCACTTACGCCTGCCGGTAAAGGCCCTCTGACAGAAGGCACATCAGCGAGATTAAAGAAGCGCAAGGATGTATCCGTGAGGGTTACGTCGAAGGCCAACTCCATAGCTTCTTTGATACTCGTGCCCAGAGTCGCGGCTGTCACCTCATGCAGCTTAAGTGCGAGATCCATATCAGACGCAACAACGGCTAGAATCTCGTCAATGAGAGTTCGCAGTGTGATGCCCCTTGAAACGCGTTCAACGAACATAGACGCGACGATAGACAACGTGTTAGGGGGTGAGTTACACTGCTCGTAAGAGAAGCTATGAGCACGCACTCGGCCTGTAGTCGTCTTGACATCGAGACACACGTCTCCTTCGACAAAATCGAAGCGGGCTGTTTCATCAGTGCGCCAAGCCGTTAGTGTCCTAATCGGATTGGTACTGCGATAGATTAAATAGAGTTCCCCAAATAGTCCGTTTACAGTCCTCGCCGGTGGTCTTTGTGTCTTCTGAAAAATTGCAGCAAGCCGATGCACGGCTGAAGCCACGGCGTGTTGTGCCGGCCTATCACCAACTATCCGCAAGACCGCATTGCATATAAAAAGGAAATAGCGGACTATCTCATAGTCGAGAGAACGGCAACGGATGACAGTGAATCGTTCTTCTTGGTCTGGCTCGTACGCCTTTTTGATGTAACAGGGTAATCCAAACTGGACATCGAGACTTTCAAGGCGGATTGGTGGTGGTTGTCGTCGTGAAGAGTCAGCAGTAGTAATCAATAGGCAGGCGTAAGAGTCGCGATCCTTACCGACAAAGTAGCTCTGATAGTCGGGGACAGGCAATACGGCATAGAGTGGCTTGCCCGCATCACCACCCACGGGAGCAACGATCGTCTCGAATAGAGCATCGAGTGATACGCTCATCAGTCGCCTTGGATCGGTTGATCCTGGCTGATCCAGCCACGTGCTAGACGTGCCGGAATCCATGCAGCGATTACAGGCACATTCTCCATAACGATTTCGTCAACGTCGTTTTTTTTCTTTGTGAGATTAAGGGTATGAATTTGAACCGTTATTGTGTCGTTATCGCGAATCGCACGGTCTCCGGGATAAACTTCGCCGCGCCGCTCTCGCGGATTCACTGGTGCCTCGCCTTGGAAGAGATTGGTGACTTCCCCATTCTCATCGATGCCGCGTCTCCGCCTGAGACGAGGACTCATCCGGTAGACGATACAACGCTCATCGGGGTTGTTTTCCAGTACACGACTTAGTTGAAGAAGCATGCCGGTATTGCGCTGCGAATCAACTGTGCCAGTGATCCGCATACGCACGAGGAGTTGCTCAATCACGCCGCGCAGAGGAACCTCACGGCAGACCTCGTGACGTTGGATGTCGGTGCGATCAAGATGGCCGTCGTCGTCGACAAACGTCATTCCCTCCAAGAATGCCTCAACGGCCTCCCGGTTAGCCTGGATGACAGGATCAGATGCGAGCACAACGCGCGGTGCCACCCAAGCATCAGAAAATCGCCCACGCATGTAATCGAACTCAAGCACAGTCTGTCGGCATGGACGTAATTTTGTATCGAGAATGAAAGCGCGCTTCCATTCATTCAATGGCCGGTTCTCTTGCTGAATGGTTTCTAGTTGGCTGCGGATATCCTCCTCATGCTCGACATAGTTCTGAAACGCATTAAGTGTGCCCTGCTCAAGATAGAGGCGACAATAACCGAGATACGATCTTTTATAACCAAAGAACCGGGCGCGTTGCTGCACGGTATCGGCATTGCCCACACCGATGCCTCTAGGCATATAGGTGACCGTGAGGCCTTCTATGGTGAAACCACGATCCATCGCCTGTCCACCGACGAGTATCCAGCCATAGGCACTGCGCCAGTCCACCAGAGGCGTGCTGCGCCTGCCACGAGTATTCACCTCTAGGACACGGGTATTTCTGAAGGCCAGAGACAACGAAGGCACGAGTTCGTCGAAAGTAAGTAGGTCTGATCCAGCCGTCTCGGCCAAGTCGCCATAGGCTTCACGAAAATCCTCAATCAATTCCAGCTTGTCAGGATCGGCATCCGGTAAAGTGAGAATGCTCTTCCATGCTTCAAAGATCTCTCGAACCCAGTTGTAGAACTCTTGATGCTGCTCAGTCCGATGTGAAGGATGGACCAGCATAGAGCGATTTCCGGTATTGCGACTGACGCGAAGACCGGCTGTAACGCCGACCATAAAAACGCGTAGTGCCTGTAGGAGAGTTTCCGGTGGCTCGCTCAAGGGATTGGACTTTACGGGTACATCCTCCGGGGGAATTACACGGACGTAGTTAGAATTGTTGGCGAAAAACTCGCGCCCTCCAACATACGTATCGCCAGGCTCAAGGACCTGAACAAAGTTGGGAGACAAGGAATCAATGATGCTGACTAACAGTGGAGCTTGCGGCGTTGCGGTATATTGCAGATATGTATGGCTGGGTAGCTCCTGCCTAAGCTCCATCAGACGACGGTAAGTTGTACTTTCTTGTCCTTGTGCAGCCTCTGTGTTCAAGCTGGCTTGATCCGCCTCATCATCAATGATGAGAACGGGAACGTTCTGCATATTCAGGGCACCAACGAGTGCAGTGAGGCTCCGCAAGTGAAGATGATTTTTGAGGACTGTGATGAGAACGGTCTTCTTGTATTCCTCGGGCGTTCCGGGATCACGCCAGTCATCCAGAACATCACGAACGGCCTGAACCGTCGCGTCATTATCAGATGGGTTCTGAAACTGAATCCAGCGTCGTGCACGGTCTGGCTCGTCGAGCCTTAAGTCACGGCGCAGCCGGCCTGTCGATTGGTCGAGCAGAGGATTGGAGATGCCGGCAACGACGATGACGATTTGGAAGGCATTGTCACGGGCGAGCGCGGCAACAGCCTCGAATGACATCGTTTTGCCGCTTTGAACATAGCCGACTACCAGACCCGTTTCCCATCCGGTGGCGGCTTTGGGATTAATTCCCTTAGCGAGAATAGAAACCGCAGCATCACTCACGTTATCGCGGCTGCTTTGTGGAACTACTTCCTCAAGAAAGTCGATGGTTTCTGGCCCTAAGATCGGATTCCAGCGGTTGTCACCGGATTCCTCGGAAGTAGCCTCAATTATTATCGGAGTGTCATCAGACATGAATGCCTCCTTTTATGGCTCTGATAGTGCCTCTTTTAAGATGTTATTGACATTGCGCCGGACAGTGCCAGCTTGGCGTACGCCGGAGTCACGAGCCAGAACCTCGGCTAGCGCGATTGCTGCCGCCACTCGAAGCAATCCCTCCACATCTTCAGTGTCGGTCTGGGCAAAGCGCATCATAAACGGGTGGGCCATAGAAACCCGGATGCTGAGTTTGCGTGGCTCGCTTTGCGTATTGGGGGTATCGCTAATGGCAACCCACTGACTCTCCGCCGGATCATTGGTGAGTTCGACCTTGATTGACCATTTCTTATCACGAAAGCGAATGTCAAACTGGTGACCAGCGAGAAGAGATTTCTGCGGCGTTTCCTCGGTCGGTGTACCAACCGGCTCCGCCGCCGCAACGGCTGGCAATATCTCGGGTAAGTGCTCCTCCATCACCTGTGTTGTGTTGCCAACGGCTTGCTTGGCGGCTGTCTTGATACGTGCGACTGGCTCACGGACCCTGTAGCCCTCAGCCTGCCTCAGCAAAGGAAGATCTTCGCTATCTAGGTGATCGCGCAGCAATTCCAGAAACGGCTGCTCATTTTCGTCCCACCGGAACCCATCCTTCGTATGGCTTACTTCAAATCCATCAAGATGAAGCTCTCCGAATAGCCGTTGATAGCGATAGCTATTGGAGTGGCCAAAAACGTGGACAGGACGATAGCCCTCGTCCCCGCTCCCCTGAATGACGCGGCCTCTCCGGAAAAGCGAGAAGCCCGCCTTGGTCGTGCTTGCCTTCTCTCGCAGTGCTGCGAAGCCGTGAACAGAGAGTCCATTGCCGAAATCAAACTCGATGTCCTTGCGCCAGATGCGGTCAGGTCCATCCTTATCCTTGAAGTAAGGTGCCTCTAGAATTTTCGGATCTCTATAGATCAGTGCATCGCCATTGAAGCGTAATTCGAGGAGGCCGTCGCGGATGAATTTCCGATAAATATCGGTGAGATGCTCCTTGATTTTGGCAGTCGTACGCCCAACAGGCGGCTGGAATATGTGCTCAAGGGTAATTTCTGTGTAGTGGTGTTTGGGCTCTTCTTGAGTCTCTTGGATCGTAAGTTCTTTAATATCGTCATTGACGATGTTCTCAATATCAAAGCGCACCGTGCGTTCAATAGGCTCGTCCAATGCGGATGTGCGCACACTCCACCGGGGAGCGAACCAACAGGCTGCACTCTTCATGCCCATGCCGAACTCGGCAAGACCGGACCGGTCCGGGGGTATAGCGGCTGGCCGAAAGGCTCGACCATACTCAGACTCAAAGATACCGGCCGCATTGTCACGGATAGAGATACGAGCTGGCGATGCTGTGTCGATGTCAATATTGACCCGGAGCTTGAGAGGCCTGCCGTGCGCCTTCTCCAGTGCTTCCCGATGCTTGACAAAGCTCTCCACCGCATTATCGACAAATTCGCTCAAGGCATACCAAGGCCTGTAGTTGAGGTGTCGTAGAACGGCCAGCATGCTGATGCCGGGCCTGATATCAACTGTTCTGGACGCCAATACTCTTTATCCCTCTCTCGTGAATCGCGAATTGCCTAGGCAACGCGCCCCAGAGCTTCCATCTGATGGATCGGTTCAATAATGCCGGCGTCATTGAATCAGTAGATGACGGGCGATCTCTTGCACCACACGAACATTGACCGCATTGCCAAGAGCTTTGAAAGCGGCGATCTGATTTGACGGAAGATGCTGCAAGTCATCCATGCTTTGAAGGCGGCTACATTCCCGAATCGTCATAAATCGGCACTCCCATGCAATAACGGGCACCTGACTCGTCGTCATGGCGACAAGGGAGGGGGCTGTCGTCGGGCGCTTGACGCGAATGCCGGAAGCGCGGAATTGAATAATGTACCGCCAGATATCCCGCTCCTCCTCCTTGCAGTTCCATTCGAACTTCTGAAAGCTCGGGGCGAACTCAAGAACGGAAGGAAGCCATTCGTCGATCCAGGTCTTATGGCCTTTGTAAAAGGCACGATTCTGACGGATAAAATCAATTTTCCATTTTGGAAAAGACTGTGCTGGATCACGGGCATAGGCAGGTAACTGCGCGAGAACGTCCTGTTCTGACAGGTCGCGAAGCGGGCGGCCAAAGCTCCCCTTAAAGGATTCCATTTTTGAGAGCCCCATCCCTGTAGGTGTCTTGTCTTCGTACGGATAAGTAGCACCGAACTCCATGGCCCAAATCGGAAAAGACGGCAACTCTTCGTTCTTGGGAAAGCGGTCAAGAAATTGCTGCCAAGCTTCCAGATACTGTATGGAACGTGCCGACAAAGGTCGAGCGTCATCAGGACGCTTATCCAACACGGAGCATTTGGATAAGTGTATGGAATGCTCAGGCTTGAGGGAGAAAGCGGGCCACGAGAACTCGTTTAGGCCACCGCGACGGCCAACGATGAACGCCCGCTCGCGAATCTGCGGTACGCCGAAATTATGCGGCGATAGCAACTTATCTCGGACGCTGTAACCGGCACAGCGCAGCCTGTGCCTGATCGTCCGCCAGGTTTTCCCCTGTCCGTGCCGCACAAGGTTGGGCACGTTTTCAATGATGAAATAGCGCGGCTTGTGGGTCCTGAGAATGTGGATGACGTAGTCGATTAGGTCTCCCCATTGCGGACACTCAAGCCCTTGCTGGCTTCCAGCTTTTGAAAATGGCTGACAGGGAAAGCCAGCGCAGAGTATGTCGTGGGCAGGCAGCGATTGGATATCAAGCTCTCGAATATCGCCGGAAGGACAGATCTCAAAATTCTTCTCGTAAAGTTCTGCAAGGTCCTTATCGAGTTCGCAGGCAAAGACGCACTGGTGGCCAAGTTCCTTAAGAGCTAGATGAAACCCACCGAGACCGGCAAACAAATCAATGAAGCGTAGCGACTTACCCATATTGGTTTTCATTTCTCCCGATTCGAGGACACGCGATATTCCTAGCGCGCCAAAGGTAGGGGAGAGCCTTGGGGACGTTGCTCTTAAGGGAGATGGTATCGAATCCGTTTCCGACAATTCGTCGGTGGTACTAATAAAGAGGTTGCAGTCTGAACGGGCAATTCCTCGGCTACAAGTGCCCTTTCCTTATGTCCTCGACGATGCGAACCAGCACCTCGACCGCGGCGTGGATGAAGCGCTCTCCCTTTTCGGCGGATCCGAAAGTGGGGTCGCCGAAAGTGCCTTGGTCGGTCGATTGGTGGATCCAGCGGTAGCGGGCGACTTGGCCGGCGC
>CAZCYQ010000102.1:0-6645 GCA_964503085.1 uncultured Rhodothermaceae bacterium | reverse complement strand
CTTGATCACGTCGTCGCTTCCCTGTCTACTACGCGCTGCAAGTCCGTTTTGATGGTGGAGCTGAGAGGACTCGAACTCCTTACCTCTTCAATGCCATTGAATGGTTGCTCTCCAATTTCACGAATTGCGTGACACCTCTGATTTATCTGTCTATTTCGCGCTGGACGGGAAGCACCGCTTCTTGCCAGAGGTGGAAGATGAAGACAGAAAGCGCATTGAATTTGTTCTTGGACAGCCGCCGGTCTAGGGGCCTGTCCAAGTCTACGATTGACACATACTGCTGGGTTCTCAACAAAATGGCAGAGATGTACCCGGATGAGTTGCCGCAGACGAAGTACGACCTGCAGCAGATTTTCATCGAGAACACTGATCTGTCACCGTCGTCGATGAGAACGATCTGGCACAGGCTGCGTATCTTCTGGGGATGGGCAGAGCGCGAGGGTTTTGGTGCGAACATCATGACGGGCATTCCAGTTCCGGTGATGAGGCGAAAACTTCCGCGCGTACTCAACTCATCAGAGATTAAACGCCTGCTTCGATCTGCGGAAGAAGGAAGAGAATACGCCATATTGGCGGTGCTGCTGGACACGGGCATGCGTGTCGGCGAGTTGGCTACAATGACCCGCGACAACGTTAGCCGAGATGGGGTGCTCGTATCCGGGAAGACCGGGGACAGGATAGTGCCAATTAGTGAGAGTGTACTTGAGCTGCTGGAAAAGCAGGGAGACGAACGAGGTCAGTGGATCGGTTGCCGGGGAAGGCTGACTGGTTGGGGATTGCAGCAGACAGTCCGGCGCAGCATGAGGAAGGCCGGATTCAAGCCGCCGAAAATCGGGCCACACACTCTACGACACACATTCGGTGTGCAGTACATAGTAAATGGTGGGGATGTCTTCTCACTCCAGCGCATTATGGGACATCAGAGGCTGACGACAACTATGGTTTACGTAGATATGTCAACCGAACTGGTGGCGCGCCAGCACGCTAAGTTTTCGCCGATGGCGAATGTCGTTTTGTAGTTCCTAAGTACCTTTAAGAGATGTCTGTTTGGGGATCTTTAAGCGGCCAAATTGCCCTTTTGAGTGAGGAGCTAAGGTTCCCCACGTAGGTCGCCGGGCAATCTCATTCTGGATGTCGAAGACTGTGCAGCCTTTCGTCTTCCATTAGATTCCTAAGCCTATCGAAGCGAGACGTGAGGCTTGTAATCGCGGAATCTTGAGTGCGCAAAGTACGCCAATAGTGTAGGATGCAGTCATCCGAGAAGGCTCTCCCGAGTACGGAAATTATCCTGTCTCTAATTCGTACCAACTGGCCTACGCGAATTGGTTTCGTAAAGCGTATTAGTGATTGCCCCTCTAAATAGCTCCTCGTTGAGATACTTCAAGAGTTGCATGGCCGCCAACTTATCAGCCGGGAACACGAGCTTGCCATTCACGACATCGACTGATACGTCGTAACCCTCTGACCGATCTCTAATTTCACTAGCTGAGTACTCGTCCAGAATCTTGGAGTCCTTGAGCATAGCAAATCGTTTCCGAAACCATTCATTGGAGATCGATACAATGCCATCAGCATCTTCTGTGTCAAAGACGGGGTGAGATAATACATCGCGAATGTCTTGTTCAGAAGCTTCACGATAGAAGGCAGATAGAGGTAAGAAAGTGTTGACTGTACGATAGTTTCTGAAAATGAGAGTTTGCTCGACCACTTTAATGACTGCGCTCAGTCTACTATCAAGAATTAACCCCGGTCGATCATTGTTTACGAAGGTGTTGGGGTTCAATAGCCAAGCATCTGGGTCAAGGGACAGAATTCGAGCGGGCCTGATCACCCTCGATTGAGTGAAGTTCTGGAAGAGCATGATTTCTTCGCCAGATTCTGTTCTAGCGATTCCCACTATACCTGACACATTACGTACCGTGGTAGCGGCTGCGCTGATGGTATCAAGGTTCTGAAAGCCGTGAGTATATGCACTTTCCAGCCAGTCGGGCAATGGAAAGTTTGGAATGTGAAATCGCTCGTGCCTTTCCGGAGAATACCCCGCATTGAATGGGATCAATTCAGTCTCGTCGAGAAATTGTCCGCATTGACTCTCCCAATCGTCAGCAAGAGCTTCTTGTAGTTCTCTAATTAGCTGAATCTGCAAGAGCTCCGTTGTGGAACGCCGCTTTACAATTGCTGCAAGTTGAAGGTTTTCAAGCATCCTCAGATCCTATGACGAGATAAACGCCTCTGTCGAGTCTCACTGTTCTGACTTCCTCACCAGGCATCCTCAGATCTTTCTGACTGATGAGAAGATTAGTTACACCGGTGGAAGTAATGACTGAGTAAAAGCGATACCCGAAAAACAGTCGCATCAATGGGTTAAAGTGAAAGGCCCCCGCCTGAGCAAGCGCGTAGATGATTATTGCGCCAACACAGGCTGTTGTGATCCATCCAGCAGTAATGCCCAATCCATCCGTCCGAATCAGTGGCAACATGTAGATGAACAGAAATGTCAACACCTCTTGGTCTCGGCGCTCGAAACTGGTGATTTGCAGCCTTAATTCCTGTAGGCGCTTTTCTGCATATCTCAAGAGCAAACGGCAGAGCACCACTAGCACAACGACGGTTCCCAGGAGGGGCCATCCGAGCCATCGTGTGCATGGTAGACCACTCTCAAATTGGCTCACAGCCATCACCAGTAGCACTGGAGACAATGATGTCGACACCAGCAGACACTTGGCAAGGAAATTGAACATGCTTAGCCCCTAGATGACTGGGCTGACTTCATTCGCTGATCTAGGCCACTCGGGTGGAAGATAGCTCAAGTATCGCAATTCGTCAAAGTGTGACGGCTTTCAAGACTTCAATCCCACTCTTGGAATCACGCATTAAAACCAGTTGTACGTCTGAGAGGTGGAAATCGCCGATATAGCCGGTAATGACCATGTATTCTTGACGAAAGTCTGTGCGAAGACAATTCGGCTGAACCCCCCCGCCACGTTGATTCCCCACTGTTGAGCTACTACAATCCTCATCCGATTACTCAGAGCCAACAGGATCTCTCGAGTAGCCACAAGTTGGTTCTACTGCGGCTCAATGACCCGACCGAAGAATGTCAGCAACGAGTCGCTCCCTGATTGAGGCTCAAAAGCCTTCACGGTGAAGGTGCAAATTCATGATTAGGCTTGAAAATTTTGGACTGATTTCGAGTAATCTCAAACTACGCCTTGCCGGAAGATCAAGAATCGCTTAGAGGCCACACCTAGAAATAGCCTCTAAGGGAAGACGGCCACTCTTTCGCCGAGCTTGCGCTGTCCGGGAACTTGCAAGGCTATCTGAGGAGGTGCGCCTGGGCTTTTGCGTAGATAATGCGAATCGCTACGCATCGTAGGTTGACCAGAGATACATTAGTGGATAGACTCTCCGAGGTGTGATTCTCTGGGTGAACACACACTATGAATCAGTTTTTCTCAATCAATGAGTAAAATCGTTGGATCCGTCCTCGAAAGAGATCGGTGCATTTCTTGGAGGATTAGCTTGTTATGACTTATCAGGACCGCCATTGGACCAACCCTTCTGTTACAGCCTTCGCTCAAGGGGCCGACCCGGTTAGCGCCATTCAGTATAAGGCAAGACAGATGGTAGTGGAAGCTACGGAAAAAGGCTGGCAGGGACCACCATATGACCCTTTTCAACTGGCCGAGTTGTTTGAAATCAGTCTTCTCCCGAATGATGCCATAGTCGACGCGCGCATAGTACCCGTCGATGAAGATTTACGCATAGAATTCAATCCCAACAGACCGCGTGGGAGGATAAGGTACTCGGTGGCCCATGAGCTTGCTCACACCCTGTTTCCAGACTGCGCCCAAATGGTGAGGAATAGAACTCCATCAGTTGAGTTTCACGATGATACATGGCAGCTTGAACTGCTTTGCAATATTGGCGCGGCCGAGCTCCTGATGCCAATTGGTTATACGGGCCTTGAAGGCGAAGGGATTGATATCGATAATTTGCTCAGGTTAAGAGGTGAATTCGATGTCTCAACCGAGGCGATACTGCTCAGGATTGCCAAACTGACCAGTATGCCCTGTGCTGTTTTTGCGGCCGCCCGCGTAAGCATGGGTGGTGGCTATCCTGGCTTCAGAATTGACTACAGTGTCCCATCACGCACGTGGGATGTGGGTATTCCGTCAAATTTCCAAGTCGAAACGAGTACTGTCTTAGCAGAATGCACGGCCATTGGATTTACCGCTAAGGGAACTGAAAGTTGGGGAAGCCAACTCCCTGCGTTCGATGTTCAGTGTGTCGGGATACCGCCGTTCCCGGGAGACCGATTCCCACGCATAGCCGGAATCCTTACTTCCCAGAATGCTATACAGCCAAGCGCAGTACAAATCGCTTATCTGTTCGGAGACGCTAGAGAACCAAGAGGAACTGGCAAGCGGATCATTGCACACGTCGTTAATGACGGGACTCCTAACTGGGGAGCAGGATTCGCCTTGGAAGTTGCCAAGAAGTGGGGATTCATCCAGGATGAATTTCGTGATTGGGCGGAGCGAGATCAAAGCAATCTGTCGTTAGGCAAGATACATCGGGCGTACATTGAAGAGGATCTAAGTATTGTACATATGATTGCCCAGAGAGGATATGGTCGATCAGTGAGACCGCGTATCCGGTACAACGCTCTTAGTTCAGCCCTTGACCAACTTCGAGAGGTCGCAGCGCAACAGGGTGCCAGTGTACATATGCCGAGAATCGGTACCGGCCAAGCTGGAGGAAACTGGGAGTTGATAAGAGAACTGATCGACGAGCGTCTTGTGAGGAAAGGAACGCCTGTATTTGTTTACGCTCTACCTGACAGAATGCCCTCTGAAGTCCAAGGGATGCTCGACTTATGACTGCGTTGTGCCGTGTAAGAGCCATGGGAATATCTAATGGATAGAAGGATCATATTACTGTCGGGTCCGGTAGCCTCCGGCAAGTCCACCTTGGCTAGTAACCTAGCAGACCGGTTCGGGTTGAAAGTGGTAAGCACCAGCGACTGGCTGAAGTCCGAGCTGGCGAATATGGGTCAGAGTGGAAGGGCCGACCTACAGCGGGAAGGTGAACGATTAGACCGAGAAACCAATGGGACTTGGGTGCTAAAGGGCCTCGACCGGGAATTACGCGCCAGGGACACCTCACAGGGCATAGTTGTCGATTCCGTCAGAATAGAGAAGCAAATTGATGCGATCAGGAATGCCTACGGGGCCGCGGTTGCACACATTCACATGAACGCCCCTGCGTCGGTACTGTCCCAGCGATACGGCAAGAGACAGCAGGAATCTGCAGGTTCCGATTCTATGACCTATGACGATGTTCGCCGAAACAATACCGAATTTCTGGTGAATGAACTTCAAGCCATCGCTGATGTAGTCGTCGACTCGGATCGGTGTACTCAAGAAGATGTGCTCATACGAGTTGCGAGCCGCCTAGGTCTCTACGGTTTAGCAAGCAGCGGATATGTTGACGTTATTGTCGGAGGCCAATACGGCAGTGAAGGCAAGGGGCAAATTGCCGCTTTTCTGTCTGGGGAGTATGACCTTCTGGTACGGGTGGGAGGACCTAACGCAGGACATACTGTCTTTGAACTTCCTAAACCCTATACTCACCATCAATTGCCGTCGGGGACCCGGAGGAACGAAAACGTCAAATTGCTGATTGGCCCCGGTGCGGTCTTAGACGTCGATAAGCTGCTGGTAGAAATCGCCGAGTGTGAGGTTGATGTTGGCAGGCTTGGCATTGACGGCGGCGCCATGATCATTTCAGAGGAAGACAAAGAGAATGAGAAAGGCCTGGTAGCTGGCATCGGATCTACCGGGCAGGGTCCGGGAGCGGCTCTGTCTAGGAGAATCTTAGGTCGAAATTCGGATGAGACCCGGAGGTCACGTCAAGTTGTGTGTAAACGAGATCAGGCGGCGACCTTCTCCGGTTCCGATTCTATGGCGATTCCATCCTTGTAGATGGCGCCCTGGTGTACGTCCTTCATTAACTCAGGCGCCTTCAGCCTCCTGAATCTGCTCTCCGCCACCATCAGCATCTTCCAGATCACTGCTATCGCCCTGTCCACCCTCTTGAACCTCTTCGCCGCGTCAGTACGCAGCCTCAGCGCCGCAAACGGCGACTCCACGACATTCGTAGTCCTCAGATGCCTCCAGTGCTCGGCAGGGAACTCATAGAACGTCACCATTCGATCCCAGTCCCGCTCCAGAGTCTCGGCAGCCGCATCGTAGGAGCGTTCACGGCACCACGCGGCAAACACTGACTTCAGGCGCTCAGACTCACCGCGGCTGCCCGCATAAGGGATGCTCCGCAGCATCAGCTTGGCCTGTTCCTGCTGGCTCTTCGGCAGCCGGTCGAGCACGTTTATGACCTTGTGGTTCCAACACCTCTGCTCCTTGGCCTCCGGATACACGTTGGCTAGCGCTCCCCAGATGCCCAGGTGTCCGTCTCCTACTACCAGCTTCGGACAGTTCATCCCACGGTCCCTCAGGTCCCTCAGCACTTCCGACCAGCTCTCGGTCGACTCCCTGTAGCCCGGCACGACACTCAGCACCGTCTTGCTGCCGTCGCTCAGCGCACCGATCACCACCAGCACCGCAGCCTTCTCACGCTCAAGTC
>CAZCYQ010000101.1:0-7240 GCA_964503085.1 uncultured Rhodothermaceae bacterium | reverse complement strand
ACCACCCCAAACGGACTGGACCCCGTTGGACTGGATATTGAGAACGGACAATTTGAACCACAGATGAAAAGGCAAAAGCATCCACAGATGAACGCAGATGAACGCAGATGAAAAGGTAAAAAGCATCCACAGAGAATACAAAAGAAGAAAGGCAAAACTGCTGGGCTGTGACCAGTTGTACAGGTATAAGAAAGTCACCGTTTCAAAGGAGGGCGTTATGCGCTGAGAGTTGATAGCTTTTGAAGGAAACCAAATCGTCAGGCGGGGAAGTCATCCTCGCCAGAACCACAAACAAAGGAGTTGACACATGAAGCGAATGTGTTTGTTGAGTATGCTCGTCCTTCTCCTGGTGTCTCAAGCCTTTGCAGGTACCACGGGGAAAGTTGCTGGCGTAATAAAAGACGCCAAATCGGGAGAAGTATTGCCCGGCGCAAACGTCGTCGTGGTTGGCACCCGTCTGGGCGCGACCACAGACACCGAAGGCAATTATTTTATCCTCAATGTCCCCCCCGGCCTGCTGGAAGTACAGGCGTCAATGGTAGGATATACAAAAGTCACACAGACCGACGTCCGCATAAAAATTGACCAGACCACAAAACTCAATTTTGAACTGACCGAAGAAACCCTCGAAGCTGCCGAGATACTGGTGATCGCCGAACGCCCCCCCGTAGAACTCGATCTCACGGGGAGCAAGCAGACGATGACCACTGAGGAATTGGAATTGAGTTGGGTCAACTCAGTCGAAGAAGCCGTAGAAATTCAGTCGGGAGTGGGTGTGCGCGGATCCATACGCGGCGGATTCGGCATCAACGCAGCCTATATGGTTGATGGCGTTGACATGCGGGATAATTTCACCCAATCCAGTTTTGTCGTAACCAATACTTCAGCCATCCAGGAAATGGAAGTGCTCTCGGGTGGATACAACGCGGAATACGGCCAGGCCAACGATGCGATCATCAACATCGTGACCCGGTCTGCGCGAGACCGCTGGCACTGGAATGCAAAGACGCGCATGCGCCCACGAGGGAAATACCATTGGGGCCGCAATATTTACAGCGAGGAAAATGTCGAACATCAGGTAATCACCAGGGAGTACTTCGACAACAACGACATGGGAGCCTCCTGGAATAACTACTGGACAGAACAGGGACAAAATCCTACACCTGAGTTCAACTGGCAGAAATACCAGGAATTCACCACACCTCCAGAAACCATGGGCAATTACACGGATCTGGACCAGTGGGAAGGGGAAGGTTCTCTTTTTGGTCCTCTCAGTTCAAATATAGATTTGCTATTGAGCGGTAAGTACCTCCGAGGCGTGACCCGATGGCCATCTATCTTGAATTACAGCCCGGAATGGAATGTCATTACCAAGCTCAATTACAATCTGACTGACAAAACCAGACTCACATTGTCCTATACGCATCAGGGAACGGATAACAGCGGCTATCCAAGAATGACCTACCTCTCGTCGGACGACATTGGACATGCCACGGGCAACCACAAAACATCGGAGATCAAAACGCCCTACGACAACCATAAGTGGTCTGCAAACTCTGCCAATGTATTACATGGCAACAATGCGTATCCACGACCCCCGCAGTACATCCGCACCAACACGGCAATGTCCAAGCTGACGCACATTTTCAGCCCCAGGACATTCATGGAATTCCGCGTTCAGTACCATCAGGTTCGGTACGATATGCACTACGAGGGTCTCTATGATTATACCTACGAAGACTGGTTTAATCGAAATACCGTGCCATTAGAACCCGTGTGGTTCCCTACCAGTCCAGTGAGCACGGTAGGCGCTCGCAGACGGCTACCGGTAGATCAAGCCAGGCTTCATTCTTTCAACTGGAAAACCACTGTCAAGATGGATTTTTCCAGCCAGGTCAATGAACACAACTTGTTCAAAGCGGGCTTTTCTTACGAGCCGCAGTACATAGACGAATGGCATGCGGGTAATTTCGGTCCCGCCTCTACGCCATTCAACAAGGTACCGCATGGAGACTATTATCCGTGGGATTTCAGCGCGTACTTACAGGACCAGATCGAGGCTGAAGGCATGATCGTAAATCTGGGCTTGCGCCTGGACATGTTCAGTGCCAACAAGATGGTGAATTACACCATGTGGGACCCCTATGCCCTGGCAACTGGCACACTGGGCAATCTCGCGGGCGGAATTCTATCCTTTGATCCAGAAGGTCCCCACGCTGTCAAGGCACCGACACAGATCGCCTTGTCACCCCGCGTGGGCATCGCACATCCCATTACCGCCAGCACCGTGCTGCACTTTATGTACGGGCATTTCAACCAGCGTCCGGGGTGGACAAATATCGCTGGCAACAAAACGATCTGGAACCGCGGTGCCCCCGTCACCGGACACCATCTGCCTCCAACTTATGACTACAATCCAGAGGAAGACTACAATTATCTCCACTGGTACGGCAAAGGTGGCAACCCGGAAATTGGATACGAGAAGATGATTCAATACGAAGTGGGTTTTGACCAGGATATCGCCGGCGCGCTCGGCCTGGATGTGACCATGTATTACAAGGACGCCAAGGACCTGACAAAACGCGGCTTCCAGATGGGTCGGGAAAACGCGTATGGCGCCAATCAGGGACTTCAAGTAAATCTGTTTATGGATCCTGTCAACCCGCAAAAACAGACGCCGCAGGCGCAGTTTACCAACCGCGGTGCGTGGGCCATTCAAGGTGCGCGCCTGGATGCGCGAGGCCTGGAATTTGAATTGAGCACCAAACGCTGGCCCAATGCACAGTTCCAGTTCAAATACGATCTGTCCTATTCCAGCACAGGTGCTTATGGTCCCACAAACCTCTATATTCCCATTCCCCAACCAGATGGTTCCATCAGGCAACTCGGACGAGATCGCTATCACGGTGCCGGTGAGAACAATCTGGAAGTGTGGAACCCACACAATACGTTTAAGATCAACGGATTGTTCAGCACACCCAACAACTTCGGTCCCGTGATGGGTAATTTCATGCCTCTGGGGAACTGGTACCTGAATTTGCACTACACCTACGCTTCGCCAGAGAGATTCACCTATCATTCTCCGGGATCCACCAGCACCGAGCCGCTGAACCAGTCGTGGAAGCCCTATCACCGCACCAATGCGCGTCTCTCTAAGCGATTCGGACTGTTGGGGGGCATGAGAGGCGAATTTGCAATGGACATACACAATTTGTTCAACAGCAAGCAATTGCGGCTATTTGGCGGACAGGACCTGTTCAATTACATGGAAAACGATGGACAGTTGCCCGTGGTAAAAGCCACGTACCGCAATCCGGATGGATCTCCGGCAGAATTTGTCGAAGAAGATCAGTGGTTGGTCTATAGACCGGACTTGCAGCCGAGAGAGATTTTCTTTTCGTTTTCACTTGAATACTAAAAAAATCTGGTCGTCTGGTATCAAAGCGGGTACCAGACGACCAGGTCATGCCAATTTCTGATGGATGGTATATATTTATAAGGAGTTACAGATGAATGCAAAATGCACACATCTCCTGCTCTGGGTGCTCGCTCTGGCTCTGATTCTGCCGGGGAGGGGCAATGCCCAGTTGCCTACGGAGGCAGTGCCCGAAAGTCAACTCGTGCCCAATGCGTCGTACCCGATTACTGTGGGACGGCTGTGGTGGAGCACGAGTTGTGCAGCCAACTATGCAGAAACCTATGTTCCCAATGTGATTTCCTATCCGGGCTATTATCAAGCACCGGATCATATGGATATGATCGCACCCTTTATCATGTTCGATAACCAGGGAACCTCTGCTTATATCAACCTGGAGGAGCGAAACATCGTCTCTTATGGTGGTGCTATCATACCCTTTGAGATCCACAACAACTACAATTTTTCCGGTAATGGTGGGATTGACGAAGCCGAACAATGGGCTGTAGGCGTCTTCCAAACATTCAAGAATCAATTAAGCGCACCAGACCAGCCCCAGGGCGCAGTATTAATCACCACCAAAACCATGGCGTGGAGTGTGCCCAGATACGACGATTTCGTCATTCACCATGTGAAAATGAAAAATGTGGATAGCGTACCGTTTATCAATTTCTATTACAACATGCCTGCCCAGGTACGCTATGGACAGACAGTAGGTGGACGGTACAAGTTCTTGAACGATACGGAATACGCCTGGGATCCAGAACGAGAAATTTTTATGTTCTACGACGATGTGCAATGGCTGAGAGGAGAAGCCGCGCCCGTGGGCTTTGATGTCTTACAGGCACCTGGCGATGTGACCGGCGATGCTGGCGATCCCGGCAATATTACCGAGGCGGGGTCTCTTGATCGCAGACTCTACGAGCCTGAAGTACGAGCCTGGGGCGTTGAGAACCTGACCTTTAACGGCATGCCCGTTCCAGAGAAAGTCCATTACAATATTCTATCTGCTCCGCAGGCAGGTACGACCTCGACACGGGGAAGCGTAAGTGACGAAACGGTGCCTTCGCATGAATGGGGGCACTTGCGCGGCGGTGGAGGTTTAAACCGTCGCATCGCGGCACTTTCCCACGATCAGGAACGCGCGAGTTGGCGCGACCTCTGGAACGATTCGTCTCGTCCCAAAGACGGATCCGTAGATGGCAGTTTGTTCGAGCGGTCGCCCCTGCTGTATTCCTATGTCGGGCCTTTTGATATGCAGCCCGGCGATGAAATTGAGTTTGTGGCAATTTACTGCTTTGGCGAAATGGATCGCAACATCACGCAGTTGGGGGGCTTGCAAGCCACGCAGAATTTTCAACAAGAAGGCATCAAAGCCCTGCAGGCCAATTACGATGCAGCCTTGGAACTCATCGCCAACAATTACAAACTTCCCACCGATCAGTATCCACCCCCAACAGTGGGCACCCAACCCTTTGTGAATGACGACCAGCCCAAGTTGCAAGTTGAACCATTTGCCGATGCCGAGGCGGGAACACAGGGCTTCGATCTCACCTGGCGGGCCGTACCGGATAATTACCGCGACCCAGGCACTGGAGAAGACGACTTTGCCGGGTACAGAGTCTATCGCTCCGAGATACATATCACGGGACCATGGGTACTCGTAGATGATCTTTCTCGGTCCGAAGCCGAGGCATTCCGCAGCGGCGATAATATCGTGTATCGATCCGAAGCGGATCCGGGTATTCCCTACCGATACGGCGTCACTTCTTACGACACGCACGGTCTGGAGAGCGGGATGACGGCCTACAGCTTTTTTGCACAGGAGGCCCCCAGAGCACCCAGTAATGATATGTCCCAGATCCGCGTGGTGCCCAATCCCTTCCGGCAGCGCAGTGGATTTTTGGATCCATCTCAGAACAATCGCCTGGCTTTTGTCAATATCCCGGCCAAATGCACGATCCGGATTTACACATTGGCGGGCGATCTGGTAAAAATAATCGAACACGACGCTTTTGGAGAAACCACCTGGGGCAGTCAGGCCGCTGGCAATTATCTTCAAACGGACTTTTCCGAAAGCCCGGCAGCCGGACTTTACATCTATCACGTCACCTCTCACGTCGCGGGACAAGAAGGCCAGTCTCACGTTGGGAAGTTCATGATCATTCGATAAGCGGAGGCTATAATGAAACGTTGTACATTTAAATGGACAATAATCCCGACCCTTTTGCTCGTGCTGGGATTTGCAAGTGAGGGGTTCGCACAGCGGCGATTCGAAGCAGAAGTGGGACCGGGTATTGCACCCCTGCCCTATAGCCGCGTGGGGCGGTCGGGCTGGCAATTTGCCAAATTGCCCTCCTCGGCGCGCATGGCGAGTCTGGGAGGTATTGCAACGGTATTGAGCAAGGCGGATGCCAACGCCGCATTGAGCAATCCATCTACTATCTCAGACATAACAAATCTCAGCCTTTCGGGCAGCAGCATGAACTGGATTGCCGACATCACCTATTATTCCGGCGCTGTGGTCAAAAATTTTGACCAGTGGGGTGTTTTTGGCCTCAGTATCAGTTCTCTCGATTATGGGGAAATGGAGCGCACCATAAACGAAGAACAATTTGGTTCCGATGGCGAAACTCTGGGCCGCACCCAGCCAGTTATAGACGGTCTGGGCACGTTTTCAGGCGGTGACCTCGCCGTGGGCATCAACTACGGTCGGCGCATCACAGACCGCTTGCAGATAGGCGGCACCGTGAAGTACTTTCAGGAAACTTTAGACGATGCCACCACCGGCAACTGGGCTATTGATGTCGGCACGTACTATCACACCGGCATCAAAAGCCTGCGGATATCAATGCTCGGGCAGAATTTTGGCCCCGATACCGAGTTCACCCAGTACGACGAACAGATTCAAGTTCCGCCATCGCAAGTGCGAATGCCCATGGTATTCAAACTCGGTGCGGCTTTTGATCTGGTCGAACAGTCAGAGGATCAACCCCATCTCCTCACAGTGGCAACCGAGTTTACGCATCCCAATGACGGCGACGAAAAAATGCATGTGGGCGCCGAATACGGATTGCGAAACCTGGCCTATCTTCGCGGCGGGTACCGCTTCAACTACGACGAAGAGGGCCTCACCGCTGGCGGGGGCGTCAATCTGAAGCGCGATCAATACGGGATCAGCGTGGATTACGCCTATATTGAATTTGGCCGTCTGGGTTCAGTGCATGTCGTGACGGTCGGATTTGACTTTGGGAACTAATGATGGGAAGGTATCCGCAGATAGACGCAGATCAAGGCGGATGAAAGGCGAAAGGCAAACCTTTCTGGATTGCGGCTAAAACCAGGCCGTTATGACGGGCGAGGCATGCCTCGCCCCTACATCCGTGTTCATCCGTGGCTATTTTTGTTTTCACACAGGCGCCTGACGGAGTATATCTCACCCGTCAGGCGCCTTAATTTTGTACTGCAAAAACGGGCGGATTAAATCGCTGCCGACGACGATCCGGATCCCACGCCTTGCGTACCTGTAAGGAGACCATGTCCAACGCCAATTTTGTTAACGGGATAGCGACTCTGTAACGATAAAATTAGGGTTGCTTTTGCGGCGAGATGTAATATATTATCCAAGTGAGTAAATAGTGACTTTAGTAAATCTTATTTATTTCTCTGACAAAAAAGCGTCTTTCCTACAGTAATGAATCGCAGCTAAAGTCATGCTGAGACAAAAACCAAAACCCTCTGAATCACTACTTAAAACTATGCTGAGACAGCAGAATTATTGATAATATTAATTGATGTTAAAGATTAATACATTGATATTAAAAT
>CAZCYQ010000100.1:0-7378 GCA_964503085.1 uncultured Rhodothermaceae bacterium | reverse complement strand
CAACATCTCGACGACCTCAGGATGTTTATGCAGCCAGCGCCACTGACTCTTGCTCACACAGATGCGCCGATTCTGCATCAGCATGAACAATATGACAAACAATTCTTCGCTATATCTGAACGGTCGTCCCAGTTTCGCACTTGCCCTCGCACTACGTTCTTGTCGAAAGCGGCCAAACAGTTCAATAATGAGGCGGACATAGTCGGTCAGTTGCGGCGATTTCGCCATCGGGCTCCTCCTATTCGTGGGCAACGATAGAAGAAACCCTACTGGCCGATTATGTCAAGTCCACTTTATGCATACTCCAGGGCAATCGCGAACCTTACAATATTTGGCCAAGTTCGCTCATTTCACTGGCATCACTCCAGAATTTGGTGCCTTTCAGGCGAGACCAGCCTTGAATATAGCCCCTGCTCGCCCGGTAGTAGCGGCAAACCCGCTGCTATCACGAAGTTCGCGATAGCCCTGATGCATACTCCTCAATTGATTGACACGTTTGTTCTGCTTTGCTATACTCCCGGCAAATCCCGAGTCACCGATGATGTAGTCAACTCGGAGTAATGACTATGGATCCTAATACAGAGCAGAGCCTTCTGGATCGGTCTTGCGCCAGTGCCTTGATTCGTTGGGCTACTTTCTATCAGAAAAGTGGCGCTTGGTCGAACGATGCGGCGTATAATGCTGGTCAGAAGTTTCGCAGAGACCTATCCAGATTCAGGAAGCCAAACTACGAGGACCTCTATGTTCCAGCGGCTTACATCATACACTATCAACTCGGTCATATTTACATGGCTAAAGTGGCCCTCGAACTATTGAACCAAAGTAGGGAACCAGATCAGAAATTCATCAGAATTGTAGATTTTGGAGCTGGAGCCTCGGCTTGTCGTATCGCCACTACTCTAATGGTGGCCGAGTCACTTGAAAGGGGAAAAACTATAGATAACATTTACATTGTAGAGGTTGATGAGAGTCGATTCATGCAGTCGATGGGCGAAATTGTTTGGCAAGCATTTGTCGGGATCGTTCTCACCGAGTTTACCAACTCTCCTTTGGCGCACGCTGTTGAGAATATCGCTTCAATTCAAGTGAGTCATTGGAGAAGAGTCTTAGCAATCAAGACTTATACATGGTTGACGGCATTTCACGCCATATATCCAGACACATATGACATGAGAACAGAAGCCACAAAAATCTTCAATCATGTTAGTCCCACTATGGGGGTGTTCACCTGTCATTCAAGAAAGTTAGGAAATATGAGGAAGGCATTCCCCTTTCGCAACAGACGTGAATGGGACGGTGGCTTCTATCCGAAGTTCATACCTGAACCTGATGGCAAGGTTTTTCCCCCGTCTTTTCATTTAGCTGAGCAAGCAAAGAGGCTTGGCTTCCGGAATCGAATCTGGCGTCCATTTTTGCAGGCAAAGGATTGCGCCATTTTGTGGGGTTCCGAAAATCCATTCTGATGGCAATGGTATTTCTGGCGACTTATAATGTTCAGCACAAGACGAATCATTCCCTATTGATGGGAGACCAAAATGCCAACCACAACAGTGTCAATTCAGCCCAGTCTTTTTGGTGAGGAGGAAGAGGTTTCAGCTTCCAATGCCCCTTTCTTTGCCGAAAAGCCAGATCATATAGGGCCCACAGTCGTTGACTACATCCAGTCTCGACAGATTCTGACTAAAGCAACCGGGTTTATGGACTCTTATGACTTCACCCTCAACCCCTATAGTGGATGCTCCTTCGGCTGCTCTTATTGCTATGCTGCTTTCTTCAATTACGATAAATCAAAAGAACAAACTTGGGGAGAGTGGGTCACTGTAAAAGAAAACGCTGTCAACCTCATGCAGAAATGTCGCAAAGGCTCTCTTAACGGCAAGCGTATCTATATGAGCAGCGTCACAGACCCTTATCAGCCTATTGAATCAAGATTGAATCTGACTCGTCAGTTGCTTGAAGCCCTGGCCGCGAATCACAAGCCCAAATTGGTCGTTCAAACTCGTAGCCCTACCGTCACAAGAGATATCGACCTGTACCGTCGCATCGAAGAAAATGATGGGCGGGTCCAAATCAACATGACAATCACTACCGACGACGAAGCTGTTAGAAAAGCTTTCGAACCTTCATGCCCTTCCAACGCGCAACGCCTGAAGGCCATTTCTCTGATGCAATCATCCGGGATAGATACCTGCATTACCTTGACGCCACTCTTGCTAGTCAATGACAATCAACAGTTCATCGACGAATTGATAGACTCTGGTGTCCACCATTTCATCATCCAGCCATTCCATTTTCGGAAAGGCCGTTTCGTGGCTGGGACGAGGAGCAAAGCAATTGATCTATTGACGGACAAACTGAGATGCGATAAGAAGCAAATCATCTCAAAATACAATGAGGTTTATCAAGACTTCCTTCAATGTATGAAGACCGAACTAGACCGCAACAACTTGCCGGCCTTGGGGGAAGGCAAAGATGGTTTCAGGCCCCCCTTCTGACCAACCAGAATAACCCGTCGTCTGAATTGGTCTCTCCATAGAGGATGACATAGAGTAATCCCAAGCCAAGTTGAGTCATCGTTTTGACTTGTCATAAGTTGGCCACTTGACGAATTAAGCTGGCGCGCGCCTTGAACCCGAGAAAGCATTCCTGATAGCGGGCAGCGAAGTAGTTGAAAATCGCGTCACCCTAATTGGGCCGGCGCCGACCGACTGCGGCGGGTACCGGCCGGAAGCGGAGATGGAGCGGCTTTCGAACATTCTGCGGGAGTTCAACGACCGTTTCGGCAACATTGCGTGGCAGGACCAGGACAAGATAGAGAAGATCATCACGGAGGAGCTGCCGGCGATGGTTGCCGAGGACCGGGCGTATCAGAATGCGAAGGTCAACTCCGACAGGCAGAACGCGCGCATTGAGCATGACAGGGCGCTGGAGCGGGCGATGACGGGGTTGCTCGCGGACCACACGGAGCTGTTCAAGCAGTTCAGCGACAATGGGTCGTTCCGGCGGTGGCTGCTGGAGAGTTCGTTCCGGGCTACGTATGATCGGGTGGTGGAGGCGGGGGACGGTTGACGGGTTGGGAGTGTCGATCGTTGAGGCGCTACTTCTACTTCGCGGTCCAGTTCATGGGGCTGATTATGTTCACCTCACTGTTTGGATTTTGCCTACGGCGATGAAGATGTCAACGCTCGCCAGAACCATTCTCGTACAGGGGCCAGCAAGGGATGCCGACCTCGTATCGAGCCCTGCAGGTCTGGCTGCCGCTGCGAATGGACAGCTTGAGAGCACGGCGGGCGAGAGGTCGAAAGGGAGGTCAGCCGGTCATGGCTTACTCGGTGCGGGAGGAGCGGCAGAGCCTGGCCACCAGTCTGCGGGAGGAGCTCGACGAGGCGGAGCGGGTCGTCATCCAGTTGCGGCGGGACAACGTTGAATCGTTTTTGCAACTTCTGGACAGCATCGACGAGCGTTTCACACAGTTGGAGGCCAGCGGGTTGGACCTGCGGCCGGAGCAGACGCGCTGGAGCGGTCTGCACAGCAGGCTGCAGCGCGAAGCCGGTCGCGTGATGCGCGCCGTGGATGCCGCCGGCGGCCTGGCGGCGTTGCGGGAGACGAATCCCCCGGCGCAGGGGTTGTGGTGGCATTTGGACATGGTGGCCACGGCCGCCCGCCGGCGCTTCATTCGTCGCTTGGGCACGATGGTCGGAACCGTAGCCGCTTGTCTGGCTATGGTTTGGATCCTGTTCACGTTTGTCATTCCGGCGGACGCCAACTCCGTTATTACATCCGAAGCGATCGGCTCGTTGCAGCAGCTGGCTTTCGAGGAGCGCTGGGAGGATGCGCTGGCAGTCATTGCAGAGGCCAAAGCGTTACTCACGGAGCCGGACGCGGAGCTGTTGATCTGGGAGGCGGTTGTTCGCGACAAGCTGGGGCAGAGCGGGCGGGCCCAGGAAGCGCTGGCGGAGGCGAAGGCGTTGGCGCCGTCCAACCAGCAGGCCGCTTTTTGGTGGACGCTCGGCATGATCCGGCTGGACATTGGCGATCTTGACGAGGCGCGCGCGGCCGGCAATTCGGCGCTGGCGCTGGATGCATCCGATCCCCAGGGCTACTTTCTGTTGGGCAGTGTGGCTGAGGAGGAAGGCGACATTGTTGCGGCCATCGATCTCTTCGAGAAGACGTATCAGCTGGCAATAGACGGCGATGCCTACCAGCTGGCCGTCATCGCCCGGGTCCGCATGGGCACGCTGCTGCAGCGGCCTGCCAACATGCCCCCATTGGGCGAGGGCCAACCGGACGCCGGCGAGAGCGGCGATGGCGGAAGCGGCGAGTAGGTTTGCGTCTGTGCAGGGTTCAGTTTTCGCGTTGTCGTATCGACGACAACCGGCATGAACTCCTTGCGGGGATATCCTGACAGACAGGCGGAGAAATCAGCCAGCTAATCTGTGAGATGTTCTTCCGAATGCGGAGTCAGGATGGGGAAGGCGCCGGCCGTCATAGAAGATGACGGCTCGTGCATGCGTCTGCGGCCTGCGTGGAAGGACCATGTATGGGCCTACGGCTTCGTGCATCTGAGGCCTTCTTGCCTGCCAACCCTGTCCCCGTGCTTGCCGGACTAACATAACGGGTGGTACAAACGTCGGGGGCAGGTCAACTGGAAAGAAATGGCCGAGCGGCACCAAAATCGAACACTCTGGTATCTACGTCGCAGCCACCAAACCACACGACAAACTTACCCTGCGGCGCGGTCTAACCTTCCCCAAGAATTCCATAGACAAACCCACAGACTGGCAACTGAAAGACCCCGGATTCAACCTTTACCGCGACCTGATCAAACACTGCTTGCCCATCCTTATCGCCATACTGCTATGGCTCCTCTTCATCTTCCTCTCCATCAAATTCATCGAACTCCCACCTCCCCCCTTCTGGTAAATGATACCGTCTGACCTGCCCCCCAATAACTGATTCAGGTAATGTATTCGGGCTTATATTGCAAAGTAGCATTGCAGTTTTGACACTTTACTTTCAGCCAGCCATCCCCTCCTTTGAGGGAAGGAAATATCGTAATTCGTGGTGATATCTTTAGACTGTAACGAAACGACAACATCTTTCCCCTACTCCTCTGTTGGCACGAGATCGTAGCTCATGTGACATAATCCAATCAAACGTCAACGAAACCGTAGACGCCTCACGGAGGATCCGACAACGGTCCAAGAATGATTCGATAGTCAACGCTGTCTACAATCGGCAGGTGATGCAGGGCACCGTCGGATACCGAGTAGAATCCTACCGCAAGAAACAGTTCTTCCTCCGGCAAGGTGGCTGGCATACTCAACACAACGTCATCAATTATCACCTCCCCAGGTAGCCAATCAATAGTCGGGCAGTTCCCATCCCCTGGTCGCCGGTCGAACCCGGCCAGCCGTGTCGGATTGCCGTCTTCTTCCAGTTTCACCAAATGAATGAGAGTCGTCCAGTCTACCGAGGGCCTCTCGCTTGCTTGCCAAAATAGCCGCAGACCCAACGGAGAGCCAGGTCGTATCCACTCCTGTGAAAGCGAGTAACCGGCAAGGCTTATTCCATCGCCCATTTGTACCTCATGTTTGCGCATCTCCGGGAAAACGATTGGCCCGCCAGGGCTTTTGGTTTCTGCCAACCACGGTTTTCCAGTTCGATCAGAAATTACAGTTGAATGAGGCATTGCCTGCTCATAATGAGAACTGGATTGTAATTTGCTGCGAAATTCACTATCGGCCAGATAGAAGTGTCGGACAGGGCCACTGAGCGCAATGGGTAGGCATTCCTGTCCGTCATAGAAGCGGGCTTCAGCATCGAATGCTGTCAACATATAGAAAAGGGACGGTTGGCGGAGTCCTCCATGGGTGTTGACGTATATTGCAGCCTCGCGTTCATCAGCAATCTCGCGGGCCAGCCGGACGAAACCTTCGTCATATTCGTAAAATAGCTCCGGGGACGAGGCCCACACGCCAAAATAAGTCCAGTTGGTTAGGGCGATGGAGGCTGCGAAAACGGCCCAGACTGCTCCCCGCGCGGGCCAATACACCTTTCCCTTCACCCTTTCAAAGAGCCGATCAACTCTCTCCGCGCCAAGGGCCGTGATCAGGATGGCAAAGGGAATGACACCAATTGCCCGCAAAAAGCTCGGTGCGTTGCTGCTGAACACTGTAGGGAGCAACTGAACGATCAGCCCGGTCAGCAGAAAAATACGGCCGAGGCTCCAGAATCGGAAAAGTGCCGCGCCTATTCCGATGACGAATGGTATTGCCAGCAGCGGGTCGAACGCTGGACGAGCGCTAACATTGTCACGCGAGTTAAGGTCGCCGGACAAGATGAACATCTGCAAAGCAGATGAGAGGTTGGACCACACGGCCCTGGGCTCCAGAACGGCTACTTGCTCGATCCGGTTGAAAAACACAGATTGATTTTGCAGGAAGAAATAGATCAGCGGCACCATGACCAGTACCGCTATGAACACGCCGCAGACGATGCCAGGAAGATGTTGTCTCAGCCGCTGAGAATGTGAGGCAATAGCAGAGGCTAATAGAGGCAGCAAAACCAGAGGAAGAAGGCGGGCAGGCAAGTAGGTATATAAACTCAGTCCCGCCAAGAACCCAGTCATCAACCACGCTCGCATAGCTGGTGGGGGGCGTTGCCAAGCCCGCCACATAGCCGCCCAAAGCAGGGTTTGCACGAGCACAAACAGAATGGCGCGTATCCCATAACGGGAAAATATCTGGCTCCATAGCAGGGCCAAGGCTACAGTGGCGCACCACAAGGCAAATTGCTGGCGGTAACGGACGCCCAAGATTGGGGCAACTTCCCATCCCAGCCAAGCAAGCGCAGCGGTCAATAAAGATCCGCTTAAGGCCGCTACACAGCGTGCCGTCCAGATGGAGGGGCCGAAAATAGCATGGGCGACACCCGACAGCCAAATGAACAGCGGCTCTCGCTCTGATGTCAGACCTTGAAAAACGATAGGCCATTCTGTCAGAGGAAGGTGACGAAGACTGAGCGCGTCCAGCCCGTTAAACGCCTCGTCGAGGTCAAGTCCCGCTGGAACCGAATCTAAGCGATAGAAACGCATTGCCGCTGAAAGAGCTGTCAGCCCAGCCAGCAGAATCCAGCCCCCGCGGTCGAATCCATCTTTGACTCGCACAGGGGAAGCACACGGCGATCTGACCATCTCTTGTCCCTATACTATTTGGGAATTGGTAGTTTGAGGCTAATTTGCGTACTGATGAGGAGATACACGATGACCGTAGATTTCACGGCTTTATTACATGATAGCAGTCTCTTGGAATAAGAAAAAAGGTAACTACTCAGCCTGAAGGTAGAGGAGGGCTGAAGGGATGGCCTAGAAAAGCAT
>CAZCYQ010000099.1:0-7502 GCA_964503085.1 uncultured Rhodothermaceae bacterium | reverse complement strand
TCGTGGACAGGACGCCCTCAATTTGACGAGAATAGGTATTTTCGGGCAAACACTACTTACCAGCAGCGGCCGATCACCCTGCCTGTCAATGTTCGTGTTCGCGGGTCCCATTCTGTTACAATTGACGGTCCCGGTACCTTACGCATTACCTTCTATCCGGCAGCAATTGATCTTTGTCCTGACGAATTCGAGAAACTTAAGGAGACGATCAAATTCAAATCCGAGAAACCGCCGAACGCACCTTGGACGCAGCGGGCTCCTAAGCAGTGGTACTGCCGTCTTGACGAAAACTCATGGCAAAGTGGAAAGGCACACATCATTGAGTTCGTTCGCACGGTAGAGAATACTTGGCGCCAATACGAGTATTCGGCAAGTAATAATCCCGAAGAAGTAAATGAAACCTGAGGAGCATATAGCCAACGGTCACACGTCGGGGATATTCCAGCAGGTCGGGCGTGGAGGTCGTCACCCACATGAAATGCCAGACGAAATCAATCTCGACTGAGAGGGCAATTTCAAGCACACCTCATCCATTCTGCAAAATGTGCGAAGTTACCCAGGCACATACATATTGCCGGAGTAACTTACATGCGGGTTGATAGGGTAATCTAACCTGTACTGTGCTTTGATCCGCTATGATGCGGATCAACAAGGCAATGGAAAGAGCATTGGAACAGTATTCCAGTTGTCGGAGAATCGGCACTACATGGATGGGTGTGAGGAAATTCTCTTGCTGGAACAAGTACAAAAAACTCCGCTTAAATCTACTCCATTCGTTCACGAGTGCCAGGTTTAAACTAATCGTGACTACGCCCGGTCCCCGACGCCACGATGCCTTGTTGAGAAAATCATTGACCACTCGTTTATGAAGCATCGTTATCGGACTCACGGGCACTAGCCCGCTGGATTGATTACCAAAAACTCGCAGCGATTGGTATTGGATCGGTATTATTGTACAGTGCGGTTCGTCGTCTACGATGGATATTCCGAAGCTGCGCAAGTTTATCGGTATGTAGGTTCTCGGCTTTGCCGCTTAACAACTAGATGAGAAATGATGATTAATAGATACACAGTGACTTGGCTCTTGGCGTTCGCCTGTATGTTCTTCTATACTGCAGCTGAGGCGCAGACTGGGGAATTGTTCAAGGACCTGGAATTTCGCTACATAGGTCCATCACGTGGGGGACGCGTGACAACAGTCACTGGACATAAAGCGGATCCTGGTACTTTCTATATGGGAGCGACTGGTGGCGGAGTATGGAAAACGACAGATTATGGTGTAAGTTGGCAGAATATTTCTGACGGTTACTTTGAGACAGGTTCTATAGGATCTATTGATGTAGCGGACGCCGATCCCGATATCATATACGTAGGAACGGGATCAGACGGTATTCGCAGCAATGTGATTATTGGTCGGGGCATGTATAAGTCAACGGATGGAGGCCAGTCCTGGCAGCATATAGGACTTCGGGAAGCCGGCCAGATTGGTTCCGTGGTCGTGCACCCGACCAATCCACAAGTGGTGTACGTGGCAGCGCTCGGCAACCCATTCGGTCCTAATCCGCAACGTGGTGTGTTCAAGTCGGTTGACGGAGGTGAGAGCTGGGAGCATGTACTGTTTGTATCGGACAAGACAGGGGCGGTAGATATTGAGCTTGCACCGGATAATCCAGCGGTGGTATACGCTGCGCTATGGCGTGCAGAGCGCAAACCATGGACGATCATAAGTGGGGATGATGGCAGTGAAAATGGTGTCTATGTTTCACGCGATGCAGGCAAAACCTGGTCCAGAAGTACGGAGGGCTTACCGCAAGGCCTCATTGGTAAAATTGATTTTGCAGTTAGTCCAGCAGATCCAAGCCGGGTGTACGCACTAGTGGAAACCGTCCCGGAGGCGGAAGGCCTCTACAGATCTAATGACAACGGGGCTACCTGGCATGTGGTAAGCACGGAGGGTTACCTTATGACACGTCCTTTCTATTACACCAATGTAGATGCAGATCCAGCAGATGCCGATATAGTTTGGGTAAACAACCTCGCGCTTTGGCGTTCCGTGAATGGTGGAACAGAATGGTCACGCGTAGGCACTCCGCATGGTGATAACCATGATATGTGGATCAACCCAGATGATTCACGCATTATCGTCCAGTCAAATGACGGCGGGGCGAACGTCACGAGGGATGGTGGACGAACATGGTCAACTCAGCACAATCAGCCCACGGCGGAGCTTTATCAGGTCGACGTAGACGAGCGGTTTCCATACTGGGCTTATGCGGGTCAGCAGGACAATACTACGGTTGCCGTTCCAAGTCTACCTCCGGATTCACGTCCGGGTGGTCCGACAGCATACTGGGAAGCCATTGGAGGCTGTGAGACCGGCCCCTCTGTTCCCAGTCCAGTCGATGCCACAATTGTTTACAGTAATTGCAAGGGCAGATTTAGTCGATATAATCGTGCAACGGGCCAGGAGCAGTCCTACTATGTTGGGGGGATCAACATGTATGGTGTCAATCCACGTGAGCTACCGTATCGATTCCAGCGTGTTGTTCCAATTGAAATTTCCCCGCATGATGCTAACGTGATATACCATGGATCGCAATATGTCCACCGCACTACGGATGAGGGACGCACTTGGGAGACAATCAGTGGTGATTTGACTGCATTCAGACCTGAGCGTCAAGTAATCAGTGGAGGTCCAATCACTCGGGACATTACCGGAGAAGAACACTACAGCACGCTGTATGTGATTGAGGTGTCTCCTGTGGAAGCAAACGTGATCTGGACGGGAGCAAATGATGGTCCAGTACATGTGACACAGGATGGTGGAGAGACATGGACAGAAGTTACCCCGCCCGGAATGCCTCCTGAGGGTCGTATACAAACGATTGATCCTTCGCCGCACGCGGCAGGCAAGGCCTATATAGCGGGATATCGGTACTTACTCGGGGATTTTCGACCGTACATTTATCGGACGACGGATTTTGGGACAACTTGGACCCTGTTGACAGATGGTTATAACGGAATTCCCGAAGATTTCCCGACACGCGTGATTCGCGAAGATCCCGGTAGGGAAGGGTTGCTCTATGCGGGAACAGAGTTTGGATTGTTCGTATCTCTGGACGACGGTATAACTTGGGAGAGATTTCAGCAGGGCCTGCCCGTAACTCCGGTCACCGACTTGAAAGTTCATCGGGGGGACCTAGTTGTTTCGACCATGGGACGTGGATTCTGGATTTTGGATAATATCACGGCATTGCACCACATAAGCCCTGAGGTTACCAACTCTGAAGTCCATCTCTTTCCGATACGTGATGCATACAGGGTGAGATATGGTTCGGGCGGCGGTAATGCAGCCCCTACATATCCTAGACCGGGCATGGTCATTGATTATTACTTCAATGAAGAACAGGTTGGCGAATTTTCCCTGGAGATTGTAAATGAAGAAGGTGTAGTTGTCCGAAAAATTGAAGCCGAAGAGTTTCAACCCGAATCGGAGGCTGTTCAGGGAATGCGCGGTCCGGTTTCACGGCGTCCTGCTGCGACGGCTCTACAGCGTGGAGCGGGAATGCATAGGTATACTTGGAATCTGCGCCATAATGGGTTCGAATTACCGGAAGGAGGCAGTTTTTCCGGCCCAGTACTCCCCCCGGGAGTGTATACTTTGCGCTTGAATTTAGATGGAGATGCATTCTCTCGGGAAGGCAGGCTCTTAATGGATCCGCGTGTGGCCGCCGACAATGTCAGCGTGAGCGATCTCGAGGCTCAATTCGATTTTGGCTTGGAGCTAACTCAGATTCGTGTCGATGCGGCTGAAGCAGTTCAGCGTATTGAAGCACTGATGGAAACCTCGGAAAGTCAAGAGCAAACGGAGACACTCAAAGGACTACACGCATTGCTCGTAACGGAGACGGGGGACAGTTATCCTCAGCCCATGCTCATAAGTCAACTCGGGTATCTGTCTGGTTTTGTTTCTCGGGGAGACTATCGTCCCGGTCAGGATGCGTATGATCGCCTGGCACAGCTGCAGGAAGAGCTTTCTGCGATCGTCGAACAGCTTGATGCGTTTTAATGCTGCCTGCGAAGTGTACAGTAAGACGGAAGGGAATTGTAAGGAAAGCTGTCGTATAGTTGAGCAGGAATTAATCCAATTACGTTCTCCCGTATTGCGATTGATTTCATGATGTTCGGGCGTGTAGTAAGTATTCAAATTTGATTGTAACATAACATGGAAAAATCTCTGCGGATAGCTGTTCTTGGGGCAGGGCGTATAGGAAAGATGCATGCGGAGCACATCGTACATCATGTGCCGTGTGCAAGGCTTGTGTCGGTAGTTGATCTACAAGAAGAACTGGCGCAGGCCTGTGCGGTCGCGTGTGGAATTGACGATTATGGAACATCTGTGTCAAGCATTCTCGATCGCAGTGATGTGGATGCAGTCGCAATATGTACGTCAAGCACAACTCACACCGAGATCATTGAGGCTGCCGCTGGTGCAGGAAAGCATATTTTTTGTGAGAAGCCCATCGACTTAACACTGGAGCGCATAGACAGTGCTCTGGAGGCTGTGGAGTCAGCAGGTGTTCTATTCCAAGTGGGATTTCAGAAACGTTTTGATCCCAGCTATCAGCGTATTCGCCAAGCGATAGATGACGGCGAGATTGGTACACCATATTCAGTGCATATAGCTAGTCGGGATCCCGCGCCACCACCGATTGAGTTTCTGCGCACTTCGGGTGGGTTATTCCTTGATATGACCATACATGATTTCGACATGTCCTGTTTCCTGATGGGACATGACGTCATGACGGTTTATGCCGCCGCGGCAGTCAGGGTCGATCCAGCTATCGGTGCTATCGGAGATGTAGATACTGCGACCATTGTGCTGCAATATAGGGATGGCACTTTGTTAACCATTGAGAATGGTCGGTCATCGGCATTTGGCTACGATCAGCGTGTAGAAGTTTTTGGAAGCAAGGGGACTATTCGGGTAGATAACGCTTATCCGAACACTGCAACTCTGTCTACAGAAGAAAGCGTCCGCAGAGATGTACCGTATCATTTTTTTCTAGACAGATATAAGGGAGCCTACATTGAAGAATTAAGGGCTTTTACCGAGGCCATTCTGGATGGTAAGCCATCCCCGCTTTCGGGAAAAGAGGCCAGGATGCCAGTAGTCATTGGTTTGGCGGCTAAGCTGTCCCTAAAAGAAGGACGGCCCGTGGAGATTGCGGAGATCGCTTCCACAAATTGAAATGACGGACATAGAGGCAGTTCTTGGAACTGAGGCAGATAGCCTGCTCCAGCATCAGTGCACGCATGTGCCTAAATCGCTCATCAAGGCTTCTGGTGTAGAGCGCTTTAAGTCCATTACAAACAACTCGGATCGGTCTCCCCGGGTACTGGCTGCGCTGCAGGCACTATACGGTGCAGGTCGCCTGGGAGGAACCGGATACCTGAGTCTTCTTCCTGTGGATCATGGGATTGCTCACACAGCCGGTATGGTCTTCGCTCCCAATCCAATCTATTTGGATCCGGCCGCCATCCTTCGACTGGCGGAGCAGGGGGGTAGCAGTGGTCTGGTCAGTACATATGGAGTCCTGGGAGCAATAGCCAGAATGCCTCGGCGGAAGGTACCGCTAGTACTTAAGCTGAATCACGACAATCAGTTTACTTGGCCTGCACGCTACGAAAACATTCTCTTTGCCCGTGTGCGTGAAGCTGCACAGATGGGTTGTGTAGCTGTGGCAGCCACGGTGTATTTCGGAGGGGCAGGAGCTCGCCGTGAACTGCAATCAGTGTCCTCTCTATTCGCTGAGGCCCACAGCCTGGGCATGGCGACCATTTTATTCAGCTACTTACATCCAAAGGCTCTTCAGGCAGGAGGAAAGGATATGATATTTTCGGCAGATCTGACTGCCGAAGCCAATCATCAGGCGGCCACCGTGCAGGCTGATTTAGTTAAGCAGAAGCAACCATTGTGGACAGGCGGGGCGAAGGCCTTGGGAGCAGAGTATGGGCGTATGGACGAGCGGGTTTACAGTGAATTGTCATCATCGCATCCCATTGATCTCACGAGATATCAGGTTTTGGCCAGCTATGCTGGACGTGTGGGTTTAATCCATTCGGGAGGTGAAAAGGGGAAAGATGATATAGCACAAGCAGTTCGTGCGGCTGTGATCAATAAGCGGGGCGGTGGCACGGGGCTCATTGCCGGCCGCAAGGCTTTTCAGGTGCCCTTGGAAGAGGGATGTCAACTCCTGAATGCAATCCAGGATGTCTACCTGAACTCGAAGATTACAGTCGCGTGAATGCGGGGTTCATGTCGATCGCGGCGGGAGTTGAATATTCGATAGAAAAGCTTCCTAGGCACGGCTTCAACGTGGTTGTCTTTCTACCAACTTGGTCAAAAAAGCTTGCTTGCTCATCAGCGATCTTCGTACGAGTGAAGCAAGTGAGAATTCTCACTTATTCGCTCGGATTCTCCTTGGGGTTAACTCGAAAACCTCATTACAAAACCAACAGTATTTCTTGACTATTGACAAACAGGAAGCGGAGTTTGTAACTGTTTTATTTGGGAGAGGGCGATATTTAATTGTTTTTCTTGTTTTGTAATCATTTTTTGGGAATATTTGATGAACCTAAGTATTTATGAACTTTTGAATTTATTATCATCGGTGGGTCACATTGCTCGGAATACGTGGCCTACGTGGTCGGAATATGCGTCCAATTTATAAGACCAATTCAGTTCAGCCACCGGACAAACCATAGCAAACAGAGCATTTCTACATAGTGACCGATCCGTAACCATTCATTCGGATAGATTCCATTATCTTGCACACCAAATCGGAAGCTCGATTCCAATTGGTTTGTAAACATGTCCAGTGACAAAGGGGATGCCCCATTTTTAGTTGGGGTTCGGGAGGGTCCAAGGTTTTACCAGTGTACTGATTTTTTTGTTTGATCGTATCGTTTCAGCGCGCGGATCAGCGCTTCCCATTGTTCGTCTTGCGGGATCGGGTTGAGGGAGCGTTGTTCGATGTCAAGGCACGCAGCGGCGATCCATCGCTGTCTTTGATCCGAGTTGGACCATCGGGTGACTCTGCGCGTCGTGTGGGCGAGTCGGCTGTTGATGCTTTCAATGATGTTCGTGGTCCGGAGTCGATCGCGCAGCTTTTTGGCGATTCCCAGTTTGTGGAGCGTGAGCGTTTCCTCCAGGCCCTCCTTTAAGCTGGCCGCGGCCTGCGGATAATGGGCGTCCAGGGTGGTAATCAGGGCGTCCAGTTTTTCTTTTGCCTGGGTATAGGTGTGGGCCGCATAGGCCGCTTCAAGTTTTTTTTTGATCTGTTCGGCAAAGTCCCGGTCAGTGATCTTTGAGGTTACATTCTCTCGTTTGTGCCACTGACAGCGCTGAATCAATGCCCGATCCCCAAATACCTCGCGAACGCCTTTACGCAATCCCTTGGATCCATCCAGCAGGACCAGCAAGGCCGTAGCAAACTTGA
>CAZCYQ010000098.1:0-7765 GCA_964503085.1 uncultured Rhodothermaceae bacterium | reverse complement strand
AACCCCTACTGAAACACACTATATCGACCTATATTTAATTTTCGGGCAAACACTAGCTACCTCTTCTCGCTCTCAGCTTCGTTCTGGATATTCCCTATGCGGACTCCTCGAGTGGCAGTCATCATCGTTTCGTACAACGCACTGCAAATCCTTCAGAAATGCTTGCCAACAGTAGCACAGACGGCTTGGCCCAACTTGGAGATTGTTTTTGCGGACAACAATTCTACGGACGGATCCGCTGAATGGATAGCAGGCCAATACCCCGAGATCCGCATCATTCGTCACCCGGATAATTGGCTCTTCAGCCGTGGCAATAATGAGGCGATTCGGGAGGTCACTGCGGACTATATCGTGCTCCTCAACAATGATGTAGCCGTCCCTGAAGACTGGTTGCAGCCACTCGTATCGTATGCCGAAAGCAACCCTTCTATTGCGGCACTCCAACCCAAAATCCTGCAATTCAGCCGCCGGAATCATTTTGAGTATGCGGGAGCTTGCGGAGGGTACCTTGATCGACTCGGATATCCCCTGGCACGCGGTCGCATATTCGACCACACTGAACAGGATTCAGGACAGTATGACACTCCTGTGCGCACTGATTGGGCAAGCGGTGCAGCTATGTTAATTCGCCGAAGTGCACTCGACAAAGTCGGTCTTCTTGACGAGACATTTGGTCTCCACATGGAGGAAATTGACCTTTGCTGGCGACTCCGTCGGGCGGGCCATGAAATTGGAGTGGTACCAGAGAGTAAGGTTTATCACATAGGCGGTGCAACGCTGGCCCGTGAGAACGAGCATAAGCTCTATTACAATATCCGCAACAGCCTTCTGATGCTATACAAAAATTTGCCTCCGGGCCACTTTAGAGCAGTACTCCTCCAGCGGATCATACTGGATCATTTGGTGGCCCTAGCGTGGCTGTTAGGTGGAAAATGGAAGCGAACACGGGCGGTCATACGAGGATATATGGATGCACATCGGATGCGACCAAACTACGCCCAGCCAACAGAAGTGACGGCCCTCCCCTCTTATCGCGGGAAAATTCTTCTGGAATATCTATTTATGGGACGGCGTCGCTTTTCTGATCTGCCCGACAAATTTCTCAGTCTTAATCACGTTACCGCCCCACCTGATTCAATACCTTGATTTTACGATCTAAAGTGCGAACGGCAAGGGAGAGAAATGTGTACCCCAGTATCGGAGCAAACGAGCGCACAAGCCACCTGAAAAGACTAATCTCGCTTTCCAGTCCAGCAAAAAACCCGGCACTCCAGAGCAGATAGTAATATACCGCGGACAAAGTAACTGCTATAATTTGAGCGGCCTTGAGAACTTTTGACTGGACGTCCAGCCTGTCACGAAGCACAAGGCTTCCCAGTAATGTGAGGGCTACAACTACCAGGATGATCCTGGCTGCCTGGAGCACCGTTCCAGTAGAGTCACCTAAATCAAACAACAACAGCAAATAGGCCATCGCTGATACGGTCAAGAAAACTGAATGGATATATCCCATGAATCAAGTCAAATTGTGGGCCTTCACACTTGAATGTTTTTGCGTCTCGCTTTGAATTCCGAATTGGTTCTACTTGATGAGCGTCATACGTCCACTGGCATGATGAATTTCTTTCCCCATTTGTGCAGTGACTTGATAGACGTACGCGCCGGAAGATAGATGAGAAAGTTTGAGAGACAAGGACTGTGAAGGACCGGCTGCTACAGTCGGGAAATCTTCCCGGTGTATCCGCTGTCCCAGCAAATTAAATATATCAACGGATACTGCTGCCGTTTTCGGCAAATCCAGCAGAATAGTGGTCGAAGGGTTGAATGGATTGGGGTAATTCCCGAGCAAATCAAAGTCCACAACCAGAGGAGCTTCCGCTACATTGGTGGCGACATCCATGCGTATCGTAATCCAATCAGGATCTGAGATTGCATGTCCGAAGGTATTGGTCGGCGTCCCTTCGTGCGCCGGAGTTGCAACCAATCTAAAGTGCAGTTCTACATCTGTCATTGGTGCTGTAAAGCTGAGCATGGCTGTGTCTCCACCCGTCAAGGGTATCGCTCCTGAAACAGGAGTATCTGAATCTGGACCATCTACTTGAATCCAAGTCCACCGTACGAAACTCCCCCATGGCCCCGTGACGCTGCCCGGAATAGAAACCACAGTTCCCGGCTGTACGGTTAGATCTGCGCTTGCGTTGACCACTGGACGGAAGGGTGCTCCTGGGTTACCTTGAAGACGTAAGCCGCCGGGTCGGAAGCTACTACTATTCAAGTACAACCTAGTAAGACCTTCAAAAATGCCCTCGGGGAGCGTGACCAGATCATTGTTTTTCAAATAAAGCCCCCACAGCGAGGTCAGTCCATCAAAGATGTCCTCAGGGAGAGTGACCAGAGAATTATTGCTCAAATAAAGGCGAGTCAGCGAGGTCAGTTCATCAAAGATGCCCTCGGGGAGTGTAGCCAGTAGATTACTCTCCAAATTAAGCTGCTCCAGCGAGGTCAGTTCATCAAAAATGCCCTCGGGGAACGTGCTCAGATCATTTCTCCCCAAATCAAGCCCAGTCAGTGAGGTCAGCTCATCAAAGATGCCCTCGGGAAGCATCTCCAGATCATTTTGCGACAAGGTAAGCCAACCCAGTGAGGTCAATTCATCAAAGATGCCCTCGGGGAGCGTGTCCAAACCATTATTACTCACGTGAAGCCCCCTCAGCGAGGTCAGTCCATCAAAGATGCCCTCTGGGAGCATGTCCAGAGCATTATAACTCAACCAAAGCCCAGTCAGTGAGGTTAGTTCATCAAAGATGCCCTCGGGGAGCGTGACCAGAGCATTTCCCGACAAAGAAAGCCCAGTCAGCGTGGTCAGTTCATCAAAAATGCCCTCGGGGAGCGTCACCAGAGCATTACTATCCAATTCAAGCAACTCCAGAAAAATCATGTTATCAAAGATGTCCTCGGCGAGCGCACTCAGATCATTACGACTCAACTTAAGCCAAGTCAGCGAGGTCAGTTTATCAAAGATGCCCTCGGGAACCGTGTCCAGACCATTATCATCCAAAAGGAGCCACTCCAGTGTGGTCAGTTCATCAAAGATGCCGTCCGGGAGCGTGTCTAGATTGTTACGCCATAAATCAAGCGCACCCAGCGAGGTCAGTTCATCAAAGATGCCGTCTGGGAGTGCGCCTAGATTGTTATTCTTCAAATCAAGCGTAGTCAGCGCGGTCAGTTCATCAAAGATACCCTCGGGAAGCCTGATCAGAGCATTATGACCCAAATGAAGCTCAACCAGCGAGGTCAGTTCATCAAAGATGCCGTTAGGAAGTCTGTGCAGATCATTACCGCCCACACCAAGCGAACCCAGCGAAGTCAGTTTATCAAAGATGCCCTCGGGGAGCATGTACAGTGGGTTATGGCTCAACCCGAGTTCAGTCAGGGAGGTCAGTTCATCGAAGATGCCCCCGGGAAGCGCGTCCAGAGCATTAATCTCCAAGAAAAGCCCAGTCAGCGAGGTGAGTTCATCAAAGATGTCGTCAGGGAGCGTGAACAGTCTATTACGCCTCAAATTAAGCGCACGTAGCGAGGCGAGTTCATCAAAGATGTCGTCAGGGAGCGTGCTCAGATTGTTACCATATAAGGAAAGCCCAGTTAGCGAGATCAGGCCATCAAAATCTCCAGCTTTCAGGCTTGAAACATTCTTAGAGCTTATCGAAAGGGTATCTGTGATTGCGGCTAGTTGCGTACTCGTGACTTCGGCACAATCATTCGTACCAGGGATCTTACTCAAGATCGCACTGATTACGGCAGCCGTTCGGTTGCAAATACTCATGCTCACATGTGCGACTGGCTTCACTGCCGAAATTGCAGCCACAGCCATTTCCATGTGGAACCTGTCCTCAAAGATCCCGCGTGGTTCTGCATCCAGTCGGAAGCGCTCATACCGATCAAGAATTGACCTTCGTGTGTCTATACTTTCCAATCTTAGGTCTTCCCACTCTCTGAAGTCGATCTTTCTGGAAGGTGCATGCTCCGACACCTGCGCGAGAACTGGGCCGAGCAGAAATGAGAAGAATGCGACCAGAGAAGAGAAACATACAAGCCGACGATAAGCCTGTCGTGCTATGGGGGCGATTTCCAGATACGTTTTCATGTTCCGGCAATGTTATCTGTGCTACTGATACTGCCACATCGGCATGTAAGCCTAGTACACGTTCAGTTGAATGCGTTTTTTGACCACGGCGAATTTGATGGTATGCGAGCCCACACCGGGGACCTCAACATGTATCAGATACATCCCGCTTGCTATGGGCAGGTTATGATCCGTCGTCAAATTCCATGGAATGGTAGCCACACCCGGTGATTGCTTATTGATCGTTTTAACAAGCGTACCGTTTAGCGTAAACACACGAATGGTCGCTACATCGGGCAGGTTCGTAAACCGAACCTCGTCAGTGAACTTACCTACCTCGTAAGAGGATGCTCCCTTGTACGGGTTCGGCACAATTCCAATATCCTCCAGGCGAAGTTGCTTGGTCGCCAAATCAAACTCTGTCGCAGCATATCCTTCGGTGGTGAACGAATGCACATCCCCAGGCTGATTAGGTTTGGAGGTGACAATCTTGAGTACTGTACCCAACTCAGGCATATCAGGATCGTACGGAGGGGCAGTACCAATATTCCATCCTACAAGCACCAGCCTGGCAATGATTTCATGCCCTACCCCAATGTCTCCCGCAAAAAACCTGTCGTGACCGATCTCACCGGGGGTCAGATCCGCAGGCGGGTACCAGTAGACCCAGTCCGTAAAGGGATCATTCGCTGCACCTGACGCAGGATGATCACCACCGATATCAAACACATCGTGCGCCGTTCCCCCTCCACAGGTGTTTGTGTCACAAATAATTGGGACCAGACGCACATCATCACTGGCATCATTCGGCGTGGCAACGCCGGTATCCCATAGCTCAATTGGAATCTCAATCATCGAGCCATCACTAAATGCACGGAGTCCCAAACAGTCGTTCGGCTCAATGATGCCATTGATCTGATTTGCACAACGCTCGGTGAAGCGCATCTCATAATCTCGAATCCCGATGTAGGGCGAGTTTCCTCCGTTACGCGTACTGCGAGCAAAGAAGGAGTCATACGCCTGCGAAGCACCGCCCGCGTGGGTCATCCAAATTGATCCATTCGTTTGCTGCCTTCCTCTGTCAAGCCCTAGGCCCTGAGCATTCGGAAAATTATTCCACGTTATTGCAGCATAGGCAGGGGGATCTACAGGACCACCAGCATTCGCTGTAACCTGAAAATCCTTGAAACCCGGACTCGGCCCGCGAATCGTGAACAGCAACCCATCAAGTACCATTACGTTATCGCGCTGGGGAGCAGCATAATCAATGGATCTGCCATCAAATAGTACATCTTCGTTGCGCTTGACACTGTACGTAATCGCACTCGCATCAAAATCGTCAACTTTCTGAATGGCCTCTACTGCACTGAGTGGATCAACCACATTCCCGTCTTCCTCCACGGGAGCAGTAGCAGAAATCAAAGCCTTGCCCGGAACATCATGCTCAATAAACTCCACCGTGTAAGTACCTTCCCTGATCCCGGCCGGATTGACAATGTTTGCGGTCACGAAGCCGTCCCCAATGCCCTCCTTGTTCGCCACAAAGTCGGCAGTTTCAAAGTCCTCAGCTGCGGCGATCGCAGCAGGCGCAATTTCCAGCGTTGATCTGGTCGGCGTGACCGACACGCGGGTAACGGGTCCTCGTAATATCTTACGCCCAGGAAAATCGTAGTTCTGGGCGTAGGCCTGAACACCAAAATGATAGGTCGTGTAATTCGTTAAACCCGTGGCCGAATGAAAATTCTGAACCCCACGGTCCGTCCCGTTCGCCACAACAGTCTGCTCCTCCTGGATTAATCCGTCTAGAACCAACTGGACGCCATCAATTACCCGGGTCACGCCATTAACTACGTCGTATACCGCCACCGTTACTCCTACCTGATCCAGAGCACTGGAATACTGGATTAGCTCATACCCCTCGAATTCTACCACATTATTATCCTCCGGTGCAAAGGGGTCTTCAACCCGATAAGACTCTAGAAAATTATTCGACTGAGGTGAGTTGGTCCACTCCAGAATTGCACCTCCATCTACAGCGGTAACCGTTACCTCGGGAGGAGCCGGCGGTGATGGAATCTGGAAATCCATGTCGTACGTCGCCTGCGCGAGAGCGCTAGCCTCTTTCATTTTCTGGACTGAATCAAAATTGTCCGTTCCCCGTGCCCAGACTAATCCATAAACAATCTGCTGCATGCTATCAGGATAGATCGTGAACGGTCCCGTACCCATAACGAAGCGCCGGTCTGCTGCTCGATTGTTTGTTCCTCTGCCATCTGAATTGCACTCAGACCAGAACTGGCAGGTATCATCGCTGGCGCCAGGATCTCCCGAGAACATAAAGTAGGTGCAGACTTCCCTGAAACCTTCTCGGCCAAATCCCCCCTTCGTAATACACTTGCCATCCTTCCACCGTCCACGCATATAGTTGTAGTGGTGCAAGGCAGAGAAGGGCTCGCAGTCCCATGGACAGCCACCGCCATGATAGAGCATGAACGAGGTCATTTTAAGGTTCCTGAAATCCTGAACCCACTCGCTGCTCACCTTGGCCGAATCACCAGGCGATGGCACGATCGGTCCCTGGAAAAAGTCATACCCGGCCGCCGGAGCAGGAGAACCGTAACCATCACTCCCCTCATCCTCGTTATCTGAATTCCATACATAGCCTACCCCCAATGTCGTATCGGAACCTACCCAGTCATCCTGGAAATTCCCCAGATCAACATCGGTGAAAATTGCCATGTGCACATCGGTAAATGGCCAATTCCCTCTGTAATAGAGATCGTACTTGTAGAATGTGGCATTACCAATGTCTCCTGCGACCCTGAACGCAAATGCTGTAGCGTGCACTTCCAGACCAATCGGCGGCGAAGATGCCCCGTTATGTTCATTCCCGCGATCATTCATGACCCACCAGATCGACTGATCCCCGAGGATGGCCGGCCGCTCTCCGCCGGCCAGGTCAATCACACGACTTACCCGTTGCAAAAAAGGCTGATCCAAGACGAAGATCGTTTCTCCAGCCTCGTCAACCTCTCCATCTCCATCATCATCAACGCCGTTGCCGGGAGCAGCATAGGTAGGAGCCCCCAACCCCACGGGCCAATCACGTAAATCTGGAGTAGTTACCCCCGTACCTTCGTAATCCTGAATATCATCAACGCTCACCTTGTAGAGCCGATCGAAATCTGCACAGTCAGCCGGAGGGGCACCATAGTCATCCAACGGACCAGCCCAGAAATGAAAGTTGCCGTAGCGCGCTGCCGCTACACGTAACTGTCCATCTACATATCCGCCAATCCAAAAACCACTGTTGAACATAGCCTGCGCCCCTCCACCCTTCGGCACATTGTAGACGTTCGGAGACCCACGCCAGAACAGATTGCCGTTGTTAAGAATACGAGCCCGGACATTGTTAATGTCCAGATAGGACTCGCCTTGCGGTGAGGTGCACGTTCCAACCTGCCCAAGCGTGTCAAGTGCTGAGCCAAGTCCTAGTACCACCAGCAAGACCAGCGAAAATAAGCATTTGCGTTTGCTCATTTCCATCGTCTTTACTTGGACGAGAGGGGAGCAGGTTTACAAATAAGGCTCTTCGGCTATTTTTGTGAGAGGTTGATATTTTCAAATTCTGGGGCTCAG
>CAZCYQ010000097.1:0-8046 GCA_964503085.1 uncultured Rhodothermaceae bacterium | reverse complement strand
TCGAAAATTACCTAAATTTATGACTCATCTCACAATTAAGGGCGAAGACCCATAATGTTTTGAGTATCGGCGATCCTTGATATTTGCCCCTTCGCTTTCACGATTAGGCAATCATTGAATTGCTTTTGTATCGATTTCCGTAGGCCAACGGCATGACAGTTGTGTGTCACTATTCTGGATGACGCATCAAAGTAGTTGTCAGGTTGATCAAATGTCTTGCTCCACCCGGATGCACGCGGACCATAACCACAGGCAGATTTGTTTTTTAGCTGAGACCTCTTTATCATCTAGTAGACACGAGACCTCTATGTTTGTATGCCGTGCCGAAGAGTGCGGGAAAAGTTTATGAGTGGGGGGATTGTATGGAACCATGCCCAAGTGAGTGGGCGTTGGGCGTGGCTGGGCCAACCTCCAATAGGACGGTACGCAGTAAAGAGAGCTGTGATGCTGAGTGAACTACGAGGTACTACTGGTTCCGGCTTTAGATCGTTCAAATAAGAAGGAATGCAATAATCCCAATCTCCGTCTGACAGGCCCTACTTGTTCATGAGCGCTTCTGCAATCATTGGGGGGACAAAGGGCCGAATATCTCCATTCCAGCGCAAGATATCGCGAACCAAGGATGAGCTGGTCAGAGCATGGGCTGCAGACGTATGGAAAAACACGGTGTCAAGTTCGGGCACCATCCTGCGATTCATATGTGCCATCTGTGATTCGTAGTCGAAATCACGCGGAGTACGTAGACCGCGCACCAACGCACATGCGCCCAATTTTCGTGCGTGCTCGGCAATGAGGCCTTCGAAACTTGTCACTTGCACATTGTCCAGGTGTGCGGTAGCCTGCTGTATCAGGTCAATACGTGCCTCCGGGGATAACAGGGTTGCCTTATCGGAATGGACTGCAACCGTGATGACGAGTCTGTCGAACAGGCGGAGCGCACGCTCCGTTATGTCCAGATGACCAAGCGTGAAGGGATCAAAGGTCCCTGGATATACTGCCAATGTCATGTGATCATGTCTGGAATATGCTCACTTTGGTACGGCCATAGCTGCGCGTAGTACTGAGCGCAGGGTGTTCTAGAAAATTTACTCTAGTGTCATGTTCAATTACGAACAAACCGTCTGGACGCAAACATGTAATTGCAAGATCCGGCAGATCAAGCATCTTCTCAAGTTCATAGGGTGGATCAGCAATGATGAGGTCCAGTGGAAGTCCCTGATAACGTTTCAGATAGGTTACGGCATCAGCGCATAAAAAATGGCATTTTTGCGAAACACCAAGATGTTCAGCATTTTTTCGCGCAGTCGACACCGCTTTTCGGTCAGCTTCTACGAGTATGGCACTGGATGCACCGCGACTGATGCCTTCAAGCGCAAGGGCGCCGGTGCCCGAGAAAAGATCCAGAAGATGTACACCATGCAGGGGGATTCTGGCCTCAACAAGTCCGTACAGGGATTCGCGTACGCGATCTGTGGTCGGCCGCGTCTTCAGTCCGCTGGGGCGTAATAACCGGCGACCACGCAAGCTGCCGGCGATTATGCGCATAGGTTAGTTGAGTAATTTGGCATCATAGAGCAATTGCAGGCGTAGTATCTAGATCTCCGTATTAACATGCGCATACTATTAACAGGAGGGACAGGTTTTGTTGGCCGCCATGTGCTATCTGAACTGTTAGCACAAGGACACGAAGTTCGTGCACTAATTCGGCGGGGTGGAGTGCCGGAAGGTTTCGAAAGCAGGAATGTGGAGGTCGTTCGCGCTGATATCAATGGTGTGCTGGTGCGGTTCATGCAGGGGATGGACGGCGTCGTTCATTTGGTGGGCATCATTAAAGAAGTGCCGCGCCAGAAGGTCACCTTCGAAATTCTTCACACACAAGCAACCCAGAATGTCGTGAGCGCCGCCAAAGCGGCGGGTGTCCCGAGACTCGTATTTGTGAGTGCCAATGGTGCTTCAGAACAGGGTGCAACGCGATATCAAACCACAAAATGGGCAGCCGAGGAAGCCGTACGCAAGTCAGGCCTGAAACACTGGTGTATACTACGCCCAGGGTTGATCTTTGGGGATCCGGGAATGGAGCGAGAAGAGTTTTGTACTGTTCTGGCGAGCAATCTGATTAAACCCCTTCCAATTTTGCCGGTATTTGGTGACGGGCTTTACCAAATGCAGCCGATCGCTGTTGAGGAGGTTGCTCAATCTGTTGTCCAGGCACTTACACGCCCCGATGCGCATGCGCAGACGATTGCTGCAGTTGGCCGTCGCCGACTGACCTACATTGAATTGCTGGATGTTATTACCCGTGCGCTGAATAACAATCCTCGACCAAAAATTAAAGTGCCAGCGTCTTTTATAAGGGCCGGGATGCGCCTTGCAGGAGGTATCTTACCCATCACACCAGACCAGCTGACGATGCTCCTTGAGGGTAACGTAGCAGACGAAACAGCCTTCTACGAAACGTTTTCCGTGACCGAGCGCCCATTTGACGAAGAGAATCTGGCATACTTGCATCTCCGATTGTAGTATGTATCCGCTTCGGGCGGTCCTGTTTTGCGTGGCGGTGTTGAGTGTGCCGGTCGCATGCGCTCAGATTCCGGTAGACACCGTGCGGTCGCTGATGCCCTTCCGCACGGGGGAAGACTCCCTAGAAGGTGCGATACTCTCCACCGATCACGATATCACGCACGTACTTTCGGGCGTTCCGGGATCCTTTGTGTATGATTTCGGGGCGTTTGGCTGGCCAGCTTCCTGGAGTATTAATGGGCTAAGTCCTCAGGCAGCTCAGTTGTACTTCGGTCCAATCCTATTCAATGACCTGCTTACCGGACGCCCAAGGTATGACCTGCTTCCAACCGCAATCCTGAGATACCCGAAAATAGACCCCGGATTGCCAGGTGCAGTCGTAGGTATTCAATCAGAATTGCGGACTGCAAGCTCCAGGAAGCCGTACACACAATTACACTATCAGGCTGGCAGCCACGGACTTCAGCGCGTTACTGCACTGCATGCGCAGGAGAGTGGTCGCATGTTTGGTTTGCCGGGTAGGTTTCAGGGTTTGTTTGCTTACAGCGGGGCGGCGGCGGCGGGAGATTATCCCGGTAGTCGGCTGCGACGACAACGACAATTACTCCTGCGTACACGGTACCAGCGCTACACGTGGTCCCTGGAACTGCTTTATTTGCATAACCAGCGTCGTTTAGGTGCGCACAGTGGAGTGCGCGGGACAGGAGAGGCACGCTACAATCGGCTGATTGCGCAGGTAAGCGGTGAGCATCGAACGAGGCGCACAGTCCGCAATGATTTTCTATCCACGCTCACAACCCGTTTCCTGACAGCGTCGGCCTATCTATCCACGCAATCCCTGTACTACGAGGGCGTAGGTGCTGCTGCACGGCGTCTGGGGGCTACGGTTCAGCGTGATTTCCGTATAGGCAGACACCGATTTCATGCGCGGGGGGATGCATATACACGGCGTATCTCGTCTGGCAGCGCATTGCCCATCGGGCACAGCACATCACTGATTGAGGCCCAGATCAGAGATTCATTACGATTCGAGACGGGATACCTGCTAGCTCAGGGAGTCGTGCGAAAACGAAACAGAGACTGGGCTCCAGGTGGACGTCTTCGCTGGGAATCAACGCTGTTCAGCTTCCGGCCATACCTGGAGTTGAGTCAAGGAGCGGCGCCAAGTCCTGCGGCCGGATGGGGGAAATATCTGGTCAACGGGATAGAAGAGAAGGGCAGCATTACACAGGCAAGTGGCGGTGCGAGGCTGCATAGGGGGCGATTTTCAGTGCAGCCGTACGGATTTGTAACAAGCGCACAGAATACGCCCGACTACAGGGAGGTAATCATCGACTCTGTGCAGGTCGTCAGTGAAACCTATGTTACGTATGGTGCGGGTATCCGGCTGAATTTAGCATCCAAACCGGAGCGAGGGTTGTATGCTACTCTGAACGCTGTAATGATCGGTACAAGTGAAACCGGGATAGATGCAGGACAGCTGTTTCCTGAGTGGATGTCTTCTGGACAACTGGGATTCAAGGTTGTCTTATTCACCGGGGATTTACGATTGAATGCATCGGTGCGTGGGCGTTCATGGAGCGCAATGGATAGCCGTGCACTGCATGCACCGACCGGGCTGCTGGTTATTCCGTCTGCTGAACGTAATCCTGTTGATGCATCCTATACTTTAGACTTGGTCGTTGAAGGGGGTATTCGTACAGCAACTGTGTACATCATTTACGAAAACATTACCAGCGGCACACGTCTCATGTCAGGCAATGAACTGATTCCGGACTACCCGTTGGCGCAGCAGTGGCGCTTTGGCGTATACTGGCCGATTGCCAACTAAACAACAATTGGCAGGAATGTCGTATAAATAGCGGGCAACTAGATTTGCTAAATGGGTGTGGAGTCCAGTAATCCTGTTACTTATGGCCACATGTAAGGAAGTTGAGGCGTCGAAGAGAAACTAAGTGCTATGGTCGCTTATCTACATAATCCCAGTGAACCCAGCCTATACGAACAGCGCGTATTTCGTGAAATTCATGAGTGGCGGCACCAGGAACCATCCTGGTTACGCAGGAAGGTTAGATGGTTGAACCAGCCGCTCAAACAGGTATCGAAACAAGCAATGCGGATTCCCGGAGTCGAATGGACACTGGATAATCTGGTCGTTGGATTGGTGCAGTGCGCCAACGAAATCACCCAGGATACTACCTCGCGCACGGCCACAATTGAGTCTTTTCGCTCAAAGGGGCATGAAGTGCAGACTTTTTCGGATATTGCACACCTGGACTTGGAAGCTGTTGACCATGTGATCACTGGTTTGGATCTTCGCTACCAGAGTCTGACGGCTGCGCACGGCGCAGCCGCGGGACTTGCAGGAGCAGCCGGATTGATCCCCGATATTGTGGCATTGGTTACACTTAATCTTCGGGTTACAGGACAGATCGCGCTGTGTTGCGGTTATGATATAAGTGCGCCGGAGGAGCGTAACTATGCGTTGAACATTCTGAGTGTGGCTACGCAGGAGGAGGACACAAAGGATGGACACGTAGGAGCTTTGGTTCGTAAGCATACACGTTCGGTTATGGAACAGGCGACCGTAGGGGTTGCACTGCGCGGCACGGCCCGGGTACTTGGAATGCGTCTGATAAAATTGAAACTGGCACAGGTGATCCCACTCGCTGCAGTGGTTGCGGGAGGAGGATTTAACGCGTACTATACTGCACGTGTATGCGAAACTGCCCGACACCTTTATAGAGAACGGCGTCTGCGTAATAAATATGCAGACAGCGTACTTAATTCCATCTTGAAGAAATGAGATTTTTTGCAGGCCTAACATTGCTCGTACTGCTCTCGGGCTGCCGCATGGAAGAACCGACGAATTTTGTATTCATCCTGGCAGACGACCTGGGTTATATGGACGTTGGTGCTTACAATCCCGACACTTTTTACGAGACCCCCAATATTGACAGGCTGGCGGCAGAAGGCATACGTTTCACACAGGGGTACGCGGCTGCTCCTGTCTGTAGTCCGACGCGAGCCAGTATAATGACCGGGTTTTATCCTGCCCGGATGGCAACAACGGATTATTTTGGAGCTCCCCAGCCTGATCGCGTATCCAGGCACTGGACGCGCAACAAACCGCTGCTCCCTGCAAGGTATGAACCCCAGTTACCACATGAAGAGGTTACCCTAGCCGAGGCGTTGTCGGCCGCGGGGTATGCGACCTTCTGGGCAGGCAAGTGGCATTTAGGTCATGAGGGATCGTATCCAGAAGATCACGGCTTTGCAATTAACAGGGGCGGTTGGGAGCGAGGTGGACCATATGGACGGGGAAAATACTTTGTACCCTACGACAATCCCAGGTTGGAGGATGGGCCGGAGGGGGAGCATTTGCCGGCACGGCTGGCCGCAGAAACGGTTAAGTTTATCGCGGAGAACAGGGAACAGCCGTTTCTAGCTTATCTATCGTTCTATTCGGTGCACACGCCACTTGTGGCGAGGGCAGACCTTGAAGCCAAATACAATGCCAAGCCTGCCGCCCCGACGACATGGGGAACAGAGGGCCAGCGTCAGGTGCGACAAACACAAAATCATGCTGTTTATGCGGCTATGGTCGAAGCTATGGATCAAGCCGTTGGCACGGTACTTGCAGCATTAGATGAACTGGATCTTGCACGGAACACCGTAGTGATCTTTACGTCAGATAACGGCGGCCTATCGACCTCTGAGGGACATCCGACGAGCAATCTGCCATTGCGGGCCGGTAAGGGATGGCTCTACGAAGGGGGTATTCGTGAGCCGTTGCTCATGCGCTGGCCAGCACTCCTAGCGGGGGGCAGGGTTGAAGATACACCGGTGACAAGCCCGGATTTTATGCCTACGTTATTACAAATAGCCCGGCAGCCGGAACCGGACTTCACCGACGGCGTCGGCTTGTTGCCCTTGCTTCTCGAACGTCGTGCGCCCGAGCGTGATCTATATTGGCATTATCCACACTATGGTAATCAGGGTGGGAGCCCCGGGAGTGCCGTGCGACGTGGTGACTGGAAACTTATCCGATTTTACGAAGATGGAAGAGAAGAACTGTATAATCTCGCCGATGATGTAGCGGAACTGCATGATCTGGCGTCTATTCGTGAAGAAACAGTCAATGAACTTTCGGGAGCGTTGGATACATGGTTGGCGCAGGTGAACGCACGTATGCCAACTCCAAATGCCAATGCGACTGCAGAATAGTCTTTAGCCATGGATAACAACGGGGACGGCGGGCGACTTAAATGCTCGTTTTGTAATCGTACAAGCGACGAGGTCAACTCTCTTGTCGCAGGACAGGATGTGTTTATCTGTGATCGATGCATTACAGATGCCCGAGTCATATTGGACGACGGCAGTGCTCCAGAAAAGGAACCGCTACCGCATCGCAGAAAACGGCGGAGGAAACAGCTGACGCCCAAGCAAATCAAGGCCGCCCTGGATGAACATGTGATTGGGCAGGAGCGCGCTAAAAAGACTTTAGCCGTTGCTGTATACAACCACTATAAGCGCGTGGAATCAAAGGATTTCATGCCGAACTTCATGGACGTTGAGTTGGAAAAATCAAATGTTCTGCTTTTGGGGCCGAGTGGAACAGGGAAAACATTACTTGCGCGTACGCTCGCGAGGATATTGGAGGTGCCGTTTTCGATTAGTGATGCGACGACACTCACCGAGGCAGGTTATGTAGGGGAGGATGTAGAGACGGTTATATCCAATCTGCTGGGGGCAGCGGATTTTGAGGTTGAACATGCACAACGTGGGATCGTCTTTATTGATGAGCTAGACAAGATTGCGCGAAAGAGTGACAACACATCCATCACGAGGGATGTATCGGGAGAGGGCGTGCAGCAGGCGTTACTCAAGGTGATTGAGGGAACGCTAGCGGCGGTTCCCCCCAAAGGTGGACGCAAGCATCCAGAACAAAACCTGGTCCAGGTTGATACGGGCGGGATACTCTTTATTTGCGGTGGCGCATTCGAGGGGCTCCCGGAAATCATTGCACGCAGACTCAACGTGAACAGGATCGGCTTTACATCCGTGGAGAAAAAACGTTACGAAAAGTCGGATTCCGAGGTGCTGCAGTTTGTGGAACCGGATGATCTGATGCAGTTTGGGTTGATTCCAGAACTGATTGGACGATTACCGGTTACCGCCACGCTGGATACTTTATCAGAAGAGGAAATGATGCGCATCCTTACGGAGCCCAAAAATGCTATAGTGCGACAGTATCAGAAGCTGTTTGCACTTGATGGGATTAAGTTGGTATTTGATGAATCCGCACTGCGTGGTATTGTAGCGCGTGCGCTTGACCTGCGTACAGGGGCACGTGGATTGCGCAGTATACTTGAACAGTCGATGTTGGATATCATGTTCGAGATTCACAGCTTAAGCGATGTTGGCGTCTGTCGTATAACAGAAGATACGATCTTGCTGGGACGATCCCCCATCTACGAAAAGCGTAAAGCCTCGGCCTAAATCGTCATGATGGGCCTGCTAGGG
>CAZCYQ010000096.1:2601-8120 GCA_964503085.1 uncultured Rhodothermaceae bacterium | reverse complement strand
CGACCGTTCAATCCCCGAAATCCTCCAACGCCAGCCCTTAACAGGGGATCGAGGCACTTAACACACTGGTACAGTGACCGCATACTGTCTACATCGTTTGGCCTAAGCTACGAACACCCGGGCCCGAGGTGGAGTGGTTCCAAGATTGGTTAACAGCAGAAATCGAGAGTACTCAGGACAGACTCGATCGTGAGCTTCCAGAATTCGAGCGAATAGCCATAAATGACTGATTCTTCAAGATAATCCCGGTTCAACCCAAGGTTGTTTGGGTCAAGGATTGGTTGCAGGAGAACCTAGATGCCACCATGGCGCCAACTGGCGGGAGCGCTACCTGCGTTTTGGCACGTCTATGACGGTGAATGAGCGTTCTGTTTGAGATTATCTCAATTCGAGGTTTTTGTTTTTTGAATATCTGGGGGTCTGTCCCCAATATAAGATAATCCAGTGCTAACTGCTCTAGGAACTTGGCGTGTCGAAAGCCTGGCGAATGCCAGCACTCCATCAAGGGGCATGTCCTCAAATTTATGGCGGATCGATCTATCGCGAACGTATGCCGTTGCTACTTGTTGGTATTTTTCTTCTACTCTGCTGGATTGGTCCAGCATCAGCACATGATGTGTCAGGTGCGGATTGCACCCTAATTTCATCAAACCCTGGTCTCAACGTGATCCTTTACGGATGGTTGGGCGCAAAACACATGATCACAGGCTACGACCATCTGTTGCACATGAATAAGTCCACAGTTGTATTTCTCATTGTCGCAGCGTTGGGTTTGGGAGCGCTTATTGGCTTCAACTCTGTTGAATCTCCCTCTCGAGGTTATCCGCATGCTGCTGACACAACCCAGCACCAGACGCCGACCAGAACGAGCGCGCCTGTGGTGCGTTTCATCTCACCTAGTGATCGACCTGCCGGTGGACGGAGCTGTCGAGTACAAGGTCATCATGGGGCAAGGTTTTGAGCGGGTCATTCGATTGGAGGTCGAAGATTATCAGTAGCTGCTGAGCTCTCTTACGGAGAGAGTTCAGTGGACAATCAATGCAGTAACCAGAGTGGAAAAATAATGAAAATTGGCGCAGTAATGTTCGCGACGGAATACGCGATTCGGACAGATGAGCTTGCTCGGGAATTAGAAGCGCGGGGATATGAAAGCTTGTTTGTTCCGGAACATACCCATATTCCGGCAAGCAGGCTTACTCCTTACCCAGGTGGCGGTGATCTTCCGATGGAGTACGTGCACAGTCACGATCCGTTCGTATCCTTGTCCTTTGCTGCTGCCGCAACTCGGCACTTGAAGGTAGGAACAGGTATTTGTTTACTCCCTCAGCGCGATACCATTACTACTGCCAAAGCGGTTGCAAGTCTAGATCGTATGTCCAGCGGTAGATTTTTGTTCGGCATTGGTGGTGGTTGGAACAAAGAAGAAATGGCGCACCACGGTCTAAGTTACAAGATTCGATTTGCGCGCATGAAAGAACAAGTGCTGGCAATGAAAAGCCTTTGGACAGAGGAAATTGGTGAGTATCACGGTGAACATGTGAGTTTTGAACCCAGCTGGCTGCAGCCAAAACCTGTCAGCAATCCACATCCGCCGGTGCTACTCGGTGGTGAGACGGATTACACGCTACGTAGGGTAGTGGACTACTGTGATGGCTGGCTTCCTCGAGTAAATCGGGGCGCTGATCTGGCAGAGAGAATGGAACGGCTCAGGATACTAGCGGGGGAGGCGGGACGCGATCTTTCGACGATCAGTATTTCCGTCTTCGGTCCGCGGCCGGATCGAAAGATTCTTGCAAGCCTTGAATCTCAAGGCGCAACACGTTGTCTCCTAGCGTTGCCTTCTGCACATCGGGATAAGGTTCTTGCAATCCTGGATCGCTATCAGTCATTGGTTGAGCAGTTCGAGGCGGTTGCATGAGTACACGCCAAGCGGCCAACCACCATTCGGTGTTATCTATCATTGCACTCAGCGCACCGGCACTCCCCATGTCCGCGCTAATGATGCCTTTGGTCATTTTCATACCACCTTTTTTTGCTGAACACATGGGGATGGGGATGGCAGTAGTGGGTGGAATTTTCACACTCGGGCGCCTGTTTGATGTGATCACTGACCCGGTTGTGGGCAGCATCATGGACAAATCCCGTGCTCGTATTAGTAAACGTGTTTGGGTTGCACTTGGTGCAGTGCCGATTGTTTTTTCGACCATTCAGATATTTGTCAACCCGCCCGACGCGAGTTCCAACCTCCTTTTTTGGGTATTGGTGCTTTATGCAGGATGGACTTTGATGAATCTGGGCTTATACAGTTGGGGAGCGGAGGTAGCAGAGGAATACCATCAACGTTCGCGTGTCATGGGTGCAATACAGATAGCCAACAATATTGGCAGCGTGGGTGTGCTTCTAGTTCCAGCAGCCATCGAGGTGCTGGGTGTTGGAGGAGACGTTACCCGAGTCCGAATTCAGGCAATGGGAATTTTCATCCTCGGCATGATGCCGTTGACATTATTAATCGCCTGGTTTCTGGCACCAGTGGCGAAGTACGAACAAGAAGCGCCTGCAGCCATACTTCCAGCGTTAAGAACTGCTTTTAAGTCGAAAGCCACAAGGTTGCTACTCGGCGCCGACCTAGCAGTCGGTATCAAAATTGGTTTGTTTACTTCCCTTACCGTATTTCTACTGGAAATCGTCTTAAATCTGCAAGCATCTGCGGGGACCTTGCAACTTGCGATGCTTGGCGCTGGCTTACTTGGGATACCGCCTTTCGTGTACTTTGCGCGAAAGTTAGAAAAGCACCGGGCGATGGCACTTACGACGGTTTTCACTGGTGGTGGTGGATTGGCGGTGCTATTCGTCCCGGCTGATGAATTCGCTGTTGCACTCGCGCTCTATGTCTTCTATGGCATAGGCACAGGCGCGTCACAGATGTTTCCGCGCGCCATCATGGCAGATGTTGTAGATGAGCATCAGGCCGCCAGTGGCGACAAAAACACGGGTGTGTTCTTCTCCTTTCTCACTACGACCCTTAAACTTGGGTTAGCACTTGGCGTCGGTGTGGGCTTTGGCCTCGCCGAACTTTCGGGTTTTGACCCGGCAACGGCTCGTACTGATGATTCGGCGCATTTCGTGATTCGTGCAATCATCGGTTTCGGAGAGTTAATCCTCGGAGCAACCATTGTGCTTTTGATGTGGAACTTTCCGCTGGATAGGAAGAGACAGGAATTACTACGGCAACAGATTACCGGCAACGGCTGATTCGTGGCGCGTCGCGGGCTACTCAGGCTGGGTCAGTCCAGTTTTTCTCCCAGCCACTAGCCCAGGGTGCATGGTGGTAGCGCAAGTAATGGCGCCCGGCAAACCGCCAACGACCGTTTTCTCTTTTATACCGGTCATGATAATGACCCGCTTCGGTATAGGCCTGTCCGTCCTGCCACACGCGGATTTCAACTGAACAACGACCAGTCGCGTGCTCGTCATCGTCGAACTCGATGACGTGGTTTTGTACAAATGGTTTGTACGTTTGTCCACCGACCCCAGCCCTGTAAAACTCCAGAAGTTCTGCGGGTCCTTGAGGCGCATAGGTATGTGTCCTAAACACGCCGTCCTTGCAGAATAGGTCTACGATTCGGTCAGCGTCTCCATCGACAATGGCATGACAGTATCTGTGGGTGAGTTCGCGAATTTCATCTTTTGCTTCTATTCGGGCAATTCGGTCTTCGAGATTTGCCATAGTCAATTGTCCCAGCAGCTAGTATGCGTAGAACTAGGTTAACAGTTGACCAGCTGCGTGCCATCAAGAAAAAGTCAATTACGGCTTCCAAATTTTTGAATTTACCATCACTATGTCGAATGATAATCCATAAGGTCTCGTCAACGCCGAAAACTAGGGAGTGATATGAGTTATAGCGAGATTTTGTATGAGGAAGACGGGGTTATCGGCACGATTACTCTCAACAGACCAGACAACGGCAACATGTTCACCGAGACGACGTGTCATGAGATTCGAGATTGTATCAATGCGATTCGTCGAGAAACTCGTACCCGGGTGATCGTTATTACTGGTTCTGGTGAGCGGTTCTTTTGCATCGGCGGGGACAAGTCAGGCATGCAGGAGACCAAGCTTTATCCTGGAGTGTTGCCAACACTCGAGATGTACGAAGCCATCGATCGTCTACAAAAACCTGTTATCGCGAGTGTCAATGGTTTTGCTGTTGGGGGCGGCAACGTTCTGCAGGTCGTATGCGACCTGACTATTGCGAAGGAAACTGCTGTGTTCCGGCAGGTAGGGCCGATGATGGGTTCTTTCGATGCTGGGTATGGTACTTGGTATCTGGAGGATCTCGTTGGCAAGAAAAAAGCCAAGGAAATGTGGTACGTCAATCAGAAGCTGTCAGCACAGGAAGCGCTGGACATCGGCTTGATCAACAGGGTCGTGGCGGACGCGGAACTTGAGCAGAAAACGAAAGAGTTTGCACTTGAAGTTGCGGATCGAGGTGCGTTTGCTCTGGCGTCTATTAAAGCAGCGTTTAACGCTAGGCACGGAGGCGTTTCAGGACTATCAAGGGTTTCCCATGATTTGCTTTTGCCGCAGTACTTAGGATCGGCGGAGGCTAAGGAACTGAAGTCTAGTTTTGACGAACGGCGCAAGCCGGATCCAGATGCGATTGGCAGCTAGAGATTGTGTATTCATACCTGACCTTGCACCAACCGACGTTGGCCCGTAGATACTATGACGCTGGGTTGTGGTCGCATGATACGTTTTATTCGCTGTTGGCGGAACGTTCAAAGAAGACCCCGGACCGGAAAGCGCTAGCAGACGGTACTGTGGAAGTTACCTGGGCAGAAATGCAGAAGCGTGTAGATGCCCTGGCCGATGATTTGGTAAACACTGGACTAGTGCCGGGCGATCGAGTCTGTGTCTGGTTGTCCAATCGGTTGGAAGCTGTGGTTACGTTTCTTGCCTGTAATCGGGAGGGATTTGCTTGCAATCCATCGCTACATAAAACGTTCACTTCGGCGGAGGTATTAGCGCTGATTGAGCGGCTCCAGGCGCGCGTTTTGGTTACCGAACCCGGTTGGGGCGCTGATCGATGCGATAGAGAATTTGCGCATGCACTTGAACAAATTCCGTCGCTAAAGAGAGTCTACCAAATCGATGATCTTCCTAGTGAGGTTCCTGCGCTCGAGCGAAGCGCATTTCATGATCCTGATGCGGTGGCGTACCTCGCATTCACGTCGGGTACCACGGGTAGTCCCAAATGTGTAATGCACTCAAGTAACACGATCCTCGCTAACGCAAGAGATCTTGTGCGAGATTGGCGCATTGGAGCGGACGAAACCATTTTGACGTTGAGTCCGCTTTCCCATCACATTGCTTGGGTGGCCGTGGCGCAATGGCTTCTAAGCGGATGCCGGCTTGTGACAAACAATCCCCCGTACGGGCAAGATGCGTTGGATTGGATCCTCGGTACCAACGCGACGTACGTAATGGGGGTGCCGACGCACGCGATCGACATCATTGC
>CAZCYQ010000096.1:0-2501 GCA_964503085.1 uncultured Rhodothermaceae bacterium | reverse complement strand
GTACCAACGCGACGTACGTAATGGGGGTGCCGACGCACGCGATCGACATCATTGCAAAAATGCGGAAACGAGGTTTGGCCAAGTTGGGTGCCGTGCATACGTTCTACTTGGCCGGAGCGCCGATCCCCGCGAGTGTTGCAACGCACTTTGTCACCATGGGAATCCGGCCGCAGAACATCTATGGGATGACTGAAAACTCATCACACCAATACACCCACCCGGAGGACGGTCCCGATACGGCGGTAAACACCTGTGGTAGGGGCGGCCGTGCTTATGAAGTCGCTGTTTTTTCAACAGAAGATGTTAATGAGAAAGTAGCTTCCGGGGAGGTTGGTCAAGTCGGCGGTAATGGTGCGGCGCTCATGCTTGGCTATTTTGACGACCATATGGCCACTGAGCAGAGCTTTAATGCTCATGGATTTTTCCTCTCTGGTGATCTCGGCAGCTTGGATGACGCAGGCAATCTACGAATTGTGGGGCGCATGAAAGACCTGATTATTCGAGGCGGACACAACATCTATCCGTCGAACATCGAGGCCTATGCACTCACGCACCCGCAAGTTCACAAGGCTGCTGTGTTTGGACTTCCCGACGATCGGTTAGGCGAAAGAATCTGTTTGGCAATTGAGGGGGAAGTAGGTGGTGAGGTGCTGTTGAAGCATATGGCCTCTAAGGGTCTGTCGAAATTCGAAATGCCGGAATGGTTTGTAGTGCTGCAAGACTTCCCACTCACAGCGAGCGGTAAGGTGCTGAAGCGTAAGATCATCCAGCAGATTCAAGACGAAGTTGTTCAACCCGTCGAGATTCTCAACGCTAGATCTTTGGGAGAGTCGGTACATGAGCGTTAGCTTGGTTGTTTCTAAGGGCGTTGCATTGCTGACTCTTGATCGCCAGGAGGCGTTGAACGCGCTGTCCTTCGGCATTCTGAAAGAGATTGGCGAGGTGCTGGATAATGTTGCCCATATGCCGGACGTGCAGGCACTGCTGGTTGTTGGTGCAGGGGAGAAGGCGTTTTGCGCTGGTGCGTATATCAAGGAGCTACGCCATCAAAACCTTATGTCACAGAAGCGCGGTTCGGATTTTGGCCAGGCAGTGTTTGCGAAATTCGATGCATTACCGATTGCCTCCGTTGCGTTGATTAACGGATATGCTTTTGGTGGTGTCATGGAGCTTGCCCTAGCTTGCACATTCCGGATCGGTTCACCTGATGCCAAGTTTGGGTTGCCAGCAATCAAGCTAGGTTTGATACCCGGTTATGGAGGCACCCAGCGACTACCGCGTCTTGTCGGCGAGGCTCGTGCATTGGAAATCATCATGACGGGAAGGACGTTGAATGTTGATGAAGCGCTGGCGATCGGTTTGGTCAATCGGATAGTGACAGGAGATATGATCGAGGCGGGGCGAGCATTTGCGGAAGAATTTACTGGGTATAGCTTGCCGGTCTTTGAAATGACTCGTCGAGCTGTACAACGGGGCTATGGATTGAGTCTGCGTGATGGCCTTGCGCTAGAGGCGGACCTATCAACCTTGGCATATCAGACTGCAGATGCCGAAGAAGGCATGGCAGCCTTTTAGGAAAAACGTCATCCGGAGTTTAGAGATGAGTAATAAAGGTCAAATCGTTGTTACGGGAGCCAGCAAAGGCATTGGCGCTGCTGTGACTCAAGAACTTGATGCCCGAGGATACGAGGTTGCCAGTCTTTCCCGCTCTGGGCGAGCACCAGCTGGAGAAAACTACGTTTGCGATGTTACGGATGAGCCTACAGTACGAGAGGTGTTTACGCAGATTGCTGAGAGAGGACCAATAGTTGGATTAGTTAATAATGCGGGCGTGCACTTGGGTGGTCCCATCGCTAACCAATCGACGGAAGAGTTTGAGATGGTCATGCGTGTAAACTCAACCGCCGTAATGGTCTGCGCGCGTGAGGCATACCCTTACCTGAAGGCAAGTCAGGGGATGATTATTAATATGGGGTCCTTCTACGATCGCCTAGGCGTGACTAGAAATTTGGCCTATTGCGCATCCAAAGGGGCGGTAGCAGCAATGACTCGCTGTATGGCTGTGGAATGGGCAAGAGATGAGATAAAGGTCATCAACGTTGCGCCCGGCTATATAGAGACTGAGCTTAACAGGGACTTTTTGAACGGTGAAAGAGGTCGGTCGATCATGCAGAACCGGGTTCCTGTGGGTGGACGGGCTGGTAGGCCCGATGAGGTCAGTCGTCTTGTGGGTGCCCTGTTTGTGGAGGATATAGCCTACTTAACTGGAACAACAATATATGTTGATGGTGCGCAGAGCATCAATCAGTAGGGTTAGCGGAACATCTGCATGAATGTTTTTGATCAAATCGATGCCGCCCGGACTTGGTCCTCGGAAGAGCAAGAGGCAATAAGTCAGGTCAAGCGGCTTGCAGGCGAAATCATCGCCCCCAATGCTCCCGGCGTTGATCGGTCTGGAGAATTTCCCCGGGCTAACGTTGAAGCGATCAATCGTCTTGGCT
>CAZCYQ010000095.1:0-8528 GCA_964503085.1 uncultured Rhodothermaceae bacterium | reverse complement strand
ACCTGAGCCCCAGAATTTGAAAATATCAACCTCTCACAAAAATAGCCGAAGAGCCCTAAAGTTGTGTCCACAGGTGTCAGGATAGAGCTTCCCCGACCGGCCCGATCAGTTTTATCCACAGGTGCGCAGAATAGAATAATGATCTAGACCGCGGGGTAGTGTATACATTGAGTATCTTACACGAAATAGGAAATGAGGCAATATGACGCAGAAAAGGCAGAAATCATCCAAAAAAAATGCCGCACCTGATGCGAACAATGCCGTAGTTGGGTACGAAGTCGGGCTCTGGAATATGGCCAACTCACTTCGGGGAAGCATGGACGCGGCAGAATACAAGCACGTCGTTTTGGGGCTAATATTTCTCAAGTACATATCCGACGCGTTTGAGGAAAAACGCCGCGACCTCGAAACACGAATATCCGAAGGAGATGACCCAGGTGACCCTGATCAGTACACTATGGACAACATATTCTGGGTGCCTCCCGAAGCTCGCTGGCAGGTCATACAGTCAAATGCAAAACAGCCCTCTATCGGAAGACTCATTGATAAAGCTATGGTGGGAATCGAGCGTGAAAACAAGGAGCTTAAAGGTGTCCTACCGAGAAACTACTATACTCGCCCAGCGCTGAACAAGGAAAGGCTCGGCCAAGTAATTGATCTTATCAGCAACATAAATGTCGGCGACAGTAATGCGCGATCAAAGGATGTTCTGGGTAGGGTCTATGAATACTTTTTATCTCAATTTGCGAGTGCAGAAGGAAAGAGGGGCGGGGAATTCTATACACCGCGCTGCATCGTTCGGCTTTTGGTTGAGATGATAGAACCTTATCGGGGTCGAGTCTATGATCCGTGCTGCGGCTCGTCCGGCATGTTCGTGCAATCGAAAGATTTTATTCGCTCACATGCTACCGGTAATGGAAATGGGGGTAAAGCACGGAGAGGCATATCAATTTATGGTCAGGAGTTGAATCATACGACATGGCGCCTGGCGAAAATGAATCTTGCCATCCGCGGTATTGAAGGCCAGATTGCACACGGCGACAGCTTCCACAATGACCACCACCCGGACCTGAAGGCCGACTTTATCCTCGCCAACCCACCGTTCAACGTTTCGAATTGGGGAGGAGAGCGTTTGGTAGAAGATCAGCGCTGGCGCTACGGCGTACCTCCAAAGGGCAACGCCAACTTTGCCTGGGTTCAGCATATGGTTCACCACCTCGCCCCGAGGGGCGTTGCGGGGTTCGTGCTGGCCAACGGGTCTATGTCTTCGAATCAGTCCAGCGAGGGCGAGATCCGCAAGAACCTAGTCGAGGCCGAACTCGTGGACTGCATGGTCGCCCTTCCCGGTCGACTATTCTACTCAACCCAGATTCCTGCCTGTCTGTGGTTCCTTGCACGCCGACGCAGTCGGCGCCGCGAGATCCTCTTTATTGATGCGAGGGAGCTTGGACAGATGGTGGACCGGACGCACCGCGAACTGACCGGCGAGGACATCACCCGGATCGCGAACACCTACCGTGGTTGGCGAGACATCAAGGAAGGGGACGGCTACGCCGATGTTCCCGGCTTCTGCAAGAGCGCCACGCTGGACGAGGTCCGCAAGCACGGCCACATATTGACGCCCGGCCGGTATGTGGGCGTGGAGTCGCAGGAGGACAACGGAGAACCCTTTGATGACAAGATGAAGCGGCTGGTCGCTAAGCTTCGGGAGCAACAAGCCGAAGGTACTCTGCTAGATGCCGCGATCAACAAGAACTTGGAATCGTTAGGATTCGGAGGATGAGAGTGATGAATAAAGACGCTACCTTCCTGCGTCGCTGTACTGCCGCGCTAGAACGAGCGATGGAGGAAGTCAAACAGCATGAAGGCTGCGACGATATCATTTACGATGTCTGCCGCGCCGCGTGCGTCAAGGAATTTGAACTTGTACTTGAGCAATCCGGTAAGCTGTTGCGCAAGCTGCTGGCCGCCTGGTTTGCCAGCAACAAACTGGCCGACCGTCTCCATTGTAAGGATATTTTCTGCTATGCGGCTCGTCAAGACCTAATCGCGTCTAACGCAACAGAGTGCTGGCTGCGATATCGCGATAACCGCAACCTCACCGCCTACGACTACGGTGAAGAATTCGCGGAGCACACACCCGAGCTGCGTCCCGCATTCATTGCTGATGCGAAGTCCTTGGCCGATATGCTTGTTCGCACTAACGATGAATAACCGGTTGCTTCTCTCTCCAAGACACCGGCGCATATTGGCGGCACTGCTGCGAGAGTACTTGCCCGATGTGGAAGTGTGGGCTTATGGCAACCGGGTGAATGGCCAGGGGCACGAAGGCAGCGATCTTGCCCTCGTGTTGCGGGGGCCTGGGCTCCGGGAGATTCCACTTGATCAATTGGTTGATTTCGAGGATGCGGTGCGGGAGTCGAACATTCCGTTTCTGGTGGACTCGCGGGACTGGGCACGGTTGCCGGAGCGGTTTCATCGTGAGATTGAGGGAGGGTATGTGGTAGTGGAGGGAACACCATCTGATTCGTGCAGAGGTTGGTACGAGGGGACGTATGGGTCGATGCGTGCTGACCGTGTTGAGCGGTCGCTAAGAACTTTGTGTACGCATGCCCATGGGATTCAGACTGGACCGTTCGGGAGTCAACTTCACAAGAAGGATTATGTGTTAGATGGGACTCCGATCGTTACAGTAGAGCATCTAGGTGATAATCGGCTCGTCCACAAAAACCTTCCGCGAGTATCTGACGCCGACCGAGAAAGATTGTCCAAGTACGACCTGCGGGCCGGGGATATTGTGTTCAGCCGGGTCGGTTCGGTAGATCGGCGTGCACTGGTTCGCCAGGAAGAGGAAGGATGGCTGTTTTCTGGACGATGTTTGAGAATACGGAGTGCTCCTGATCAAATAAATCCCGTCTTCCTCTCCTATTTCTTCGGCTGGAGCACTTTCCGTGAGCACATCAAGTCAATTGCGGTTGGTGCTACAATGCCTTCACTCAACACTAAGATTCTGAGCGATATCATTGTTTCCTGTCCGCCCCTCCCCGAACAACGCGCCATTGCCCACATACTTGGTACTCTGGATGACAAGATTGAGTTGAACCGCCGGATGAACGATACGCTGGAGGCGATGGCTCGGGCACTCTTCAAATCCTGGTTCATCGATTTTGATCCGGTGCGCGCGAAGATGGAGGGTCGGGACACGGGCCTGCCCGACCACCTCGCTGACCTGTTCCCCGAACGGTTGGTGCAATCTGAACTCGGTTTCATCCCTGAAGGCTGGCTCGTGACGGCATTGGGCAATCTGATTGAATTAGCATATGGGAAATCACTCCCGCATCGGAATCGAAGGCCGGGGAGTGTACCGGTATACGGATCCAACGGCCAAGTCGGTTGGCATGATGAGCCGCTCGTTGATGGACCGGGGATCATCGTTGGCCGAAAAGGGAATCCGGGTGCGGTGAAATGGAGTCAGACGGCATTCTTCCCGATTGACACGACGTTCTACGTTGTACCGAAGGACATTCGGCACGGGCTATTCTTCCTGTTCCACTTGCTGCGGACGCAAGATCTGCCATCCATTTCTTCGGATTCCGCCGTCCCAGGAATGAATCGCCACATTGCCTATATGAACCGCGCCACTGTACCTCCTGCGGACGTAGTTGAAGCGTTCTGCGCGAAAGTCAAGACGGTCTCAGGACGGCAGGATAATCTGATGAACGAGCTCCACACCCTCATTTCCATCCGCGACACCCTCCTTCCCAAGCTCATATCTGGTGAGATCTGGGCGCCAAGCGCATTGTCGCTCACATGACATGACAATCACCTCCACCAGTTTCACGAAGTCGGAAGTCGAAGATGCCGCACTTGAATGGCTCGATAGCCTTGGATGGAACGTGGCCCGCGGTCCCGAATTCGCTCCGCGCACACCGGATCGAAATGGAGGGTCGAGATACTGGATAACCGAAACACATAACTGATCTGTTTCAAGGCAAGCTAGTGAAATTTGTACTTGGTGAGGTACCGAGGGGACGGACTGTCGGAGCTCTTGACGACATCGCCGCCTCGCGCACGAGAGGAATTGATCCGGTGCATGTGGAGAAAGATACGCCGTACATAGGGCTGCAGCACATGCCCCGCCGATCAGTCGCTTTGACAGACTGGGGCGCGGCTGGGAGTGTCTCGAGTAGAAAGTTTGCCTTCGCAGCTGGAGACATTTTGTTTGGCAAGCTCAGACCCTATTTCCTCAAGGTGGGCATTGCGGCTCTGGACGGTATCTGCTCCACAGATATCGCCGTCCTTAATGCGCGGAAGCCGAAGTGGTCTGCCTTCGTCCTGGCCTGCATATCGTCATCTGACTTCGTTGCCTATTCAAGTCAGAATTCAACTGGCACAAAGATGCCTCGAACGAGTTGGCAGACCATGAGCGCATACGAGCTATGTAGGCCTATCGATGCTATCGCTTCCGAATTTCAGCGTGTCGTGCCTCCGATGTTGGGACAGATCATCAGGAATGTTCACGAATCCCGTACTCTCGCTGCGTTTCGGGACACGTTGCTGCCCAAACTCGTTTCTGGCAAATTACGCGTGAGACACTCGGACAAGAATACATTGTGATTGATCCAATCCACTCGCTTGCATTCTCGATCCAGGCCAATCCCGGTGTTTACGCTGTCCTTGTGGGCTCCGGCGTGTCCAGAGCAGCAAAGATTCCCACCGGTTGGGAAGCGACACTCGATTTTATTCGCAAGTTGGCAAAGCTCCACGGTGAATCGTGTGCTTCTGACCCGGCACAGTGGTATAAGAGCAAGTTCAGAAAGGAAGCGAATTATTCCGACATTCTTGATGAGCTTGCCAAGACACCGGCTGAGCGCCAGCAGTTACTCCGCGGGTACTGGGAACCAACAGACCAAGAACGCGAGGACGACGAAAAAAGCCCTACTGCTGCGCACCGCGCTATTGCGGAACTGGCGGCGCGAGGATTCATAAGGGTCATCCTGACTACAAATTTTGACCGCCTGTTGGAAATCGCTCTATCTGATGCGGGAGTTGTACCGACCGTTCTGAGTACCCCGGACCAGATTCAGGGCGCTCTACCATTGATTCACACTCAATGCTGCGTCTTCAAAGTACATGGCGATTACCTTGACACTCGAATTAGGAATACTCCGGCTGAACTCAATCAGTACCCGTCCGAGTTCAATCAGCTATTGGATCGTATCTTTGACGAGTTCGGTTTGATCGTATGCGGCTGGTCAGCGGAGTGGGACGGCGCGTTGCGCAAGGCGATTAATCGTGCGCCGTCACGTCGTTTTTCGACTTACTGGGCAGCAAGGGGCAAGTTGGGAAATGAGGCTCAGAGGCTGATCAGTCATCGTAGTGCTCAGGTGATTCCCATCGAAGAAGCTGACCAGTTCTTCCAAACCGTTCAGCAACACGTCACGTCCATTGAGGAGTTTTCGAAACCTCACCCGCTTTCCACCGAAGCTGCGATTGCAAGCCTGAAACGCTACATTTCCGAGCCCCGATACAAGATTCAGCTATCGGACCTCATTGCCAAGACAGTTGACCAAGCTGTCCAGATCATATCTGGCGACGCTTTTGCCATTCACCGCACTTCACAGTGGACTACTAAAGCAGTAACGAAACGTGTGCACAGTTACGAGATGGCCTGTTCGACGCTTTTAGAGATGGCTATGGTCGGAGGCTATTGGGCAGAAGAGGAGCACTATCCAGAGTGGCGACGAGCGCTGGAACGCCTTGGATCAACGCAAGCGAATTCCGGCGTGACTAACTTGCTAGACTTGCAGCGCTATCCGGCAACACTTCTGCTCTATGCATTAGGACTCGGCGCAATCGGAGCGGGACGACTTCAGTTTCTCGGATACTTGTTTTCCATTAAGCTGCCTTATCCTTATCACTGGAGGCTCCGCGGTGGAGAACCGCGGGAAGTGCCGGCAGTACAGCTACTTCTGCCTTTCCGCATGTTTCTCAATGGCGGCAGCGCGGTGATGAAAATTCTGGAAGGCATGGACAAACATCATTTGCCGCTGCATGAATGGATATCGAAGGTATTATGGTCTTACGCCCAGCGTATCATTCCCGACAATCATCGATACATATTGGCCTTTGACGAACTTGAAATGTTGATGGCTTTGAGTTCTTTGGCCCACGACAACAGAGGCGTGGCTCTTGGAGCATTCTGCTACCGAGAGGACAACAGAATTCGCATTATAGAGAAAATCGAAGAGTCGCTCTCCACGTTGGGCAACAATTCACCGTTAGTCATATACAGAATATTTGGCGAGACAGCTGAGCAGTGCAGGCAGAGTCTGGAGACCTTGACGCAGTATATCTCGGCTTTGCGTTGGTCACGATATTAATTAACGTGGTTCATGCATCCTTAGCCGAAGCGGTAGGTCGAAGACGCTGCACTCACCTAGCTCGAAACTTGCGGCCGGAGTAACTCTCACGGCTTGGATACACCCAGTTCTATGCATAACGATTACGCCGATGTTGTGCTGCGGTGTCGGCTTCGCGATGCCCTCGCTGCTGTCAGCCCCGATCTTCTCCGCGAAATGCTGGACAACGCTTTCGGTAAGCTTACTCTGCCAGAAAGGACCGATGCTTGAGACTCGCAATCGCACCTTTCATCGAATGGCTACGGACGGGCTGCCTCGCGGTATCGCACCGATGAGGGCTTGCTTCGGGGTGCCCAAGTCTGGGCAATCGACATTGACGAATGCGACGCCAGTAACTGGCATTCTGTAAACCAGCACACCGCAGTAGAAAGCCAGGGAGCGCGCCATCTGGACATCTTACTGTTTGTCCATTAATTGCCGCTCGTCGTGATTGCACTCAAAAACCCTACTGACGAGAAGGCCGCCATCTGGTCGGCGTTTCAACAACGACAGGCTTATCAAGGCGGATATCCCCTTGCTGTCTGCATTCAAGGTGCCGCAGTTGCAGGTTATTGCGGAAGGCGTTTTCTAATCTAGCCTGCTGTCACACTGGTGCGAGATATCATTGTGTAGAGGACGCAGAAGTGGCGCGCTTCAACAGTTTCATTCCGTGGAGGTGACTGTATAAGGAATCGTTGCGGGAATCCAAATGCATCAGCAGGTAGAGACCCCGCAGCAGGAACTGGATGGAATACCTTGTAAGGTTGGTGGCGACTTGGACGACCGGCCAGTCTGCTTGGTTTGGAAAAGCGGATCGGAACAAACATTTTGGAATCACATACCCTCTCCGCAATATGCTACTCCCGAAATTGATTTCTGGAGAATTGCCAGTGGTTGTACCAAGAAGTGAATTAATCTAGCTGAATGAACAAGATCAGTCGTGTATCACGCTTACGTAATTGTGGGATTTTCCGAGACTTTAGATGGTCTTCGGATTTATCTGAATTCATGCGTTACAACTTAATCTATGGTTGGAACGGGACAGGAAAGACAACATTAAGTAGGCTATTTCGCGACCTTGAACTTAAACAAGTTCCTGAAACAGGAAACGTGCAATTTTGCATCAGCGGCAATGATGTGCCCGGTGAGAGTTTTCCAAGGTCACAGCTTCCGATTAAAGTTTTCAACCGAGACTTTATCGAAGAGAATGTTTGGCCCGCAAAGAACAGAGATATGCCTCCCATTTTCGTCGTAGGTGCGGAGAGTATCGAGAATCAAAAAGAGGTTGAGAATTTAAAGCTACGTCGCAGTACTGTCATCGCTGATTTACAATCAGTAGAATCCGCAATACAGACGGCTGATGGGGAATTTGATGATTTCTGCATTAGGCGTGCAAAGGCCATCAAGGAAAAACTTAGGACTAGTGGGGGAAGCCGGTACAACAATTACACTAAGACCGATTTTAAGAATGACGCCACGCAGATTGACAGAGAAAGTACCGCTCGTCTATTATCCGAATCTGAGCAGGAAAGATTGCTGGCCCGACACAAAGGTACGTCGAAACCGAAAATAGATGAACTCACCTATTCTTTGCCAAATTTAAATGAGATCGCTGAGCGAGCTTTCGAGCTATTGACTCAAACGGTTTTTTCGTCTGCCGTAATTGACACCCTGACCAACGACCCTACCCTTTCCAACTGGATAAGTCAAGGCTTACGTTTACACGAACACAGGAGCACTCGGCAATGTTTGTTCTGTGAACAGCCGTTTCCCAAACAGCGTTTGGATGCTTTGAGAGCACATTTCAATGACGAGTACAAACAGTTAATTCAGTGCATAGACCAAGAGATACAACGTATAAGAACTGTATCTGAAAAGTCGGAGGAGGTTCGGGGACCTTCTAAAAACCAGATTTATCCCCATCTAGTCCAAGAACTTCTATTGTGTCAACTCAAATTAGGGGAAGCACTAATTTCGACACGAGAATTTCTTTCCTCAATCATGCAAGCTTTGGAGAAAAAGAAGGAACGACCATTTGAGGAGGTTCGGATGGAGTTCCCGCTGTCTGTAGATGCAAATGCAGTAAAGGATCTGAATGTTCTAATTAGAAAGCATAATAAGGAGTGT
>CAZCYQ010000094.1:0-8708 GCA_964503085.1 uncultured Rhodothermaceae bacterium | reverse complement strand
CTCATACACAGAACAATTCTCATTTTGTAAGGGTAGATACAAGTTCCTGGTTAATAATCTCGTATGAACATTTGTTACCATAGTAATGAAACAATTTGTCCAGGTCTATTCGTTGATGACTATTGTAATGTGAGCCAATATGCCAAATATCTTTATCCCCTCAGACGGTCCCGAAGACTGGAGGAAATTGCCCGCTCAGCCTGACCTTCAACAGTCAACGTTTTACGATGACCTTGCAGATTTACTTACGAGTCTGGTTGATGAGGATAGAATGCAGGTCGATTACCTGTTGGAAGAGATACCAAACCGGGAAGCCTATCCGGTAGACTACAGGATAGAGGGCGTTGATACTCCCCTGTTTCTATACGGTGTGCCGAATCGGGATAAGGCACGCCTCACGACGATAATGTTATCTCATTTCCATCGCCACCAGATCACCTTTGAATCTTTACTGGTGTTTGAAGACCAGTCTGAGATACCGAGGAATGATCTCGCACGGTTATCTGATGTGGGGGGTGAAATGATCTCGTCTCTCGCTTCGGTTGACGATCTTGAACGTAAACTCCTGCGTCGCGTTGCTTGAACCAGATTTCAACCACGGGAGTAGCTTTGAGATCGGAGTTTTAAGTTAGTGGCTTAAAATTCAAATCAAACAAGCCTGGAACGACTCCACTTGGTGAGGGAGACTTTCAGTGTTATTGAGGATGGATGTCTTCCAAAAGTTGCCTCTGCTCAAGCGGTAGTCGTAGCAGGTGCTTCTTATCGGCTGTCTTTGTGTACCGGACTGCGGCATTTAGCATCTCGAAGGGTATCAGGGTGTCGGACGCATCAGCGAGCGAATCTGCCAGACCGTTTAGGCAGTCGTCCCATTCTTCAAGGGAGCCCTTGAAGGCGTTCAGACTCTCGAAAAGGAACTCCGTGAGTATGTTGCCGAGAATTCCTTTGTCGGGCACATCGGCGAGCAGGTTTCGGAGCGCCAGAATGCCCCGGTGAAGATACCGCGGACCGAAAGCGCGCACAGAAACGGAGAGGATGGCCGAGAAAGCCTCGACGTACTCCTCTTCCTCTGCAATGGCCAAATCAAAATGCATGCCAGTGTCCAGTCGTTCGAATACCGCATCCAGTGGGGTCGTAGCGGCCATGGCCTGCATGACAAGAAGGCGAGCGTTGAGCGAATTCGGAGAAAGAGTTTCAACGTGTGCTGCACTTTCGGCAGCGGCGTGAAAGTCGCCGGCATCAATCTGGAGTAGTGTGCGCTCACGCCATAATTCGGAGTCATCCGGCTGCAATTCGGCAGCCCGGTCGAGGTAGCGGGTCGCTGAATCGCAGTGGCCGATCCGACGGGCCTCCGACGCAGCGAACATCAGGGCGTCGAAGTCCTCGGTCGGCAGAAGCCTGTCCAGGTCGGCGATAGCCTCTGGGATGCGGTCGAGCTCGATCAGCGCGCGAGCGCGCGCGTAATAGGCGTGGGAGTGATCAGGATCGAGTTCGATCAAGCGCCCCGTGACTTTGACGGCCTCATCGTAATCTCCGATCGAAAGCAGCGAATCGCTGAGCCGACAATGGGCGGATACGTCACTTGGGTCGCGGGCGATGACCTCGCGGAACGCGGCATTGGCGGAGTGGTGGTCGGCCATGTCGAAAAGGATGTGGCTGCGCAGCCGGTGGGATTCGAGATTGTCCGTATCAAGAGCCAACGCCTGGTCGGCGAGACTGAGGGCATCGACAAGTTTGTTATAGGAGGCGCAGCATCGGGATGCCCTGCGTAATGCGCTTGGGTTGTCCGGAGCCAGTCGGACAAGCTCTGAGATGCGCTGCTGGGCATCGTTTTGGCGTCCCAAGGCGAAGCACGCATGTGCGACCTGGAGATGGCTGTGCCAATGGTCGGGTTCCATGGTCAGGATAGCGTCTGCGTCGGCAATGGCTTCCTCGTAACGTTCCAAGTCGAGCAGTATATCGGCGCGGAGGCACAGGTGGTAGGAAGGATCTTCCGATTCCAGTTCTAGTGCAGCGTCGATCGCCGCCAGCGCGTCGTTCCATCTGTGTTCCATGGCGTATGCGTATGCGGTGGTATTCAGATGAGTGGGGTCGGGAGGATACTTGCCGTCCGCTTCTTCGGCTGCGGCTATGGCCGCAGCGTAGTCCCCGGCTTCGAAAAGGGCGTACACCCACAAATGAAAGTCACCGGCGTCGCCGGCGTCGCGAACCAAGGCTTCCTGTATTGCCGCAAGAGCGGGATAGTCCCCGGCGTCTAGACACCGCTCGGCTTCATCATGGAGTGCCTCGATAAACGGCTGCTGACGATCCGTGCGAAAGCACTTAAGTGCTTCCTCGACGTGGAGGCGATCCAGGACCGGAGTATCATGATCGTGCTGAAGGGCTGCCAGACGACGTTCCAGCTCCCGACTGCTGAACCAATGGCGGAGGAACTCGACGAAGAGGCGAATATGTCGTGTCCTGTTGTCTTTAACCTCGATACAGATCCTCATCAATGGTTCCGACAGTTCGCAATACGTATTGCGTCCCGAGCGGATTCGGCTGACAAACCTGGCGGCGGCCAGTTCGCCGATCTGCTTGGAGGCGGTCTGATGGGACATGAGGCAGGCGGACGCAATCTCCTTGATCGATGTCGGCGTGGATTCCAGGGACAGAAACTCGACGATCTTCCTTTGGGTGGGAGGAAGCTGCCGCATTCGGTCCTGAAAGTATGGCGTCAGATCATCGACCATGTGCATGAACGGGCCGACCAGATCGTCAAGCGATTCCTTGTCGAGAAAGTCGAAGAGCACTACGTAGGCGCGGTGGTTGCCTGCGGCGAGGTGATGAATGGCGCGTACGCGCGCTCGACCGAGCGGGGTCTTGAGGAAGCTCGCCAAGTCCAGGTCGTTTTCGTGGATCGCCTTTCGCACCAGGAGTTCAAGTCCCGTATCGGCATCGATGCTCTTAAGGTGGCGGATCGTGAAAAATCCGTAGAACGGATGCTCCTGTAACTGCAAGCCCGGAAACAAGGCGGGTGTGGTGGCGACGATCGACCAGTTGCCGCTCTGCTGAATGGCGGCACGCCAGCGCTTCTGTCCCTCGTCGTTCAGGCCGTGGAACAAGTCGACCAGGTTCTCGCACAGCAGCAGGAGTGTCCTGCCTCGGGTGTGTTCGGCGATCAGTGAAGCCGCGAAGGCTTCCGCGTCTGCCGGATCGCGTGAAAATTTCTCAGATATCTGCTCGATCTTTGGGGAAAGTTCCGGTGCCTGCACGGCGAGTGATCTCAGGATGCGGACAAAAAGGTCCAGGTAGGAAGCGACGCCCCATTCTTCCTCGTTCAGAAGGGCGATGGCGGTGCTGTCCCCGAGCCCGGCTGTCCTGATGCGGTCGAGAATGCGATGGTACGCGAGTGACAGGAAGTGCGTTTTGCCCGACCCTCGCGGTCCGATCAGCAGGATGTAGTGTTTTTGTGGCTGTCGTATAGAGTCTGCAATACGTGAGACCACGTCCTCCATCACATCCTCGCGGCCGACAAACAGTGCCTCAAGGGACTCGCGGTCCATGTTGCCGGGACTGTATCTGGAACTGCGAAGGAATCCTTGTCTCATAGTCGGGTTTCCTTCCACCAGAGCTTCACCAACTGCCAACGAAAGTCGTAGGCCATTCCATCAGCGGTTTGGTGTGGGGTCACGTAGTGATCTTCCGCGAGGAGTTTGAGGGTATCTCGAACCTGGTCATCACTAAGCGATGGATTCTGATACCGCGAAAGATTGGCCAGGTCCGACACGTGTGTCGGCGACGACAGCGCAGCCATTGCGTCAAGAAGAATTAATGCCAGTGCCCTCTCGGCATCGTCGTAGTAAGACGAGAGTCGGGAAAGGTAGTTGTTGAGATTGGCTGGGTCGTGCGAGTCATAAATGAGGGTGTCTACGGCAGCCGTCACGTCCTCCAAGTTTACTGGGCGGTGTAGTTGGTGCAGTTGGTCAACAACGTGGTGCACGTAGTACGGAAAACCGCCGACCTTTGCGGCGATCTGCGAGGCGAGTGCTGGGATATGTTCCGGTGGGGCATTTGTGCTTTTCAGCAGGGCGGTAGCGAGATCACACGTGTGTTGATGGGCCATCGGTGGAACCGTTAACGACAGCATGTCGTTCACGGGATCGTTCGTATTTCCCGCCTTTTGCAGGTTTCGCAGAACAAGATGAAGACCGATGGAGCCTGTCAAAAGGAAGCGAAGCTTGTCGGCATGAGCAAGACGCAAGGCACGCAAGTGGTTGAGAAGTTCTATCGTAAGTTGTGGTCCGTGCCTGCGCTGAAGGTTGTGCAACATTAAAGGGAACTCATCCCAAAGTAACAATATGACGTTCCCATCGGAAATCTCTATGAGGTCTTCGAATATGGTAGTGAGGAAAGCCTGCCAGTTCTTTTCGCCGGTGGGTAGGTCGACAGGGCCTACGCGGTCCGGGAACCAAGTGGACCATTTGGCAAGGAGGGACTTAAGTCCTGTTGGCTTGGAACGGGATTGGTTAATCGTATCGTAGACTGATCGAATCAGTTCCCCTACAGAATGGACGCTTTCGAGATCCTGGTAGAACGGCAGGTAGCCTTTCCGGCACTCGTCCCGCATTTTGAGGGCGATGTGCGTTTTGCCAATTCGCCGTTCCGCAGAAAGTACGAGTCCTTGGCGCGCCAGAATATCCCAGTACCGAGCGATCTCGTCATCTCGGCCAACGACGTCTCGGATGTCTAGCAGGCCCCCGGGGTTGATTTGCATAGCGGCTACCTCCTGAGATCGGATCATACGCTGATTTTGACGTACGTCAAGAACGATGTATAAAAAAAATGAGATGTTTTTGGTAGGACTGATGTGTGGAGAGCGCTACGCTATCGCGACGGGAACAGGCGAAAACGCGCTTCCGTCAACTTGGTGGATGCAAGTTTGGAGCGATACGGTACCGCCGTCGTAACATGTCGGGCCTTTCCAATCGTAGGCACCCCCAATAGTCGTCGAAGCAATGTGATCTGCTGTAGCTGTAGCATGTCATTAAGGGAAATTCCTAAACAGCGGGTGGATCAGGTTATGGGGAGAAGGTCAATAGCCAGAACAATCAGGATAATTGCCCAAATCATAATCGGGGTTCCATAACAATCAATCCGGCCATGAACGTCTTCCAATTGCCGGACAGATAAATAGCATTAGTCAGATGAAGGACACGTCTCAAGCCGCCTTCCTGTTTATCGAAACCGATATCTTCAAAGACGTTGTCTGTCGTGGTATTTGTCATGTTTGAATATTTAACTGGCTTTATCCTGGAAGGTTTTTAAATATTCCCCGCCAATATTAACCCTGGCAAAAAAAAGCCGCCAAGGTAGCGCTTCAGTGAGAGGCGTGGCAGCTGTTGTTAACGTAATATTGTACTTCCAGGTAACTGTCTGATCAATACCGTCTTCTTCCGGAAAACTGACATTCAGCCCTGCCTGATTTCGGCCTGGACCGGCCGGGATTTATATTCTCACCGGCGTCAGACGATAACCCAGGGCGCGGATGATCGCATTGATGTTATCCAGCCTCGGGTTTCCCCTGCTTGAAAGCGCTTTCTGTAATCCCTGCCTGGACATGCCCGTCTCTATGGCAAGCGCTGATATTCCTTTTACCTTGGCTATGACGCGCAGGGAGGCAAGTAACGAAGCCGAGTTGCCGTCCTGTGCATATTCATCGAAGATCTCAGACAGGTAAGCATCCACCTCTTGAGGATGCCGGCGAAAGTAGTCTTCTTCCAGATTATCGAGCGTTCTTAAGTTTGTCATTGCTTCTGTATAATAGTTATGCAAACTATAGTAGGCAGTAAGATTTTTTTCAAGGGGCAATCCATTGCTGACATGCTCCTTGCAACTGATCCATCCGGCGCTTAGCAATTCATCCAGAAACTTGCGCAAAAAGTAGTATGTATGATATAAGTATTATATGCATTTTGAATGGGATGGAATCAAGGCTGAGAGCAACAAGGACAAGCATCAAGGGATTACTTTTGATGAAGCGGTACGAGGCAGAAGACTATGCGCGAAGAATATGACCTGAAAAAACTGAAAGTGAAGCGTCGCGGCCTGTTGCCGGAACTCAAGGATGAAAAAGGGAAACAGGCAAAAGTCAGGATTACGATATCCCTGGATCAGGATATCGTGACTTACTTTAAACAGTCCGCTGACGCTGCTGGATCCTTACCCTATCAAACCCAGATAAACCAGGTGTTGCGCAGGGCTATTGAAAATAGCCAACAAGATGATACAGAGGTTGTAAAGCTGAAGTTGCTGAAAGATACTGATTTTATACGGGCACTCGCCAGTCAAATCAGCATTGCTCGCCAACAATAGGCTATCGGTATTCCGGGACCAAGCCGCAATAGGCTGTTTGACGACAATTAACTTGGCCGGTTAACGACAATGACGCTCTTTCTCGACCTTTGAAATCATTACGATGTTCGCATCTAGCTGACCTTTCCTCACAGTAGGGCATCCCGGCTTAAAACACCCGCGGCACAAACTCCGTGTCGTTGACAATGCTGGCACTGCTGCCGGTGGCGCGGATCACAAACAACCCCTGCCGCTCCGCATGCACCTGCACGGATTTGTCCGCCTTCAGGAACGCCACCGCGCCGTAGATCTTCCTCGCCTTGTAGAGCGGCCGGTAGGTCGTGAACTTGCCCAACTGCCCAAGAAAATGCGCCACGTCTTCGGGGCGCAGCGTGGTCTTTACCTCGACCACGACAACTTCTTCTCCGTTCTCGGCCAGGATGTCAAACTCAACATGCTCGCCGTTATGGCGGCCTTGCAGACGGGTTTGTGTGTGTGTTACAGGTATATTCCGTTTTTGCAGCAAGGGAACCAGGTCCCCTTCCACCAGGCTCTCCATCAGCGCACCCCACTGGCTGGTGAACAGCCCTTCCAGCTTTTTCATCCGTTTGTCGTATTTCTTCTTCTCCTGCTTGGCCTCACGGTCGGCTTTTTCCTGCGACTCGGCTATGCGGTCCAGGGTGGCCCAGATTTTTTCGAAGGTGGCAGATTGATGATGCAGTTCATGTTCCATGATGCACTCCTCCTTATCAGTTCAGGTGGTGTTCAGTAAAACCGGTGCAGCCGGGCAAGGAAAGCCGGCCACCGGGACATATTAATACAGGCGGGAAAAAAAGGGAACAGTAAATTCAGGACCCCCGACAAAGCTCTATGGGTGTCCTGTAATTTCTCATGGAATTGCCGGGGTCGGAGTGATGGATAGAACGTACTATTTATGGTACACTTCTGTATGGACGATAAGAAAAGACTGCCGGCCCGTTTCTTTGAGACAGATAAAGGCAACATTCCCGTCCGGGAATGGCTTTTATCACTTAGTCCTGAAGATCGTAAGCTGATAGGGGATGACATCCGAACAGCCGAGTTTGGGTGGCCGGTTGGTATGCCGCAACGAATGAGAGGTTTATGATGAATGATGATATTGAAAAAGGCAGGCCCGGCCAATTATTCGAGGATTTCCTGAGAGAACAAGGAAATTATGAAGAGACAACCGAACAAGCTGTAAAACGGGTTCTGGCCTGGCAACTTGCCGAAGCAATGAAACAGCAGGGTATCAATAAGGTGGAAATGGCGAGGCGGTTGTCAACCAGCCGTTCTCAACTTGACCGGCTACTCGACCCAAAAAATGAACATGTCACACTTCATATCCTCTCCCGGGCCGCACAGGCGGTCGGACGTTCTTTAAAGCTGGAATTACAGTGAATATTCGAGCGAGGCGAAATCTTGAAGCCGGTTCCCGGTTCGTTGTAGTGGGAGACGAGGATGTAGTGATCCTGAAACGGATTACAGCGCCGACACCTGGCGAGTTCGATGGGTTGATTAAACAGGCACGCGCACAGGCAAGATCTGCCGGCTTGAAGAAATCGGATATTGATAATGCAGTCAAGGAGGCACGGAATAAGTGAAGATATCCAGGTGCTGAAGCCTCGCCAGTTTATTAATGCATACCTCATAGATTGATACTGACACGGGCAAGAATATTATGAGTTTATTCAGATACAAGGGCTTCTATGGCTCTGCGCAAGCCAGCATCGAGGATCATTGTCTGTTCGGAAAACTGGAATTCATCGAACCGCTGGTCAGCTATGAAGGTCAAAACATTGAAGAGTTGGAACAGGCCTTCAAGGACACAGTGGATGCCTACCTGCTTGATTGTGAAAAGCTTGGCAGGGAGCCGGCCAGGCTGATGCCATTGTGACGTTTAACTTGCGTGATTATGGCAAAGTACCGGAATTGTTTAATATAGCAGTCATGAACCCTGCGGAAGCCTTGAGGAGGGTGAGAAATGTCTGATATATCAACTTATCCGCTGAGACTACCGAAATCTTTGAAAGACAAGGTGGCCAGGGTAGCCAAACAGGACGGTTCCAGCATAAACCAGTTTATTACCATTGCGGTAGCTGAAAAAATATCGGTTTTGGAAACCGAGCAGTACTTTCGCAACAGAATGAAAGATGCGGATATGGATGCTTTTCGCTCGCTTCTGTTTCGGTCCGGCGGAGAACCTCCACGTGCTGGAGATAAGGTGGCCTGAATTTCCATGGCCACGTTACTATAGACGAATTCAATTCGTTATAACGTGCAGGACCTGCTAAACCGCAATTAGGGATATTTCTACATGCCGCCCTACCCTGGCCAGCATGTTAATCAACTTGTCGGCA
>CAZCYQ010000093.1:0-8739 GCA_964503085.1 uncultured Rhodothermaceae bacterium | reverse complement strand
AATTCTTCGTCATTGGTGTTGTCAGTGGACTCCCCCTCCGGCTCCGGTGATACCTCGTCAGGCGATCCCTCTTCAAGTAGCGGATTATCCACCAGCTCCTGCTGAATGCGCTGTTCCAATGCAAGCGTTGGTAACTGTAGCAGCTGGATATACTGAATCTGCTGCGGGGACAGTTTTTGCTGTAGCCTTAATTCTTGACTGAGGTTCAGCATATGCCGGGCACGCGTACCTTAGAGTAAGTTTTATCTACCCGCTGAAACGTAGCAGGCAGTTACGGGGTTTGCAGGTGTTATAGTCCAGTATCTTACGATCTTCCGGTGATTCGGTTAATTACCGAAGGTCAACACATGTTGCATCCAGTCAATGATGAAGCGCCAAAGCATAGCCGCTCCTAACCTTCAAGACAAGGACTTTGAACGTCGGCTTCGCCCGCGGAGACTGCAGGATTTTATCGGACAGGAGAAAATCAAGAGCAATCTCAAGATATTTATGCAGGCTGCTCTGGAGCGCGGAGAAAGCCTTGACCATGTACTTTTATCCGGCCCCCCCGGGCTGGGCAAGTGTGTAACGGCAGATACACAAATACAAACTCCTCAGGGTCGCGTGCCTATGGAGCGCCTGATTCCAACCAATCTTAGTCCTGGTGAATGCAGGAACCACACTGTAACAGTCGTTGGAGCGCTTGGCGCAGAGCGCACCTCACACGTGTATGCCAGTGGGTCCGGTCCTACAGTTCGCCTGTTTACAAGCTGCGGAAAATCAGTGGAGGGTACCCCCGCACATCCTGTACTGGCAGAAGAGCAGGGCTACATGACCTGGCGACCGCTCGGATCACTTGAGCTCGGAGACCGGATATTGGCGTTACAGAAAGAATCTGTGCGGGATTCCGCCGAAAGCAGAGATTACCAGGATATCCGGTTTACAAAGCGGGACTGGATTGCCTTGGAAGCATCAAGTGAAAACAGACCAAGAGCAACAGGGGACTTTAGGTGGAGTACAGTCACGCGACTCGAGCGTGCGGAGGCAGAAACGTTCGATTTTGTAGTTCCAGGTTCACATTCGTTCATCGGTAACGGGTTCTGCAACCATAACACGACGCTGGGGCATATTATCGCAGAGGAAATGGGAGCCGCCATTACCACCTCGTCTGGTCCAGTACTGGATAAACCCGCAGATCTGGCTGGTATTCTGACCAAATTGAAAGAAGGGGATGTTCTTTTCATTGACGAAATGCATCGTCTATCGCCACTGGTGGAGGAGTATCTCTATTCAGCCATGGAGGACTACTATATTGATATTGTCATTGACAGTGGCCCGAATGCACGCAGTGTGAAGATTCCATTGCCCCGGTTTACAATGGTGGGAGCCACAACGCGAAAGGGGCTGTTGACTGCCCCTCTGCGTAGTAGGTTTGGAATAGATTTTCGGTATGATTACTATAGCCCTGAATTGCTCCAGGCCATTCTTACACGTTCGGCGGGAATTCTGGATGTTCTGATTGAAGAGGAAGGCGCGTACGAGATTGCCCGTCGTAGCAGGGGGACCCCCCGTATTGCCAATCGTTTACTGCGCCGTGCCCGCGACTTTGCGCAGGTGGAGGGAGATGGTCGTATAAGTCTTAAAATGGCAGATCGCGCACTGACAGCACTGGATGTGGATTCCAAAGGATTGGACAACATGGATACGCGTATACTGCTCAGTCTCATTGACAAGTTCAATGGCGGGCCCGCCGGACTCTCAACACTGTCTGTATCGGTAGGAGAAGAGTCAGGAACAATAGAAGAGGTTTATGAACCTTATCTGATACAAGAGGGATATATGCAACGCACGCCACGTGGGCGTGTAGCAACGAATCGGGCATACAAACATTTTGGAAGAAAAGCCCCAGGGGAAATACCAACACTATTTGACACTGGAAACGGAGGAGAATGAAAAAAACTTATACAGCTTCGTCGATCTGCCCGGGCAAGGCCCACTGGTTTGGCGAAGGACCGTATGGTTCGGCATACATATCCGATTCTGTGAAGGGCAGGATCTGGAACATCGTTCACACTGGATCTTGAGTAGTTGATGCCGAACGATGATCGAGCACTGACAGATTTTCTGCACGTGTTGCGGAAGGAAAGTCAGGGGGAGGTTCGAACGGATGATTACAGCCGTGCACTATACAGCACGGACGCCAGTATTTACCAGGTGATGCCGCACGGTGTCTTTTTCCCGGCTTCACGGGAGGATGTACATGCTGCGGTTACGCTCTCGGCAGAATTTGGTGTTCCTCTACTTCCTCGTACTGGTGGTAGCAGTCTTGCCGGTCAGGCGGTTTCGGAGGCCTTGGTGATGGATTTTACCCGTCACTTGAGTCGAATACTGGAGGTCAATGAGGCTGAGGGTTGGGTACGTGCTGAACCGGGTCTGGTGCTTGACCGGCTAAACAAAAATCTGGAGTCTAGCGGATTACAGTTTGGTCCTGATCCGGCCAGCAGCAACCGTGCGGCATTGGGCGGAATTGTGAGCAACAATTCAACCGGAAGTCACTCCATTTGCTACGGGATGACCGCCGATCATGTCCATAGCATGAACGTTGTGCTGAGTGATGGTACACAGGTACATCTGGGGCCGTTGGAGGCCGAGGCACTTGAGCAGAAATCAAAGCTCAGTGGTCTGGAAGGCAGTCTGTATCGGGGAATGTTGGAGCTTACGCGATCATCTGATAACCGTAAGACCATTCTTGAAGGGACGCCTCGTCACTGGCGGAGGTGTGGTGGCTACAACCTTGATCGGTTCATTGGCGAGGGTCCGTCTTTCAAAGTACTCCAGGACGACCGCTTTAATCTGGCAAAACTGGTGTGTGGAGCAGAGGGAGGCTTGGCGGTTATTCAGGATGTGACGCTGAACCTCGTCCCTGTCCCTACAGCGCGTGCGTTGGCAATTGTCCAATTTGGCAGCACACCGGAGGCGCTTAGGCGCGTTCCAGACATTCTGGAGGCCAATCCCAGTGCGGTAGAGTTGCTAGATAACCTGGGTCTGCAGTTGTGCAGGGAGGTGCCCAAGTACGCGCGGCTGCTACAAACTTTTATTGAAGGGAATCCAGATTGTATTCTGATTACGGAGTTTTACGGAGATAGCAAGGCGGAGCTGCGCTCGAAAATCGAGAATTTGCGCACACTCCTTGTTAGGCGAGGACATAAAGGGGGCGTGCTGCCGGTCCTGGACCCGGCCCGACAGGTGAATGTGTGGACGGTTCGCAAGGTAGGGTTGGGGTTGTTGATGAGTATCAAGGGGGACCACAAGCCAATTCCCTTTATTGAGGACGCAGCAGTTCCAACCGAACACTTGGCGGAGTACGTACAAAAAGTTGATGACTTTTGTACGGAAAGGGGGACACGTGTGGCCTATTACGCGCACGCAAGTGCAGGCTGCATCCATATTCGTCCATTGATCAATGCAAAAGTGGCCACAGAAGTGGCCAAGATCCCCGAGATCATTGATTTTTCGGTGGAGCTATTGCAGGGTTACGGAGGCGCACTTTCCAGTGAGCACGGGGATGGGCGGGCGCGCAGTTGGATAAATGAACGGTTCTTCGGGCCGGATCTGTACCGGTTGTATCGGGACGTGAAGAAGATGTGGGATCCCCGAGGATTACTGAATCCTGGCGTCGTTGTGGATGCTTCCCCAGCGACCGAAAATTTGCGCTATGGCGCAAACTACGAGGTGGTGCCGCTGGAACTGAACCTGGATTTCAGCGCGGAGCATGGTTTTGATCGGGCGATTGAAATGTGTAACGGGGCCGGAATTTGCCGCAAAGACACAACGGGGGTCATGTGTCCCAGCTTTATGGCTACCCGTGAAGAGGAGCACAGTACTCGGGGGCGTGCCAATGCATTAAGAGCTGCGCTTTCGGGGGTTCTGCCTCACGAGGAACTGACAAGTGCACGCATGTATGAGGTCATGGATCTGTGCGTGGAATGCAAGGCGTGTAAGTCTGAGTGTCCCTCGTCCGTAGACATGGCCAAGATCAAGTTTGAGTTTTTGGCGCAATATCATGCCAAACACGGTACGCCGCTGCGTACGCGTCTGTTTGGAGATATCGCAAAATTTTCCCGTTTGGCCAGTGGAGCTCTCGCGCCTCCGATCAATGGGATTTTGAGCAGTATGCCAGTGCGGTTTGCTCTTGACCGTGGATTGGGCATTTCCCGACAGCGCAAGTTGCCGGCTTTTGCTCGCAAACCATTCACCAAGTGGTTCAAACAGAGACCACAGCACACGCAGGAAAGGGAACGTGTTGTGCTCTTCAATGACACGTTCAACACGTACAACGAGCCGCATGTAGCGATAGCCGCGGTAGAGGTGCTTGAGGCGGCTGGCTTTGAGGTCATAATTCCGGGACACCGCTGCTGCGGGCGGCCGCTCATTTCGAAGGGTATGGTAAAGAAGGCGCGTGCTGCAGCAAGGGATACGGTCGCGCGACTGGCGCCGTATGCAAGAGCGGGGCTACCGATCATCGGCTTAGAGCCGAGTTGCCTGTTGTCAATGCGCGACGAATACTTGTATTTATTGCCCGATAGCAGGGAAGCACGGGAGGTTGCGCATCAGGCGGTGCTTTTTGACGAATTTGTGGCCCGTCTCGCGGAAGAGGGAAAATTATCGCTCTCCTTCACTGATGCGGAGCGCGAGATCCTGCTGCATGGTCATTGCCACCAGCGTGCACTTGCAGGTACGGAATCAACATTGAAAATCCTGGCACTCCCAGAAAACTACCATGCGCGCGAAGTTGACACCAGTTGTTGCGGAATGGCAGGCTCCTTCGGTTATGAAAAGGAGCACTATGAAATATCTCGAAAGATGGCTGAGCGCCGACTGGTACCTATGATGCGCAACACCGGTGCCGACGCAATAATTGCGGCGCCAGGCACCAGTTGTCGCCATCAACTGCAGCACTGCGGCATCACGCGCCCCCTACACCCGGCAGAGGTGCTTCGGGATGCAATGCTCCAGAACGCGCCCTGAATTCTCGTGTACCTTGATTAGTGGCTGCCGAGTTTTTCGGCTTGATATCCGCCAGCACGGAGATCTTTCAGGAGCAGAAATCCAAAGACTACGATCAGTATAATTCCGAAGGGTGCGAGTGTACGGAAGGAGCGTCGACCGCCCTCATTGTCGGCGGGGTTCAGTTCAGCTTGTGCCCTTCCTACGGTCTCTGATTCGACACCGGATCCGCTGACGGACCTTAGTGCTTGCATTGTACTGCCACGGGGCAATTCGCCATCGGCTGCGTACGTTGCCAGCACGCTCGCCACGGTGGAGTTGACGTCCATAATGTCAGCTTCCTGCGGTCCAGAGTTTTCCGCGATAGCAGGGAATTCCGTATTAACATCCTCAAATATCTGAATGACGGTCTCGCTGTTGAGTGTGTCATGTCCTCTATCATCGGCTATGTCACCCAGCCAAGGCGTTACAAAGAAGGATGCAAGCATTCCTACGGCTCCCATGACCCCAAGACCCAGCGCTCCACTTCTGGGATTTCGTTCAGAAACATAGCCCAGCATGGTCGGCCAGAAGTAGGCTATTCCGGCTGCCCAAATCGCGGCGGTCAGAAAAGCCATCAAGGTTGTCTCCGCCATGCTGAACAGGAAAAGACCTAATGTGGCTAATACTGCACTTCCGAACAGGATGCCCGTCGGTGTGAGGGCCTTGACCACCGGGCCAGCAAGTAAGCGGAGTGTACCCATGATGCCAAATACAAACCCGAACACGAGCAAGCCATTAATTCCTCCTGCCTGAAGAACAGAGGGGACCCAACTTGAGGGTGGAAGCTCCATCGATGCCGTGAGCAACATCATAGGCATCATGATGAGCATTATAGGAGCGAAGAGAGCTTTGAATGACTCTCCCACAGATATGCCCGCAGAGACTCCTTCCGTTTGTGGAAAGGGGGCGGTGAACATCATGAGGCCATAACCCAGTGCAGGCACCAGAACCAGTATGAGCTGCGAGCGCCATCCGGCTCCGAGTTGTGCAAAGATGAAGGTCAGGAGGATGGCTGCGATCAGATTTCCGTATGGAAACCACATGTGAAAGTGGTTCAGTTTGGAGGTTTTGTTATCTGGATAGAGCGCAGCAACGAGCGGGTTGCATCCAGCCTCAACCAATCCCGCCCCAAGCCCGGCGCAAAGAGAGCCGGCGACAGCCGGCACATAGCCTTGGGCTGTCATGATCAGGATGGCGCCGGCCACATGGCCAACAAATGCTCCTCGCACGATCCATCGCATTCCGATCACATCGCAAAGTGGAGAAAAAATAGCTTGGCTGACAGTAAAGCCGATAAAAAACACACCGGTGAAAACACCGAGTTGTGCATTCGTGAGAATGAACTCTGATTTTACGGAGAAAGCAATTCCGGCAATGACTGTGAAAGCGAATGCTGTTGTCAGCAGAGCAAGGCAGCTGCCGTAAAAGAGGCGTTTGCGACTAATCATTTAAGCAGGCGAAGTTTGGTTGGTTCTGGATTAGTTGGTAAAAAGGCGTACCGACATAGAATATACAATGGAGATCTTGTACATGTGCGGGCTATCCGGACTGCGAGACATCTTCGGGTATGAGCGAAAATCGGCATTTCAAACGAGGAGGGAAGCGATTGGAACAGTACTTTCTGGAGGAGTGGTCGCAGGTGAAAAAAGTAAGTAACGCCAAATATCTGGCGGGGACGGACTGGAAAGCTCACCCGCGAAGTCGTCTTTGACAGCACCACCACCTGAGCACAGCCTCAGAAACTCATCCGAAATCAAGCCAAAACCCAAATCCGATCCGATGACATTGTCGTCACGCTATCCCGGCGGCCAATAATTCCTACCTCTTGGCCACTGGCTATATGGAGGCCAACGATCCCCTTCCGTGGCTCAACAGCCATGAACTACGGAGGCGAACGCGATAGACACAATACGGCAACAAGCCCCCAAATTCAAGGTTGGGAATTCAAGCTAGGTATCCAACGTGAGACAATGCCCATACCGACTCATTAAGCAGTGAACAGCTTCAGTTCAGTGAGTTTTGCAAGGCTCTCGCCAATGATAGAATTTGGTGTGGAACCTATGGAAGTATAAGGGCACCGGAAGCAGAGGCTCCAGATAGTCTCTTAACCTTTAACAGCGAAAATATGATGAAACAGCTATGCTTGTTCTTTTGTGGGAGAACGCTGACTTAACATTAATTCGATGCTCGATATCAGGAATGTTGCAATGAAACGGTTGTCGTTACGTAAGTCCTTTCGCTTTGAAACACTAAGAGGTCAGTGAAATGAGGCAATTTGATGTTGCTATTGTCGGAGCCGGTCCGGCAGGGATAGGGATTGCTGTAATGCTTAAAGAGTTAGGTGTGAAGCGAATGGTTGTTCTCGAGAGAGAAGAAGTCGGTGCGACTTTCGATAAATGGCCGAAGGAAATGCAATTCATAACCCCTTCGTTTACTACTAACTTTTATGGTCATCTTGACCTTAATTCGGTTGTATCTGGTACCTCGCCAGCATATATGCTTCGACGGGAACACCCTACCGGCAAGGAGTATGCGCGGTATCTAAGAGATGTATCAGAATATTTTGATTTGCCAGTTGTTGAACGTATGAATGTGGAGAAGGTGGTTCGTTCTGGAGGCTCCTTCAAGGTTCATATTACTGGGGGACAAACGATAGAGTCACGTTTTTTGATTTGGGCGGGCGGGGAATTTCAGTACCCGAATATAAATTCTATTCCAGGTGCCGAATTGTGTTTGCATAACAGCCGAGTGAAAAGCTGGGAATTTGTCAAAGGCGATGAAATTTATATTATCGGCGGATATGAGAGTGGCATTGATGCAGCCGTCCACTTGAGTCGATTGGGCAAAAGGGTTCGAGTATTAGACCGTGATAGGCGTCGGTGCGAACAGACTACTGACCCAAGCGAAAGCTTATCGCCTTTTACGTTCGAGAGATTGAAGCAGGAAATGAGTCATAGACGGATTGAACTTGTTGGTAAATCCGTGGTCCGGGGAATAAGGTTGGCACAGGACAAGTATTTGATTTATGTCAGAGGCAAATCATTACCCTATCAAAGTGCTACACCTCCCATTTTGGCAACAGGATTTAAAAGTAGTCTAGTCGTAATTAAGGAGTTGTTTGATTGGGAGGAGGAAAAAGCTTACTGTCTGCTGAATGAGCACGATGAGTCAACCAAAACTCCTGGATTGTTTCTGGTTGGTCCGCAGGTTCGCCATGATGATCTAATTTTCTGTTTTATTTATAAGTATCGGCAGAGGTTTGGTGTTGTCGCTAATGCAATTGGAAAACGATTGGGCAAGGATACAACATCGCTTGAGTCATATCGTAGTGAAGGGCTCTACCTGGATGATTTGAGTTGTTGCGGAAATGAGTGTGTTTGCTGATGCAAGAAGAATTAGTTCAGAAAGAAATTAAGACCAGTATCAGCATTCAATGGTTATGTCAATTGATTGCCAGCTTGTCTTGGTTCGCTTCAGTTATTGTTTACGGTTCCTTTGAATTAGGTGATTGCCTGCAATTGTTAGCTGCATCCGCGTGGACCGTATCTAACATTATCTACTACCTTTCTAAAAGGAATGGTGTCCTAAGCCGAGGCATGTGGCGGCGGAGATAGAGACCAGTGTCACCAGAAGTGGCTTTTTGCACACACGACGTCTTTAAGGAAGGTCTGATCAACGCGATGTTATTTGCAAATCCAGTCCAGAATGGGT
>CAZCYQ010000092.1:7030-8862 GCA_964503085.1 uncultured Rhodothermaceae bacterium | reverse complement strand
ATAAGCCTATCGCAAGGCAGGATCTGGAGGATCTTGTTTTCAGAACAAGACGGGAAAAGTACAGCGCGGTCATTGACAAGATTGAGGAATATCACGATAAAGGCCAACCAGTGCTCGTGGGAACTACTTCGGTGGAGGTATCTGAAACTTTGAGCCGAATGTTGAGACGTGCTGGCATTCGACATAACGTGCTCAATGCCAAGCGTGATCGTGCAAAGCAGGAATCTCTGATTGTAGCGGAGGCAGGCCAGCGAAGTGCGGTCACAATTGCTACGAATATGGCCGGGCGCGGCACAGACATTAAGCTGGGCCGAGGAATCCCCAAACTGGGCGGCTTAGCCATTATCGGGACGGAGCGGCATGAAAGTCGGCGAATCGATTTGCAGCTCAGAGGTCGTTCTGGGCGACAGGGTGATCCTGGAGAGAGTCAGTTTTATATCTCACTTGAAGACGATCTAATGCGTCTCTTTGGTCCCGACCGGGTAGCGGGCGTCATGGATCGGCTTAAACTTGAGACCGGAGCTGTAATCACACATCCCTGGGTAACGAAAAGTATTGAGCGCGCGCAGAAAAAAGTTGAGCAAAACAACTTTGCTATACGTAAACGGCAGCTTGAGTACGACGACGTACTGAATGCGCAGCGTGCCGTGATATACGACCGTCGTACGCATGCGCTGAAGGGAGAGCGTTTCCGAGGAGAAATTCTAAGCATGCTGCAGAAACTTATACAGCAACTGGTGCAGCGCCATCACGGCGAGGGAGAGATGGATGAGCTACGAGAGGAATTTCGTAGACTCCTATCATTTGACTATCAGATTGATCGTAAACTATTCTTTGATCTGGGTGACGATGGGGTAGCAGAGGACGCCTACAATAAGGCGGTTGCGTACTATGAACGTAAGCGTCTTGCATTGGCCGAACCGTTCTTCAACAGCATGAAGACGGTCCAGGAAAGTGAGGTAGAGAATAAGCCTGAACGCGCATTTATCGACTTTTCCGATGGGCATCGTAGGCTGCGTACGGTTGTTAGCATCGAGGATGTCGTTCAATCAAAGGGGCAGGAGATTAACGATAGTCTTGAGCGAACTGCAATGCTATCGCTGATTGATGAGCATTGGACAGAACATTTACGCTCCCTGGATGAGGTGAAAGAAGGAATTGGACTGCGGGCGTATGGCCAGCGGGATCCACTTGTAGAGTACAAGATGGAGGCGTTCAGGCTTTTTTCGGAGATCATTGACCAGATTGGTGAAGATGTCGTGACCTTTGTCTTCAGGGCAGGTCCGCTGGTTGAGCGCAGGGGCAATGGTAGTGTAGGGCAGCGTAGCCGAATGGATCGTAGCCGTGCAAAAGCCAGACATCAATCGGCCGCCGCTTCTTTCGGCGTGGTCCGATCCACAAACGGTGGAGCCAAGCGGGACCCTAGTGCCAAACGGAAACCTGTTCTGGTTGGTGAGCATGTGGGAAGGAATTCTTCATGCCCATGTGGCAGTGGCAAGAAGTACAAGCATTGTCACGGACGTACCTGATCGGGCAGAGAATCTGATGCTGCGTACCCTCTACATACGGGATTACGCTATCATTGATGAGCTTGAGGTTGATTTTGAAAATGGCCTCAATATCCTGACAGGTGAAACCGGTGCAGGTAAGTCCATAATGGTTGGGGCACTCAAGTTGATGCTGGGTGAGCGTGCCTCTGGTCAGATGGTCCGTGCAGGCGCAAAAAAAGCAATCGTTGAAGGGGTGTTTGATAAGGTATCCTCACCGGAGCTCGATCAATTTCTCGAAGAGTCCGAGATAGAGTTGCAGCCCGTACTGATCTTGAGACGGGA
>CAZCYQ010000092.1:0-7020 GCA_964503085.1 uncultured Rhodothermaceae bacterium | reverse complement strand
TGATTCGCCTGCAACGCTAACCTTGATGCGCAAAGTTGCGGCGCAAATGATTGACTTGCATGGACAACATGAGCATCAGTCCCTACTCAGGATTGATACTCATCTGGCATTACTGGACGGCTTTGGTGGGCTCGCGGGCCTGCGCTCAGCATACGAGGATGCCTACGGCTGCGTAGGTGATCTGACAAAACAGCGTGAGGAGTTGTTATCCAATCAGGATAGCCTGGAGGATTTGCGGGAGCGATTGGCATACGAGATAGATGAGATTGATGCAGTCTCACCAAAGGAGGATGAAGAAGAGGAACTCAGGAAAGAAATGCATCGGTTGGCACATGCGGAACGTCTCAGGGGCTCGACAGCCTCCCTGTATTCAATGCTCTATGCCAGCGATGATTCCACCACAGATCAGTTGTCTATCGCATACCGTGAGCTGAGTGACCTTGCACGGATTGATCAGACGCTGAAAGCTGCCTGTGAGGAGATAAATCAGGCAAGCATTTCGGTGTCAGAAATTGCCGCGATGCTGCAGAATTACAGTGAAAGCATAGAATCAGATCCGGCCAGACTTACAGAAGTACACGAACGTCTGGGGGCGCTTGATACATTGAAGCGCAAGTATGGAGGCACCATACAGGCCGTATTGGCTTATCGGGAGCAGATTATGGATGAGTATGCAACTGTGGTTGACTACGACACCACCCGTAAAAAAATTGAGCAATCGCTTGAGGAAGCACAACACACACTTTCAGAGGCAGCGCAACTGTTGTCGACTAGGCGTCAAGAGGTAGCCGAACAGGTCGGGGATTCGATTACAAAGGAGCTTGCGAGCCTAGGGATGAAATCTGGGCGATTCAATGTTCGTATCGATAGGCATGAGGAACCTGAAGGTTGGATTACGCTGAAAACTGCAAACCAGCACGGGGTACGGTATAAGGCTTACCGTCATGGGATGGACGATGTGGAGTTCCTGATTACAACGAATGTTGGAGAAGCGCTGAGGCCGCTCGTGCGTGTGGCTTCAGGAGGGGAAATCAGCCGCATTATGCTGGCAATCAAGCGTGTTTTAGCTGAGGCTGAGCAGCTATCCATATTGGTGTTTGACGAAATAGATGCTGGAATCAGCGGATCCATAGCACGAAAGGTGGGCAGGAGCATGGCGGATTTGGCGCGTCATCATCAGATTATAGCAATCACGCATTTGCCGCAAATTGCAGCACTGGCACAGGCGCACTTTGTAGTGGAAAAGTGCGTGGTGAAAGGACGGACAACTACGCAGATCAGGCGCCTGAGGCATGAGGAATCTCTGGAACATGTGGCTATGTTGATTACCGGAGCAGAGGTTACGGACGCGATGCGTCAGAGTGCAAAAGAACTCATGGAAATCAAAAACGAATCTTGATTCTATATGCGCACAACTGCAAAAGATATCCCTCGTTTAGTGTGTGCATACTACACAGAATCACCAAGTGGACCAGTTACGTTTGGCACCTCGGGTCATCGGGGATCATCCTTGATTGGCTCCTTTAACGAGGCCCACATTCTGGCAGTATGTCAAGCGGTCAGCGAACTGCGTCCGGCGACAGGCCCACTCTTCATGGGGAAAGATACGCATGCGTTATCCGAACCTGCCTGTGCAACAGCATTGGAGGTTTTTGCTGCCAATGGTGTCCATGTGATTCTGGGTGAGGGGTACGCTCCCACACCGGTAGTCTCGCACGCGGTTCTGGGATGGAATCGGAATCGTACGGAGGGTATGGCAGATGCTGTGATTATTACACCCTCCCATAACCCTCCAGAAGATGGGGGTTTTAAGTACAATCCCCCGTCCGGGGGGCCTGCTCCGGGTAATCTAACGGCATTGATCCAAGAGAGAGCACGAGTGCTTATGGCATCCGGGTTGAGGGGAGTAAAAAGAGTGTCCTTACAGAAGGCATACAGTGCTTCCACGACCATGGTAAAGGACCTGATGACTCCGTATGTGACTGATCTCGCTGCCGTACTGGATATGGAAATAATAAAGGGTTCAGCAGTGCAGATTGGGGTAGATCCAATGGGCGGAGCTGCGGTGCACTACTGGGAGCCGATTGCCGAGCAATATAACTTGTCAATAAGCGTAGTGAATGATCGGGTTGATCCGGCCTTTGAGTTTATGCCGTTGGATCATGATGGTAAGGTGCGTATGGATTGTTCTTCCAAGTTTGCTATGCGCCGTCTGGTTGATCTTAAAGACCGTTTTGATATCGCATTTGGTAATGATCCAGATGCAGATAGGCACGGGATTGTCACTAAAAGCAGTGGCCTGTTAAACCCCAATCATTATCTGGCAGTGGCAGGTAAATATTTGTTTGAGCACCGTTCAGATTGGCCAAGGGGCGCCAGTTTTGCAAAGACGCTTGTATCAAGCTCTATGATCAACCGGGTCGCGAAGGATCTGGGTAGAGATCTTTTTGAGGTCCCCGTTGGGTTCAAGTGGTTTGTGGAGGGGCTACTTGACGGAACGTGCGGTTTTGCTGGTGAAGAGAGTGCGGGAGCGTCATTTTTGCGTCGGGATGGAACTGTCTGGACTACAGATAAGGATGGAATCATACCCGCACTTTTATCTGCGGAGATTCTTGCCCGTACAGGACATGATCCAGGAGAACATTACCAATTCCTGACAGAGCGTTTTGGAGAGCCGGCTTATCGGCGGGTTGATGCTTCTGCCACGCCTGCTCAAAAGACTGCGCTTTCCAGGTTGTCGTCCGCAAGTGTAACGGCGGATACGCTCGCAGGTGAGACCATAGAGGCCAAGCTAACGCGAGCACCCGGTAACGATGCACCGATAGGTGGACTTAAGGTTTTAACGAAAAATGGCTGGTTCGCTGCAAGGCCATCAGGTACGGAGGATATCTACAAGATTTATGCCGAGAGTTTTTTGGGAGAATCTCATTTGGTTCAGATTCTCGATGAGGCTCAATCCATTGTTGATAATGCACTTCTGATCAGTGAGCCGCATGAATGAACCAATACGTTTCGGGACGGATGGCTGGCGTGCAGTGATCGCGCGCGAGTTTACATTCGCCAATTTAGACCGGCTCGCACGTGCAACCGCCAAATGGCTAAAGCAATCCGGCAGGAATGCGCCAACCGTGATTGTAGGTCATGATACGCGATTCCTAGGTCGGCTATTTGCTGAGCACGTTGCAAAGACTCTCGCGGATGAGGGAGCAGCAGTAATCCTTGCAGGCGGTATTACACCTACTCCGGCCATAAGCTGGGCAACAAAGATGCGCGGGGCCGATGCAGGTGTGGTAATTACGGCCAGTCACAATCCTCCGGAGTACAGCGGATACAAGATCAAAGCACATTTTGGGGGATCCGCCACCTCAGATATGACTGCCGCGGTTGAGGCAGCAGTTGAATCTTATTCTCCAAATCACCAAATGCGTGGTGGAGGCAAGGTGTACGAAGAGGATATTGCAGCCCAGTATGTGGAATTCCTAAGAACCCGGTTTGATTTTTCGTCTATCCGCTTGGGTATCGTTCATGACCCTATGTATGGGGCAGGGCAGGGAATGTTGTCGACACTGTTAGGAAATGATTGTGTGACAGAGATTCATGGTACTATCAATCCCAGTTTTGGCGGTACACCACCAGAGCCGATTGAACGTAACCTTCAAGATCTTATGCGTTGTGTGGTGCAGGAAGGGGCTGCGGTTGGCATTGCGCATGACGGAGATGCAGATCGGATTGGTGTTGTGGATGAACTGGGTTGTACAGTTACTTCTCATATGGTGATGGCACTGTTGGCGGCGCATTTGCACAAGTACCGCGGTATGAATGGTGCGATTGTTCGAACTTTTGCAACTTCTGCAATTCTGGAGAAAATGGGGGTCGCCTGGGGAATCCCGGTAGAGACGTATCCGATAGGTTTCAAGTACGTGACTCCGCGCTTTCTAGAGACAAGTGTGCTTGTTGGGGGAGAGGAATCAGGTGGTATCGCTGTGGCAGGACATATTCCAGAGCGTGACGGTATCTACGTAGGGCTCGTACTTCTGGAAATGCTTATGCAACGCGGGAGGCCGCTCACAGCTCTTGTTCAGGAGTTGTTTGACGAATTTGGACCACACGCCTATTATCGTGCAGATGTGCATGCTGAGCAGCAGCCGGAGATAATTAAAACCCTGCGTCGCACTGGTGGTTTAGATGAAATTGCAGGCCGAAAAGTCCACTCAATGGATACGCTTGATGGGTTCAAGCATCTAATGAAGGATGCCTGGCTGTTAGTGCGTCCATCGGGAACTGAGCCCATACTTCGAATCTATGCGGAGGCTCCTACGCGTAGTGAAGCGGAAGAATTGGTATATGACACTCAAGTTAAGCTTGGACTGAAGCATTGATTGAGTTGTCAGGAATTAGTGATTACCCGGTAATGAGACATTGGGTGAATTCATTGTACGGATCTCAACACCACAATCAGTGTCCGCAATGCTTATGATTTGCAAAGCAACAGAGGCAAGTAAGTGGCATACAGATAGATACATGATTGCCTTTCTATCCTTGCTGGGCCAATAGCGGCCCTAACGCTTCTTCCATTTGTTAATCCGAAACCTGCAGATAATTGACGAGTTTCCCCGGCCCGGTAGTGGTTAATCATCAACTATAGATCAATGAGCAAAACAGCCAGCTGTCCTGCGCATGGTGGGACCCACGCGAAAACGAGAAGTTATTCCAATATAGACTGGTGGCCGAACCAGTTAAATCTGAAGATTCTTGCCCAGAACTCTCCTCAGCTGAATCCCCTTGGTGAAGATTTTAATTACGCCAAAGAATTTGAAAAATTGGACCTGGATGAGCTGAAAAACGATATTTATGCCTTGATGACCAAGTCACAAGACTGGTGGCCCGCGGACTACGGGCACTATGGTCCCCTCTTCATTCGGATGGCTTGGCATAGTGCAGGGACCTATCGTGTGGGAGATGGGCGTGGGGGTGCATCAGCGGGTACGCTTCGTTTTGCTCCCCTCAACAGTTGGCCTGACAACGCAAACCTCGACAAAGCACGGCGGTTGCTCTGGCCAATTAAGCAAAAGTATGGACGTAGAATTTCGTGGGCCGACCTCATGGTGCTAACGGGAAACTGCGCTTTGGAATCCATGGGACTCAAGACTTACGGTTTTGCTGGAGGACGTGAAGATGTCTGGGAGCCCGAGGAAGACATCTATTGGGGACCGGAGACCACTTGGCTGGGAGATGAACGATATACCGGTGATCGCAATCTGGAACATCCGTTGGGTGCAGTCCAGATGGGACTCATATACGTGAATCCCCAAGGACCGAACGGTACCCCAGATCCTGTGGCAGCCGCCAGAGATATACGCGAGACCTTTGCCCGTATGGCTATGAATGACGAAGAAACGGTTGCCCTCATTGCGGGTGGACATACATTCGGAAAGGCACATGGGGCTGCGTCAGATAGCGAGTACGTTGGCCCTGAACCGGAAGGCGCCCCCATTGAAGAGCAGGGACTGGGCTGGAAGAACAGACTAGGAGACGGTAAGGGAGTTCACACGATAACGAGTGGACTTGAAGGTGCCTGGACCACAGAGCCTGCAAAATGGGATAGTAATTTTTTTGAAAATTTATTCGGATACGAATGGAAGCAGGTTAAGGGCCCCGGTGGAGCAGCACAGTGGACCCCGACTGAGGCATCTGCAAACGGAACAGTGCCTGACGCACACGATACGTCTATGAGGCATGCGCCGATGATGTTGACGACGGATCTCGCGTTGCGAGAAGATCCAGTATATGCTTCAATATCAAAAAGATTTCATGCCAACCCTGACGAGTTTGCTGATGCTTTCGCACGGGCGTGGTTCAAGCTTACGCACCGGGATATGGGACCGGTCAGTCGCTATCTGGGACCGCTGGTTCCCGATGAGCCGTTACTGTGGCAGGATCCGGTGCCGGAGGCCAACGATGAGTTGATTGATCATCAAGATATTGATTCCCTAAAGCGCCGCATATTGGCATCGGGGCTTTCGATTTCAGAGTTGGTCAGAACAGCCTGGGCTTCGGCAGCCACATTTCGGGGTACAGACAAACGCGGCGGAGCTAATGGCGGCCGCATTTGCCTGCAGCCACAAAAGGACTGGGACGTCAACAATCCATCCGAGCTCCAGAAAACACTCCATGCTTTACAGAAAATACAGTCAGATTTCTGTGCAGAACATGATAAAAAGGTGTCGCTTGCGGATGTGATCGTTTTGGGAGGTTGCTCAGCAGTTGAGGAGGCCGCCAGGCGCGCAGGGCTGAAGGTTGAGGTTCCTTTTTCACCTGGCCGCACAGATGCAACGCAGGAAGCAACGGATGTAGATTCGTTCGCTGTGTTGGAACCTGTCGCCGATGGATTTCGCAATTACGTAAAACCAGGGTTAGCCCAGTCGGCGGAAAATTTACTGATTGACCGGGCATATATGCTGACACTTACGGCTGTTGAGATGACAGTATTGATTGGGGGATTGCGCGCTCTGGAGGCAAATTTTGATGGATCTGGGTTGGGCGTGTTTACGGATCGACCTGGACTGCTCACATGTGACTTTTTTGTGAATCTGCTGGATATGAACACCGTATGGACGCGCTCAAATACAGCCGAGGAAGTCTTTGAGGGACGGGACTATAAAACAGGGGAGCTCAGGTGGACAGGTTCGTCTGTTGATCTGATATTCGGCTCAAATTCGCAGCTACGCGCCATCGCAGAAACTTTTGCCTCTGATGATGCGGATGAGATGTTTGCCCAGGCATTTGCAGATGCTTGGACAAAGGTGATGAATCTTGACCGTTTTGATCTTCGGTAGTATGTGATAAGATCGGAGAATTGCTCACTCCGACAACAACAGAAAGCCCGGAGATAACTCACGCCCCGAGTAGTGTCTGAACTTCCCCCCTTTTTTGTTTCCCCAATATACGATATTTCCCACCAGCTTGGCGCGAGTTCGCCATTTCTCTTCGACCCTGATGAATTTCTCGGGTTGATTTTCG
>CAZCYQ010000091.1:0-8988 GCA_964503085.1 uncultured Rhodothermaceae bacterium | reverse complement strand
ATTGGGCGTGACATAGACAATGTTGTCCGTGAAGAGCTGCGGAGAGTACAGGCGGCGGTCAATCGAATTCTGGATTGTGATATTGCCGGGATCACCACGATCACCGGTCTGATCGCCCGGGGAAATATCATAGGCCACCGGCGTCTGGTTGGGCGGCATTGAGGTGTCGTCATAGAACACGAAATTGCCCTGCTCCATGCGAAAATTGCCGAACCCCGGATCCCACAGGTATTCGTCGTCAAAGGACACGCTGTACGGGATGCCCAGGCTAATATTGAGGCCGTAGGCGACGCTGTAGTACCAGTTGGTGATCTGCTCACTGCTCTGGTTGGTAAACACCTCCCGATGGATAATAAAGTCGTCATATTTCGGCAGACTCCACACCATTCGCTTGCGCGAAACTGTCAGGGGAATGACCGGGACTTCAGACCCGGATGGGTCCACAGAGGTGACGGTCTCGTACGAGTATTCTTCGGCCTCAGTCAGGCTTTCTACAAAATTGTAGTTCTTTACCTGCGTGTGATGGACGATGTTGAAGCCCGGCCAGCCACCCGTAATATGCTGCGTGCCATCCACTTCGCCCGCCCAGTAGCTGAGGGTATTGAACCAGTTGGACGGCGCTTCAAAATAGCCGGGATACGAGGCCAGCCAGATCGGCGGATTGGGCACCGATTCACTGATGACCGTCCAGAATTTACCCCGTGTAAAGGTGTGATCAGTGCTGCTTTGGCCATTGACCGCTGTGCAGGGCAGAACCACGATAAGGGCCGCGACCAGGGTGCTGTGAATTGTATGGGATTTCATCTGTTCAGACTCTTTCAGTTTATTGGTTGACTGCATGATTCCGGGCGCCCCTAGAAGGTCACCTCGAGTCCGAAATAAACCTGCCTTGGCAGGAGACCTTGGTTGTACCAGTCCCATTCGTTTTCCTCCCCCGTAGTCGGATTGACCGGCAGAGTTCCTTGTTCGTGATAGGTCTCCAGCGCATTGCCGGTCAGGAAGTTGAGCCTCTTGGAATTGAACACATTGTGGACATCAATGCTGAATTTCATCTCTTCAACACCAGGCATACCAATCGCTTTGGAAAGGCGCAGATTGGTATTGTGGTGCGGCTTCCAGCGCCGGTTGTTGGGTTCGGTGGAGAAATCTCCCGGCGAGTGGTAGGTATAGCGGTGTCCACTCGCATATACATAGTAGGCATTGAGGCGCCAGCCGCCGAGCGGATGAAAGAAGCCGAGCGCAGGCCCAAATTCCGATGGCGAGAAGAGGTCCACGATAACCTTCACACTGGTGGTGGGATTCCACGTGTCGCTGTTGGTGCCCGACAGACCCTTATCCCTCAGGCTCACGCCGTGCAGCGTATGGGGCCGAACGGGGTTGCCCTCTTCATCCGTGATGAAGACCTGCCGGAAGCCATACTGCCCGGAGCGCACGAAGGACCTGTTGAAAATGATTCGTGCACGGGCATGCTCCAGGAACAGGGAGTGCAGGGACAGCTCTAGGCCGCGTACATCTACGTACCCCCCGTTGGAAGTGACGCGGCTACGGCCACCGCCCGGCGCAAACCCGAACGTGTTCGCCGCATCAGGGTGCACTTCCGTAGTTACCGACCCACCGACGCCGAAGAGATTGTCGCCGATATTGTTGGGCGACTGCCGCACTCCCAGCGAGGTCAGATTCTTTCCATCTCGGTAATAAACCGTGACATCCAGATTTGCAACGCCCGGAATATGTTGGTCAAATCCGAGTTCGTACTGGATGATCTTTTCAAAACTGAGGTCTGGATTGCCCGTGTTGGTGTTCGGGTGATAGAATACAAACGTGTACTGCGCCGTGTCCGGCGAGACATGCGGAGCACCGGCGGACGAGCCAAAGATGTGAAAGATGGTAGGCCCGCCACCAATGAGCTGCCAAGCTGGACGCTGGTTGAAGTGCCCGTAGGAAAAATGGAGTACCGTATTTTCGGTGATCGGGTGAGAAATACCGAAACGCGGTGAGAGGATAGCCTTGGATTCGGTATCCACGCCGTGCTCTTCATCGGAATACGTGACAATTTCATTGGGCGCTACACCGACCATGTTGGTGATCAAGGCCGGATCGAGTATGGACGGGGCCACTTTCGTGTTGGCATTGAACGCATCAAGGCGCAGTCCAGCGTTGATCACCATACCATTGACCTCAATTTTTCCCTGCACGTACGCAGCGGCGTCCCAGGGATTGAAGTCTGGGCGGGTCGCATGGTTGGAGTAAATGGCACCGGGCATGGCGCCTGCCTTGAACCGCTTGGAGACGTACTGCGGCGAATACATCGCTCCAGTCTTAAGCTGGAAAAAACGGTTGATCTGATTGGTGTAAGCGGCCTTGAACAACCAGGCATCAGCCTCCGCGGTGAGCTGAAAAATGCCGGGGTGACCCCGATGAAAAATCGGCGGCAGCAGAAATAGCGGATTGCCGGGAATCATGGTCTCGTCCCACTGCGTTCCGAATTCTTCGGAGTCTGGATCGTACGTGTCACTGGCTTCCAGCTGCCTGAAGTTGTTGCGGTCCAAGTCCATTGATGTGTAGCTCGCCTGGACATCCAGGAAGGAAGCAGGATTGAATACGTGGGTCCATTTAAGCTGCCCGCTCTTGAGTCGCATATATTCCGGAGGTGAAGGCAACTGAAAAATGTGTGACGTGCCGTACGGCCAATACTTGAAAGTGGAGTAGCCCGAATAGTAGAATGGCGGTGGTCCCCAGAGCCCAGCAATAAACGAATCTTCACTGGACCAGTAGCTCAGGCGGGGACCCTCGGTATTGTTGAATCCTTGAACGAACCCCGACAATTCCAGCCGATTGTCGCGGGAGAGCTGATAGTTAAACTTTCCCTGATAATTCCAGTCTTTGGAATAGGGCAGATAGGCTGGAAATTCCGGGGCATCCTTGAGGTACTTGCCGGACAGCAAGAAGCTGAGTCTGTCAGTGATCGGTCCGTAGATGGTAGCTTCGGTCTCCCAGGTTGCGCGCTCGGTGTATTGCTGCATACGTCTTGACGGTTCCCCGAAAAGATCTCCAGAAATAAAGTTCATCCAAGCATCCAGTCGTTCCTGGGGTGTTCTGTTGACCCACTCACCTCCGCCGGTATTCTCCGTCCAGTAATCCAGGGTCGCCATGGTTGCCCATTCGTAATTATCCCTGCTGTAGATATTTCGGCCCCAATGGTACTTACCTGCAGGCCGCAGACGCGCGCGAACCGTTCCATGCAGGCGATCCATCGCCGACTTGGTGACGATGTTGACGATGGCCCCCATTGCACGCCCGTATTCCGCATTCCAGCCCCCGGATAGCACTTCAAGCTCAGAAATGGCCGTGGTGTTGACACCGGTCAGATTGCCGCCGGAAACATTATCTCGCAGGCTGAGCCCGTCTATGTAGTAATTGTCCTCCAGACCGAAGCCACCGCGAATGCCTCCGTTTATGTTGGTGGCTGCCTGGATTTCTATAGCCTCAAGGACTGTATTGGCCCAGCTGTTGGCCAATTCCTCGCCACTCATGCGCTCCTTGCTGCCAGTCAGGTCAACCTCCACAGGCGGACGCTCGGCAGTCACTACGAGTTCGCCGGTCTCGAGGACCGCCTCAGCCAGTTCAAAGTCCAACGGCGTTGTCTGATCTATGAAGACCCGGGCTTCCGTCTTCGTGACAGTCGCAAATCCGAGGAGGGATGCCTGAACACTATGCAGTCCAGGTGGTACTCGCAATATGAAGTAGTTGCCGTCCACATCGGCGGACGCCCCCAGGCCCGTCCCGACCACAACGACATTGGCCCCCGGCACGGGCTCGCCCGTGGCGGCATCGGTAACTTTTCCTGCAATTTTGCCAGTCTGCGACTGGGCCAGTGCCACACCCTGACTGGCCAAAAGGAGGGCGATTAGGAGGGTAGGTAGTCGAGTAGGCATGATTCACCTTTTTCTGATGACAAGATTATCCCTTGCGGAGCACGAGGCACCAGGATAGTCTGCGCAGCAGATACCTACTTCATTACTATGTCCTACAACTGTCTGCCACCACCGGACTGCCCAGGCCGCCTACTCTATAGTAAACAGCCACTTAACAATTGTCAAGGGGGTCGGTACGAAAATCCAATGCGCCAAAATGCACGAGTAATCATGAATTGTTGCATGTTTCACGCTTGGTCAGGACAGAGTTGAACGACGGAGCCTGGTATCTAATTGGTGAGCGAGTCAGCGCATCTGATTTGAGTATTTTTGCAGGTTCAGCAGTCCCTGGAGGATTCTTATGGCTGAGGCATCAATGCTAGCCTGCATTCCCATTTATATCGGATCGTAGTACCGATACTGTCAAGATTCTGTGATTCTTATTGACCGATCGCACTGCCACTGTACTGCACTGTGATGGTTGGAATTGAGGGGTGAGGCAGTGAGAGTAGCGAAGGTCTTGCAGGGCTGACAACCACTCGTCTGGTGCGGTTGCCGTGCGGACTGGCCACACAAGAATCTCTGGACTTCCCCGGCTGAGTTCCGCAATGCTAATCTCCTGAACCTTGTCTGGCCGAAAAAAATGGCCAAATGCCAGCGTGCCAAGTCTTGACAGACACTACTGCATTTCCTGTCGCTCCATAATGAAAGTGGAGGCTTCGTCGTATGGAAATTTTCGCCCATAAGCGACCACCGCCTATTCGTAGCCGCGCAGCACAACTGCCTGAGTTCAACGGGGTCATTGGCCGGGTAAATTTCATTGCCATCTGCACTCCGCCGCCGAGAATAGCCACGTTGCTACACTGGTAACCCCTAGGCCTTGAGTGGAAACCCGGCCTTGGATTGAATTACCCGCGAACTTCAGATGTAGTGTACTGAGAACTCGTGCAGGCCAGGAGCCCCGCCCAAGCGTCCGTACATATCGGTGGCCGTAGTTGTCAACTCCCCAATCTGGATCACCGGCTACACCCCGTTGGCTCAATAAACCTGAGCATTCTTAAACAACAACCAGACCCACCGTTATCCAGGAACCTGGACCGTTGCATTTCGCACTTCACAGCGGGTTCCGCTAATGTCCGGGGTTCTGCGTTACCACGCCACCGGAAATATCAATTTCCAATTGCGGAATCGGATACAAGAGACGTTCCGGCGTTAAGCTGAAGCTTGTTGGCCCACCGTAATTGGTGATCCTCTGGAACGTGGTCTGCTGGGCCCCCAACTGCGCGTTCATTATCGCGATAGTCTGAGCCTCCGGAAGTCTGACCAGATCGAACCAACGGTGCATTTCAAAGGCAAACTCCAGCCTACGCTCCTTCATCAGCTTTTCCATGAAGGTGCCTGGCGTGTCGGGGCCAATATCCGAAAGACCCGCACGGCTTCGTACTTCATTTATAAGGGCATAGGCCTCGCCACCCTCTCCCAGCGACTCTGCAAGCGACAACAGCACATCGGCATGGCGCAACAGGACAAGATTGATGTCAGCTCCGTCCGACTCCGCGCTTGTATCTATGAACTTGGTGATATATCCCCCGGGCTCACGGCCCTCGATAGTGCCGAACGTGTACGGAATCCGTAGATCATTCGGATCATCAAAGGCATCTATCAAGTCCTGAGTGACAAACGGGAAGAGAATCTCACGCGTTGAGCCTCCAGCAACAATGCCCAGTTCGTCTGCGACACTCTGAGGAATAAAGTGCTGGCGGAACAACCCCGTCTGATTCGCTGGGTTAAAACTGACTTCAAAAATGGACTCAGCCGAATTGTCATTGCCGGGGCTATGGATCATCCCGTAGTCGCTGAGGAGCGAATATCTGTTGACTACCTGACGTAGAGCAGCTGTCGCAGCCCCCGCATTTCCCCGCTGCAATTCTACTTTTCCCAGCAACGTCAGAGCGGCTGAGTTGGTAGCCCTGCCGACTTCATGGCCGGAACTGCCATCGTAGGTTTCGGGAAGCACGGCGGCTGCCTCCGTCAGATCTCGTACTATCTGATCGTAGACCTCGGCCTCCGAGGACCGCGCTATGGCAGTTTCCTCAAAATCTTCCGTAGGGGTTACTCTCAGCGGTGTGCCTCCCCAGAGATTGACCATATGGTAGTAAGTGAATGCGCGTACGAATTTGGCTTCTCCCACAATGCGCGCAATCAGTGCTGCATCTCCGTCGGCATCAGGACCTCGGACGATGACCGTGTTGGCGAGATTAATGCAGTTATACATCGCGGCCCACGTGATATCCAACAGCAGATTACCCGGTACCTCCGCAAATATGTCTATCTCGACACGCTCCGCCTGGTCCGTATGGTCCAAGCCGGTATTATCTGATCTTCCCTCAATAATGTTGTAAATAGTCCCGCTACCGTAAATGGATCTTTGCGCGGCGTACACGCCGTTCATCCCGATCAGGAGCTCCTGATCCGTCGAGAAAAATGAAGGAGCATCAATCCGGTCAACGGGTTCCACATCTAGGAAACTGTCACACGATACCCCGACTAGCGAAGCCAGTAGCACAAATATCACGACCCTAAGCCCGTTTGCCGTTAAGCATTGCCGATGGCTTTTCCGTAAGGGAGCACCACCACCCGCGGGCCCCGATAGCAATTTTTCGTTATTCCACGATTTCATTGTAGTAGGGATCAATAGGTTAGGTGGATGCCGAAGGTCCATACGCGCGGCAGCGGTAGGTGCGGTGGACTCGTCAGTCCAATTTCTCTGCCGTCGGCTACGCCGGGAATCCTGGATCCGCCGAACAGCGACGGACCGCCGGCCGAATTCCGCCGCCCTTCAGGATTGCCGCCAATGAAGCTGGTCCACATGTGGACGTTCTCCATAGACGTATAGATTCTCCCGCGCGCACCCCGGACGCCGATTCCCTGAAGCAGCCTTTGGGGCAGGTTATAGGTCAACGTTATGTTGCGGAGTCTGAGAAAATCGGTATCCTGAATACCAAGGCTTGAAACGGCTCCAATCCCGGTATCAAATCCTGAGGCGCTCGGCGTCTTGCCATCGCCAGGTTCATTTTCCGAAATGTACCGGCCATCGTACCAGAATTCCCTGGACAGATTGACCCGGCGGAACGGTGCGCCGATCTGAATGATATATAGATCCAGAACGGATGCACCGGCCTGTCCGTTGAACCGGACACTAAGCTCAAAGTCCTTGTAGCGAACATCGGTGTAGAATCCATAGATGTAGTCCAGATTCGTTCCCTCCAGGTTAACGCCATCAGGCCCTAGGAAATTGCTGATCGAACCATCGCCATCGGCATCTCTGTAGAGCATCGTACCTGGTTCCGCCCCCGGCTGCGCCGGATGTGATTCCCCTTCCCTTACGATGCCCACATGCTCTACAACATGAATGTTCTGCAGTTCTCCGCCAACCGTGCGGCGTAGCGCTCCGAAGAAATTTCTAATCTCTTCATCGCCTCCCAAATCCAGAATCTCCTGATTGTTGTTCGTCACATTGCCGCCCACAACCAAGTTGAAGTCACTTGTCTCCATCACAGCAACACTGGCTGACAGCTCAATGCCATCGTTGCGCATGCTGCCAATATTAGTAAGGAAGCCCCCATAGCCAGACGACGCTACGATATTCCGCGATAAGAGCAAGCTGGTGGTGACATTATTGTAGTAATCCAGCACCACGCTGTAGCGGCCATCGAATAGAATCAGATCAAGTCCAATATCAAGTTGCTCGGATGTCTCCCAGGTCAGACCGGGGTTACCCGGATCACCAATGGCTACGCCAGTCAATTGAGCGGCTCCGAGCGAGTGATTGACGGGTCGCAGGCTCGGCCTCGCAATGAAGTCTGGAATTGCATTGCTGCCTGTGGAGCCGTAGGACACCCGAAGCTTCGCATCGTTGACAAAACCCAGCTCCTTAACGAAGTCCTCTTCGGATAGGCGCCAGCCGAGAGCGAATGAGCCGAACGTTTGGTAGCGATTATTGGCCCCGAACCTTGAACTCCCGTCCCGCCGTACTGTGGCTGTCAGTAGGTATCGGTCCTTAAACGAATAGTTGAGCCGTCCGAGAATAGAGGCGAGTGCGTTTTCGCCGAATCCATTGTTGGAGGTGAGGGTCTCCGAGTCACCGATAGACAGAATCCGCGCTCCCGGAATCTGCAGCCCTGCCACGTTGGAGGACACGAACTCGACTCGGTCTCGTTGCAGGGTAAAGCCGGCCAGCACATCAAAAAAGTGATCCCGTCTAAATTGCCTGCGGAAGTTGACCGTGTTTTCGTTCAGCCATCCCCGCCGCCACACTTGCCCTACATTAAGGGTACTGACCGACGGATAGGAAAATCGGGGCGGGCCGGCGGGAGCGTCGTAGAGCGATTCATTCTTGTCAGATCCGATATTAGTGGACAGAACCGACTTGAATGTAATGCCAGGAAACGCCTCCACCTCCATGCTTACTCCACCCAGCATCCTGAACAGATCATGCGTGCGCTTGAACTGGTTGACGGTCTGCAGGGGGTTCCCAATCGGAAAATTGCCCGGCACATAACTTCCGATGGCATATTCACCATCGGAATCAAAGACCGGGATAATGGGTGGCAACAGAATGGCCTGTGCCCATGCAGATCTCCAGTCACTGCCATCTTCGCTGGGCCGACTGGACTTCGTGATCTTGGACACGCTCGGAGCCACATTCAGCCCGAAAGTGATACTGTTGCTGGGCCGATAGTCCAGTTTAACGCGGGCTCCGATCTTATTGAATCCCTGGGGGGGTATGACTCCCGATTCCTGCGTATAGCTGCTTGAAAGCAGGTAGGAGACTTTTTCGGTTCCCCCGTGTGCAGAAAGGGACCAGCTGTGGAAGGGAGCAGTCTCATAGAGCTCATCCTGCCAGTCCGTGTCCGTGGACCCATCCCAAACGGAGGAAATCCACGTGGGCGTTGTACCGCCATTCTGCTCAGTATGAAATTGAACATACTCCTGAGCATTCAGCATCTTGAAGCGTGAGGCCTGCGTGATGTTTGATATCCCGGCGTTCATAGCCAAATTGAACGCCGGGATA
>CAZCYQ010000090.1:0-9035 GCA_964503085.1 uncultured Rhodothermaceae bacterium | reverse complement strand
TATACGTACCGGCATTGAGACGACCGCGCGTATTGGCATTCAAGCCCACCGTATGAGTATCCCACTCAATCTCGCCCTGCGCCACCGGATTGCCCGTCTGCGGATCCAGCGTATCAAAAGTCTGGCGCCACGCCAGATCGCCCGTCAGCGTGTAGATATACAGCGTACACCGGCTCGGCACATTGATCCACCGGATGCGAGGCGCGCCATAGCTGTGCTCATCTCTGCCCTGTACCCAGGGATTGGGCACCACCCTGATCGGCAGCGACATGGTCTCATTCTCACTGTTCAGCACGGCAGAGGTCAACCGCGGCACAATGCCATCGGCGGGGAATAAGTACTGATTGCGCTCATCCGAATGTCCGGTTTCCAATCCCTGTTCATCAAACGCACGTATCGAATAGTGATGAATAAACCCGGCCTGAGGTCCCTGATCAGTAAACATATAGGTACCCCAGCGGAAGGGACCATCAACCTCGGCTTCGGCGGGATCCTCCTGACCTTCTGCCCAGGGCTGATTGATAAAAGAAGCACCTGCGGGCGCACCTGCGGGTAACTGGCGTTCCCCTTCGGGTCCCTCAGCTTTGGGGATCGTCGCCAGCAATTTCCACGGTCCAGCCCGCATAAAATCAGAGCGATAAACCCGATAACCTATCACATCGGGACGACCCAGATCCGGATCAATCGCCGTATCGGCAATGCCAGACCAGTTCAATTCTATATTGCCTTCCAGATTCGTCATCCCATTGACCTTCACATCGGGCGGCTGGTTAAGCCCATCAAAACCCAGATCATACAGCTTTTGCGCTTCATTGCCGTGTGCATAGATCGCTTCGAGACCCAATTCCAATTCGGGGACCAGGCTCTGCTGCTGCCAGTCCCACTCGTAAGGACGCGCATACCCACTGGTATCCATGCGATACTTGGCGGCATTAGACGCCATACCCGCCACATAGGCGATCACCACTTTGGCTTTGTCGCCGGGACCCAGGGTATAGGGACCATACACCTGTGCATCAATCCACGCACCCAATTCCTCATTGTCGTGGTGCTGAACCATCCTATCGGTCTCATGATCTCCAACCACGCCAGCAGCATCGCTATAGATGTCAAACAATCGATTCTCGCCATGCGTACCGCCGTGCGGATCATCGCCCAGTGCCGAAGAATACATCCGCCACCTGAACACCGTGTGGGGCTGTGGACCTTGCGGCACCACATAACCGCCTCTGCGATCCAGGACATTGAACGGATGATCGGCTGTTCCCGTGGCAACCGGCATCATCCCGATATACTGCGGCGAAAGCAAGGTGCCATCCTTAAAATTGGACGTTGACACATACTGATGCTGTGCGCGAGATCCGGTATAAGGCTCTCCGTAGTCATCCCACAAGCGGGCAACGGCATCGCCATCATACACATAAGTCAGGTGCAGGGGCGCACCCTTGTAGTTGTAGGCATATTCCGGATGATCGTAATTTTCCGCCTGTGTATAGCGCCAGTAATCGTCTTGCGTGGAAGGCTGCACAAGATTCCACGCATTCGAGTTCGATCCGCCAGCAGGCACCCACTCAGCACCGGTCTTGCTGGCGATAAACCCGTTCTTGACCACGATATAAACTTCGTCGAGTTGTTTGGGATATCCGGGATCAGCACTGCCATCGCCATCTATATCCCCATTATTCCAGAACTCCATCTCCGTGATCAAAAAGTCATCGTAATCACCCCGGGTCATAATCGACGACTGCTTGCCATCTGGCGTGGGCACGGGGATCATCACATCATTATCTGTACCCGGCGTAGAATACGCATGTGTCATCCGCTTCACCGTAATGCCCGAAGCCTGCGTCCAGCCCGTCACCAGCAGATTCTCACCGAACAACTCGGGCGACAAGCGCGGATGATTGGTCGCGACGCCATTCGACCGCATCTGATTCAACCCTGCGCGAACCGTATTGTAGGACGATTCCAGCATCTGCTCGAACGACTCTTTGTTCAGCGGATAAAACCCAAAACCCCAGTTGTAATAATCTATTGGCTCCACTTTGTCGGGACCAGGTGGAAAAGCGGCCTGCGCCAAACCGCCATAAGTACCGACATCGTACTCGTATTCCACAGGCTCGCCATTCACAAAATTGTGTGTAATCTTCATAATTCTCATACGGGGCCAGTAGAGCGCGGCATTCTGTCCGTAATTGAACAGGTTAAAAGGACGAGCGCCAGACCGCCACACAGACCGCCAGACCGCTGCAATACTCTCGACATTGTTACGCGGATTGTGCTGGACTGGAAAAATGTCTGCGGATGGCTGGCGGGGACCTCCCTGAGATACATACTTGCGCCCATCGTCTGTGCGCGCCATCACCCACACGCCATTGCCACGCGAATTATCCTGCCGATTCACGCGGTTCACAATACCCGACCGATAGGTCGAAGTCCACCGTCCGGGATAAGACATGCCGACTTCTGCACCAAAGATATTGCCGCCATCCAGCGAATGCCCCAGTGTGCCATTGTTCCGCAACGACACCCAGAGCTTCGCGCGATTGGTCGTGCGGCGGCGCGTGCGCTGCTGCGCCTCGACATCAATCGCCATATACAACTCCGACACGCCCAACACACCAATTAGAATTAGACAAAATAATAAAAATTTGCGCATCTTGTGATTCCTCCTATTTTGCCCCGGCATGTCCCCGCGCACATACAAGTCCGCGGAATTTTCACCCCTCTTCAGAGTCTCTCCTTTCTCCTCCCAAGGACAATATTGAAAGAACCCACTCTTTTGGCTTAGATTCACAGAATGACTTTTCCGTTCCCCATTCTCTGTACGAAAATTGTAGCGTTTTGTTACAGTGTGTAAAACAAAACGCGCCCATTGTTTAATGGACGCGTTTTGCCATATCTGAACTGAACAGGGGGAAAACCAACCAATACTATATCAATACGCCGATGTTAGAATTATTTTTACAACTATCGGATAAGGAATTAACCGTCCCCAAAAAAGCCGCTCAAATGAGCGGCTTTTGCGTGAAGAACGTGTGATCACTCTACTCAAAAAACCACGGAATCCCAAGGTGACCAGCATTTCATCCAATTTAGGGATCTATAGATAACGTCTCAGGAGTGAGGAATGTGAGCCAGTTCTGTGCCGTTTCCAGGGCTCTTCTTGCCTCAGTAACATTGAGGTTATAGGTCTCAGCGATTGAGCGAGAGGCTCTTGGGACTTCCATGTTATACAATCCTATCACGGTGTTAGTGAAGGGAGCGGCAAGCAAACAAGCCGATGCCCACATTTGGACCTGCTCATCGGTCAACCCTGGAGGGATTCGGAGAGCTTGGATGTCGTGCTGCGCCGCTCGTTGCTCGTCGAATGAAGCTATCTCATCTTCTCTGTCTTGATATGAGAGTTCTAAATTCCTAAAATCACGAGTCGCTGGTCGCCAGTTGTCAAGCTGAGGTTGGTCGCCAGTAATTACGCTGTTACTCTCCGTACTGATTTCAGTTATGGATTCCCAACGTGCGAATTCGTCATTGCCTATTTCTCTCGATCCTTCCAGAAGTCCCTGCTGAAAGGCGTATGCATCAAAGTTGTCTCCTGGACGACAAAGGATCTCCAAGTTAGGCTGGCGCGACCAGCCCATTGCGGACGATGTCAGGTTAGCAGATCCGATGAGGACTATATCATCTACTCGGTAGTATTTGGCATGAAGTGAGGGATGGAGCCTGAATGAGCCACCACGCTCAGTGACAATAGTGCGACATTCAGTATCGGACGCCCCCACAGCGAGGTCGTGCAAATTCCACCTCGTGACACAGATGAGGGACGCAGCCGGACTAACATCTGTCAGAACTCTGGTAAGTGCATCAGCCTTGATGTAGGGTGCCGCCAAGATGAGATCCTGAGCATCTGAACAGAGCTGGCTCAACAAATCTCCTGGCCCAATAGACATATTTATTCGTCCCTATCACGCAGTTGATTGATGACCTTATCTACTTGGCGCCCCCAATTCATACTGATGTTTTGGATATGCATTCGTTCTTCCCGTGATTCGGTCTGGTCTTCCATTCGTGCCCATGACGACAGTAATAATCGGATAGCGACACTGGCCTCAAATAAAGGATGGCTCTCGTCAATATTTTCGTCAAGACGACCTTCGATATGCTTGAGCAGATTGTAGATTGGATGGTCAGTATTAAGATTGATATGCAGGACTCCTTGATTCGAGCGCACATTAAACATCTGATATCCGTCAAGTTGAGCTGGATTGAATTGATATGAGAGACCTTGCTCTACCAGCATCTTTGCGAGCTTTTGGGCTTCCTGACCGTCCTGACCAGATTCAATGAACTGTTCCGTAAGACCGGCTTCTCGCTCTTCGGATGGAATTTGCTCACGGTCTTTATCAGTGTCGGTTGGTGTCTCTATACCGGCCGTTATAGCATCTCGGTCTGCATCAGTGGCAGTCTCTACAGCCTTAATTTCTGGGCTTCTACTGCCACCCCCATTCTGTGAGTCCCTCCGTTGTGCAAACATCTGTGCGATTTGACGCATCATGGCACGCGTTTGATCACGGATATCTCCTACGATTTTGTAGATGATGTCATCGTCAATTCCCATCTCGTCTAGTATGACCTGATTGGGGCGATCATCACGCGCGAGCGTCTTTGCAGCATGCGTGAAGTTCGCAGCCATCTGCTTGTTGTGATCCACGCCAAACAACTCATCGCAACTTCGACGGAAATGCACTTCACAACCCCACCAGCGGTTCAGTGGATTTTCATCACTACCACCCTCTCTGAGAAAGGCGTCCTCAAGAACGATCTCCCTATCCTCCCGAATGACTGAGACACCAATGTTATGTCTGGCGTGCTTGCCATAATCAGTGCTGCCTGGATACTGTCTAACACTATCTGTTTTTAGGGCCTCGGGCCTCACAATTGAATACTTCACCTCAATAGTGATCTCTTTACCCTCCGCAGTAAGGGAATACTCTTTCTTAGCCCATTCGCTAAACATCGGTTCGTTGTTCCAAGGCACAGGAGTAGACGAAGGTTTTATCAGGTAGAGAGGATCATTTGAGACGATATACCCTTCATTCTCAATTTCGCCAAGGCGGTTATAGTGGAAAGAACCAACTCGTATTCTCGTCATCTCCGCATCAATCCAGTACCGGTGGATGCGTCCTACCTCTCTGGATACGTTGTCGATGATTGTACGACCGGTTTTCCATTGCATTTTGTCCAGTTTGCTCCACACTACAAGAGTCCCTGAGCGGCTTTCATAGATTTTGTCACTGCCGACCGTTTTCCACACCTCCGGTATAGATGTGTCTTGATCAGGAATGGGAACCTCATGATTACCTTGCTCGATATCGTCGGCGTCGATGCTGGAGTGCCATGCCGAATCAATACTGTCTTGCCACGTCCATACATCCACCCTTTTGCATTGCGACATTGACGAAGTTGGGAGGCCCATGCCGTATTTCCCAATCCCTCTATCTGAGTTATGCCGGGTTCCTCCTCCAAACTTCAGGGCGTCAAAGAGGGTCTTCACATCCATTCCTGAACCGTTGTCCAAAACAGCCACTTCAGACACTCGCCATCGGGTCTGAGACCCTACCGGCTGCGAGCGTTCCAAGCAGAGAAGGTCAATCTGTTCGGCATCTGCCTCTATTGAGTTGTCGATGAGTTCTGCTATGGCATAGGCGGTATTATGATACCTACTATCTCGAAGAGCTCGTATCGTGAAGCTGCTGGGAAACAGGCTGCGATCTGCATCTTTTAGGTCGTTGAGTTGTTCGACCATAGTTCCTCCCAATTCGTGAATGCATCTGTCACAGACCCGAAACCCGGAAGGTTCGTATCTGCAACGGTGAATATCTCGGCTTTTGGATTTCCGCCTGACCGGGGGCCGCGCATCGCTCGGCCTGCCATTTGCGAGTAGAGTACCAGGGATGTGGTGGGGCGAGCGATAATGACGCAACGAGTCTTGGGTGCGTCAAAACCGGCGGTAAGCACGCCGTAGTTGAACACCACTTTATGCTCCCTGCTGTCGCTCCTAAAGTCATCAACAATAGATCGGCGATCTTCACTTAGGGTATTCGCTGTTACCACTGCACTTGCAACTCCTTGAATTTGGAGAAGTCTATTGCACTCCACGGCACTTTCAACAGAAGGGCAAAACACGATTGTACGAGGGTGGCGCCTAACTGCACCCTCTGTGAGTTCGACTATTTTTATCGTACGCTCGTGGTTGCGGCCCAGATCGTCGAGATCATCCATGCTATAATCCATACCGGGTTGAGGATCAGTAATTACGGTATCGGAGTCGAAGCTAATCGGCACAAAGCGGGGATCGGCGAGGTAGCGATTCTGGATTAGATAGGTAACGGGGCTATCGTAACCTCTTGGATCTATCGAAACCTTGTTGTGATTGAACATGTCGGCAAGTCGATAGTCCTCATCCGTTAGATTCGCTGTGCGTCCCGGCGTGGCCGTAAGACCAAGGAGGGGCGGCCTAACACTGCATAGCTGCTCAGTTATGAAAGAGTAGGTTTCCGCAACTGCCTGATGAGCCTCATCAAAGATAACAGCAGCAGCACAGTTCGCAAGATGTGCAAGAAGGGTATTGTCTTGGAATGCAGCAGAGCGCAGTTTGGCGAGACCTGTCACCAAGAACCCGGAGGAAAGGCACCTTAGATTGAGCGACCGGCTTCCCCAGTTTCGATGAATGGAGGCATCCCGCCGTCCCAGATATGTCCAAGCGTCTGCGAGTTGGTTTGCCGCTTGTTCGCAAAGTTCCTCAGTAGCAGCCAACCAGATGACCAGGGAATTATCGGTGTCTTTTTCGTTGAGCAAGTGACATGCCGTGTGGGCTGCGATTCTGGTCTTTCCCGCACCGGTAGGAAGATGAGCCACGACTCGACGTTCAGGAGATGATAGGGCATAAAGGATGTCAGTCAACACCTGCCGCTGATAGGGATATAGCGGAAACTTCGGCCTGACCGTTTCTACCTCTGTTTCAGACACCGCAAAGGCCTTCGCATTCGTTTTCAAAGTGATTAATCCCTTCCCCTCCCTCTGTTTCTTGCTCATCAATAACGCTGTCAAGGGGACGACGTGCAGAATGTAGATATGGTCGACCGTGTAGCAATTCCCTTACAGGATTCTTTGTACTATGGCGAAGCCATCGATCAAAATGCACAGCCTCCTCGTAGCTATCTGGTTCAGACTGCTTCAGTTCCAACCAATGTTCGTCTGACCGATAAGGACAGATGACGCAAGCTGACCGGGGCAGGTGGCGACCTGGGTACTCAGAGTTAAACCATTCAACACATTCTTGGCGTGTCATACCGATGTCTACTAGCGGCCAACGATGTTCGACCCACGGTTCTCTGCTCGGCTTCATGCGGGCTGCCTCATCCAAGGAAATTCCGATCCACATTTCGGCGTGAGTGTCTTTAGGAAATGGTCGACCGCGCTGCCCGCCCGCAAGTTTCCTGATCCGTCGATAAATGGGTCTAATCTTATAGTGAGTAGTGCATTGCCGTCGCAACATCCCCTTCTTCCCATCTCCATTGACCGTGAACAGGGGAACATCAACAAAGTTGTGACCCGACACCGTGCGGGCTTTTTTAAGATTAGTCTTTAAATCACCGTCGGACACGCGAATCAGTGGATATTGGAGTTGCTCTTCAAGCCAGTCCAGATGTTGATATACATAATCTGGCTCCCATCCAGTATCAGCGAAGACGGCGACGTCAGGTTTAGGATAGCCCAACTCAACCAAACGAGGGTGAGACCTCGATAGGAGGAGTGCTAGAACAGAACTCTGCACGCCAGCCCCTAAGCTCAGGGCACGATAGGTTACGGTGCTCGTCTTCACGACCATTTCGAAAGCCTCCTTGATTCAGTTGCATGAGATGTCTGCTCAGGACAGATAAAAATATGAGATATTATAGTCAGTAGTGGTAAAAGGGTCAAGAGAGAGGATGGCAAATTTTTAATATCGTTAAATGGCGGTAAGCAGTTTTTATAGACTGCTTACCAAACGAGTTTTCGCTATAGATTACAGGCTGACTGATGTTACGCGATGTCTCTGTATTCCGTCAGGCATTGGGAACTCACGTCACGCATCTAACGTCGCTCAGAATCCCAGCAAATATCAGGCCAATGTCACAGCATCGCGTGACAAATTGTATGGACAGCATCAAATACCCTTATTTTGTCTTCAATATGCTGTATTGCGCCCTCGTTCACGACCTGAATTTTAAGGATCGCCTGGTGAAGAGAAGGCGGCACAGAACAATTTCGGATGCGAAAGTGTATATTTTGAGCGATGAATGAGTGGTCAGGTGAAAGATATGTACCGCTTGACCATGTAGCTGCCGCGGTGGTTATTTGTGTGTGCTTGCGTAACGAACGTCAGAGGCTAAAAAAAAGCCGCTCAAACGAGCGGCTTTTGCAATCGCACTACCATCAGACCGTCGCCTGCAACTCCTTCAAATAACTCAGCGTATCGCGGATACTCGCCTCTGTCGTCTCCGACGCACCCTTCTCCACACACAGCGGACCAGCGTAATCTGCAGCATTTAAAATTTCCAAACACGTCTTCAAATCATATCCCATAGCTTTGCCATCCCGCTCCCATGTCTGCACGCCATCGTCACTGTAATTAAACACCTTCACATGACATGAAAACGCGCGTGGAGCCAGCACGCGCATGCCCGCCTCCCAATCGCCATCGGGAAAATTCGCCGTATCTGGACAGGTGCCAAACCACTCGGAATCCACCCCATCCAGAATCCGCTGCAAATTATCAGAAGACGACGACACGCCCCCGTGATTCTCCACCAGCAGCTTCACTCCCGCCTGCTCGCCCACAGCCACCAGTTCCCGATACCCCTCAATCACCCGGCTCATCGCCCCATCGTCATCCGCGTGTCCCGTATTAATCCGTATCGCCTCGGATTCCACAGCCGACGCCGTGTAAAACCACTGCTTCAACGCCTCCAGATCCGTGCGCCGCACAGCCT
>CAZCYQ010000089.1:0-9161 GCA_964503085.1 uncultured Rhodothermaceae bacterium | reverse complement strand
CGAAAATCAACCCGAGAAATTCATCAGGGTCGAAGAGAAATGGCGAACTCGCGTTTGGCCCGCGGTGCCTTTGCATGGCTCTGTTGAGACTACTGATTAACATTTCGGCAGCGTATGAATCGCACTGCCGGAAACCCGCTCTACTCTGGTCGAGTGACGCAAAAGGCACCCATCACGTCAATGTAGTCGCAGTCCAACTCGAGTCGGTTTCTTGGATGTTGTCCGATTGCTTGATATTGAACCCGGAAGATCAACTACTTCGCATCCGCCTTACAGTGTGGGGGCGCTGACTCTTGCTAAGCAATCTTGGTGACTACGCTGGACCCAGATCACAGGTACGTGTGTGGGCGTCCATCCCCAAATAAAGAGAGTTGAGCCTGAGACGAAGATCTAGTGAATGAGGATAGCATGGAGTAAGGTAGCATCCGGTTTTGCCATTTGCCTCGATGGGAACAACAACTTCAACTCAAGATTATCATTCCCCAACTTAACTCGTCTATCATTGATGACAAGAGCACGGCTTTATCCACGGATTGCTCGGAATTGCCCAGGCACGATCGACAAAATTGGCCAGAAGAGCCTGCATGGATTGAGCAGTTTGATTCTGTTATGCGCCGCGGTAGCCAGTTCTTGCTCCAATAATCAGCCCCAGATGCAAAGTGGTACGTCTGGAAGCGGTTCGTCGGCTACTTTGCCCATAGAGGAAGTAGTTCGAATCGGTGACGAAGCGGCTGGGGATACTGTATTGTTCGCCGATATTGAGAACATTGTTGTCAATAGCCGCGGGCAAATCTTCACCGAAGAACTCACGCCGACCGCTATTCGCGCGTTCGATTCAAATGGTTCATACTTGGCTGACGTCGGCGCAGTAGGCGAAGGTCCTGGAGAATATTCGGATCCACGATTCGGCGGCATGCTTACTGGCCCTGCAGATTCTGTATATGTTTTTGATAGTCGGAGGAGACATCTGTCTATATATGAGCCGGACAGATTCGAATTTGTGCGAAGTATTTCGATGCCACCGTATCCCGTCGATGAGGACAATCGCGTAGAAAACTTTGGCATTCTGGGCGTGGTTGAGGATGGTTATGTTCTTCAATTGATGTTGGTGCCCTCGAGATTATTGGTAACTGCGCACCGCGAAACGAATGATGTGATACGAATGGTGAATCTGGATGGCAGCTACGGGCCAGTTGTAGCTACGGGCCCGGGTTTTGAGGCCGTTGTATCACTAAGAGAATTCCAGGTGATGCCGCAAAAAATTCCATTCCCGGACGGCATTCCTTTTAGGCGCAGCATGAATTGGGGTCTTGGATCGGATGGCATGCTGTTCTCCGGCTGGAATGATTCCATAAACATTGCGGTGAGGTCGGTTAACGACTCTGAGGAACAACACATTTCGATGACGCATGACCCGATTCCGATCTCAGATGCCGAAATGGAGAATTTGCTGTCGTACTTTGGCCCCGAAACGAGAGCAAAGTTCAGTGAGCGAGGGCTACATACAACGAAACCAGCTTACGAGGAGCTACTGGTGGATGACAATAATCGCGTATGGCTCAAGCTTAGCGCAACTCAAGATTCCACAGACGTGGAGTGGATCGTTCTAGACATGGATTCCCGCGTGGTTGGTAAAGTGACACTCCCGTTTGACGCGAAACTCAAGGCCGTACGCGGCGGACGTATCTATGCCATTGAAAGAAAAGATGGCGTGCCCACGATTGCAGTGTACGAGCTCAACGTGTAACATGCTCTTACGCGTCAAAATCCGCTGGTTGCGTAAGTCAGTGGCCGGCACGAGTTTCAAACGGAGGGGTACCACCGAGAAACGTACCACGCCGCACATTGGCTAATAAGTGCAGAGCCAACTGGCCGCTCTGGCTTGAGGATCCTGCATTGGTGCTTGATGCCTTTGCAGGACTCTACTAAGACATCTGATTAACACCTCGGCAGTGTGTAGATTGCTCTGCCGGAAACCCCAACTACTCAAATCTGGCTGGGGAACGCAACTATCGAGTATGAACAGTAGCAACCCAACTCAAGTCGGTTTCTTGGATGTTTTTCGATTGCTTGATGTTGTATCTGGAAGACCTATTTCTTCGAATCTGCCTGGAGTGCGGGTTTGCTGACTCTGGTCAAACAAACGAGATGACTACTGACGCGATGGATTCAGACTCAATTAAGTGCGACACCGTAGGTCAAAGCAATATATCGCGTACCACATGAGCCTCTTCCACACCCGTGAGCTTGTGATCCAGCCCTCGAAACTTCACCGTAAGGCGATTGTGATCAATACCCAACTGGTGCAGCAGCGTAGCGTTTAGATCGCGAATATGCACGGGATTCTCGAGTACGTTGTAAGAATAATCGTCGGTGAGCCCATACTCAAATCCCGGGCGAATGCCGCCGCCAGCCATCCACAGTGAAAAGCAACGTCCGTGGTGGTCGCGCCCGCTGCTGGGATGGCCGAGCGTGCCCTGGCTGTATATCGTACGTCCGAACTCCCCGCCCCAGACCACAAGGGTCTCTTCCAGCAATCCGCGCCGCTTCAAATCCTTGACCAGTGCAGCAGAAGCCTGGTCTACATCAAGACACTGCGATGGCAACTGCTTCTGAAGCGCAATGTGCTGGTCCCACCCGCGATGAAAAAGCTGCACAAACCGCACCCCCCGTTCTATCATTCGCCGCGCCAATAGGCAATTGGCTGCGTAACTGCCGGCGCGCCTTGATTGCGGCCCGTAAAGATCAAAGACCTCTTCCGGCTCGTCCGAAAAATCCGTTAGATCGGGGACGGCCGTCTGCATGCGGTAGGCCATTTCGTAGGCCGAAATCCGTGCCAGTGTTTCCGGGCTCCCGACATCTTCAGCTTTCTTTTGGTTCATAGCCGCCAAGTCGTCCAACATCCTTCTACGCTGCCCGCGCGTGATGCCGGGCGGATCCTTCAAATACAGGACCGGATTGACTCCAGGCCTAAGCAGCACGCCCTGATGCCTGCTGGGCAGGTACCCGCTGCCCCAAAGCCGCGCAAAAATCGGCTGCCCTGGGTTTTTGCCTGAGCCCTGTGAAAGGAGCACAACGTACGCAGGCAGATTCTCGTTTTCGCTGCCGAGTCCGTAACTGAGCCAGGCTCCGAGGCTCGCATGGCCGATTTGCTGTGATCCAGTGTTTATGAAAGTGATCGCCGGATCATGATTTATGGCCTCAGTGACCATCGACTTGACGATGCAAATGTCATCGGCAATAGTCTGCGTATGCGGCAAGAGGTCACTGATCCATGTTCCGTGTTTGCCGCACCGCCGCATAGGCCAGTTTGGCGCAACAACCGGAAAGGAAGCCTGATTAACCGTCATGCCGGTGACCCGCTGGTCTCCACGGACGGAATTAGGTAGTTCTGTAGCGTGCAGATCGCGTTGCCGCGGCTTGTAATCAAACAGGTCCACGTGAGACGGCCCTCCAGACTGGAAGAGATAAATGATGCGACGCGCCTTCGGGGCAAAATGCGGTCCTGATGGACGCTTGGCTAGATCCGGAAAAAGAAGTGCGGCAAGACCCATACGGCCGATACCGCGGGCAGACTGCCCAAGAAACGTCCGACGCGTAATAGTGCGTTCGTAAGCGAGTAGCGGATTCATCAGTTGCGGGTGATGGTTTCGCTGAGATTGAAAAGCAAGCTTGCCACTACTGTCCAAGCTGCATGAGTGGCCAAGTCCGCCGATAACGCTGGAGACGATGCGCCGACACTCAAGATGGCACGAGCGCGAGCAGGATCGGCCTCAAACACACGCATCTCTTCTGCCAAGCGGGTTTCCAGGCGCTGCCGGTCTTCTCTATCAGGCTCGCGGCCCGTCACCGCCTCAAAGGCATACACAATCCGTTCCGTTTCCGGCACAGTGCTGAGGAGTCGAGCTGCAAAAGCTCTACTGGCCTCTACAAATTGCGGATCATTAAGCAATACTAGGGCCTGCAATGGTGTGTTCGTGTTTTCGCGCTGCACCGTACATACCTCGCGCGTTGGTGCATCGAATACCATCATGCCGGGCGGGGGCGCCGTCCGTTTCCAGTAGGTGTACAGACTGCGGCGGTATAGCTTTTCACCATGATCCTGGACGAACGTCTGGGCCGTAGCGGGTGTGCTCCCGTAGTGGCTGACTTCCTTCCAAAGCCCGGTGGGCTGGTAGGGACGAACACTAGGACCGCCCAGTCGGCGTACCAGCAACCCACTTATAGCCAAGGCTTGATCGCGAATGAACTCGGCCTGCAGCCGGAAACGCGGGCCGCGGGCCAGAAGGGCGTTCTGCGGATCTAGCGTCAACAGATCGGGCGTGGCTCGACTCGATTGCCGGTACGTAGCGCTAATAACCATTGTCTTGAGGAGTGCCTTTGTATCGAATCCAGATTCTACAAACGTGGCGGCTAACCAATCTAGCAGCGCGGGGTGCGTCGGCAAGGAACCACGCGCACCAAAGTCTGCTGCTGTAGTGACGAGCCCGCGTCCAAACAGCATTTGCCAGAATCGATTAACTGTAACGCGGGCCGTCAGCGGGTGTGATGGATGCATCAGCCACTCAGCCAAATCCAATCGTGTGGCATCTTCCTGCATAGGCGGCAACCAAGATGGCACGCCGGGCGATACAGAATCGATGGGCTGGTCATATTGGCCGCGGTACAGGATGCGCGTCGGACGCGGGACATCAGTTACCGCCATGACCATCGTGGGATGCGGCTCCGTGAGAACGCGCAGCCGCTCTTCGAGATTGGCAATAGCGTGGCGCAGTGGCGCAGCCTCTTCTGCCCGCTCATAGAATGCCTGACGCAATAGGTCCGAATCCCCACCGCCATTTACCAGCGCGTGCTGCACTTCCGTAGGCAGCGTTGTGCCGTCATCGACGCCCTCCATGGCCAGCACTCGAAAATGCCTCGCTACCTGCCGATTACCGGCGCCGAAGTTCAGCATCACCGTAAAATGCGATGTTTCTCTCGCATCAAGCGGCTCGTCAAACGTGAGCGTTAGATGAGTTGGTGCGCTTCGCAACAGATACGGTGACCACCCATTGTGTCGCCGGTCGTCAAGCACGTTTTCTGGGGCATAGCCTGGATGGATATGCGATGCTGTCACACGAGCCAATCCAAGCGTACTGTGAAAATCCACCTGGTCAGCCGGTAGTGCGCCAGCACGCGCGTGAACGCTCGTTACGACGAAGGACTCAGGCAGATCGCCGTCGCCGTGTCCCAGCGCACCAGAAACGTTATGCGGATAAAAGACCACACGCAGCCCGGTGATTGCAGCATCCAGATCTTCAGGCACAGTAAGCGAAACATTGTAGGCCGCAAAGTATGCGGGCTCGTCAATACGCACCGATCCGTCGGGCTGCACTTCGCCCGTATATCCCGAATTGGGCGTAGTCACTTTGGTGGCTTGCAGCGGATGCAACTGTAGGTTCTGGCCACGCAAATTGAGCAAGGATCGCTCGCGCTCTTCCCAATTGCCCTGAGCTGAATCGGCACGGCCGGTCTCGGCACGCAGCATTGCCAAGTCGGCCTTTACTTGTTCGATTTCAGCTTCCGTCGCGAGGGGACTTAAGGTTTCGAGTCGCGGTACAGAATTCACACCGCCGTCTCCGTCCAGTCCACGCTCAGGCACGCTGTTGAAGAAAGCAAAAAGGCGATAGTAATCACGTTGCGTGATCGGATCATATTTGTGATCGTGACACTGCGCGCACGCAAACGTGAGCCCGAGAAAGACCTCGCCGGTGGTCTTGACGCGGTCAGCCACATAGTTGACCAGGTTTTCTTCTGGAATCGTACCGCCCTCGTGCGTAATCATGTGATTCCGGTGAAACCCTGTGGCCATGTGTTGCGCATCGGTGGCTTCCGGCAACAAGTCGCCGGCAAGCTGTTCAATCACGAATTCGTCGAAAGGCTTGTTGGTATTAAAGGCGTGAATGACCCAGTCCCGCCAGAGCCACATATGTCGGCCGCCATCGATCGAATAGCCGTTCGTATCCGCGTAACGCGCCAAGTCCAACCAGTGCACGGCCATACGTTCGCCAAAGTGCGGTGACGCCAGGATTCGATCCACCAAGTGCTCATATGCATCTGGCCGGTTATCAGCCACGAACGCACGCACATCCTCCACCGACGGCGGCAATCCCGTGAGATCCAGATGCAGCCGACGTATCAAGGTGCGCCGATCCGCTTCTTCGGCAGGTTCAAGTCCATCTCGCTCCAGACGCGTCAGGACAAAATGGTCAATTTCATTTTGCACCCACTTTTTCTGGCGCACTCTGGGCAAATCCGGCAGCTCGTGGGGGATTAGCGACCAGTGAGGCTTCCATTCCGCACCTTGGGCTACCCAACGAGTAAGCGTTTGAATTTCGGAATCGGTGAGAGCGTGCTGGGACTCTGGCGGTGGCATGCGCTCCTGAGGACGCTTGTCGGAAATGCGGCGCACGAACTCGCTGGCACTTGGGTCGCCTGGCACGATGACATGTCGCGCTGTATCGTCACGCAACGAAGCATACAGCCCGGCTTCCGTGTGAAGGCTCAATTCGGCTTCACGGCTTTCCGGGTCCGGGCCATGGCAGGCATAGCAGTTGTCCGCCAGAATGGGCTGGACATCATAATTGTAGTCCACTACCGGACTTGCGTCCCGCAAACAGCCCGCGGTGACAAGTGTCAGAAGCAGCGGGCCCAGCGTCCTATGGCCCCAAAGCACCATTACCAACCTATGCCGTAATCCTCGCCATGGTTACTGACGCTGTCCCCACATGGTTCCGAAGTTGTGTCAGCAATGAGCTTCCGTCCCTTTTGTATCGTTACGCCCGCTACTCGACGCTTGCTGGCCGTACAGGAAGATGCATAGGCATCCTCTACCTGGACCAACCAGCAACATTTGATGTGTTGCTACTGTTGTCCCGAAAACTATCTCGTCGAATCAATCCTACGAGGTGGTAGGAAGAACTCAGGCGAGAAACTAGCTCTCGCCCCCCAAACCAGTTGACAAGGACACGCCCCGAGCACAGCCCTCAGTTGTGCGTGAACCGTTCCTCAACGACGTTATCAACATGCCGCCGACAGCGCACGTAATGCAGTTATCCCCGCTATGAGGTTCCCCGAAATCAGAAATCCGTGTCTGGTTCGACGAGGTCTATCTCCTGCATCCAAATATTGCGATAACGCACATCGTGACCTTCCGCCTGCAACTTTAATCCACCCGGCACATCTGTGATACCACGGCCCTCATCATTGCCTCCGTCAATACCCGAATTTGGGCCACCCCACACCTTTTCAATTGGCACATTCTCGTGCACCTTTACTCCATTGAAGTAGAGCGTGACCATAGCCCGCTCCGTACGCTCACCGTCCTCAAAGCGTGCAGCACGAAACACCACATCATAGGAATTCCACTGTCCCGTACCATTGTATGGCCAATACTGGGATGCTTTCTCATTAATCACCGCCGCCATTCCATGCTTGGTTGAATCACCGTCAAGTACCTGGATTTCGTAGCGATTCTGAAGGTAAACACCACTATTCCCCCCCGTCTCGGTGATCAGGAATTCTACATGCATCCTGAAATCCCGAAATTTCGTCTTGGTTACAATGTCTGCCGCGCCATAAAGCCCACCAGCTGCCGAGGGATCCTTGCTGCTTACGACTGTCCCCTCATCTATGGGATCATCGACAATCTCCCACTTTATGGGTAATTCAGCCGCGAAACGGGGACCTTCCCAGTAGGTCCAATTTTCATCTAGGGATTCACGGGTTCCGTCAAAAAGGACCATTGCACCTTCTGGCGCAGAAGCACCAACGCCTGTCTGTGCGCGGACAGGAAGCACAATTACCGCCAAGAGAAACAAAGTTGTTATTGCCTTATACATGTTTAGATCTGTTCGTTACGTGTGACTACCAGTTAGCAACCCAAGTTAGTGATTTTTTCGCATAGAACCTAAATCTTTCGCTGAGCGTAGCAATCCGTCCTTAAGTATCGTTATCAATGGAAAAGGCAACATTCGGTGCTGGCTGCTTCTGGGGCGTAGAAGAGGTGTTTCGGCAAACCCCGGGGGTAATCGAAACTGCTGTGGGTTACTCAGGGGGACATACAAAAAACCCAACCTATCATGAGGTCTGCTCAAAGCAGACCGGGCACGCTGAGGTCGTGAGTATAACATTTGATCCGACGCAGGTTACCTATGTACAGCTTCTGGATATCTTCTGGAACAACCATAACCCGACCACACGAAATCGCCAGGGCCCGGATGTGGGTACCCAGTACAGATCTGTCATTTTCTACCATTCTGAAGCACAGAAGACAGAAGCAACGGCCTCACTGACACGATTTCAGGCACAGCTTTCGCGCCCTATTGTCACAGAAATCGCACCGGCTTGCACCTTCTATCGCGCAGAAGAATATCATCAGCAATATCTGGAAAAGCGCGGCTTAAGCCACTGTCATTTGTGACCATCTCTGTTACTGAACCTGTTCAGATTGGTACGCTGGAGCGCATTACGCGAAGATTATCCAGGTATCGCCATGATTGATGTTCTGGCCCTCGTTGAGGGTAAAGAGGGGAAAATCCACGCTGCCTGCTTAACAGTCTCAGATTCTACAATTCATAGCCGGTCGCGAATGCCTTAGCGCCCGAGAGAATAGTATATTGCAGCTTGCAGAATTGATGAGTAGCCTTATGAGATCTGTTCTTTGTATTGGTATCATACTAGTCCTGACATTCCTTGGCGCATGTACGCTGACTTCGGTATCCCCCCGGCTTGGAGAAGGAAGGGCCTACTGTGAGTCCCTCGATGGTATAAAATGCCGGGGGAATGTCTCGTGCTCAGCTACTCGGACGTCCTGTACCGCCTGTTCAATGGTAGACGGCGAGTTGCATTGCGAGACTAAGCCCCCCCGAGCCGGGAAGTTGACTCTCCCCGCAATGCGGAGTCGTGCCTATGGCAGGGTATTGTAACACAACTGTACCAAGGCTAGACATACCGCCAAATGGATGTCCGTTGGGTCTCGGTCCAGTGAAAGCAAACGAATGGGACTTAAGGAAGGTCTGATCAACGCGATGTTATTTGCAAATCCAGTCCAAAATGGGTTTAGAGATGCCTCTGACGTGCGATTTTGGTCTGAATTCTGGTAAAACAGTTCGGGAAGAAGG
>CAZCYQ010000088.1:0-9698 GCA_964503085.1 uncultured Rhodothermaceae bacterium | reverse complement strand
TCCTGTGGGTCGTGTCGATACCACTGGTTTGGGCACAGTCAGATCTTCTGGACGTAGACCAAAACACGGTAGTGCGGCGTGTGGCGTTCAGTTACACCGATGCAGATCGTTATGTCCGCCAGTTTACCGTTTCTGAGTTGCGGGCCGTGACCGCCACCCGTGCAATCCCGAGACGCTTTTGGTTGCAGCGGCTGCTGGGACGGGCCGAAACAGAAGACTACAGGCTCAATCCCATTGAGCTGCAGCGGGATGTGGTTCGCCTACGTGAGGCCTTCAGGGAGGCAGGTTACCTGCACACTTATGTGGATTATGGGACCTCCACGCTGGACAGAGCATCCAACACAGCCTCGATCCGATTCAATGTTACCCAGGGTCCTCCCGTGATCATTCAGGATGTCGGGTTTTATTCAGAAGCAGGATATCTAGCACAGAGTCTAAATCCAGAGTCGCGCGCGGCGTGGATTGATTTTCGGGACCGGACGAGCTTTGAAGTCGGCGATATTTTTACACATTTCGGGAGCGTGCAGATTGAGGATGCGGTTCTGAGTTGGCTGAAAGATCGGGGATATGCCTTTGCCGAGATGAATACCTCGATCAGCATTGATTCAGTCTACAATGCAGCAGATATCGGCTTTTTTGTGGATGCCGGGCCTCTCGGTTATATTGACAACGTCGAAATCAGCGGTGCCCCCGGGATTAGCCGGCATATAGTTCACCGGGCGTTGTCGCTTGAGCGTGGCGATCTGTTTTCGCAGCGGGCCTTGATTGATGGTCAGCGCGCCTTGTTTTCCCTGGGGTTGTTCAGTGTTGTGCAGGTGGATACACCGCCGCAAGTACGTGACAGTACGGTGGACGTCCGGATTAATTTGCAGCGTGCACGTCCCCGGCATATTTCTGCAGAAACCGGTTATCACCAACGTCAGGGGATCATCGGTGAAGGTCGCTGGATTCATCGCAATTTCCTGGGAGGGGCGCGGATACTAACCCTCTCTGCCCAGATGCAGACCGGTCTGTTGGCGACGGCCGGGGTTGGAGCATCAGCGGGGCGCCTGGCACGTGGGGCCGTTGCGCTGACGCAGCCTCACCTGGGGGTGAGTGCGCTACGCGGTATCCTAGAGCCGTTCATCCAGTTTGAGCGGGATCCTCTTGCCGGCGAATCTTCAAACTTCTTTGAATTCAATAGGCGGGAGTACGGAGTTTCTACTACATTCATTTACGGTCTGGAGCAAACTCGCGTATTGAGCCTGCGGTACAGTCTAAGCCGCACGACCAATTTTACGGCGAATCTCTCAGAGGATGCTTATGATAAGAGCGTACTATTCTTGGGTGGGACAGTAGGTTGGGCCGACAATTTTTTGCGTCCCACTCGCGGGCTGCTCTTCCAGCCGACTATAGAACAGGCGGGTCGTATTGAGTCATGGCTTGGTACACGGCCATTTGGTGTGAATTATTTCAAGCTGCAGCTACAGATGGCGGCGTATGCTCCTCTAACCAGGACGGTTAGTTTTAGCGGACGACTAAAAGCGGGTCGGATCTGGCCCGGAGATGCAGAAACCAGGACACTCTACAGCGCGGATGGTTTCCACACGATTGACACGCAGTTTTTGCAGCCTCTCGAAAACCGCTTTGATCCTCTAAGATACTATATAGGTGGTGCGGACGACGTGCGGGGATGGAGCACCGGCCTGGCAGGTCCAAAGGCTATTCGCACAGATGAATTGGCTGGCGATAGGGTAACTTCGACAGGGGCAGTGTACGAGCCAATTGGTGGGTTGGCCCGTTTAGCGGCCAGCGCAGAGGTACGTTTTCGCTTGGTCGGGAAGTGGTACGGGGCTACGTTCGTGGATGCGGGCGCAGTTTCGACCCAGGAAGTAGAAAACTGTAGAGGACAACTTTATGAAGACGTCGACCTGACACGACCGGTTACGGTTCAGTGTGGGTTCGGGGATACTGGAAAAATTAGACTTAGTGATTTTAAGATGGGGGCGGGTGTAGGTCTGCGTTATGATACTCCAATCGGGTTTATCCGCTTGGATCTTGCAGCCAAGCTAAACCCTGACCCGCTCGATTTCCAGTCAGCTGCAAATGCTTTGGATGCTGCATTGACTGGGGAAGAACATAGGAATCCATGGTATCGCTTTAATGTCCACTTCAGCATCGGGCCGGCGTTTTAGTAATCGCTGGTTGATAGTGCTCGGAATTGTGCTCATACTTGGGGTTGCGCAAACTCCATGGGGTCTGGGTACGGCAGTACGTTGGGCATTGTATGCCGGCAGGGTGGATATTGCGTTTGAGTCTCTGCACGGGTTCTGGATGCATTCACTTGAAGTACGCGGACTTGAGGGCAGTATAGGGGCAAACGGCATTCGCGTGGATACCGCACGCGTACGGCTTTCTGTGGGAAAGTTGTTCACTGGCCGTCTTCATGCGAGGTACGTAGAGCTGAGTACTCCCGCACTGCAACTCGCCTACACATCATCCGTGTCGACTTCTATGCCGGATTCCGTATCGGGTGCTGAGACTGCAGATGAAATTGATTTGGGCGCGGGTCCCTCGCTGTGGATTGATGCCCTTCGCATCAATGGCGGCAGTTTTAGTTTGGGAGATGAATTGGTTAATATTTCTGACATTGATTTGGAGGGAAGCATATCACCGGATGCGATTCAGGTGGATACAGTGTATGGGGAAGTGTCGTGGCAGGATGTCCGCATGCGATTCTTTTCTGTTGCCCGGATGCAGCTTGATCACGGCGTATTGGAATTAGATACCCTTGCATTTAACGGCTCGGGGTCAAACATCGGAATTCATGGACAAGTTGGGAAGCAAACTGAATTGGAAGTGGCTGCAGAACCGCTTTCGACTACTATTCTTCGTCCACTGTTACCCACTATTGCAGAGGATCTGGTAATTGGTGCACAGCTCACGGGAGGGGCAGATTCATTGTATCTAGCACTTGACGCGGAATCCTCGACCAAGTCTGAATTAAGACTGCGCGGAGGCACGCGATTCGGAGCTCCGTATATGAACCTGGATACATTGCAGTTTGAACGCCTGGATCCAGTAAACCTGTGGCCCGGCATAGCGGGGGAGCTGACGGGGTCTATTCATGGTCATGCAGGCGGTGCATCATGGGATTCGCTTAGTGGCGACATACAAGTTGCGATTGAGGCGGGAATGTTGGCTAATATTCCGATAGAGTCAGTGAATCTGACAGGAACATTGGTAGCAGGCAATGCCATGGTCGATTTGAACTCCAGACTGGCTTCGGGCTCATTAGCTCTCTCTGGCGAGGTTCGTCCTTTTCCGGCCAATGGACAGCTCACCGGTCAATTCAGGAACATCAACACGCGCACTCTGGATCCCGCACACAGCAGTGATTTGAATGGTGACCTGAACTTATCCTGGGACAGCACGATGGTAGGTCGCGTAGCGTTCTCACGAGGGCAAATAGGGCGGCTGGATGTGACAGGTGGAGAGCTGCGGCTGCTAGCGGAAAACAAAAGAACGGAATTAGCGGCGGCAGTCAATGCTGATTCCTCATGGGTCAAACTGGAGCTTAGTAGTCAGGAATCTGGACTTGCAGGGAAGCTCAACATGCATGAATTGAATGTATCCGCATTAATGAATCAGGAGGACGTAGAGTCTAGTCTCAGTCTTACTGCTGAGCTGACCACCAACTGGCCTCCAGATAGTGTAGCTGTTCAGGTAGACTTGGCACCATCTTCCTGGGGGCAAGTGCCGATTAAAGATAGCTATGTGGAAATGGTGCTGCAGGGTCTGGATTTGGATATGCGAGGGCAAGTGGAGTTTCCATCAGGCCGTGTTCTGGTCCAGGGCAACACGAACTTCGGCATAAGCCCGCCCAGATGGTCCTTAACACAGGGACAGATTGAGGGTGTGAACCTGTCTGATCTGGGAGTAGACTTGCCCACAGAACTGAATGCTCAACTGAAGCTCTCTGGTAACGGGCTCAGGAATGTTGATGGAGAATTAACTGTAGCGCCTTCTATCGTGCGTGACGAATCTGTTGCTGGTGGAATAGTCTCGCTTGATATGGCGGACGGAGACGCCGTTATAGACGGGCGTTTGCTGATAGGTTCGGGAGGGTTGAATGTCCGTGCTATTCTACAGCCATTCGCCTCCGCACCGACCATAGATCTGACAGGAAGTGCATTCGAACGCATTAATCTGGGGCCGCTTCTTGGTCTGGATTCGTTGGCGACGCAACTCACAGGACGCGTAGACCATGCGTATTGGGGAAACTCAGGGGAGGTCGTGTTGACGCTGGAACCCTCAACCGTGAATGCACTGGCAGTTAGTGAAGGGCGGGTGCACGCCAAAGCACTGGGAGATACGCTCGCGATGACGGCATCGATTGTATTGGAAGATGGATATATCCAATTGGATAGTGCGCATGTAGCGCCTGGACCGGCATATGTGGCGCGGGGTTCGGTTCGGAATTTATCGCTGCAGGATCTTGGCCTTTTGGATGCACAGCTGACGGGTTCCTTTGATGTTGCTGCCGCAGGCAGTACGTTCCAGGCAATGACGGTACATCATGCAAGCATCGCAGCCGGAAGTACGGAGATTGGTGAAGTACAGTTCGACCGGTTGAATATCGCGGGGGCCATGAAGGACGGAAAGGTAAGTTTGAGAGATTTTGACTTATCCAGTAATGCCGGATGGCTGCGTGCAGAGGGAGACGTTGCACTCTTGGGGGGATCATCGGACACATTACGATTCAGTGGGGGAATCGTCAATGCAGCCCCGCTCGCCGACTGGACTGGGGGCGAGTCGGTATCTGGTGCGCAGACAGATACCCTCTGGGGACAGATGATGCATCATATGGATACGCTTCGATGGGCCGCTGGGGTGACCGTTGAGCCCATGACATGGAAAACCGTGCGCGTACTTCAGACCTCTGGTTACGCGGAGGGTACAATGTTGGATTTCAAGCCAAGGATTAGTCAAGCGGAAATCACCATTGAACGGGCCTCTGTTCCCAATCTGGCCGCACGGCAAGCATGGTTGCGATTAGACGGGCAACAGAGCAATCTTGGTTATCAGGCACGCATCGGCGTAGATGATCGTCGGTCACTCTACATGGAGGGGGGAGTTGATTTTTCGGAGCGTCGCGGTGTCCTGGAGCGGTTAGATATGTATCTGAACGACGACGAGTGGCATCTCGGGGTGCCCGCGGAAATATTGGCCGAAGAAGGCATACGAATCCGATACTTCCTACTGGAAAGCGAGGACCAGGAAATCACGCTGGACGGCATCCTCAACCCGGACGGGGAGCAGCGTTTGGGGCTCAGTCTTTATAATGTTGATCTAGCCCCTTTCACGGATATTTTCGGATTCCCTGGTTTGGGGGGGCTAGCGTCTGCAGATCTATTCTTCCATGGGCCGGCAACAGCCCCGGAGTTGGAAGGTTCACTGAGTCTGATCGTGAACTCAGACGGTGAGCGTGTGGGGGATGTGTCTGCCCGTATCGGTTATGCAAATAATGGTTTGAATACAGATGCGCAGTTTACGCATGTAGACGGCAGTACGCTTTCCATGTCAGGTCTGTTACCGTTTGATCTCAGGCTTAAAAAACAGGAAGAGGTATCCTTTCCAGAAGCGTCAATGTCACTTCAGGCGGATCGCTTCAATATCGGATGGATCAACCCTTTTCTAGGCCAGGAAGAGATCGGTGATATCCGGGGTAAGCTAACGGCGGATGTTGGTATTTCCGGCTCCCGAAGTGCACCCGATATGGCAGGTGAGTTCAGACTTTCCGATGGATACGCTGAGTTGCCACAGCTCGAGATTACTCCCACGGCTTTCCAATTGGAAGCAGCTCTGGTGGGTAACACGGTCGATGTTCAAAGGCTGAGTGCCGAGAGCGGGCGTGGTACGGCGCAGGGGCATGGTCAGGTAATTCTGACAGAACCGGGCCAAGAAGATCTGGATATGATAGTGGAGCTTGAGGATTTTCGCGTTGTGAATACATCCCCCTATGCAGCGGATGTCACTGGTTCGCTGGCGTTTGGTGGCACGGTACGCCGCCCCGTACTTACCGGTCATATAGAGATGGCGAATGCTGTCATTCGGCCACAGGATGTGCCTGTAGGCCTGTCAAACGGTATGATCCACTTCACCGAAACAGATCTCCAGATGTTAGAGCAGTACTTTAATATCAGGGCGAGTGTCTGGGATACAACAACATACTCGCTAGTTGATGCGCTTACTATGGATATATCTGTGGGTATTCCGGGAACTGTACGCCTGCACAGCTTGCAAAACCCGGAAATGAATGTACTGCTGAGCGGATCGGTCGCGCTGTATAAAGAGCCTTATCAGGAGCAGGAGCTTCAGGGTACGGTGAGTATTGTACCGGAGCTCAGCTATTTGCGGCAGTTCGGTAGACGTTTCGATATTCGTCGAGGTCGGGTGTCGTTCGCCGGACCAGCCACGAACCCGTTTTTTGATCTCCAGGCGGCGTTGGATATTCCAAATAGGAGTGGGCGGGACGCACCGGTAACGATTCTTCTGGATGCGTCTGGCCGATTGCAGGAGCCGGAGTCCCTGGTACTTGAGCTGCGCAGTGAACCAGTGCAACTGGATCGCGCAGACATGATATCTTATATGGCAACGGGGCGTCCGGCAGCTGATGCATTTCAGTTAGGGGGAGGCAGTGCACTACAGAGCGGCGGAGATCTGGCTTTGCGTCAATTGTCAAGCCTGGTCGCGGGTGCAGCGGGGGCAGGATTGGGGCTTGATGTCGTACAAATTGACCCGGAAGCCGCGGGCGGAGTGACCGTAACTGCCGGCAAATATGTATCCCGTAAACTGTTTGCTTCCGTAAAATGGCCGATCACCAAAGAGTCGACCACGACAAGCACTACGATTGAAAGCAACAAGGAATTGGTCATTGAGTACGCGCTGTACCCATGGCTTCTGGCTCGCATGCGTGGGGATGCCGGGGCGGTGGGGCTTAGTCTGCTGTATCAGTACACCTGGTAGATGCGCTTCATCACAAATACGCTTGAGCAGGTCGGGGCCATTTCGGCGTTCGCGGGAACGTTCTTTGGACAGTTGTTTCGGCGTCCTTTTGAGGGGCGGGAGTTGATCAGGCAGATGGATGAAACCGGCGCGAAGAGCCTCATTCTAGTGTTGGTTACAGGCTGCTCAATTGGAATTGTACTTTCCATGCAAAGCCGCGGAACATTGGCACGGTTCGGGGCAGAAGCGGTACTTCCCAACATGTTGGCGTTATCAGTGGTTAAGGAGATCGGCCCAGTGATCACCTCGCTGGTCCTTGCAGGGCGTCTGGGCGCTGGAATAGCTGCTGAACTGGGGTCCATGCGTGTAACTGAGCAGATTGATGCATTGGAGGTAGCTGCACTTCAACCCTTCAAGTATCTCGTCGTTACCCGGGTTCTAGCCTGTATAGTGATGTTTCCGCTCTTGACGATTGCCTGTGACATTGTAGCGCTCCTTGGTGGATATGCAGAATCGTTACTGTCAAGTGATCTGGACTATCGATTATTTGTGGATCAGGCATTTTCGAGCTTACGTCTGTCAGATGTGATTTTTTCTACGGCGAAGACGAGTGTTTTCGGGTTTCTGGTTTCTATTGTGGGTTGTTATTCCGGGTATTACGTTCGCGGAGGCACCCGTGAAGTAGGACAGGCTGCCATGCGTGCGGTAGTCATCGGATCACTTCTTGTGCTCGTGGCAGATGTCTTAATGGTCCGCCTCTCGCTAATTCTATTTGGAGGCTGATATGTCAGTGCCCGAAGCTGAAATCATTGTCAAGGACCTGCATAAAGCATTTGGAGACCGGGAGATCTTGCGAGGAGTGTCTGTGAGCGCTGAGCGTGGCAGCACGGTGGCAGTTATGGGAGGGTCTGGTACTGGGAAGAGCGTCCTGCTCAAGCATTTGGTTGGCTTGATTGAGCCGGATGCCGGAGAAATCTGGGTACAGGGGAAACGGGTAGATCAACTCAATAGGACTGATCTTAATGCACTGCGACTCCGAATTGGCTACCTCTTTCAGGGGGGCGCATTGTTCGACTCAATGACAGTAGAAAAGAACCTTGATTTTGTATTGCGTCGGCATAGCCAATTATCGAGGCAGGAACGAATGGAGCAGATTCATGAGGCTATCGCATGGGTAAACCTGCCTCACGCAGCCAAACAGTACCCGGCCGAGTTGTCAGGCGGCCAAAAGAAACGAATCGCATTAGCCCGTGCCATCATCCTGCGCCCGGACATCCTGCTATGCGATGAGCCCACAACTGGATTGGATCCCGCGAGTGTTCGGACCGTGTCCAACCTGATCATGCGGCTGAAAGCTGAGCGTGGAATCACGACAATAGCGATCACACATGACCTGCTGTGTGCAGAAATTATTGCTGATTATGCGGTATTTCTGTACCGGGGGCGGGCTCTTGCCGAGGGTACGTTAAATGAATTACGTTCAAGCGAACATCCTGAACTGCGCTCATTTTTCGGATGATTCCAGAATTTAACCGTAGATGATTGTCACCATGAGAGAATGGAGGTACTCGGGAAACCCTGAACAAGTGATGCTTGTGCATACGCTGAGGATATGCTGATTAGTGGCCATGAGAAATGCGAGTCAGTCCTCCTGTGATCGCGACTGAATTGTGACGTAATAGATTTGGAGAAATTATGAACGAGAGCTTACGGGACCGACAAGATATTTTGGCGTCACGGTGCAACATTGAAGATCAGTTATCTTTCCATTATTACATAACAAACAGATAGATGTCCAGTAGAGCACGCGTCGGCCTTGTTGTAATCATTTGTCTGGGGCTTTTTGCGGCGGTTTTGCTCATCGTGGGCAGCCGAACATTGCTGTTCAGTGATCGGTTTCTGGTTCGGTCACAATTTAATTCTGTCGCAGGGCTGAGCGCGGGAGCTGACGTTCAGTTCCAAGGGGTGAGTGTTGGGGCAGTTCAGAGCGTAGCATTACCTGGTGAGCCTGGTGGGATGATCGAAGTGACTATGGGTATCCGAACGAGCGCTCGCTCGGTCATGCACCGGGATACGCAAGCTCAAATCAAGACGCAGGGGCTTCTGGGGAGCATGATCGTGGTCTTGGTTAACCCCCCGCAGACAGACACTCCGTCTCTACCCCTGGAGAGTGGTGACATGATTGTTGGTGTTGATCCTTTCGATTTATTTGAAATAACCGATAAGGCACTGGCTTCTGTACTGCGCTTTGAACAATCTGCTACGTCCTTTGAAGCTATTGTGGATGATATTCGAGCCGGGGAGGGCACACTGGGCAAGCTGGTTTATGATCCAGAACTCTATAACAGCATGGTTGCCACCGCTCAGGAGACCGAGCGTCTGATGGCCAACCTGGGTGATGATGCGGAAGCGTTGGTAGCGCTCGCCACCCAGGCTACCGAGGGTGTAGAATCCATTTTGGGTAAACTTGATGAGGGGGACGGTACGTTTGCTCAGCTTCTGAATGAGCCAGGCCTTTATCAGTCCGTGCAGTCCACAGCGGATACATTACAGCAAATCATAAGGGGATTAGGCAGCATCACTGCACGTGTGGAAGTTATGGCTGATTGGGCTTCTCTTGGAGCTTTCAGGTTTGCAGAACTCATGGAGGCTAGCAAACACAATTGGCTGTTCAAACGCTACTTTGAGGAGCGTGGATTTATGGAGCAGGC
>CAZCYQ010000087.1:0-9863 GCA_964503085.1 uncultured Rhodothermaceae bacterium | reverse complement strand
CCTACTGAAACACACTATACTGACCCGTAGTTAGTTTTCGGGCAAACACTAATTATCCGTTGATTGATCCACCTCATCTACTACGCCGCAGACTACGTCTGCGACGCACGTCGTGCATCCATCATCGCAGTCGCTTCCTCAAACGAAGGCATGAAGTTAGCGCATCCATGCCGGGTAACTACAATTGCGCCACAAGCATTGCCAAGTCGAGCCGCATCATAATAGGTCCATCCATCAACGACGCCATAAATGAATCCTGCGGCAAAAGCATCCCCGGCCCCAAGAATATTGCGTACTTCAACCGGGAATCCCGGCACTCTAACCGGGGATTTCCCGCGCTCGTGAATACGTACCCCGTCGGCACCACATTTCTCCACTATAAGCTCAACGCCCCAATTATGTAATGACTGAATGGCCGAATCTACATTCCCGCTCACACGCGCGTCCGATACTTGTTGATGTGTTAATTCTATCTGGTCGGGATCCTCGAGGACCGCTGCATTAATCTCGTCCTGGGTGCCGAGCAAAATATCAACGTTCGCCAGAACATTCCTTACCGTAACCCCGAACGCACGGGGGTCATGCCACTGGTCCGGACGAAAATCAAGATCAAAAACAACAGTTACATCAAAGCGGGCAGCCCGCTCTACCGCGAATAGTGTCGCACTTCGACTGGATTCCTGGGCAAGATTAGTACCGGCAAATTCAAAGATCTTCGCCCGATTTATCGGGGTAGCCAGCACATCTTCAATACTCAGCGCATTGTCAGCACAATTGTCTCTATAGTACACCAGAGGAAAACGATCGGGAGGTTCAATACCTAAGATGACTGCACTTGTCCGTCGGTCAGGCTTGCGTGAGATGTACTTCGTCTCCACGCTCTCATTCTGGAGAAAGTTCAAGACAAAATCTCCAACTGGATCCTGTCCAACCGCGGTGAGCAGTGCAGTTCGCATTCCAAGTCGGCTCGCACCCACACATACATTAGTTGGAGATCCTCCCACATAAGCAGAAAAACTGGTGATCTCCGGGAACGGCGCCCCGATATCGTCTGAATATAGGTCAATGGACGAACGGCCCATCGCAATCAAATCATACCGCATGAAGAATCTCAGAACTGGGGAATAACAGAGGAATTATAGCCAAAACAAGAATACAGCAGAAGTAAACAACTGGACTCTTGTCACTGCATGACCATCAACGGGATACCTGTGCAGCATATTTCACACGTTGATAGCACTTTCAGTTAACGCAGTCATCCCAACGCTGAAGAATGTCACCGGATCCAGACAGCACAGCGGAAGCAATCAGAATGAGCGCAAGAACAAGGCCCCGACACTACAAACTCCCTTCCTGTGAAATTTTTGATTGTCACCGGCGAAAATGTAACCGTGGCTAAACAAATAGGCTGCTAACATGCGGCGCTCATATCAACCATAGCTTTTATACAACCTCGGGCACCATCCAGTGACCCAATTCGGTCCGGAACCTCGTTGAATGAAATCTGATCAGTAATGAACCAACTTGGATCTATGGTGCCGTTTTCTAGCAATGACATAACCGCACAAAAATCATCGTGCGTGCCATTACGACTGGCCCGCAAAGTTAATTCTCTTCGATGAAAATCTGGATCATCAAACTCGAAATTCCCGACATACAATCCCACAAATACCAACGTCCCGCCAGAGGCAACCAACTGGTAACTTTGATGCACAGCAGCGCGATTACCGGTTGCTTCGATCACAGTTACCGGTAAATCACCATCAAATGCCTCCCTGACCACAATCTCTGGATTTTCGCCAGGAGCCAGTGCGCGCTCAGTCAGTCGAAGCCCCGACCGCCTGCGATCTTCCCGAATATCCATCACTGCAAGATCTGCCCCCAGGGCTTTCGCCATTAGTGCGCAGGCAAGTCCAATCGGCCCCTGCCCTACAACCAGAACTTGATCCCGTGCACTGATGCGCGCGCGTTTTACTGCATGATAGCCAACCACAAGCGGCTCAACCAGTGCAAGTACAGCGGGTGGAAGTGATGCACTTGGATGAAGGCTGAACGCTGGCAACCTCATAAGCCTCGTGAACGCACCATCCTGATGAATTCCGAGCACACGAAGTTCATTGCAGCAATTTGTATATCCACGTTTACAGGTCTGGCAATGTGCACAGAACATATACGGATTCACCGCACAATACGTGCCCTGAACGAGATCACCCGCAGACTCCAGAACCTGAACAGATATTTCATGGCCAAGCCTTCTCGGATAAGTGAAGAAGGGCTGACGTCCCCTGATCGCCTGATAATCTGTGCCACAGATCCCCACCTGCTTTACACGAACCAAGACGCCGTCACCGTCTGGCTCTTGTATGTCCTCCCAGCCCCATTTCCCCGGTGCGTGCAATACCAGTGCCCGCATACCCGCTAGAGTTGCTCCAATGTTTGATACTTCTGGGCAATGCGAAGCGCCATTTCCAAGGATTGATGCGCATTTAGCCGAGGATCTACCGTCGAACGATACCGAAGGTTAAGGTCTGCCTCGCCTACATCACTGGCACCTCCAACACATTCAGTAACATCTTCTCCAGTGAGTTCAAAATGCACGCCTCCCAAAATGGATTTCATGCCTGTATGGATATCAATTGCGGCTTCCAGCTCTGCCAGAATATTATCAAAGCGCCGCGTTTTTATGCCGCCGGAGGCCGTCTCTGTATTACCGTGCATAGGATCGCAGCACCACAGAGCATTCAGACCTGCACGCTGTGCCGCATCGATAAGCCCGGGCAATGCACTTTCTATTTTAGCAACCCCCATTCGTGTGATGATGACTAGGCGTCCAGGGTCATTAAGGGGATTCAGGTTTCGAAGGAGTGACACCAGTTCACTGGGCGCCATTTCGGCATCGACTTTTATACCGATTGGATTACATATCCCGCGCATATACTCAATGTGTGCGCTTCCTTCAAACAATGTACGCTTACCAATCCACGGAAAATGTGTCGACAGATTATAAATGCTATCAGAACGTGGGACTTCCCGTGTAAATGCTTCCTCATATGGCAAATGAAGCGCCTCGTGGCTGGTATAAAAATCCACTTGATTTAGCCCACCAATAGGATAATCTGCCACTGTCTCTGCAAAGCGTAGCGCCTCACGAATCTTACTGATGATAGCTTGATAACTTTTGATGTGCGGCGATTGTTGAGCAAAACCAAGACTCCAGTAGTCTATGTTATGTATATCAGCAAAGTTACCGTCGGCCAGTGATCGTACAAAGTTCAGTTGAATTGCCGAGTAATGGTAAGCCTTTATCAGACGCTCGGGATCTGGAATTCTTGCCTCCGGTGTGAATTCTCGAGCATTAATATTATCGCCTCGGTACGACGGAAGTGACACGCCATTGCGCGTCTCCAGCGATTTACTCCGGGGTTTAGCATACTGCCCAGCAAAGCGTCCAACGCGCACAACCGGCATCTTTAGACCATAAATGAGCACCACGCTCATCTGGAGCAGAATCTTGAGACGGTTCTTAATAATCTCCTCCTCACAATCCTCAAAGCTCTCCGCACAGTCTCCACCCTGAAGCAAGAATCGCTTACCTGCGGCAGCTTCCCTCAACTGCTTGCGCAAAGCCTCAATCTCCCAGGACGTAACCAGCGGAGGCTGCTGCCTTATTGTATCAAGGACTGTTTGGAGGTGCTCCTCATCTGGATAGTCTGCCTGTTGAGCGACTTCTTTTGCCCGCCAAGAGATCGGGCTCCAGTCTAGTAGTGTGTTCTCCATAATTGGTTAAACTTGGGAACGCGGTACTACGAAACACACTCTGCATCGTTTCTGTGGCAACGATATTGCAGGAATTACGTAGACAGTAAAAAAAGGGAAATTCAATGGGACAAAATAGGCTTTTGATCTTTGGTTTTGCTCTTGTCTTCACCATCTTCGGTTGTGACTCTGGTGGTTCTGATACTACCGCCCCAGAAACAGGTGCAGCCATTCTGACATTCAATAATCTACGCCCACTCCCGGGAGATTACCACCTGGAGGGCTGGGTTGTAACGTCGGATCTGGCCACGCTATCACTTGGAAAATTCACTATCGGTCCAAGTGGTAAACTTTACAACCTGGCTGGTGAAGAGTTAATCACTCGCAGATTTGACACCGCATTTCCGCTTGACAGCGCCCGCATAGCGTACATCACGATTGAGCCGCCCGGTGATACGGACGATTCTCCGTCTACGACTCGACTTATGGGCGGCCTATTCATTGAAGGCAGTGCTGAAATGCGCACAACCGATGTAGAAGGCATTGAGGATGCCCTAATACTGGCACGTGGAAACTACATCATAGAAACACCGACCAATGGGCCTAATACGTTTGAACAAAGCGGCATATGGTTTGTGAATCTAACCGCCGGCCCTCCCGCACGTGGCCTGCGTATAACAACCCCTATTCCCGGCTGGAAGCATCAAGGATGGGTAGACATAGATGGGATTCCGCTCAATATGGGGGTGATCTCGCACCACAGCCAGCCTGACGATTCAAACATTTACAGCGGCCCTCAACCTGGATATGATTACCCTGGCGAAGACTTTTTAACAAATGCCCCTGCCTCTCTTACATTCCCCCTCAGCCTTGCAGGTGTGCGGGTAACCGTCTCACTTGAGCCTGACCCCGACCCCGACCCAGAGCGATCACAATTGATCCTCTTTGAAGCGACTGTACCTGAAACGCCCGAGTCAATTGGTATGACGTACGATATGACCAATCTAGTTGATACATGGCCTACCGGGAGGATGGTCATAATCCAGCCGTAATTTTCTGTGTTCCGTCGCGATTTGAATGAATAGCCAAATCTCGGTTGAACGAATCTCCTGGAAACCCCCTAGAATTCGGTGATTTTATATTATTCATAGGCCTCTCGTTTCTAGTTGATACGACGGTACCCGTGTGAGAATTGGAGCACAAGTTTATCATTGACAAGAATCCACGCTCCTAAAAAGCCGCGCATCGCCGTGAGAAAAAGACGAAAAGGACGCCAGGTTTGTCTCTCTTGAGCACACACGCTATAGGAGCGTTGACGGTTAGACGGGTTTCCGGCGACTCAAGGATGAAGTTAGTAGACGGAACATACATGTGCATGGGCACATGAAAGCGACTTGTCATCTGATGTTCGGACGGCTTGCACTCATCTTGGATCAACTGAAACGTATGTAGCTCAGAATCTGGCTTCCCTCGTGCCGGATTACAGGTTTTGGGCTCTCTGTTGGACAGGGGTTCCGGGGCGGACGTGCACATTCTCTAAGGATTTTGGACAAAAGCGACAAAAGCCATGTTGGAACACTCCATTGAAGACGATTAAGTATATTTGAAGGAAATAACGGCGACTTAGGATTGTCAGCCCCACGAAATCATGCATGTAAACCACTTGGCTCCATTTTCTAGAAATGGGTTCGTAAAAGGCTCAATATTGACGGTATTACTTTGTAAATTTTGCGAGCAAACACTCTGGAAGCTGCATCACTGTAAACTCCTTGAGGAAACGAAAAACTCGCTCGATGCATCACACGCATAGCAAGGCAGGTTCCAAGCAGACCTCACGGCAGTGCCGAGGTCACAGGAACATTAGAAGAAGGGTGCTGTAACGAAACGCATGATAAATTCAGTTACTTCCTTTCCCTCACGATTAGGAAATAGACACCGTGCTAGAGCACAGTTCCTCCGGTGGGCGCGCCCTTTCTTCGTGGTAAACCTGCTGGTTGCCGTGGGACTTGCCGGGTGTTCAATGGCACCGCGCCTGGAGGATCCGGTGCAGCCGCTCCCCGAACAATTTGAAGCGGCTGCACTTACCGATCAGAGTGCACAGCACTACTGGTGGCACGGTTTTGGAGATCCGTACTTAAACCAATTAGTGGATTCTGTTATCGCACGAAATCTAGATCTTCGTGTAGCCGTGGCTCGTGTTGCAGAAGTGCAGAATCAATTTCGTATCGCACGGGCTGAGCAGTATCCGTCCGCAGAATTGTCTGCACGGCGTGATCAGCAGGATACTCCCTCCAATGTAGGTATTGGGGGGCAGTTAGGGGATCGTATCGATGTGCCTGGAGCACCTGCGTTTCCCGACCGGTTCGATTTTACAACCTATAGTGCTTCGCTGGGATTTGCATACGAGATAGATTTTTGGGGACGAGTACGCGGGACAAAGCAGGCAGCGCTGCAGGAGTTTTTTGCCACCCAGTCTGACGTACGTACGGTACTTCTGGGGGTCATCGGGGAGACGGTTGCGACCTATTTCGAGATTGCCGCCCGTCAGCGTACCCTTGAGTTGACGCAGGAAAGCGTACGTATTGTAGCTGAACGTGCAGAGGTCCTGTCTGATCGGTACGAACGAGGGCTGGTATCTCCCTTGGAATTCCACGCTGCTCAGCAGGAACTTCATGCTGCAAAAGCAGATCTGCCCGTGCTCGAAAGCCAACTGGATGCAACCCGAGGGCGACTGGCCCTACTTGTAGGACGCTACCGAATGCCGACGGATACCATGCTTGTCCCTGATAGCGCCTATGTCTATGCCTTGGAGGAAATACCAAGCGGGTTGCCCTCAGATTTACTGCAGGAGCGACCGGATGTGCTTGCCGCATATCAGCGTTTAGAAGCTGCTCGCGAACGCATCGGAGTCGCGCGCGCCGTCCAATTTCCCAGTTTTTCGCTGACTGGAGCGGCCGGCACGCAAAGCAGCATGCTCTCCGATATTGTGGAGACTAGTCAGAATTTCTGGCTCTTTGGCGCTGGTTTGACAGCCCCCATATTCAATGCCGGTAGGATCCGGGCGAATATCCGAGTGGCCTGGGCCCAGTATGAGCAGCTGGCACTCCAATATGAGAAAACCGTGCTTATGGCCTTCCGGGATGTGGAGGCAGCACTTGTGCACTATGGCAAGTTGAAGGAGCGCCATGCGTCTCTTTCGGCCTCCCGAGCGTCGGCCCGTGACAGAGCCCAGATTCAGGAGCTTCGCTATCTCCGGGGAACAGGCGACTATTTAGGCCTTCTAGATGCCCGACGCAATCTTGTCCTCTCGGAAATTGGGCTAACGGAATCCCGTCGCAGCTTGGCTGAGGCCCGCTTAGCGGTGCATAGATCCCTTGGCGGAACCTGGATTCAGGAAGGAGCAGAGCTTGATCCTGAGGCACCGTAGGATATTGCCGACGTCACGACCCAGATGTGTACAGTAGTCACGAGACGAGGAAGACTCGTAACCATTCCCATTTCAGGTGCCGATAGCATCGTTTCAGATTCTGGCTCTCGCCGGAAAGTACAGCACGGCCTCACTCACCCTTTGAGTACTGTCCCAGACACTACCCCGTGTAGTGCACACTCATGTGCATGAGGCAGACCGGTTGACTGGAGTAAACTCGAATCGCTCTATTGATGGAGAAACACAGATGGGGTGGCCTACCTAATACTAGGTGACCATCACGCAAGAAGAATGAACGAAGCCGCTGTACGTGCATACTTCACGAACCGACCGTCGTATGAAGACAGAAGATTGGCCATTGGAGGGTATATCGTGCCCACCGGCCATGCCGATTGGCAGTGGACAGGATAATCCGCACCGACTGCCGACTCAAGGAGATTGAGAGTACCTTCCCAGTCATAATCGCACGTGGGCTTACGACCGATCTATCACAGAAAAGACGATCGCATTGAGGACTCTTATTCTTTAGTGTACTTGCCTACCGTAGTTTTCTCGTTTGGTCGTACCTAACCTGGATAACCTAGCATTAATGACAGCTGGGATACGATCCCCACCGAACTCAAAAAGATCAACCGCGTGACCGCGGTGCTTCCCAAAAGCAATCCCAGACCCATCGTCACGAAGATTGATCAAGATTTCACACCAGGGAGGTAGAGATCTCACAGAGAATGGGGTTCATTTATGCCCCCACTACGACCCAAACCAGACAGGAGTGCGCGGAGCGAAGATCCCTCCGCTACAACCCCCGGGCTAATGAATCATAGCCAGTGCCTCATTTGTGGCGCAATACAAAAACTCGCTATGGAATACCAACCGGTGTATCCAATGGACTGAGTTGAGACCACAGGAGGGGTGCAAAGGGTATGATTGGCCGGCAAAACGAAGCACCAAGGCGCCTTGGATCCGTTGATTATTGCGCATCATTTGGCGTAGTTGGGCAGGGAGGATAGAACATCAAATTGCAGCCATTTGAGGGCTTTCTTTCGCATGCAGTCGTATTGATGCAATCACACGTGCAGGCCGGAGCATCCCAAAGTCTTGGGCTATGCCTTGCTGGTGGGCCGCGCAGCCATTAGCCTTCCGACGGCACTTGAAGCTTTTGGGCTGTCGGCAAAAATCGTGATATCAACTTGCTGTATTCGGCATAGTACTGATCCCAGTGGAAGTCATCATATTCCTCTGGATTATTTTGAACGCGTTCGCTCACCAGACGCGCACACACCGCATCGGCTGTGATTTCTGCCAACATTACTCTGAAATGTTTTTCGTCCTGTCCCTGAAACCGTGGAGCCGAGCCCAAATACTGCTTAAGGGACGGATGGCGAGCTGCGATTTCCAGAACGTTTTGCCGCCAACGGAAGCGCTGGTTGGCAATCTTGATATCTTCAAGTTTAATCTTAATGCCCGCTCCGAGCGGCTGAAAGGTAATTAAGTCGGCAGTAGCTTCCTCACTCTTCAGCTTCGCCACAATTATGGCTTTAGCGTCCTCTGTTCCAGAAACACCAACTCGAATGTCACAGCTGGCCACGCCAAGATTTTTTTTTGGCACCAGCATTTTGTTGCCGGATACCTTGAACCTGCTGTTGTCGACTGAAATATTCAGCATGGTGGGCTCAGATACGAGCGAAAGCGGTGCCAAAATTCGAATGCGTTTTTTCGGACCGCCGATCTTGATACGATATAGTGATCTTTGAAAGCAGAGCTCTCCCAGCTCCCTGAATTCATCTGCTCTTGAATTGAGGACCTCTACAATACACTCTTCTGTGATGGACCCGATAGACACCTTGATACCAGAGGCTGTGGTCGGCTGAACGCCCGTCAACTTCCACGAGGCCTGTAAAACGTCATCCTCTGTGGGGTGGGATTCAACCGACACGAACCGTTTGTCGGTAGCCACCTCTTCTGTCAGGCACTCGATTTGGACAGTTGCTCCGTGTTCGATTTCAGGAAAGGCTTTTTGCCGCACACGCAATGTGCAGGGGATCGATTGGCCAACCACAATTTTGGCAAACTTGGGGCTGAGAGAAAAGCCCGACTCCTGAAACAATCGAGTGCTGGTTCCACTCCCGTCACGGGACACATCATCTTCAGCACCCTCGCGCTCCAAGAACTTTGTCGCAGCACGCTCCAGTGCATTTAGGCGTTTGCGGGTGGCCCGATTCTCAATGGTCGCGCGCTCGCTATCTGCTTTTTTTCGCTCCTCTTCAATCAGCGGACGCAGCCGCTTCATTCCCAAGGCAAAAAGGGCCTTGACTAATGGATGCGCCCGGGCCAACCCGGATCGTCGCGAAGGATCGAGCACGGGTATGGGATTGTTCGGGTCAGCGTCGGAAAGTGATTCTACGCGCTGATCAAATTGATTCCAGAGTTCATCAATATGGTTGCAAACCAAGCGGCCAAAAAATCGCAGCGCATGCGGATCGGTCTCAAGATCTTTGTCAAATAGTGTAGCTTCGTGGACCGCATGACGAGACTTGATCAATATGCCTCCGCGCCGGAATCTTGGTTTTTCGCCCCCGAATTGTTCGCTTGTTCGACTTATCGTCAGCTTTGCCCTTGCGCCCGCATAACCGGGCACGTCAAAGGCAACCTTGATCCGGTCTCGTCCAGCCAACACTGG
>CAZCYQ010000086.1:0-9937 GCA_964503085.1 uncultured Rhodothermaceae bacterium | reverse complement strand
CCTCCGGGATTGGGGCTGCTGGACGTGGAGGAGCGTTCTCAATAGAGACTCCTGTAATCCGTCAAATTGATGGGATATTCAACTATCCCATATAATTCCCATTGCGAATGTAGAGTAAGCGACCAAATCCGGCAGCTTTGGCTTGCACGACAACTACTTCGTCAACAGCGACCTAGTTTGCGTTAGACTCAGTCGATCAGGGTATGACTATATGCACAGGTTAATCCAAGAATTGTAGCCGCTTCATTGTATAGTTCTGTTTGAGCCCGGAAATTTCATTGGGTTGAGTCATTTTCCCAGAGCATGCGAATTGGGACTACATACATGCCATCTCCGAAACTAGCACAAGTTTCTCCGTCGTAAAGCACTGCCCCAAACGTGAATTTGTCAGGGTAGGCAGCCTTGATCTTGCGTAGCCCTTTGAAGTCAGAATTGAATACCGTGGCGGCAGCTTTGACCTCAATGCCGGCTAGTTCAAAGGCACCGTGCTCTATGATTATGTCCACCTCAACGCCATCCCGGTCACGAAAATGGTGGAACGCATAGGGTTTGTTTGACGAACTAGCCTGTCGCCTCAATTCCTGAAAAACAAATGATTCTACGAGCGGTCCAAGCTGGTCACGGTTTTTTGATAGAAAATTGGCATCTATCCCCAACAGGGCACATGCCAATCCAGTATCTCCGACATGAATTTTTGGTGTCTTGATCAGCCGTTTCATCCGATTGCTATACCACGGTTGAAGGCGTTCAATCAGAAATTGGTGTTCCAATAATGTCGCGTAATCTCGAACCGTGTTGTGGTTCATTTGCAACTTTGAAGCCATTGCCGACGCGTTGAAGAGTTGTCCTGTCAAATTTGCGGCAGCTGTGAGCAACTTGGGGATTGCTTCAGGAGAACGAATTCTAGCCAGATCAAGCACATCTTTTTGAATGAGGTCGGTAACATAATTGCGGTACCAAGTAGAACGCCTGTGGCCAGGTGGACGGACTAGAGCTGCGGGATAACCACCGGCGACGATCCTGTCTATAAGGTTCATTGCCAATCGTTTTTTTTCGGCGTGTTTGAAAATTGCCCGCAAACAGTCTCTCTAGGAAGGATGGTGCTTGGGATTGTTCGATTTCCTGTTGCGATAGGGGATGGAGGCGCAAGGTCTCCATACGACCGACTAGTGCATCAGTTAACTCCGGTACAAGGATTACACTGGTTGAGCCTGTCAAGATAAACCGTCCGGGTTTTCTGTTACGATCCACGGAGAGCTTCAGAATCCGAAATAACTCCGGTACGCGTTGAATTTCATCAAGAATAGCTTGGTCGGGACAATCGCTAATATATCCCATTGGGTCATTTTGGGCAACGAGTCGGGTATCCGCGTCGTCTAAGGTGAAGTAGGAGTAACCGAGTGATTCCCCTATAATTTTCGCCAGAGTTGTTTTTCCACACTGACGCGGTCCATGGATCAGTGTCACCGGTGAGTCCCCAATTGACTCGGCTAGTAAGAATCTTAATTGTCGGGGGATGATCTCTTGCTTATGCATTAATCGGCAGATTTTCAGAAACTACTTCGGCAGATTTTCAGAAACTACTTCGGCAGATTTTCAGAAACTACTTCGGCAGATTTTCAGTTCCAACATCGTTGGAGTTGCTCCGGCAATTGTCAAAATTACCTCCAAGCATACAGCCCATTTCATAAACAATATTCCATTTTCCTCCAATAAAGTCTAGCATCCCGTCCAAGCAGCACTTTCTCGTGTCTGACTGTTGGAGCCAATCTTCAGGTACATTATTCTCAAAACTTATCCTTTCAGATGGGTTGTCGCACTAGAATCTCTTGCAAAACTCTCTAGTTTGGAGGTGAATAATATTCTGGGGGTGTCGAACCATTTGACACTGCACACCGGGGAGCACTACCAAAACCTGCAATGTCCATGTGCGTAAGGCAATCGTCTCTGCCGTATGGAAGCACGCAAGGCTCCCTCGATGCAGGCGGGTGTCAAGGAACGGCAACAAGTGAGATCTGCGGAGGTCATTTCCATTACTTGGAAAGCAATTGACGAGGTAGGAGGCCCCTGAAAATTCCCTTGCGAGAACCGGCATCTTGCCGATGGATGCGCGTTTCAAGAAAGTGGCGACTCCACACGAACCCGGAATCATGTGTTACCGTCCTTCGAGATCCAAGCACATGAACACCAGGCTGGTTAGCCGTCAAAGCCACCAGATCACTTCTTCATAGGCCAAACTACACACTTTATGTAGCTTACAAACAAGCGTAGCGCCCCGTTAGCTCTGCTTGAGTTGACAGTCCTACCACAAGAGGGTTTGCGGGGGCTATTGATGACAAATTTGTGTCAGGCCCGGTTGATCAAAATGGGCTAGCGGCGGGCCGTAACCGGTTGAGAAAGTCGTCTCAATTCTCGGACTCCAGCTGTTCCAGTGAAGGAATTAGCTCATTGATCACCCATCCGAAATCCGGGTTTATTTCTAGTGCACGTTCGAACGATGATCGGGCCTTTTCCAATTCTCCTTGATCCATAAAAGCAATCCCGAGTCGCGCATGGGCGTGGTCAAGCCCCCAAGATGGCATGACAGGATTCTCCACTACTTCTTCAAGTAGAATACTGGCTGCCCTGTTTAATTCCGCGATCGCATGGTCTTTGTCACCACCTAAGATTCCCGGGATATTGTAGTCCATGATGGCTTTTAAGAGTATTATTCGCGGGTTGCCGGGCTCAAGCTCTATGGCCCTTGACATAGCCCGGTTGTATTTGCGCCTCAAGCTCACAGCGTTCAGCGGATTCACCGTGATCTTTTGAGCATAAGAGGTTGAAAGCAAGGCCCATCCTTCGGCAAACGTTTCGTCCATTTCCACCGCCGTCTCGAGATGATCAATGGAGTAGTTGATGTGCGCGCGGATTTCACGTTTCCTCCCCGATTCCTTTCGATCTGAAAGTGTGTTAGCTATATCGCTGGATACGGATGCAGCGTAGTAATGGGCGAGGGTTGGTAGGCTGTCGTTTTCGAGGATCTGCTCAAAAATTGCACGCGCGTCCAGCAATTGGTCAATATCTTTGCGATTCGACCCATCGTCCAGAAGCTCCTTCCCCCGGAGAAATAACTCCATGGTCGTCTGTGCCTGAGCGGGTAGACTGATTGAAAGAAGGGTAAGAAGCGTGATGATTGGAATATATCTCATCATGATTCTCTTCGTGAGGATTATGCGGAGTAATTCAAGGTTACGCTATTGAGATACGATTTTGGCCAGTAATGAATTCCTGCTATACATCTCGTTGCTTCTCATCACCGGGCACGACCACAGTCATTTGCTCCTGCTGATATACCGGTAAGTCGGAGCAATAAACGCTATTTCTATAAATTCAGTTTCTCGCGCGGAGCGAATCAGTATTCCCAAGCGCCCTTATTAGTCGCTATAATTTACAGGGAAACTCCGCGCTTCCACGGGATAAAGTCATGTTGTCCCAAGCGTGTTGCAGCAGTGATATAATTGCCGCTTGCTACATTCACAATGAGGTCAAGGAGCCGGCTTCCGACAGATTCAACAGTCTCATCTCCCCCAATAATGTTTCCTGCATCCATATCTATCAGATCTGGGAGGCGTTGGGCAAGTGCAGAATTGCTGCTGATCTTTATAACCTGGGCGATCGGGTTACCCGTTGGCGTTCCCATACCCGTGGAGAAAAGTATGATCTGGGCCCCCGCCCCTGCAATGGCCGTGGTAGATTCTACATCCCCTCCTGGTGTGCATAAAAGGTTCAGGCCAGATTCAGTGGAATACTCAGGATAATCAAGTACTGCTGTAATCGGAGAGGTACCACCTTTGCGCGCAGCACCAGCACTCTTCATGGCATCTGTGAGTAATCCGTCCCGGATGTTTCCCGGTGAGGGGTTCATTTCAAAACCGGAGCCTACGGCCTGCGCCAGCGTGGCATACGATTCCATTAAGTCAGCAAAGCGAGCGGCAGCAGACTCATGTGTGCACCGGTCAATCAATGACTGCTCCAGACCGCAAAGCTCTGGAAATTCCCCAAGAATAGCACTGCCGCCAAGTGCCACAAGGAGGTCAGTAGTATATCCCATTGCCGGATTTGCAGAGATGCCACTGAATCCATCTGAACCTCCACATTCAAGTCCCAGGGTAAGTTTGCTTAGGGGTACAGGGGTACGTCGAGATTTATTGGCCTCCTGCAGGCCAGAGAAAGTATCCGCAATGGCCTTCGTGATAAGGGCATCTGCGCTCGCGAATGACTGCTGTCGGAATATGTAGAGGGGTTTGTCAAAAGCCGGGTTGCGCTTGTGCACTTCCTCCATGAGTATTTTGGATTCAGCGTTTTCACAACCCAGACTCAGTACAGTTGCACCGCATACGTTTGGGTGGTTCAGATAGCCTGCCAGAAGACCACACAGGCTCCTGGCGTCCTGACGCGTGCCGCCGCATCCTAGCTGGTGTGTAAGAAAATGAACACCGTCCACGTTTTGAAATAGCCGCTCCGAAGCAATCGTAGTCCCGATTGTGTCTGTTGCTGAGTTACCGGTGCGGTATTCATGTGCCAGTGCAGCGACTTGCTGACGATAAGGCGAAACCCGACTGTATCCCAGCTCGTCTTCAAAGGCGCGGCGGAGTACATCAATATTCCGGTTTTCACAGAACACCAGAGGAAGCACAACCCAGTGATTCGCCGTGCCCGCTTGGCCATCGCTTCGGCGATACCCCAGAAAGGTGGTTTCTTCCCAATCAGAAACATCAGGGGCTTGCCATTCCGGGTTCCTGCGTGCGGACTGTACGCGATACTCGGCAGTGTCATGGGTCAGATCGCTGCGGTTGAGACGATCTCCAACATGAAGATCACGCAGTGCCCGACCAACCATTACTCCGTACATAATCACGGCCTCCGATTGACGGATAAACTCCGTAACGACCTTATGTTTGGCAGGGACAGGCGATCGGGTTAAGCAATCCGGCAGGAATTCAATGCCTGTGGGGAGCGAAACCAATGCGACAGCAACATTGTCACCGGGATGAATTCGCAATACCCTCACCGACATCAGGACAAATGTGAGTGATCGCCAACGTTTAACTGGGTGGCTTTACCTGAAACAGAACTGTTAGCACCGACCATTGATTGGTTTAGTACAGCATCTGTTACCTCAGCAGATCCAAAAACGATGCTATTGCGGATGACCGAGTTTCCAATGTAGGCACCAGACTCGACGGCAACGTAAGGTCCAAGGACCGAGTTTTCAACAACCGCGTCTTCAGCAATGTATACAGGCTCTCGAATTACCGAGTGCTTGCAGCCGGGGCGAACTGTGTCCTGCGGTTCATGCTGTAGCAGATAGCGGGTTGTTTCCATGAATGCTTCCAGTGTGCCGCAGTCTAGCCATGCTTTTACGACAGCTGTCCGAAAAGTCAGGCCCTGGTTCAGCATCAAATCGAAAGCATCTGTCAAATAGTATTCTCCACCCTTGCCACAGATATTTTTGTCAAAAAGTACCTGGATTGCAGACTTTAGCCTATTGAGTTCTCTTATGTAGTAGATGCCGATCAGCGCCTCGTTGGAGATGAACTTCTGCGGTTTTTCGACAAAAGCGATCACGCGGTCCCCTTCACGAACGGCAACGCCAAACCGGCTGGGATCGTCCACCTCTTTGACCCAGGTAATCACATCGCTGTCGTCAAGGTTATGCACGGGATCCATGTCGAATACCGTATCCGCGTAAACGACGATGCCTTCACCATCCAGAAATTCCTGTGCACAGATCACTGCATGGGCAGTCCCCTTTGCTTCTTCCTGGATCACGTAATGTGCGTTTATGCTGTGTCGCTCGCAAACGGAATCCAGTATGTCGTATGCTTTGCTATCAAAACCCGGCCCCAATATGAAAACTCCATCGGTTACCGGCCGTGGGAGCGTTTGAGTAAACTTTTCTACGATACGCTCCACCATACATTGACCGCGTACGGTCAGGAGCGGTTTGGGGGTGATTGATGACTGGGGGCGCAGTCGCTTGCCGCGGCCAGCCATGGGGATAATGAGTTTCACGGTCTAGTCCAGAATAAGATTATGGTCTGTTTGTTCTTCCCAGCGGATCTCGTCTACCGCTTCCGCTCTTCCGTATCCCGCATACAGCCGATTCGGACAGTTGATGACGAGTGCATCAGACGTGCCGATATTGCGGTATGCATGAATCACGCCTGGGGGGACCTGTACGGTGCAAGGGTTGTTACTTCCAGTGTCAAGTATTTGACGGATGCCGTAGGTCGGAGATCCGCTACGGTTATCCCAGAGATAAAGTCTAAACGTTCCACTCAGGAAGGCAAAGATGTCCGTTTGGTGCAGATGCTCGTGAGGGCCGCGTGTGATCCCCGCATGTGTCATGGAGACGTAAGCCATAGCAGGATGCACCTCTGAAGCAAGTTCATCCTGTCGGAAGATTTCTGACAGCCAGCCGCGAGCATCGGTGTAGTGTGTTAGCTGTCGAACTAGACAATCATGCACGGTGCCCGTTTTCCAGGTCATGTGCTTGCCGCTTCTTGGGAGCTCAGATCCGGGTAGACCAGATGTCTCGAAAGCTGATTGGCCTCATGCCAACCCTCGAGCGTTCCGGCGTCTCCCCACCAGCCATTGAGCACTCCATAAGTGAGTTCACTTTGATTAACATAAGCGGAGTTGAGATCACTGACCTCATATTCTCCGCGCCGACTTGGCGAGAGCGTACGGATGAAGTCAAATACTTGTGCATCATAGAAGTAAAGGCCAGTCACAGCATATTTGCTTGCCGGGTTTTTGGGTTTTTCTGTTATTTCTACGATGCGATCTCCTTCAAACCGGGGGACTCCATAACGTTCGGGATCGGGAACCTCTTTGAGGAGAATTCTTGCCCCCCGCTCCTGGTTCCGAAAAATCTCCGCCTCTTTGACAAGGTTATCTTCCAGAATGTTATCTCCGAGGGCAACCAGGAAGGGTTTACCGCCAGCGAAATTTTCACAGAGTCCAAGGGCCTGGGCGATACCGCCCGGCTTATCCTGTACGCGGTAAGTCAGGTCCAGCCCAAGGGCTCTTCCGCTGCCAAGAAGATTGACGACATCTCCCATGTGCTCGGGGCTAGTTACCACAGCAACACGCTCAATCCCCGCCTCTCTTAGCCGCAGGAGCGGATGATAAATCATGGGGTATTGGCCAACCGGCAGTAAGTGTTTGTTGGTGACCTTGGTGAGAGGGTAAAGCCTGCTTCCTGTGCCACCAGCAAGGACGATTCCGTTCAGGGGTTCATGCATTTATGCAATTGTAGCTTAGGGCCGGATCAATGCAATTCCCGGCGCTTTGATCCACCTAAACAGAGGATACCTGCTCGCGTTGCAGGTCTCGCTCGACCATCTCTTCAACCATTTCTTCAAAAGAAGTAGTTGGTACCCAGCCGAGCTCCTTTCGTGCGCGGGAGGCATCTCCCAGCAAGTGTTCAACCTCAGCCGGCCGGTAATAGCGTGGATCAATTTCAACCAGTGTATGTCCTGTTTTAACGCAGCGTCCTTTTTCCGCTCTGCCCGTTCCGGTCCATTCCAAGGGCAAGCCGGCTTTTCTGAAGGCCAGCGAACAGAGGCTACGAACTGAAGTGGCACGCCCGGTCGCCAATACGTAGTCGCGGGGCTCGTCCTGCTGTAGCATAGACCACATGCCCACCACATAGTCACGCGCATGTCCCCAATCTCTCTTGGCATCCAGATTGCCTAAATACAGCTTCTGGTCAATCCCGAGCTTTATTCGCGCAGCTGCTCTGGTGATCTTGCGTGTCACAAAAGTTTCTCCACGCAGCGGACTCTCGTGGTTAAAAAGGATACCATTACACGCGTACATGCCGTAAGCCTCTCTGTAGTTGACGGTAATCCAGTACGCATAGAGCTTGGCGGCGCCATAGGGGCTGCGCGGGCGGAATGGAGTTTTTTCGGACTGAGGTGACTCGGGCGCGTTGCCAAAAAGTTCGCTGGTAGATGCCTGATAAAAGCGGATGTGATCCTCCAAACCGAGAATACGTATTGCCTCCAGTAGTCTCAGAACACCGACTGCGTCGGCATTGGCGGTGTATTCGGGTGTTTCAAAGCTTACTTGTACATGGCTTTGCGCCCCCAGATTGTAGATCTCGTCCGGCTGGACCTCCTGTACAATGCGGATTAGGTTCGTAGAATCTGTAAGATCTCCGTAGTGAAGCCGGAACCGGGCCTCACCTACATGCGGATCCGTGTACAGATGATCAATCCGCTGGGTGTTGAAGAGACTCGCCCGGCGTTTGACGCCGTGAACGATGTATCCCTTGCTCAACAGAAGCTCAGAGAGATATGCACCGTCCTGGCCGGTCACTCCCGTGATCAAGGCTGTCTTTCCTTTCATGTGCAGTGCGCCTGGTACCAGGTGTAGGTCTTTTGTATACCCATTTGCAACGATGTTGGAGCTTGCCAACCCAACTGTGTAAGGCGAGAAACATCCACAAGTTTACGGGGCGTGCCATCAGGCTTAGAAAGATCGAAGTCAAGCGCGCAGTTTGTACCGATGACTTCTTGAAGAAGGACACATAGATCCCTGATGCTCAAATCTTTTCCATAGCCTACGTTCAGCATTGAATCGGGGGCTACACGGTTAAGCTGGTCCTCCGGCGTTTCCAGCACGAACACGCAGGCATCGGCCATGTCTTCACTGTATAGAAACTCTCTCCGGGGTCTACCGGAGCCCCATACAGATACTCGGTTATCACCCCGTATGCGTGCTTCATGAAACTTGCGCATGAGCGCAGGTAGTACATGACTCGAAGCCAAGTCGAAGTTATCTCCCGGACCGTAGAGATTAGTTGCCATGAGAGTAATAAAATCACATCCATGCTGCCGGCGAAGTGCCTGACATTGAACAACGCCGGCAATCTTGGCCACGGCGTACCACCGGTTCGTGACTTCGAGGGGGCCGGTGAGCAATGCGGTTTCTTTCAGGGGCTGCGGAGCTTCCCGGGGGTAGATGCATGTGCTGCCCAGAAAAATCAGACGTTTTACGCTGCTGTTTTTTGCAGCTTGCAATACATTGTTCTGGATACAGAGGTTGTCGCCCAAAAAATCTGCGGGGTACTGGTCATTGGCAAGTATACCTCCTACACGGGCTGCGGCTAGGATGACGTATTCTGGCTGATTCTCTGCAAAAAAATCATTGACTGGTCTTTGAGCGCGTAGATCCAGTTCACTACTTGTTCGAAGCAGCAGGTTCCTGTACCCGTTCGCTCGAAGTTTATTGACTATTGATCGTCCAACAGTACGTTATGTACAGCCACATAAATGGAGGCTTAAGGATAAACAAGATGCATACGGTCAGGGCGTCTGTCTGATTTCTTGACGAACATAGGCGAGCGTGCGCTGGAGTCCTTCAATGCGGTCTACGCGCGGGCGCCAGCCAAGAAGCTCCTGTGCCAGAGAGGTGTCAGGTTGCCGATTTTTGGGGTCGTCCTCGGGCAGCTTGTGCTGAATGATCGTACTCTTGCTTTTGGTCAGTGAAATAATTTCTTTTGCAAAATCCATAATGGAAATTTCATCACGGCTCCCGATATTTACAGGACACGTGACATTGCTGTTAAGAAGCCGCACGATCCCCTCAACAGTATCATCCACATAAGCGAAGGATCGCGTTTGGCTACCTGTGCCGTGGACCGTGACGGGCTCGTTGCAAAGCGCCTGACGCATAAAGGCGGGGAGTGCTCGCCCGTCATTCAAACGCATGCGTGGGCCATATGTGTTGAAGATGCGCACAATGCGCGTCTGTACGCCGTGGTAGCGATGGTAGGCCATGGTAAGTGCCTCGGCAAACCGCTTGGCTTCGTCGTATACTCCGCGCAATCCAACCGGATTTACGTTGCCCCAATATGTCTCTGTTTGGGGATGCTCCAGGGGAT
>CAZCYQ010000085.1:0-10304 GCA_964503085.1 uncultured Rhodothermaceae bacterium | reverse complement strand
GCTACAATCGTAGCTAATCTGAGGCGTTTTTTCAACCCTAGTATATAATTCCCAAACGAATGATTCGGGCCAGCTACCGCGCGGCTTCCGGCGAATTTGATGTTGATCTGGCAGGGTTTGTTGGTGATGTTCCAGACATATCGCGTACAACGAGAACGACAAACATTGCGAAGAAACTGGTGGAGACGACTACCAGTGAACTCGACAAGTACAGTCGATTTCTCGGACGCAACCCTCAAGGACGTGCCAGCATCGAAGCTCATGCACTATTGCCGGAACGCATCTGGCATCTATTTCCGTGCGCGGAAATGGAGAACTTGCGCGATTGGGCTACCGGAGTTATCGAGAGAGACGGGCTTATAGCCGTTGAACAAGTCGTTAGGAAACTCGAAGGCTCGGTTCCCGAGAAAACGAATAAGCGCCATTTGACCGGTGCCGCTGACGCGCTCGCCCGGTTATCGATTGGCATGGCTCCCGATCCCAGATTCGCCTTGCGCAGCCCGAAGCTGGGGGAACCCGTCGTTCTTTTTCATCTGCCCGGGGGTATTACGAAACTTGAACAAGTCAGCAACAAGTACAAGACGTTGCTTGTATCCATTGCGCTGGGAAGCTTCATTGCTCATGCCGACGGAGCCATCCAGGCAAAAGAGCGACGAATGCTGGAGGCGCGGATTGATGGAGCGGGCTTGCCGGATGCGGAAAATGTTCGGCTTCATGCCAATCTCAAGTGGATGTTATCCGTGCCGCTGGACCTGGGGTTACTTCGTCGGCGCGTGAAAGATGCGTCAGAGAATGCGCGTCGGCAACTCGGCAATCTGGCTCTTGCCATGGCAGCGACAGACGGCGTGATTGATCCGCAGGAGATCAAGGCGATCGAAAAACTGTTCAAGGCCATTGGTTTGCCTTCTGAGGACATCTATTCCAGTCTGCATGCGCAGTCAGCGACAAGTGGGCCGGTCACCGTTCGGTCAGCGTCCAGACGGTCAGGGGAGTTTGCAATCCCCGCCGCTCCAGGTCACGACAATCGTGTTGAACTGGACACTGAGCGGATCACCTCGCTGATGGCGGATACCGCTCGCGTATCCTCCGTCCTAGAAGAGATCTTTGAGGATGAAGACGCGGACAAAGATACTGAGGAAACAGTTGAGATTTCAAATGAGCTCTTTCCCGGGCTCGAGGCAAAGCTTGGCGCATTCCTCGACGAATTGCTGACACAGCCGCACTGGGACGAGACCGATTTGGGCAACTTGGCGAGCCAATTTCGACTAATGCAAGATGGCGCCCTTGAGTCACTCAACGAGTGGTCTTACGAACGGTACGGTGACGCTCTGATCGAGGAATACGAAGGATTCGAGCTCAATCCGGACGTGGTTAAGCGGTTGCAAAACTAGGGAAGTTACAAATGCAGACAAGAGGAAGGGTGAAGCGACGCGACCGGGATTCGATCATACAGGCGCTGCGAGCAGGGGTAGTGCCCAAGCTGGGGCTGCAACACATTCAGGTCGGGCGGTCTCGCGAAGTAAAGGAAATGCTCCGGGACATCGAACGGATCGATGTAGGTGGTGCCGCAATTCGATTCATCATCGGTGAATACGGTTCCGGAAAGACGTTTTTCCTCAACCTGACACGCTTGATCGCGATGGAAAAGGGCATGGTCGTGCTCAGTGCAGACATGGCACCGGATCGCCGCCTGCACGCGACCGGAGGACAAGCGCGTTCTCTTTACGCGGAAATGGCCCGCAACGCGTCCACTCGCACCAAACCCGATGGAGGTGCGATGACGTCGATCATCGAACGCTTCGCCAGTGCGTCGTTGCGCAAGGCGGAAGCGGAAGGTCGAAGTCCAGATGAAGTCATGCGCGAGAGCCTAGGACAGCTTGAGGAGTTGACCGGCGGATACGATTTTAGCACCGTGATTGTGCGCTATTGGGAGGGTTACGAAAGCGGTGACGAAACACTGAAGTCAGCCGCGATACGCTGGCTTCGGGCGGAATTTTCGACCCGAACGGACGCGCGAAAGGCCCTTGGAGTGCGAACGATCATCGATGACGCCAACGTGTACGACCAACTTAAGCTATTGGCACTCTTCGTTCGAAAAGCGGGTTATCGGGGACTGGTCGTTTCACTGGACGAACTGGTCAATCTGTACAAACTGACGTCCTCTCAGGCACGGAAATCAAACTACGAGCAGATTCTGCGCATTCTTAATGATGTTCTGCAGGGTAGTGCAAGAAATCTCGGATTCATGCTCGGCGGAACACCCGAGTTTCTGATGGATACGCGTCGGGGCTTATACAGCTACGAAGCGTTGCAGTCACGGCTGGCAGAGAACACATTTGCCCGGGACGGATTGGTGGATCTTTCCGGGCCCGTCGTCAGGCTCGCCAGCCTGACACCAGAAGATATGTTTGTTCTGCTTGCGAATGTTCGACATGTTGTCTTTGGCAACGACAGCTCCTTCCCGGACGATGCTCTGACCGCGTTCATGACGCACTGCTCGAAACGAATCGGAAACGCCTATTTCCAAACGCCTCGGACCACGGTGACGGCTTTCGTGAATCTGCTTTCGGTGCTGGAGCAAAACCCGGGCACGGACTGGCGCAGCCTGATTGGCGGGGTGGAAATAAGCAAGGACTCTGGAGATGACATGAGCGATACCCGGGATGACGAGGAGGATGATGCACTCGCGTCCTTCAGGCTCTGAACGTTCGACATCGTTTGACTTGCTGGCGGCTCCTGTTCGGCGCTGGATCTGGGCCAAGGGCTGGGAGAGTCTGCACGACATCCAGGAAAAAGCGATTCCGCTGTTGCTGGAAGAAGAGGCCGACGTGATTATCGCGGCGGCAACCGCCGGAGGTAAGACAGAAGCTGCGTTCCTGCCTTTGATTTCATCCGTTCTGGACAACCCGAGTGATGGCGGGTTCGATCTGGTATATGTCGGGCCGCTGCGGGCACTGATCAACGACCAGTTCCGGCGACTGGAAGATCTTTGCGCGAAGATGGATCTGGCGGTCCATCCGTGGCACGGGGATATAGGCCAGGGCGTCAAGAAGCGCGCGCGGCAGAAACCGAGCGGCGTGTTGCTGATAACGCCCGAGTCGCTCGAAGCGCTCTTTGTCCTGCGTGGTCTTGAGATACGAAGGCTGTTCAAGAGCACCCGCGCGGTCGTGGTCGACGAATTGCACGCATTGCTCGACAACGAACGCGGGATTCATCTGCGATCGCTTCTGACGCGATTGGAAATTGCAGTGGATCGCAGAATTCGGCGGATCGGGTTGTCGGCGACATTGGGCGAGATGAACTTGGCTCGAAAATACCTCCGTCCGGAGGCACACGAAACGGTGGAGTTACTGGAGAGCGAATCGGAGGGACCGGAACTAAGGGTGCAATTGCGCGGATACCTGAAGAAGCAGGAACAGGCGAAGAGCGGACGTTCAGGAGAAGCGGAGTCTGCGGCGCAACGAGCGGTGGCACAGCACTTGTTTCATAGGCTGCGCGGCGCTCGAAACTTGGTGTTTGCAGGGTCTCGCCAGAATGTCGAATGGTATGCGGACGCGCTGCGCGTCATGTCGGAAAGGGCGCGTGTGCCGCTGGAGTTCTTTCCGCACCACGCCAACTTGGACCGGGTGCACCGCACGGACCTGGAAAAGCGGCTGAAGACACGTGCAGCCGCAACGGCAGTGTGTACGTCGACACTCGAGCTTGGGATCGACATCGGCGCAATCAAATGCGTCGCACAAATTGGACCACCGTTCTCTGTCGCTTCGCTCCGACAGCGCCTCGGTCGCTCGGGGCGACGCAGTGGCGAAGCGGCTGTATTGCGAATGTATGCGATAGAGAACGATCCTGGGCGGAATTGTCACCCGATTGATCGGCTTCATTTGAGACTCGTGCGTTCAATTGCAATGGTAGAGTTGCTGATCGAAAAATGGTGTGAGCCGCCGGCCCCGCAAGCGCTTCACCTCTCCACCCTGACACACCAGATTCTTTCGGTCATTGCCGAACACGGCGGTGCGAGAGCCAAACAATTGTTCACGACGCTGTGTGTGCGGGGACCGTTCAGGTGCGTTGATGCCGGTCTTTTTGCCCGTCTCCTCAGACGCCTTGGCGATAACGACGTTGCATTGCTGGAACAGGCACCGGACGGTGTATTGCTATTGGGACCACAGGGCGAGCGGATCGTCGAGCACTACAGCTTCTACGCCGTGTTCCAGACACCGGATGAATTCAGAATCACTTGCAACGGCAAGACGTTGGGAACCCTTCCAGTGAGTATGGTGCTCGCGCCCAAAATGACTATCGTGTTCTCTGGTCGACGATGGCGCATCAAGGCAATACATGACAGGGAGAAGGAAATTGAAGTGATTGCTGACCAGACGGGCCGTCCTCCTCGTTTCGGTGGAACCGGGGGTTTGATCCATGACCGGGTTGTGGAAAAGATGAGGGCGCTATTGGATGGTATGCACGTACCGATATATCTCGACCGGCACTCCGTCCGGATGCTTGGTAATGCGCGACATCAGTTTCGCAGACTAGGATTGGATACAGGACGAATCTGCGAGGTCGGCGAGCGAAGCCGCCTGATTGCAACTTGGACGGGAACCATCAAGACGTCGACTCTCGCTTTGGCATTGCGGACGATGGGATACCGGACGACGGTTTACGATGGATTCATTGACGTGGATTATGAGGAGGACGTTGAACCGGTAGAAGCAGCCATTCGGCAAATCGCAGGTTCGCCGTCCGTGGATGCAGACAGCATCTTGTCGGGTGATCAGAACCTGATCGTGGAGAAATACGACCGTTTCCTAGGGGAACAGCTACTCCGCGAGGAAACGAAGCAGAGCCGCGTTGACCTGGCCGCACTGCCTGGATTGGCGAGGGAAATCACCGATGACGAACAGTGTAATTCGAAAAAAGTTGCATACGCGCCACCGTACCGGTGACAATGAGAAGTCTGTAGTCCAGTCGATGTGATTGATGAGATCATTGCCGACAAAGAACGATAGCATCCCCTTTGCCCGGTGACGTCAACGACTGCAGCAGGAGAATTGTCGAGCCACATGTATGGAGGTCCTGTGAACCAGAATGAAGAGGGTGCATCGTGGGGTAAGTGGTGGTGTGCTTGATGCTCGGAAGCCTCTATTACCTCTTCAATGCCACTGTGAGAACTTAGTGAATGAATGACACATTCGTAATCGTTGAATTCCAATTGGTTGATTGAAGGAAACAATCATCACAAGCGGCTATTTCGACAACAGCTTGTCCCTTTAGGTGAATATAGTCCTACTTTGGAAACTACAGACAGAATTTCTTTGACATTGAGGGATAAGGGCGGCACCCTACGGTCGTTTGATGGAGATAAGTTCAGGTTGAACCAGGGCAAGAGCAACTGTATGTTAGTATTAGTGTTGCGAGCAATTGAAAAGGAGAAACAATGGGGCAGTACACGGTTGTTGCATTATCACTTATAGGGGTGGCAGCTAATGCACAGTGCGTTGACGATGAGGTGCTGGATGATTTTAGGGCAGGCATTGCATATTTCGAGAATAGCGCTGAAGCACACAGATACGATCTGATGGAACGGAGGCTGCGTAGGGAAGCTTACGAGGACGGTATTTTGTCGGGTTCTGGTGAATATCTTGACGCGGACATTTTCTCTTTCTCGATAAACGTAGATGTTGCTGAGGAGTTAAGGACAATATTGCAGGACTTAACTGAAGCACTCGATCCAATAGGCGACGATAGCGTACGAAGTTCGATCTCCGAGTTTTTTGGGTTAGAGTGTCCGGAAGACTTTTCTGAGTACGACGCAAGAATCTCCGCCGTGTTTTCTGATGCTCGGGCCGATATTGAAGAATTTCAAAGTAATAGTAGCGGAAGCTTGCCATACCTAGATCTCGGTGATCTCAACTATGCGATCGATACGATTGGCCGAGGAGGAAATGTCAATAGTTTAGTAGACAATTCCGTGCGGACCTTAGAAGGAGCGGCAGGGCGATTTAGGGGTACGGAACAGAATCTCCAGGAACTAAGGCAGGAGCGCTTGGAAGAAGAGCGAGCAATGGCGAGACGAGAAGAGGCTGCACGAGTTTGTCCTTGGCCGATAGACGCGCCAAGTTTTGCTGCGGGACCGATAGAGGAAGTTCAATTGTGTCTCAATGCCGGTGTCGATCCGAACGTCGCAAGCGAGTATTTCCTATCTCCACTTCATATCGCGGCTAGGGATAATGACGATCCCGCTGTTGTCACTGCCCTGTTGGAGGCAGGAGCAAACCCGAACGCTCCCATGGGCGCGCTGGACAGTGGCGGCCATCAGGACATGACTCCGCTGTTTTTCGCCTCTTTTGGAAGCTCGAATCCAGCAGTTATACGCGCTCTTGTGAACGGAGGCGCTGATGTGAATGCCCGAGATTCTCGTGGCGATACTCCATTATGGCACGCCGCCCAAGAAAACGACAACGCCGAAGTAATCGACGTACTGATCGAGGCCGGCGCTGATCCTAATGCGCAAAACACTCATGGTAGTTCTCCACTGGAAAGGGCTGCTGCTGCGGGAAACCACAGCGCAGTTGCGGCGCTTTTGCGCGGTGGCGCAAACCCTAATCTTAGAGATAATAATGGAGATCTACCCCTGCATTACGCAGTTCTCAACGCGGTCAGAAGCGGCGATATCGCAATAGTCCGGACGCTAATTGAAGGCGGCGCAAACGCGAACGCACGAGACGCTAGCGGGCAGACTGCACTACATGTGGCGATGCGTCTAGATTCATCTGCCGTTGTTGACGTATTACTTGCCGCAGGCGCCGATCCTTCATTACGCGATCTTTCCGGTAACACGCCCGCAGACGTACGTTGATCGGCTCTAGCAGACCGCTCAACGGTGCCGCTCGACGCAGTTTGGCTGACGCGAGAACGGGCGAAATTCCTATTACCGCTCCGACACAACTCGGTGGATCAACGTGAAATTATGGTCCTTGCAAATGCAGCGCTCTCTTCGGCTGGATCGATACTCTCCCGTAGCCTACAGCGTCATGGGATTGTAACTGACGACAGCATGGCAAGCCGTGGACGTGCATTGCGTGTGTCATGGGACGGCTTACGGAGCTACCTGAACAACCCATGGATGAACGCCTCCATACGTGGCAGAGGTTCTTACCGCCAGCGAATTTCCAAAGCCATTTTGGATGGCAATCTGGAGTCGGTGCTCGACGAACACCTTTGGGTAACTGCAGTTCTTCGGCACCTGGCTCCGGAAGCGTTGGTAGATCATCTAAAAGCTGCCCTTTCCCTACGTACGTCGGACATCAAGCTATATGGGTTGCCTAGCAGGGAACCTGACTTCTATCTTCGCTCCCATGCAGTGCTAGCGTTCAATCAAGCCGTTCGTCGCCATCCGCCGGACGGGGATACGGGCAAGGAGCCGATTGTCCGTACCGAGGAAGTACGGATAGCGTTCAATAGCCCTCTTTCAGTCAACTGGTTGAGTCTGTACCGTGCTCGTACATCAATCTGAGACAAGGATATTGTCCGACCTCAAGCGAAAACGCCCAAGATAGCTTGAGATTGATGATTGAAGTTTCACCCCCTATGGGCTCAGACTCTACGATAACTTTCTCGCCTGTAGGATAATCACTAAAGGCAACTGATCCTAAGGATTCTCTGGTCATTAGGATGGAAGTTCCCGGTGAAAGGGTAGGTGCAAGATACACTGCTACATCATTGAGGTTAGCAATATATGCATCGCTACTGGCTTGCGGATCATGCCACACCTCAAGGTTTTCTGGTATTTCAAAAGATTCCCGATACTGATGGAGCCAGTCATATACCCAATCTGGTCGGGTTCTGTTCTCCAGTAGAAGGATAGGGCGATGATCTTCGTTTCTGGCACGTTCAGAGTATGCGATTACGTGCTCCCAATATCGTACTGGAGATGGCGCTTGTACGTCTTGTAGCTCAATTTGCTGGAGTACATCTCGGAGTAAATTAATTCCAACGTAGCTCCTAATTGTACGAGCAAAAAATTCCTCCTCGTTAACAGGACGCTGCGCCATTGGCGGTTCAGTGTATTCGCCCTTGTTGACTTTTGGCAGAATACAACTTCGCTGGTGAAACTCTTGGTCGGGAATGGTCTGGAGTAAACCCAAGAGTGGTAAGGGGAAAGCTCCGGTCTGTCGAGAAAAGCCCGTTTCAGATGCCCAAGCGCCAATTTCTCGTAGGCGAGCCTCGCTTACCTCTATTTGCTCCAGAGCCTCTGTTCTCATTACTTCAATGCGAGCTAATAGTCCCTCGATGGACTCGGCTAGCGAAGTGAGTGCATCGTCAAAGGTTCGTTCGGAATCCTTCATCAGGCAATCGAATATGGACCGGTATTCTTGAATTGAAGGATTCTCTAACCTGGATTTCCACTGATTCAAATCGCTGTCCAATGATCGCAGTGTATCGTCATCGGTTCTCAGCCACTCTCTAAGTAATCTTTCAGTTCCTTCGCTTGGCGTCCAATTCTCCGGAACAACCAAAAGAAGCAAGGCGAGTTGCCCGTCTTGAATTGAATCTAGATCATCTACGCCAACTCCGGTATAGACACGCCCGGGCACCATAACCTCTGCGTCTATGCTGGCAAGTCGTCGAACCAACCGGCTCAAACGCGCTCGATAGCCTCGACTGTACCCGCCGTCGATATGGCGCTGGCGCAAGATGCTAAAGAACAATTCATCTGCGTTCAAAATAGGTGAAATCGCGTTTGCGGAATGGTGCCCTCCGACAAGGGATTGGCCGTGCAGCAGAGATCGAATCAATAGAGCTGGAAGGGAGGTTTGGCAATCACAGACTCGTCCCCAAATCGCTAAGTGATACGCTAAAATGCAACACGCGTCAGTCCAATAGTTTCGAAGTGCTACAGATAGAGCAGATTTTTTCAGATTTGCCTGCCCCATCACGTCTTCTAGAGTTTCGATATTGAGTTCGGTCTTTAGTGTCTCCCAATCACACTCAACAACCTCAAATGTAATCCACTTGTCTCGCTGAGTAAAATGAAGACCTGACTCGAAGTAAAAATCCAACTCGGAGATCCACTTGAGGAGGAGATCACTGATCCAGACGGAGGCAGTCGTGTCGCCTCGGTAAACGCTCTCACATGCCATCGTTACGGAGAGATGAAGATGCCGCTCAAAGGTTTTTCCAATATCCTGAAAGTAGCGCCAGCCCTGAGCTTCTAGACCGCGTCCTAGAATGCGCTCGTTCTTTAGAGATTCCCATGCACCTACAAATTTTCGGACAAGTGATTCGTATGTACTTGAGTACGGGGGTGCGATTGAAGCCATGTTGCACGGGTCGTGCTCCATCGTTCCTTGCTGCTCTAGCGTTCTTACCCACCACTCACCGAGTCTTGACAATAGCACCGGCTGTAGATCTATAACGTGATAGAGGATTCTCTTCGTTGCAATTCCATTCAATTCTGTAAAGAGTGATGGAGCGACATAAACAAGTTGCCCGAAATATTGGTCGTCCGACGCGATTTCCTTGCTAGATTCTCGAAATAGGTCAATCCACATACGCGTCCATTGCTCGTAGATGGGTCTGCCAAATACGTTTAAGCGGTGCGACAGCTGAGTGAAATTATCCAGTCTTTCAGTCGAGTTCTTGAAGGAGCTAGCCTTTATGATAGATACTAGAAGATTCATAGCATTTCGGAGTACGCTGGAATATACTTGACTGTCGCTCGACTGCATTGCACTAATCGCTTCTCGCTTTAGGTCGTCAAACATTTTCTCAATTGTTAAGTCCAAATCGCGATGTTTGCTGCGAAAGAAGAAAGACAATCTTATTAGTAGCTGCTCTTTTCGGCTCAATGGCAACATTCCTCTCTGGCAGCAGAGAGTCGTCTCTGCGTTTAGAGGTATGTCCGGATGTATAGGAAAAATAAGGACCAATGGGCTTGTATGAGGTGGCGAATTACTGATTTGCTGTTCGGCACGTCTCAGCCAGCTAGAAATTGCTAGAGCTAATGGCCGAAAGAATACGTCACCGAGAGCTGTTTCCGTTTTGAACGTGCGCGAAACAACCGTCCTGACATCTGTGGCCATTGTCCCGCTAGAACCCATCCAGATGCTTGGAGCAGGCTGATCAGTCTGAGGTGGATATGCAGGACCAGGGAGTAGATCATTGTGAACAGAATTGTCAAATATATGAACTCGAAGATGCCGATTCACCTCAGCCGGCCAAGCTACATTTAGGGCGTAATTCTTAACGGTTGTCGTCCTTCTGTCAGGGTGAATAAATGCAATTGTTCGGAAGAGAAAGAA
>CAZCYQ010000084.1:0-10987 GCA_964503085.1 uncultured Rhodothermaceae bacterium | reverse complement strand
ATTCATAACCGATCGTTGTTTCGGGGTTAAACGGATTGGGGAAATTCTGGAGCAGTGCAAACTCTGTAGGCGTCGTCTGAATATCCAGCACACCGCCAATCAACGGATTGCGGAGTTGACTCGGATCAAACACCAGACCATCGGCAATCTCGAACCGCGCATTATCTTCAAAATCGCGCAACACGCGGAACACCAACCGAACAATATCGCCATCGCCAGAAACTTCCGAGCCATTGACGATACTATTCATAACGTGAACCTGCCCGGCCTCAGGCGACCAGCCTTTGAACAGCGGGGTCTCGCCACCTGTGGACTTCAGCAAATCCTCAGCAGCTGACACCGCTTCGACAAACTCGAAAATCTCGGCATCGTAGTGCAGCACAAACCCGTAACCCATCAGAGCCTGCACATTGGCGAGAGACACATCCACAAACATATTCTCGCCAGCCACCACGCGGTCACTGCCCAAGCGCAACAAGAACTCGGCACTCTCATTCACGCCAAGAGGCGGAATCAAAGATTTACCCGCCGGACCTGTCGCTTCGCTGCCATAAGATTCAAAGAACAGAATGAAGTCAGCGAAATCGACCATTGTATCGTCATTCAGGTCAGCCTGAATAAAGACTCTCCATTCCTGGCGCGTCGAGGTGGCCTCGCTGGTATTATACGCCATCGTAAAGGCCACAAAGTCTGCAAAGTCAACCGTCAAATTTCCGTCGTTGAGATCCACGATATAAACGGGATTGCCATCGGCATCGACAAACGCCTTGCGCTTCGGTGCAAGCTCAACCATCAGCGGAACACTTCCTGCCAAATTGGTACCGTCCATCGCGACCACAGACACAAACACCGCGGGCAAACCCTGATCAATCAGCGTATCGATCAATGGCCGAGGAACTTGCAAATTACCCGTACCAGGAGGAAGAACCCCTGTTTCGACAACCAGTTGGGTGACATCAATCGCCAACGCATCTGGGGTAGCACCAGCCAGAACCTTGTAGCCCGTCAAAAGGGGAATTGTAATCGCGTGACCGCGATACTCTACCATATCCATACCGCCATCATCGGCGGACACCGCCCAGGTAATAAGCCCGGTATCCGGATCGGCAGCAACATCGGACACAACAGCAGGCGCTGTATCATCGAGCGCAGCCGCCATAACTTCCGACATTGTAATTGGAGACGAAACAATGGGACCAGGATGTCCATCCGTGCGGATATTCTGCGGAACATTCACACCGTCACCAATCAGAACACTCAAATCGGGATCCAGAGCAGCGAACACCACATTCTTCCGATCACCAATAATCGAACTGACATAATCGGCAGAAGGCTTTAACATCTCGCCGAGTTCATCATAGCTAACAACCCGATTGGGATCCACGCCCAAAAGCTGAGCCATCAACTGCACGCTCTCCTTCGAGAACACGCGCTTGCCGGATATCGTAGGCTCTGACGACTTCTGACCTTTTTCAGCAGCAACACCCCAGTGGGTAGCCTGGCCATCCGTCACCGGAACAACCACGCGCGACATCCCCTCGGAATTGTCCATCGCATCGACAACAGCCCAGGGGACTTCCTTCATCACCGGCTCATCGGTCACAACCACATTGCCATCGGCATCCAGCGTGGTATTCACCATCATATAGCGATAAATGCGATACTGGCTCACATCCGCGTGATTTGCCGAATGTGCAAAACTCAACATCACATGATAACCGTTATCCCCTGCATTATCCTGCGCAACCAAATTAGCAGGAGCAGCGGGGGTCTCTTGCGTGAACGTCACCATAACCGGTGCCGTTGTAACACCCCCACCAGTAGCCGTCACAGATACAGTAACTGTGCCAGTAGCCGTCAGCGTCAAAGTATTGCCATCCCCACCATCATCCGAAACATCGGCTTCCAAACCATCTACCACCTCGACAGAGAACGTAATCTCTGTACCTTCGGCAAAGCCAACTGCCACTACCGTTTGCTCACCCTCGGGAACCATAGCCTGCGGAACTTCGACATCCGCCATCTCTGGCTGAAGTTCGGGCATCTTCCTGAAGGTAATTGTAACCGACTCAGTCGTCATCGAGCCATCAGCAGCTATCAACGTCACCGTAGATGTCTGAGATAAATCATCAGAATCCTCCGCGGTCACCGTCGCAGTCGCGCCATCAGTATCAATATTAACCGTAGCGATACCGGTTACTTCGCTGACAGTCCAATCAATATCGTCACCCAGACCCGTCGCTGTAACTGTCACCACCACGCTCCCATTATCCGGAATAATAACATCCTCCGAATCTGCCGTCAGATAAGGAGCGGGATCCACAAACGAAATCGTCAGCGGAGCAGTCATATTGCCCATATCATCTTCGGCTACCATCGTCACATCGCCAGCCTTATTCGTCGATACTGTCCAGGTCGTAGCGGCATCTGCCGTTGCAAACCCGGTACCACCCGTGATCCTGAACCTGACATTGGCACCTTCGGCAAAACCGTGAGCTGTTATAGACGCTTCAGCCGTGGCACCAAAATCATCAAACATCACTGTGGGCGTCTCTGTATGCAAAGACGGCACAAACGAGACCATAACTTCATTGGACATAACATCACCAACGGATGCCGTCACTGTCGTCGAGCTGACAACACTCGCAGACACTGTCGCAGACACACCGTCTTCATTCTCTTCTGCGCCATCAAACACAACATCTGCGCCATCAGCCTGACCACTCGCAGTCACCATCGCCATCCCACCATCAGGACCAATCGCGACTGGCGCATCAGGTCCCGTCAGTGTAAGCGAACCCATCTCAAACGCAACGTCAGCAGTGGCTGAAACTTCTTCAGCCGGAACATCTTTAACGGTCGCCGTCAACGTCGCCGTGGCGGCACCACTCGCGCTCGCCATCGTTCCATCGTCACTGACCATCACTGCTTCGTCGCTTGAGGCAATCATGACCGTTGCGCCCTCGGCTGCACCTTCCACTGTCAACATCACAGAACTACTACCACCCGGCATCACGGGATCAGCCTCAGACGCCGTAAGCGTAAGCTCACCCCACACAAACGCAACATCAGCAGTGGCTGAAACTTCTTCAGCCGGAACATCTTTAACGGTCGCCGTCAACGTCGCCGTGGCGGCACCACTCGCGCTCGCCATCGTTCCATCGTCACTGACCATCACTGCTTCGTCGCTTGAGGCAATCATGACCGTTGCGCCCTCGGCTGCACCTTCCACTGTCAACATCACAGAACTACTACCACCCGGCATCACGGGATCAGCCTCAGACGCCGTAAGCGTAAGCTCACCCCACACAAACGCAACATCAGCAGTGGCTGAAACTTCTTCAGCCGGAACATCTTTAACGGTCGCCGTCAACGTCGCCGTGGCGGCACCACTCGCGCTCGCCATCGTTCCATCGTCACTGACCATCACTGCTTCGTCGCTTGAGGCAATCATGACCGTTGCGTCCTCGGCTGCACCTTCCACTGTCAACATCACAGAACTAGTACCACCGGGCATCACGGGATCAGCGTCAGACGCCGTAAGCGTAAGCGGACCCCACACAAAATTAACCGTCACAGACGGTTTATGTGGATCCATACCATCGGTAGCTGTCACCACCACCTCACCAGGTGCACTCGCCGTCACCTTACCGTCTTCTTCGGCACCATCAAACATCACGTCACCACCATCAAATACCGCCTCAACCATCACCGATGCTTCGCCACCAGGCATAATCATCACATCGCCTTCTGGTCCCGTCAGCGTGGGAAGCGGCTTATTGACCACCACAGACGCGCCAGAAGCATCCACGGACTTAGGTCCATCCGTTGTAATCAGATTCAAAGATTCAACACCAATGGTAAACATCCCACCATCGTAATCAGCAGCCGTGGTAAACGTCACAGAACCCAATGCACCGTCCTGCAACATCATAGGAGGAATAGCAAGCACGAGTGTCAGACCGCTCGACTCGCTTTCGACCACACTGGAACCAGGTATCACACCTGTGATCGTCGCCACAGAGGGATCAACACTAAAGGTTATCCTACCACCACCCACTGATACGCCTTCCAACCCGCCAACAGCGACATCGACCTTAACTTCCGCTCCTGCACCAACATCGCGGACTATGGATGCGCTGCCACTCGTCAGAGAAACGCCATCACCGGGCGTCGGCGTCGGATCAACCGGATCAACCGGATCAACCGGATCAACCGGATCAACCGGCGTCGTAGCTTCATTAAATGTGAGCGTTTCTGATAGGGGAATTTGAATCCCTGTACTACTGACCCCCGTAATGCCAATGGTAAATTTCGTACCATCCACAAAATCGTCAGCTGTGGTAAAAGTAAGATCAATTGATGCAGGCACTGTTAGGGGCTGTCCTGGCAGAGCGATCAGAGTAAGTTTAGTACCAGTTGCATTATCGGCTCGGAGATAGCCAATCGGAGTAGCAAGACTTACAATAGATGCGTCAAATGCAAAATCAATATTCAGGCCAGCTGCAGTGGAAATCCCAGGAACATCGTTAACACCTGTTTGGGAAACCTTGACTGTAATGGTCGTGCCCTGCCCAGAGACCATCCCTGCGGTGTCACTCACATGCTCAAGCGACACACTGGGTTGTGCAGAAGCCTGCCCTGTAAACATCAGCAATGCCAAAGCAGTCGTAAACAAAAGACTTTTTTTCAAAAACATTACAAACTCCTCTATTGAAAATGGAACCGGGAAGCCTCATAAGGGAAACTTCCCGATCCATCGGCGAATTACTTGAGCAGCATCAGCTTCTGCACCTGGTGGAACTTCCCTTCTGCCGAAATCTGGTAGAAGTAAACCCCACTCGAAACCGGCACACCGCGATCATCCATACCGTTCCAGCGAATCTGATAGCGACCCGCATTCTGCGCCTCAGATGCGACCAGCGTGCGAACCACCTGACCCAACACATTGTAAATCTGAAGCGTCACGTCAGCGGACTCGGCCAAATCATACTTAATCGTCGTATCCGGGTTAAATGGATTCGGGAAATTCTGGTGCAAAGCGAACTCTCTGGGCGTGCTCTGGAGTTCTAACACACCCGCGACCACCGCCGGGTTGGAAAGATTCGTCGGGTCAAAGACCAGACCGTTGGCAATCTCAAACCTGGCGTTATCTTCAAACTCGCGCAACACGCGGAACACAAACCGAACAATGTCGCCACCACCGGAAACCGCTGTACCATTCACCAGGCCATTGGCAACTTCGACCTGACCGTCGGCAACCAAGTGATGGAAGAACATCGGGATCTCGCCACCTGTTGACTTGAGCAAATCTTCATCGGCAGGCGCAACACTGACGAACTCGAACTTATCCGTCTCGTAATTGAGCGTGAACCCATAAGAGACCAGAGCTTCGACATTGGCAAGCGACACATCTACAGCCACCAACTCGCCAGCAACCACGCGCTCACTACCCAGACTCAGCGAGAACTCAGCATTCTCATTGATGCCGGGAAGCAAAACGATAGGCTTCGATGCAGGACCATTAGCCGCTATCTTGTTCCATGACGTGATAAACTCTTCGTAGTCGTCCAAATTAACCTCGCCATCGGGTGCGTCCACAGGGACAATATCGGACTGGAGAAAGATCTGGACATCAGCATCATCAGCTGTGCCATCACCGTTGATATCGTCACCCTTCATCTTACCCCACGCAGCCCTGAAGAGTTCGTAGTCATCCAAGCCAACTGTATTATCCGTGAGGTTGATGAGATAAACAGGATCGCCGCTACCGTCTGCTTCTGTGTTAAAGACCATGCGCGTAGGCTCATCAGGCTCTTCTGTAAAGGTAATGGAAAGATCGCCCGTCTCCGGTGCTCGATATCGACCATCCGTAGCGGACACCATCACAGAGCCTGCCTCAGCCATGGTAATCATCAACGGCGCATTGCCATCACCATCTGCCGTCACAGGATCCATCATCGTGCCGTTCTTGGTAAAGGTAATCATACTACCGGCCTCAAAGCCCTCTGCTCGCACCGTTACCGTTATATCATCATCAGCGGGAATCACAACATCGTTACCCGCCTGATCCCCATCGACTTCAGGTACCCAGAGCGTAAGCTTAGGCATCAAAGCAGACTTAATGTCAAATGTTTCATCCGAAGTAATGTTTATACTTGTCTTATCTTCAGAATCCAACCTCCTATTCGCTACCGTGACCTCAATCCACACACTCTGTCCCACAGGTACTTCTGAAGTAAATATTCGACCACGCTCCGACACTGGCAATGCGACTGATGGTAGCGGCGGCGAAAGAGCGGGCCAAGAATTGTACTCGGCATAGATACCTCTTGTATAACTAAGGGTCGTGTCATCCGGCATTCGGGAATCCAACAAGTCCAAGGTGTCTGCGAGAGCTTCTCCCTTATAAGCCTTCACTGAGACATTGCCGAATTCATCAGCCGGTTTTACACTAAGCTGGAAAGCACCCCTGATATCATCTACCTCTTGGTTATTCTCCAGAATGGCTATATTGAACTGCTGGAAGTTAGCGGCGTCAACGTGGATAGATGCTTCACCTGTAACCACCGCAACACCATCGGCGTCCAGCTCTTTGACAGCAATCGTGAGATCACCAGCCTTTTCCGCTATCACGAGAACGTTCTCGAACACGCCAGCATCCCAACTGGCACCAGCCAGCGAGGCAGAACCGTCCTTATTATCCTTCACACCTTTGTTGCCCGAGAAAGACGCGGAAGACATCTGGTTACCATCCGAATCCATTGCGATAACCGTCACACCTTTGCGATAGGCAACAGCCGCGCGATTATTCAGATTTGCGTCACTCGCAGTAATCGTCAATTGCACCGACTGACCAGCGACCACAGAATCTTCTTTGGTAAATGCATTATTCGCGCCAGTGCGAACCTGGGTAACAATTGCAAACTTGGTCGCCTGCGGATTCATGAGACCTGGTTCAAATATCAGATCTTCTTCCGGTTGCGCCCCATCTGTTTCGGCATCGGCGTCACTGATGCCTACATGACCAGCAAGGTCACGAGCATAGATTTGCAGATCATAGGCTTCGCCCTCAACGAGCTCCTGGTCACCCAAGAACTGAACGATCATATTCTCGTTCACCTTCCGATCAAGAACCGCCACATCAAGCGTGCGTTCACTGCTCGTATAGCGAACGAGAATAGAATCCGTTGCTTCGTTCACACTGAAAATCGGATCCTGCGTTCTGTCATCGCCACCGATCTTGTTACCTAATGCTGCGTCTTCTTCCAGAATAGCATTGGTGGGGTAAATTATCGTAACTACGGGCGCCGTGGCATCGAAAATTGCATCTCCGCCATCAGGTGTGGCCTTACCCACGTTACCGATCCGGTCCTTTGCGACAACCTGCAGTTTAACAGCTTTACCACCCTGCTTTGAATCGTCTACTGGGTGTTTATTGTTCTTCGGCTTAGTCGGGTTCTTAAGCTCAAACCCGCCGTCTTTTGTTAAATCATAACCAGCATCAACCTCTGCCAGTGGCATAGCCTCATCGCTGCCAACCGTGATGGTATCCTCATTAATAACGACATAGACTTCCGTCGTTCTTTCATCAACTTTAAAATTCAGCGGCTTAAGATCTACTGTACCACCACCGCCATCGAGGAAGGTATAGTCCTGGGTAGTCGCTGCCGTGAAGCGCGTGCTATCAGTACCACTCGGTTTGGGATATGTGAGCGTAACTTTCGGAGGTCTGGAATCCAGTACGAAAGGAGGTGATAACACCGTCTGATTGCCTGGGTTACCGGCGCGATCCTTCACCTGTGCACGGACCTGTACAATTACCTCATCATCTTCATAAAAGCCATTCTTCTTGATACTCTTATCGGTGGGATGTGCTGCGACATTTGCTTTGCGCTTAAACTGATTCGCCTTCACTGGCACCTCGACAACCACTGCATTGCCCTGTGAAACGGCTTTAAGCACGTCCAAAGCACCAATAGCTTTAAACGTATGTCCAGTTATGACCTGATTTGGTCCGGTGACCGTGACTGCATTGCCATCATTGTCCTGAAACGTCCTTTCGTCCCGCCCAAGAATCTGAAGCACTACCGAATGTTCGTCAAAGTCAGTCATTGACACTGAAATTTTAATCTTTTGACCAACACCAGCGGTCGCGTCAGCACCCAGTAAGGTATCTATATCATCAGTCGAACCAGTAGTTATTGCTGCGTCATCAATCTCAATACCTATGCCTGTGACGATATTGTTGGCAGGCGCACCGGCGTCGAGCTTTACAGTTCTCCCATTACCGACCATCTGACCTGGAAAGTCTCCAGGAGACGGAGGATAAATCGATATATCCGTATCCAGATTGCTGAGTATTAGATCATTCTCTAAGGATAGATCTATCTGAGTAGCCGCGGTCGCTCCATTAAATACAACAAGAGCGTACAATTTGTTATAGTTGCCCCCGGTTAATGGATGAAACCGGAACTCGAGTACATCGTAGTCCGAACCCCGTGTATAAAACGCCTTGGTGTTGGCGGTATTTAAAGTAGTCCCTGTGCCTGGAGTAACTGTACCTGTCAACTGGTCAGTTCTCACTCTCGGCAGAGCCAGAGTACCGAGGGCGTTGCTTGTAGCAGGATTATCAAGGGTCAATGAATACAGGTCCTCGTCAGGCATATCGGCATCGCCCTTCGCATTGCGATTGCGCAATGCAACCTCAATAGACGTAAAGGCACCAAATTCGGAAGCGAGACCGCGTTTGCGACGTAACTGAACCTTAACAGCATCCTTTCCTGATCTAGCAGTAGCCGTACCAGTCGGATGCGTGAGGTGAACCTGGAAACCTCGCGCCGATACCGCATTACGTGCCAACGACGCTGAATGATCTGTTACGGTAATCTTCGCCGTTTTTACAAGATCATTATCACCAACAGCATCAGCCGCCGCTACCGTAGCAGTCACCGTTATTTCTTCATCCATAAAGTCATCATCGTGTGACATGGTGAATTCTATCGGAACCGATGCAGTACCTCGAGTAACATTCTCAACAACCGATACTGTTGAGGCACCAGGATCTGTAGCTGTATATGACACATTATCAGAATTTAAATTGCCAGTCGTTCCATCAGGACTAACGGTTACAGTTACAGTCACATCCTGACCGCCAGTAGCAGCCGCAGCCGCTAAGTTAACCGTCAACCTTGCGGTCACCGTCACCACATTACTATTAGCAGTAGTGCTGTCTCTCAAAGTACGCGGACTAACCGTGAGAGAGAGTGACTTTACTTCTTCTTGTGCAAAACTATCTGGCACTCCGATGCCAAGTACGAGCAACAGAGTCGCCAAAAAGCCAATTGTTTTGTGAAAATTCATCCTATCGACCTCCTAAAAAAATGTTAGGATCGAGTAAGTGATTATTTACGAACGGATTAAATCTCCTGCGAACAAGAACGGGTTTGAAACCCATTCCTACCTTCTCGCGCTGTCCATCGCGCTGTTTAAGACCGGACCCCAGAACAGGGTGAGAGCCGCGACCTTTGCGAAGCATGCGAGAAGACCTACCAGATTCCAAATTTATATCCCTCCCTTCAACAGACTTGTTTTCATTTTCTTTAATTCCTTTCAAAACAACAGGTTACAAATACTCTATAGACTCGCCATTTTATTCGAGTACCTCCTTCCAAAAACAGCCTAACACACACCAATGCAACATCCTTACAATGGCTTTCAGGAGTAATGCGTTAGGAAAAATCAACACTCCCTCTGTTTTGTTTGATGTTTGGTTCATGGGAACTGCTCCACCATAAATATATGACGGGCTAATTATATGCAATCAAAAACACAGTGTCAAGCCTTTTTTGATCAGGATTTTCAAGATTAAAGGATAAACAGGATGAAAAGGCGAAAGGCGAAAGCCAATCCGCAGATGAACACAGATCAACACAGATGAAAAGGCGAAAGCCAATCCGCAGATGACGCAGATGGCGCAGATGAAAAAGCAAAAGGCAAAATCAACAGCAAAACCTCTGGATCGCGGCTAACAACGCGCCGCGATGACGAGTGCCAGATTAAGCGGTCAATATCATGCTAACAGCTGTCCGCAGATGACGCAGATGGCGCAGATGAAAAAGCAAAAGGCAAAATCAACAGCAAAACCTCTGGATCGCGGCTAACAACGCGCCGCGATGACGAGTGCCAGATTAAGCGGTCAATATCATGCTAACAGCTGGCGGGTGCCCGGCCTGAATCGTTATCACTTCTGTCATAACTGCCTCACTTATTTCAGCCCAACCTCTCGACGCAAGTCGTCAACAAGCCTGTTGTATTTAATTTATGGCTTTGTCAAGGCTATGGTGATTGAAACGGCTGTGCCGACATTGGCAAGCAACACAATGACCAGCAAACCCATAAGCCACTTGAAATTGCTGTTGTTGCGGCTGTCCATATCAGTCAAACGATTGTCAATATGGGTTGACAATTCGCGCTGGCCTTGCTCCATACTGGTCAAACGGCTTTCAATGCTGCCCAGACGCTCATTGATTTGCCCCTGGACAGCTTCGAGTGATGCAACCCGACTTTCAAGGCTGGGCATTTGCATGGTAAAACCCCCTTCGCATTTTGTTAAAATTAGAACACATCTGCAAGCACTTGCTCAAATGCCTCAAGGCTGGATACCTGGATCGCCGCACGGTGCAACTGCTTCAGGCGTTGCAAATCGTCAATCGCGGCAATGCGAACAGATAGCGGGTGCGCTTCGCTCAGGTCAAATCGAATTTCCAACACTTCGAGAATATCTTCAATGGCGCGTTGCCTGCCCCCCTGCTCAATGCCTTGCTCAATGCCCTGCTCAATGCCTTGCTCAATGCCCTGCTCAATGCCTTGCTCAATACCCTGCTCAATGCCTTGCTCAATACCCTGCTCAATGCCTTGCTCAATGCCTTCCTCAATACCTTGCTCAATACCCAGTTGTTTAATGTATTGTGCAAACGACGACTCG
>CAZCYQ010000083.1:0-11592 GCA_964503085.1 uncultured Rhodothermaceae bacterium | reverse complement strand
AAATCGGGGACAGAAAATCTCAACAAAAAATTCCACTACAATGGCGAACTTGCGTTAGGTGAGCTGTGCTTATGTTGATGGCGTTGTTATCGTGATATCAGATTCGTCGGGGATTCGCAGCGTGACGGTCGGCCTATATGGCCTTGGGGCATGAAGGCAGAGTAGGGCTATTCTCAAATTCAGATTTCCATATGGTGGAGGCTGAGGTTTAATGAGAACAACGGACCTCGCGAGGCAGATATCTGATTTTCATTAATCCTCGGAAACACAGACTATCTGCAGTCAAAAAGGAGTGAGCCAACGGCCGGACTCGAACCGGCGACCTGCTCATTACGAGTGAGCTGCTCTACCAACTGAGCTACGTTGGCCGGGAAGCGGGTTTCACGCGTATTCCACGTACTGGTTTCTATAAAACCTGGGAAACGACGCTACATTTTGTGAAAGTAGCGAACACCACACGAAATTCATAATTAATATTCGCGTAATTCGGCGTAGTTTTGGTCAACGCAGAGAATGCAATATATTTAAGCTGAATCTGGGTGCGGGCTATAGCTTTCATATGAGTTCAAAAACAGAATCTGATTTCCAGGAATTATTGGGAGTCGTTCGGGCAGCGTGTGATCTTCAAGCTGCTGCTGCGCTGTTGGAATGGGATCAGGAGACGTACATGCCAGAGGCGGGTACTGAGGCCCGTGCTCGACAGATAGCCACGCTTCAGTCGACCTCACATGAGTTGTTTGTTCGAGATCGTACGGGTGAACTGCTTGAACGTCTGACGGACGAGTACGAAGATTCCATGAGTTTTCGGGCAAGTATCGTCCGTGTGGCCGCAAGAGATTTTGACCGTGCCCGCAAATTATCCCCGGAGCTAGTTGGGGAGATTGCGCAAACCACGGCTAGAGCCAAGGTGTCGTGGAGACATGCATACAGCGAAAATAATTTTGACAGGTTTGCGGGCGACCTGGAAAGGATTGTGGGGCTCTGTATTCAAAAAGCTGAAGCGGTCGGTTACGCGGGGCACCCGTATGACGCATTACTGGACGAATACGAGCCTGGCGTCACTGCTGCGCAGGTCAAAAAGATTTTTGATGATCTACGCACATCATTAGTACCCATTGTGCGGGCCATTGAATGCGCTCCTCAGCCGAGTAACGCATTCCTTTACTATTCCTATGACGCCGATATTCAATGGGATTTCGGGATGGAGGTCCTGCGGGATATTGGTTTTGATTTTCAGCGAGGGAGGCAGGATGTATCAGCACATCCGTTTAGCACATCCTTTTCGACGAATGATGTCCGTTTAACCACAAGGATTCATGAGCGAAATCTAACCTCCGGGCTCTTTAGTTCCTTACATGAAGCGGGGCATGGAATGTATGAGCAAGGTATTGATCCAGAACTCGAAGGTACTTCTCTTGCTCAGGGAACATCGCTGGGCATGCACGAATCACAGTCCAGACTTTGGGAGAACCAGATAGGAAGGAGTCGTCCTTTCTGGGCGGGTTATTACCGTGACCTACAACGGCGTTTTGAGCAGAACTTGGGTTCTGTATCTCTGGAAGACTTCTACCGGGCGATCAACCGCGTCCGTCCTTCCCCTGTCCGGGTAGAGGCAGATGAAGTAACCTATAATTTGCATATTATGCTCCGATTTGAGCTAGAAATGCTGCTCATAGAGGAAAAAATTGACGTTCAGGAATTACCCGAACTCTGGCGAGACAGGATGGAGGGTTATCTTGGGATTAGGCCAGAGAGTGACACAGATGGTGTACTACAGGATATACATTGGGCACTGGGGGCAATCGGGTATTTCCCAACTTACACGCTTGGCAACCTGATGTCGGCTCAGGTGTTTGCATGCGCTAAATCAGAATTAGGTAATCTGGATGAACAAATTGAGTCAAGGGAGTTTGCTCCACTACGTGAATGGTTACAGGCGAATGTACATCATTGGGGACGTAAATTGTCCGCCGATGAAATCATGGAGTGGATGACAAAAGGCGAAATCAGTGCGGCTCCCTGGCTCGACTATGTACGCCAAAAATACGGTGACATTTACGGATCTCTTGTTCCAGGTTCATAAGCATTCCCTAGAACATATCCTTACGGTTTCCAAAGAAAACATCAAGCGAAGAATGTCTGAATTTGCAATCGAATACTACGTAGAGGGTACACATCTTGGCCAGCGGCAAAAAGACGCCATAGAGGTGCGGCTCAATAAGCTGGCGCGGGGTCACCGTGATATTGCGGGGGCTTCAGTTGCCGTAGAATGTGTGAGTGGTGCCAACAAGCGCGCGGAATACAAGGTACGCCTGGTTGTGTACCGTAAACCGTCAAATATCGCGGCAACGCGCACTCAGGATTCTGTCCGCGGAGCGATCAATGAGGCTCTTGAAGCCGTAGTAAGGCAGATCCGTGAACAGCGTGAGCGTGTGCGTGATCGTCACCGGACTGCAAGAGTGTAGACAAAGTGTGATCGTTGTTGGTCCTGTTGCAGTTCAGAGTTGGTCGGCCGAAGGTGTGCCGTGTTTAGCCAACCGCAATCTGGCCGATGGTTCAGGAATGCTGATCCTTCGCGGACGCATGTGTGTCACGTGCGCGTGCTACGGTGACCACTTCTCTTGCTGTATTGGTTTGGACAGTCGGCGGTGGCAAGGAATAGAGCATTGCGCAGGTATTTTCTGGCAGACTTTACATGAGAACATAGGCCAACCGGCTATCACTGCCAAGATTCAACCTATTCTTCGGCCCTACATCTGTGGAGGAGGTCAGCAAGCTCACATAGGGCTCGCTTCGAGGGATCCTTAGATCTTTGAAATACCGTTTGAGCTATAAGTCCCTAATCTTCTACCAGTCCTGTGACATAGCGTCCTTGACATGGGTTGGTAACTTGTAACTGATCCCAATAAGTTCATCATAGGAGGATATCCCCAATAATTCCGTAAAATTCTTTCTCTTGATAAATTGTGCATCCTTGAGCATGTTCTCAAGCACTATTCGGCCCCGGAACAGAAAGAGGGCGAGGAGGCCGTTGTATCTTGGGAATTGTAAATCCTTTGCCGTCTTCGCTCCGAGAAGAATCCGTGTAAGGGCATACCCTAATTTCATCTGATCGTGCGCTTCTTTTGCAGTCTGAACATCAGTTACCCGCGGTACGGCACGAACTAGTTCATTGGCTACAGCCGCTGAATCGTCGTCTGGGGGTGGTTCACACAACAGGCCCATCTTAAAGATCCGCTTGGCATCCTGTCTAGTCTCGTACAAAATGTCATCGGGAATACCAAATAAGTATCCTACATAACGGAAGACAGCCATGACGCTTTCTTGCTCTTCCTTGTTGAATCTCACACCTAGCATTTTGCAAAAATGCAACAGGCGATCTGAAAACACAGCAATGGCAAAACCGAGATGAGCTGCACTTAAGGGCGTCCCCCATGCTTGCGTATCCCATTCATCGGAGTGATCAAGCAGGTAGCGGACCTTGCCATGGACAAAGCGGATGCGCATAGTCATTTTCCATCCGTCGTTTTGCCGTACCATGCCGCTAGGGTAAAAAATCTCAAGTATATGCCGGGCGTTGTAACCCAGGCGACGCTTGGTATTCTTTGATCCAACTCTTCCCGTGATCCGAAAAGATTTAGCTATCATGGTTGTAAACCCTTCTACAAGGGCGCCTGCAACAAAAGCAGCAAGCACCAGGCTTGCATTCTTATAGACTGCGCGGCCCGCGGGTCGAAAAGATTCGTAATTCAGCCAAGGAGGCCTGGTGTTGTCCACTTTGTGAAAGAATTCTCGCAAAGAGGCGGGGGCTCCCGTCAAAAAATCTTCTTTCTGTAAAATACCTGCTCGTATGTACCGGCTAAAAACATCAGGAGGCAGCGATGACGAGCACTCTTCAATTACCGGATCCAAGTCGGGGTCACCAATAGTCGTATGACGAACATACAGATCCGCCAAGGCCCGGTCCTTACGCTGCGCCTTTGCGTAGCCCAATTGGTAGCTAGTTGGAACGAGAATGGGGGAGGGCTCTGTCATTTATTTGTGCATCCCAGGGTAACAAGGTAACAAAAGACGGCAATCACCTAGTTTGATCCTTAACCATTAAGATCTCTAACCTCCAACTGAACTCGTATTGACAGTTTTCATTTCTGTTCCCAAGCTCGGATACAACGTCCACTAGATGTACATCCCTATTTGAGCAATTCCGCTTCGCATTGATTCACTCCAAGCCCAATCAGTTGGTCTCATTCAAATTCCCATAGCCACCTGGCTTTGCACGAATACATTTGTCGCTGAAACATTAGAACAAGGGTTCTGTAGCGAGTGCGCATGCTCAATCTGGTTGCCTTACCCCTTTGAGACGCCAGTCTTCGGCCCATGACAAAGTCCGTATCCACGAATTTTACTATCTTCGGAGCACGGGCAACGCTCTAGGCTTTCTGGATACCCAGCATATTTCGGCATGTCATAAATGACATCAATGGAATCAATTTTTAGCTTGGCCGATGCTATCCTGGCCGCGTATAGATCCCTCGGCCGAACTTGGATTCGCGAAGTGTCGCATTGCAATCAGGAAGCGCCGTAGGTTATTGCCAATGCCACCGTCCGAGTATACATAGCAGTCATGAAGCGGGGAAAACTCATATTAATTGTGGGTGTCATCGTTGCAGGCACCGCAGCTCTAGCCATCATATTATCGCAGTTGCGCTCCGGTACCCCAGAGCCAACGTCGGAGCGGGTCCTTCCTTTTGTCACCACCGTCGCACCTAGAGTGCACGAAGGGCGTGTCACGATACGCGGCAATGGAACGGTGAGACCGCTGCGGGAAGTCACGCTTATCACAGAAGTTGCAGGGAAGATCACGTGGGTAGCAGACGAATTTGTTACTGGTGGTGCATTTCGTCAAGGCCAAGAGATACTCAGGATAGATTCTACCGATTATGTCAATGCAGTCACCGTCGCGCAGGCCGAGGTAATACAGCGACAATTTGATTTGCTCAGAGCCGAAGAGGAGATGGCGATTTCGAGGGAGGAATGGGGGCTTCTGGAAAGTCGAACCGGCATAGAGAGACAGGTCGACAGCACTGAACTCGGCAGTCTTGTCTTCAAGGAGCCGCATTGGAGGGCTGCAGTTGCACAACTTCAAGGGGCGCAGGCACGGCTACGGGATGCAGAGGCGCGTCTGGAACGAACACGTATAACTGCTCCATATAACGGACGATTGCGGAATAAGGGAGCGGATTTGGGGCAGTTTGTTGGGCCAGGGCATGTGATTGCTTCTTTTTATGGGACGGATATTGTCGAGATCAGCGTTCCCATTGCAGGCCGCGATATTACACTCCTTGGTGACTTGCTGGGTGGTGGAACCGGGACAACACATGCCAGACTTGTTGCTCGTAATGCCGATGGGGAGCACGAATGGATCGGGAGTATTCATCGCACGGAAGGGACCCTGGATGAGTCTACTCGAACGCTCAATGTGATCGTCCGAGTACAGTATCCGTATGAAGGCAATGATATTCGCCCACCCCTCTTGGTGGGGACGTTCGTTACTGCATACTTGGAAGGCCGACACTTTGATCAATACTACACACTGCCTCGCGAAGCCCTTAGGGAAGGCGATGTGGTTTGGGTTGTCCGTGAGGACCGCCTGTATGTGCAACCCATAGAGATCATTCAGGAAGTGGAGGATACCCTCTATGTTCTAAATGGAATCACGGACGAGGGCCAAGTGGTTACCAATATGCTGAATGTAGTAACGGATGGTATGCTTGTACGGACCGGAATGAATTAGTCAGGTAGAAGAAAGTAGCTTGCCGACATGAAGAAAGCTATTGCCTACATGGCGAGCAACAGCGTCGCAGCGAATCTGCTGATGTTGTTGATTCTTTTCCTCGGACTCCTTAATGTTTCAAGAATTCCGCAGGAGGTCTTTCAGGAAGCCAGCCTTGACGCTATCGAGATCCGCACGGACTACCGTGGGGCTTCGCCCGAAGAGGTGGAAGACGGAGTCGTGCGGCGCATTGAGGAAGCGATTGATGGCGTGGATGACATTGACCAGATCTCGTCTGTTGCTTCAGAAAATGTCGGCGTAGTAACGGTAAACCTGGAGTTGGGGGCTGATGTTGATAAGGCCCTAAACGACATCAAGAGCAATGTGGATCGTATTAATACATTTCCCGCTGAGGCAGACCGGCCGGTAGTTCGAGAGCTGACGAATCGCAGGAATGTACTGCAGGTTGCCATATACGGAGATGCCGACGAGCACTCACTCAAGGCATTGGCAGAGCAGGTCAAGGATGAACTGACTGCACTTGACGAAATCTCCTTCGTTCGTTTGATAGGTGTGCGGGACTATGAAATATCAATTGAGGTCTCGGAAGACGCATTAGCCGCCTATGGGCTGCGCCTTTCTGATGTAGCAACGGCCGTGCGTCGTGGAAGCCTGGAACTGCCTGGTGGCAGCCTGGAAACGCGCAGTGAGGAAATCCTGGTTCGTTCCACGGGCCAGAATTATACAGCCAGAGATTTTGAGGAAATTATCATTCTGGCAACTCCAGCAGGTGCCACTGTCCGTCTCGCAGACCTCGCTACCGTCACGGATGGGTTTCAGGATGACGACCTCATCGCACGATTTGAGGGACAGCCGGCGGTTCTGGTGGCGATTTCCCGCACGGGTGATGAGCGTGTACTTGATATTGCCGAAGCTACTGAAGAGTACCTAGCGGACTTCCGTATGAGTGTGCCAGAAGGGATTTCTGTAGATACGTGGCGCAATGAGCACGCCTACCTCAAAAGCCGCCTAGACCTTCTGATCAAAAATGGAATCGTCGGTTTTATACTTGTTACGCTGGCTTTAGTCCTGTCTATGAACATTCAGTTGGCGTTGTGGACTGCTTTAGGTCTCCTGGTGTCTTTTATTGGCTCGTTTACTGTAATGGCATTACTGGGGGTTTCAATAGACATGACCTCGTTGTTTGCTTTCATCGTTGCTATTGGAATTGTGGTAGATGATGCAATTGTGATTGGGGAAAACATATTCAGGGAGCAAGAACGTGGCGTACCTCCCTTGCGTGCCGCAGTTCAAGGAGCCACGCGACTTTGTGCGCCTGTGACCTTTGCGGTTTTTACGACAATAGCAGCGTTTTCGCCAATGCTGTTTGTACCGGGGTCAATGGGCAAGCTAATGCAATCTATCCCGACGGTTGCCATCACCGTTCTGTTGTTTTCCCTGATTGAATCACTCTTTATCCTGCCGGCGCATCTATCGCACATGAAGAGGAATGCACACCCCGGCAGGATCATGCGGCGTTTGGAATGGATGCAGTCTGCTACCACGCAGGCCCTGGAACGCTTCATACATGGTCCGTTAGACCGAGTACTGCGGTTCACCACGCGGCGTTATTTCCTTGTGCTGATCGGTTCGGTGGCTCTGATCGGTCTGTCACTCGCACTCGTGCGTGGTGGATTGGTTCAGTTCATTTTTCTCCCCGAGATCGAAGGCGAAGTCGTAACCGCACGCATTGAGATGCCTTTGGGAACCCCAGCTCAGCGAACGCAGGAGATTGTCGAATTACTGGAAGCGAAGGGTCATGAAACGGCCACCGAGTTACAGGCCAGCCTTCCAGAGAACCATCCGCCTCTGGTGACCAATACGCTGACCTTGGTCGGCGACCAGCCCTCTCTCGGTTTGGATCCGATGGCGGCTGATCAACATAAAATTATCCAATCCCATCTGGGTGAGGTCAGCCTTGAGTTGGTCAACGCCGAAATACGAAAGCTCCCTGCACTAGAATTCGAAGAAGCATGGCGTGAAAAGGTTGGCGAGATTCCTGGTGTAAATTCTCTTGTTTTCCAGGCAGCACTAATTTCTCTCGGAAGCAGCATTCGGGCAGAACTGGCTGCACCTACCGCACAGGCGCTGGAAGAAGCAACAGCGCGCTTCAGAGAGGAGCTTGCAAGTATTGCGGGGACTTCCAATATAGACGATGATCAAGACAGGGGGAAACGCGAGATTCAGTTGGAATTGCTTCCGGAATCACGCCCTCTCGGACTGACTTTTGAGGACATGGCCTTGCAAGTACGCAACGCCTTCTTTGGTGCCGAAGCCCTGCGTATACAGAGAGGCCGGGACGATGTCAGAGTGATGGTTCGCCTGCCAGAGGATGAACGCAATACCCCAGCCGACCTGCAGCGGCTCCGTATTCGAACGCCCGCCGGAGCAGAGATCCCTCTCAGCGAAGTCGCTGAAGCGCGCATTGCCACTGGCCCATCCGCCATTCATCGGCGTGACCGGCGCCGCGTTGTAACCGTCACAGCGGATGTGAATGAGGAGCAAAACACACTAGAGGCGGTCATCGGTAGCATAGAATCAGAAATCATTCCGGCTATTCAGGCAGATATTCCAGGATTCAGTGTAAGCTTTGAAGGTGAGCAGAGGCAACAAGCCGATTCTGTGAACGCACTGACAAGAGGATTTATCATCGCATTGTTTGTGATGTACGCACTCCTAGCTATTCCTTTTCGTTCATATATCCAGCCATTCATTATTCTGGCCGTGATTCCGTTTGGATTTATCGGTGCTCTGATTGGTCATATAATTATGGGACTGAACCTGAGCATGCTTAGCCTGTTTGGGATTGTGGCACTTAGTGGGATTGTAATCAATGACTCGTTAGTGCTTATTCATTTCATTAATGAGAGGAGGCGGGAGGGAGTACCTATGGAGAAAGCCATTTGGGAAGGTGGGAAGGCACGCTTTCGCCCAATTCTGCTTACATCTGTAACCACGTTCCTAGGCGTTCTTCCCCTTATACTGGAGCGGAGTACACAGGCACAATTCCTTATCCCGATGGCCGTAAGTCTTGGTGTTGGCGTACTATTTGCCACGGTTATCCTGATGATGTTGGTACCAGCGCTGATGATGCTGCATCACCGTATGGATGTCTTGCTTCGTCCGGGACAAGCGGGCCAACCTGCTTAGCAGTTCGTAGGTAGTATCTCAGGATTCCAGAATTGGCGTGGCCTATCTCTGGCAGGATCAATGTCCAACCTCAACAGCGCTCATAAAGGGCTTGATCAATCCGTTGATTGATCTTCAGTGCCTGTTCTCGGTGGAGCACTTGAAAGGACGTGAATGTCCTGGGAAGTCGAGTGTGTGGTCCCCGATTGATACGATTGACATGCCCCTTCCTGAAACCAGAACCGGTGCAAGGAAATCCTGGCTGAATTGGATATTTTGCGGAATTAGCCGTAGAAAACGTGGATGATGGCTTCCGCGTACAGGAAACCCAATTACGTCCTTACAGTCGCAGCGCCTCATGTAGTTGAAAATCTCAGTTGACCAGCCATGCACTGAACCGTTCGTTCATTTCGTCCTGGTGGTCAACCCACCAAGCTGAGTTGAAACGCAGGGCACGCTGCGTATTGGCGGGACTCGCCGGCATGTGTGGTTCCATATCTACGCCAGCCACAATGTGAGTAGTCACCAGTGGCATCCCGGACTTCCGCACGGGGGAATATGAGATCCGCCTTCCGATCCGCGCCAATGATTCAGCACTGGTTGCGAAGATAATATATTCCAAGGCCTCCTTCAGGCGCGGAGTACCACGGACAATTCCGATCTGTCCCACATCCAGCATCTGTCCGTCCCAAACAATCACGAACGGCTGATCTTCAAGCACCTGCGCGTTGAAGATACGACCGTTATAGGCTGTGGTCATGATCACTTCACCGTCGGCCAGCATTTGTGGCGGCTGGGCACCGGCTTCCCACCAGATCACCTCTTCCTTGATGGATTCGAGCTTTGCAAAAGCACGTTCAACTCCCTCGGGGGTATCCAGTGTGGCGTACACCTGATCTAGGGGCACCCCGTCTGCAATCAACGCCCATTCAAGATTTACCTGCGGTGCTCGCCTCATTCCCCGGCGACCAGGGAAGGTCTCCAGGTCGAAAAAGTCAGCCATCGTAGTGGGCTTGGGACCAGGAATGGTCGCCTCACTGTAAGCATACACGGTTGACCAAAAAATATTACCTACACCACATTCAGTCAGGGTTTCGGCCACAAAATCCTCAGTAGCGGGCGTTCCATCAGGGCCAGGCGGTAATATGTCGATGTCTATCGGTTCCAGAAGTCCTTCGTCGCATCCGCGCACCGCGTCGGCGAATTCCAGATCCACTACATCCCAGTGAATATTGCCAATTTCAACCTGTGCGCGGATTTGTGCGAGCCCTCCGTTATAGTCCTCGACTCCAACATTGATGCCCATTTCCTCGGCGAAGGGAATGTTAACCGCCTCGTTGACAGCCTGTCCATACGAGCCTCCCCAAGACACTGCTGTTATGGAGCGAGGAGCTTCCGTGCCGCATCCAGCAGCCAATAGGGTGATCAGAAGCGTGAAAGTGACTGATTTATGAAACATCCAAGGTATAATCTTTTAGTTTTACAGCAGTAGTGGTAGATGCACCGCTTGCGAGGGAAATTACTGTACAAAAAGTTCTAAATATCGTCTTCAATGAATCCACGATTTGTGATTTGTTGGACCATTGCGAATTAGCTTCCCTTTGGATGCTAAACATGTACGCCATTCCAGATGGTTGTGCAGCATGTATTTCACACGAAAGGTACATGTTTCCTGACCTGCGTTTTGCGTGCTTCACCGCTGAAACTGCACGGTCTTCATATCAACCCCCGTGTGACGGTGAACTATTGATTTCCCAAACCGTCACAACGTCTTGCCCGTCATCCAAGACGCCGTAGGCATTTCCTTGACGAATTTTCATGATTGTTGCAGTCACTGGTAGCGAGGTTTTGGCTACTACGTCACCTGTTGACGATTCAACTACAAGCCACTCAGCCATTGTGGAATCCGCTGGCCAACTGAGTTGCTTCCACAATCGGTCCTCGTCGTCAAGTACCATTGCACTGAATGCGGGTTTGGTATCCGGCACATCTCTGCGTACTTGAACCTGCTATTCTGTGTGATATCGGGATGCCTTTTCATCTTTTTGGGAATTATATGGCATAGTTGAATATCCCATCAATTTCACGGGTCTTAGGGGTCGGTAAACCGAACGCCCCTCGCCGTGCAGAAGCCCCAATCCCGGAGGCCAGTATGTTCGCAGACGCGTTGAGGTCTGCATGATCCGCATGTCCACAAGACACACACCTGAAGCTGCGTTGTGTTTGACGGTTTACTTTGTCCACGTGCCCGCACGAGTTACACGTTTGGCTTGTGTACCGTGGATCGACACCTACTACCGTCTCAAATTTATAGTCGCAATACTGGTTGAACCTGCCGTGCGAAGCGTTGAGCATGGATCGATTCAGGCCTGCCTTCGCGTTGACGTTCTTGCCAGGGTTCTCTACCGTTCCTTTCGCGGATGCTGTCATGTTCTTCAACTTCAAGTCCTCGCGGACTAACGCCTCTGCACGGTTGGCAAGAAACCTGCTGTTTTGGTGAGCTTGATTCTTGCGACAATTCTTCTGTTTACGCTTCCACTTGGCGATCTTCCGCTTGGTTACTCGTCTGCGATTCGATCCTTTCTGCTGGCGCGCTAACTTGCGCTGATATCGCCGTATGCGTATATCTT
>CAZCYQ010000082.1:0-12147 GCA_964503085.1 uncultured Rhodothermaceae bacterium | reverse complement strand
CGAAAATCAACCCGAGAAATTCATCAGGGTCGAAGAGAAATGGCGAACTCGCGTTAGGAATGAAGCCACCGCTGGTTGGGAAACAATTCTCAACTTAGCTTCGCCATTCGATTTGGCGCAGTTAACCAAATTAATCTTCGGATAGTGTCGGTGGCAATGGCGGCATTCGGTTCAGGACACCCTGCAGCTTGCTCTTCGCTGCGCGGGCATGTTCATCCAATCTGGTATCCTCCAAGCCTTGTAGTTCGTCGGGATCCTCGGACCAGTTGACGAACCTGCCGTCTCCGTAAAGTTTCCAAGTGCGGTCCTGGGCCCATCGCGCGGGCGAAAATCGCCCCCATCGTGGATCATAATGACAGTATATCCACTCACGTGTGGTATCGGCCTGCCCGATCAGTTGACCATAAAAACTTAGTCCATCTGCGGTAAAATCACCTAGAACAGTACTGCCTGCCGCTTCTAGCATGGTCGGTAGAAAATCTGTAAAGTCCACCAGGGCGTCATTGATTACACCCTGTTCAATGGTACCGGGCCAATATGCAATCAACGGCACACGAGTTCCGGCTGCTACGGGATAGGCTTTCCTACCCCGAATCAGACCTGTTTCGTGCTGCGAAAACACACTCCGATGCGTTCCATTGTCCGTCGTAAACAGCACCAATGTCCGACGGTCAAGCCCCAGCTCATGCAGTTTGCCCGTTATGCGGCCAACCAGTTTGTCCACGTAATTTACCATGGCCCCGAAATACGCAGTATCGCTACGCGCCCCAGTGACATCCAGGCTATCGAAATCGGGATGACTCGGCGGCGGCAGAAACGGATCATGCGGTAGGGCCATTGGGAAATACAAGAAGAAAGGTTTGTTCTGGTGTCGCTCAAAAAAGTCCTCAATGTAATCGGTATACAGATCCGGTCCATAAGCCCCGGGAAATACTTCAGGCATTTGTCCGGCATAATGTACTGTGGGTGATTTGTAGCGACTGCCGCGCTCCATGAACTGCCAAAGTGCAAACTCTTCAAAGCCCGCTTCCTCCGGGGTTGAGCCGCCACGTCCGGCCAGCTCCCGCTGCTGCGCATTACCATACAGCTGCCATTTGCCCGCAATTCCTGTCGAGTAACCGACATCGTGTAGCAAATGGGCAAACGTCCGCTCAGCCGGATCAAGCAGACCAAATCCAATATAGTTGCGGAAATTGTACTTGCCGGACATCAGCTGCACCCTCGTGGGGGTGCACAGGGGCGTGGAGAAAGCCTGGGTGAAGCGCATGCCATGTTGCGCGAGCGAATCCAGATGTGGCGTATCGTAGCTCAAACCGCCGTTGACTCCCAACGTCTCGTAGCCCATATCGTCTGCCATGATTAGCACGATATTCGGTGGAGGCTCAGTCGCACAGGCAGCAACGAGTAACAGCAAAAACGGCAAAGATATCTTCATATTGATGAAACCAACGAATTATTTGCTTCTCCTTCTAAAACAGAATGTCCCTGAATATACCACCGCATACACAGGGACATGGTCTGTGATCTTTCTTGTAACCTTTTTACCAACAACATCTAACACAATCCGACCCTTATCTTTTCCCTCTGAGATTTGGCTTTCATATATTATTCCTGTTCTTGAATCTGTAGTTTCTGATCGTTTCTGCAATCCCAATCACAGACTTGGGTTCAAACATGAATCAATCCTGCACGTTATCTGCGGACGGGGAACACGGGAAGTCATCGGTGCCAACCAATACCTCAACCTTGCGTTACCGAGCACTTGAGTCAGCATCAGAGAATACCGGTACATGAGCTACAGAACCGGATCGTTCTTCTTGAATTTCCCTATAATCATCTCTGGACGCATGATGGAAACGACCGTACTATCTGTAGCCGGAGGTTAGGCTTTTTGACTGGCTGCCAGTCCTCTTGTCAACCAATGATCTATGCGGCACATGGCCTCAATCAATGCAAAGCACCTCCACCCGCTAGCAAGATACACACTATTTGTCCACGGATATGATTCCCTTTCCTAGATTGGGCTATCCAAGCTCTTGATTCTATGGTGACCAAGTGATTTCTGCTTTCCTGGAACTTGCTTCTGAGCTTCGTAGAGACCTCTTCTCTTCGAAGATGATTCCTGCACTTTCGGCCGGATTAACTTCCGGCTTGGGATTAGTCGTCGCGCAGGTGGCTTTTGGGAGCCTCATCTTCTTTGGTCCTTTGGAAGCCTACTCTTCCCAGGGCATTGGGCTGATTCTATTCGGGAATTTCGCCGCCTGCTTAGTCATGGCGTTGACCAGCAGCTACCGCGGCACGATTGCCGGGTTGTCGCCGGCATTGATAGTAATCATGGCCACAATCGCATCTTCAATTGAAACAAGCGGGGAGACGCTGTTCGTTACCGCAGCCAGTGCACTCATCATCAGCGCAGTTGCCACAGGGCTTTGCTGCCTCATGATCGGGCATTTTCGATTGGCTAGGCTGATGCGCTTTATTCCGTATCCCGTCGCCGCGGGATTCCTTTCTGGTATCGGAGGAGCTGTATGCCTGGCAGGACTATCCCTGATGGGAGCGCAGGGTCAGTGGTGGCCAGATGCCATTGATGTGAATTCCACCAAATTCTGGATTTTGTTTCCGGGAGTAACTTATGGGATCCTTCTTTACTACGCAATAAAGCGATGGGGGCATGCCTTGATATTACCTGTGAGCACCATCATTTTAGTCGGTGCGTACCATATTGTCCTTGGCACTCTTGGCATTACCGGCAGCGAAGCGAGGGGGGTTGACCTTTTGCTCACAAGTACAGCAGATGGTCGACTGTGGCCTTCTATACTTCCGGCTGATATCGTACATGTGCAATGGACGGCAATTATCACCCAGATTCCCCATCTCCTTACACTTACCTTGATCGCCTTTATCTCTATCATCCTGAATATCGCGGGGCTTGAGCTTGCGGTGAATCGGGAGATGGATTGGAACAAAGAATTCAAATCCACCGGCTATGCCAGCATGGTTGCAGGAATCGGCGGGGGAACAGTCGCGACAATCATCGTCTCTGGCTCAATGCGCAGTAAGCTTCTCCGAGCCGGGACCCGATTTACCGGTGTGATAGCATCCATTGTGATTGGTGCCGTTCTGATTTTCGGAGACAAAGTTCTGGAGATCATACCGACAGCACTAATTGGCGGGATTTTGATCTTTGCCGGATGGGGCCTCCTAGATCACGGACTCATTCAAAATTACAAACGCCTTCCTCTGAGCGAATTTGGAGTCATCCTTGCAATCTTTCTTACTATCGTCTTTGTCGGCTTGATTGAGGGCGTGGGCGCCGGAATGCTCATTATGCTCGTATTCTTCGCCGTACGCCTCAGTCGTGTGGATCCAATCGAATCCCAGTTCACGGCACATGAACGCCACAGCAACAAGGCCCGTACCGTACCGGAACGTACGATTCTGCTCCAGGAAGGCGGACGAGTGAAAGTTTTCCAGCTACGCGGTTATATATTCTTCGGTAGCATCGGGGCCCTGATGAGTCGACTCAAAGAGGCTTTAAAGGAACGTCCCCAACCCATCTGTCTCGTGCTGAATTTCTCCGCCGTCTCCGGTCTGGATTTCTCTGCCATCAACGAGTTGTCCCGATTCCTGCAATCAGCAATCAAGAACGATGTCAAATTCATTTTGAGCGGAGTATCCGAACAACTTCGCTCAGCTTTGGAACGCACCCTCGTCGCATCTACATTTTGCGAACTGATATTTGAGACAAATGAAAATTCTGCCCTTGAACGCTGCGAAGACATAGTCCTTAATTCGTGGAAAAGAAAAGCAGCGTCTGCTCGCGGGCGGCGTACCGTCCTGCTGGAAGATGCTGCGGACAACCTCGAAAGCTACTTGGAAAGACAGATTCACTTTGAGGCTCTAATGGAACAGCTTCATGAATGGCTTACACCACGTAAGTACGCTACTGGCGATTCTCTGCCCGATGGGGATGAACTACAACTGCTGATTTCGGGCCGGGTATCCGCCTATGACAGCTCCGGCAAACGCCTCCACCAGTTCAGCCCTGGAAGTGCAATCCGATCTGCTGTCGAACTCGGAAAACAATCTTCGTCAATAATCGCCGATACGGCATGCCGCACGATGGTAATGACACCAGATACCCAAAACTGGTTGGAAAAGAACAAAAAGGAGATTACCCTCAAGCTCTACCGATACTTGCTCGCCGGGCATTTTGAGATCCATACAAACACAACCTCAGAAAACTCCGACTCAAACTCCAACAACAGTGATCAAAGCAGTTAGGACTTCACTCCAGTTCAGTGTTGCCTACACGGGATACGTCTCTTGACTCACTAACCCCGGAGGCATTCAAGCATTGGGGCGCGCAAGTGCTCCTCAGAATAATTCAGAAAATGGAACCGCTTCCTCTCCGCGTAAGAACTTCGGCAGACCTCGGAACGATTGAGTATTGACCTTCCAACGGTATGGGAAAGCCCGATGCATCCCGCAAAAAAACCGAAATAATACCCGAGCATTGGCACTGGCACACATGTAAGATCAGAAAGCAAGACCACTGGAAGCCCTGTTGGCGCGCGGCCTCTTTTGAGCCGGAATTGCCCGGGCAACTCAAGGTGACAGAGTTGTATTGAGTTCACCGGGTTTGTGGTAAATCGCTATGAGCCTGTCTTCGTAAAAACTCACGAATCTGTATACTTAGTGATAACCGATATTAGGCCAACTCTTTCGGAGGCAAGCGGAAGCATGCACACCAGCGTCGAAGATTGTTGCAGAATCAATATATCAGTGATTTGCCGGGTTCAAACATGAGTGCAGAGGGATTCCTTACAACGTTTGCCAGCCGAACTGAGCGGGTGACAGATTTCTTTGGAAAACTGACCTGGTACTGCATCCTGCTCATGGTGATAGCAGGTGCATACAATGCGATCATGCGCTCACTGTCCGGCTGGGCACACCTTGATCCAGAGAGTGCAGGCACGCTTCAGAGGGCTCTGCACTGGATCGGTGAAGTGGCAAGACAGGCAAGCTCCAATACTTTCATTGAGCTCCAATGGTATCTATTTAGTCTGGTTTTCTTGCTGGGAGCAGCTTATGCACTCAAGACCGGGGCACACGTACGGGTTGATATCTTTTATAATCGTATTTCTCCGGCCAGCAAGGCTTGGGTAAACATAGCGGGTACGGTAGTCTTTCTCATACCTTTTTGCTTGCTCATGATTTCCACTTCCTGGCCGGTGGTCGTGGACTCATGGATCCGGTTGGAGGGATCGCCGGATCCGGGAGGTCTACCACGTTATCCCCTTCTAACTGTTGTGCCACTGGCATTTATACTGTTGATGATACAGGGATTGGCATCTGCAGCGCGCGAAGCCATAACCATCATTGATCTCGCAAAAGCTCTACGCTTGAACAGACATGCCCGGACTTGAGTGGTTGGCACCGCTCATGTTTGCGGTAGCCTTACTTCTGATCTTTTCTGGCTATCCCGTAGCCTTTTCCCTTGGAGGTGCTTCGCTTATATTTGCCGTGATCGGCGTTGCCACGGGTTACTTCGACTGGCATCTAATGCTGGCACTGCCGGATCGCCTGTTCGGCATTATGTCAAATTACACGCTTTTGGCAGTCCCCTTTTTCATCTTCATGGGGACTATGCTCGAGAAGAGTAATCTTGCACGGGACTTGCTGCATACGACTGGCCTGCTTTTCGGTCCAGTACGCGGGGGATTGGCGATCGCGGTTATCCTCGTGGGGGTGCTTTTGGCAGCTGCAACAGGTATTGTTGGGGCGAGTGTGGTAGCCATGGGAATGATTTCATTGCCAATCATGCTCAAGAACAATTACTCGGAGGAACTCTCTGCAGGTGTGATCACAGCAACTGGAACACTGGGGCAGATCATTCCTCCCAGTGTAGTTCTTGTAGTACTGGCTGATCAATTGGGAGTATCAGTTGGTGATTTGTTTATCGGCGCACTGGTCCCGGGGGTTTTGCTTGCACTACTCTACGGATTGTATGCCATAGGAACTGCCGTTCTCAAGCCATCCGCTGCGCCAGCGCTGCCCCCGGAAGTGAGAAATGCAGAGCGAAAGGGGCTGCTGCGGAAGGTTTTCCTGGTAATGCTCCCACCATTGTTGCTCATTTTTGTAGTACTCGGCAGCATATTTGCCGGCATTGCCACACCTACAGAATCCGGGGCCCTAGGAGCTGTTGGTGCCATTGGTCTGGCAGCGTTGAATGGCCGTCTGGACAAAAAAGCGCTGCGGGGGACCGTGGAAGAGACCGTCAAACTGACCGCAATGGTGATGATGTTGCTCATCGCTTCCACAGCGTTTGCGCTCGTATTTCGGGGACTGGATGGTGGGATCTGGATTGAGGATCTTCTCGTCAATATTCCCGGAGGCGTCATTGGATTCTTGCTGGTTGCTAACCTCGCGATATTTATCCTGGGCTTTTTTATTGATTTCTTTGAGATTGCCTTTATCATTATCCCCCTGATGGTTGCGCCCGCTGCTGAGCTCCTGAGTCCGATGCTGGGCGTACCTGCGAGCATTGCCCTGATCTGGTTTGGGGTAATGGTAGGGATGAACCTGCAGACATCATTCCTGACGCCTCCGTTCGGATTTGCTTTATTCTATCTGAGGGGCGTGGCTCCACCGAGCATGCCGACAGCGTCAATCTACCGGGGAGTCATCCCCTTCATAGGAATTCAGGTCATAGGCTTGATCCTCCTGATCCTATTCCCTGACCTGGTTCTTTGGGCACTCTGAATACCTTAGGCACCCCCCTGCCTGCGGGCGTGCATATAAGAATACATCGCGTATTCTGCTGTGTGGATCCAGTCATCAGAGTCTCGACGCCATGCGAGAAAAGAATCATGCACGCGAGCAAAGCCAGGATCCGTACGTCCCTCCTGCAATAGCTCTTCGGAAGCGGAGTATGCTGCATCCATCACATCCTTCGGAAACGCGCGTAGCTCAATGTCGGACTCAAGAATACGTTGAAAGGCAGGCGGATTCAGGGCGTCATACCTTGCAAGCATATACTGGTTGGCTTCGGCCATGGCGACTTCCAATGCAGCCTGATACGCTGGCGGAAGTTCCTGCATGGCCTGCTGATTGACAAAAAAGGACAGGTTGGCTCCCGGTTCCCACCAGCCAGGGTAGTAATAGTAGTTTGCAACCTGATTGAAGCCCAGTTTTTCATCGTCATAAGGACCTACCCATTCGGCAGCATCTATTGCTCCACGCTCAAGTGCGGGATAAATTTCTCCGCCCGGAATCTGCTGTACGGTTACCCCTAGACGGTCCATAACCCGCCCGCCTAGACCCGGAATGCGCATTGAAAGCCCGCGCAGATCCAGCAAGCTGTTGATTTCCCGGTTGAACCACCCACCCATCTGCGCGCCAGTATTGCCACCGGGAAAGTTGATCACACCATAGTCTGCAAATAATTCCCGCAGGATTGCCTGTCCACCCCCTTCATAAACCCAACTGTTAAACTGCCGAGCATTGAGGCCAAAGGGAACCGTGGTTTCAAAAACGAAGGCCAGATTTTTACCTATGTAGTAGTAACCCGCCGAGTGTCCAATTTGCACCGTGCCTTTCTGGACCGACTCAAGTACCTCAAATGCAGGAACTATCTCACCGGCTGGATAAACACGGATGGTGAACCGTCCATTGGTCAGTTGACTGACGCGCTCGCTCATTACCTCCGCTGCCCCATATATGGTATCTAGAGAGCGCGCAAAACTGGATGCAAGACGCCATCGCAGCATTGGATTGTCGGATTGAACAGCCGGGGCATCACCGCTCTGGGGGCCGCAACCGGTGAGAACAGCACCGGCTGCAGTGCCGAGGGCCGCTGATCGGATGAATCGTCTACGTTCCATGGCTATCCTCTTGGTCGTAGTGGTCGCATTACCACTTCAGAAATCAAATAATTGTCCGATGACTCCAATATATGGATGACTGTCTCTGCAATATCTTCCGGCTGCATAGGATTCGGGGCACCTGAGGATCCTGCAACGCGACCAAATTCGGTAGCAACACTGCCGGGGCAGACACAACTTACCTTGATACCATGGCCGCGTAGTTCTTTCATCGTTGCATCGCTAAATCCGCGCAAACCAAATTTTGTAGCATTGTATGCACTTAGATTTGCATTACCAACCAAGCCCGCAACAGAGGCAATATTGACGATATGTCCACCGAATCCGGTTTGCGCATTTTGCGCTTTCATGCGCGGCACCACCGTACGCGTACAAAGATAGACGCCTGTCAGGTTAGTGTCAATTTGCGCATCCCAATCTTCTTTGGTCTGGGCATCAATTGCGGAAAAACGACCGAGGCCCGCGTTATTGATAAGGATATCAATATGATTCAAGCTCGAAAATGCCAATTCTACTGCCGTTTCGTCGGTCACATCACATTCAACCGGTTTAAACTTCGCTCCCAATTGAGACTCAAGCAACTTCAAGCGGTCTACTCGTCGTGCGAGTCCATAGACCGTGCTTCCACGGCGCACCAAATGTCGGGCAAACTCGCTGCCAAGGCCACTGCTTGCACCGGTTACGACCGCTATTTTCCCGCGAAGATCCATGAGCTGTGCTTATTGTTCAGGAGAAAGTTGAACCCGATGTGTATATACCTGTTCGCCTGATTGGATTGGAGATTGAACAATGAACGCAGATTTTGTCCGACACCTTGCCTGGACCAGCGACCATCCCCTTGGTTTAGAAATAGAGCAGGCAGAGGGGCCATTTCTCGTGTTGACCGATGGACGCAAACTGATTGACTTTATCAGCGGGATTGCAGTTTCGTCGCTAGGACATCGGCACCCGAGCGTCTTGCGTGCGATTCGTGATCAATTAGATCGGCACCTTCATGTGATGGTGTACGGTGAGTTTATCCAAGCTCCTCAGGTGCGGCTGGCTAAACAGTTGACTGGTGTTCTGCCAGCAGCACTAGATTCTGTGTACTTCACAATGTCAGGTACGGAGGCCAACGAGGGCGCACTCAAACTGGCCAAGAAATACACCAAACGTGGTCGCATGGTGGCTTTTGAGCAATCTTTCCATGGCGATACGCATGGATCCCTGAGCGTTACGGGCAGGCATGTTTATCAAGACCCCTTTCGTCCTCTGTTACCAGGCGTGACGTTTCTGCCTTTTGGAGACTTTGAAGCTTTAGATCACATTGATGACGCAGTTGCATGTGCAATTGCTGAGCCGATCCAGGGTGAAGGAGGAATGCGTCTGCCCCCGCCCGGCTGGTTCAGGGCTTTGCGTGCGAGATGCACGGCCGTAGGGGCATTGTTGGTTCTGGATGAGATCCAGACCGGCTTTGGTCGAACGGGGCACCTATTTGCGTTTGAACATGAAGATATTGTACCAGATATCCTGACCTTGGCCAAAGCTATGGGAGGCGGTATGCCACTGGGGGCCTTTATAGCCAATACAGAAGTGATGCAGTCGCTGCGGCGTGACCCTCCACTCAGTCACGTCACGACATTTGGTGGTCATCCGGTTTCGTGTGCGGCAGCCCACGCGACCCTGCAAGTTCTGCAGGATGAGGGATTGGCCGAGCGCGCATTATGGGTTGAGGAGCGTGTTCGCACGAAGCTTGGGCACACGCTCATTACTGATTTACGCGGAAGAGGGGCAATGCTTGGAATGGATTTGGTGAACACTCGGGTTGCGAATCAGGTTGTTGAGCAATGCCTGCAACGAGGAGTTCTTCTGGGCTGGACGCTTCATTCAGGAACCGTCATTCGGATCGCTCCTCCGCTTAATATTCCCGAAGACACCCTGAACGAAGTACTGGATATCATCACTGAGGTGCTAGACTTTGTTCAGGCAATGGATTCCTAGGGACTCAGGTACGGTTGAACGCTCCGAACAAAGTCTGCGTAAGCCTCCTCCAGTTCGCGACGCGGTTTGAAGGATTTGCTTTGTTGGGTCATCCTCTCAATAGCTTCTGGCAACGTTGAATAGCGGGTACCGGCAGCAGCCAGGATCGCTGCACCGAACGCCGCTTCCGTGCGTGCGGGGCGATGGTAAACCCGCTGACAAAGATCTGCACGCAATTGCATCCATATATCACTGTAACTGCCACCACCTGTGCTGTATACCTCTCCCTGACCAGACGGCACACCCAACGCTTCGTCAAGTAGTGTGTAAGCCATACGTTCTAGGCATGCCGTTCCCTGGAGGCATGCAGCGAACTTTCGTGCACTGCTCAGACCCGGAGGCAGAATCGCACGCGCACTGCTGTTTGCGAACGGGAATCGTTCGCCCTCAAGTGTGAGCGGATATACGGTTTCCTTGGATGGAAGATACCGAAGAGCCTCTGCATCCATTTGTGGAAGGTCTGCGTCTGGAAACCAAGCCTTGATCCACGAAGCTCCCGTGTTGCTTGCTGCACCTGGCAGCCAGTAACCGCCAGGCAGCTTGTGGGAGTACAAAAGGGGATGTGATGAGCGGTGTTTAGATAAGGACTTAAAAACCAGGGTTGATCCGAGTGATGTACTGTAATCACCGGGTCGGTGCAGACCTGAGGCAATACAACTGGCAACTCCGTCCGTTACCCCTGCCACAAGTGGTAACCCCTCGGGTAATTGTGTTTGTTCGCTGGCTTTTCTGCATAATTTCCCCAGAATTGTACCAGGCTCAACGACAGCCGGCAACTGTTCACGAATCGCTGGATGTATCCACGTGTAGTATTGGCTTTTTTTCAGGTCGTAGCCAAATTTAAGTGCATTGCTGTAGTCGGTAGGCACGGTACTGCCAACCAGCTGTCTGCAGACCCAGGTAGCTTGGGGCAGCAGCTGCGACGGCACGGGCTGGGAGCTATCATTCTTTACCCGGTAAGAAGTGCCAAGGGCAGACAACGACAAAACTGCCGTGCTGTGTGCTCTCGATAGCTCGGTCAAAAACTCTCGCCCAGAGGCGTCATCGTACATGATGGCAGGACCTGTGCACTGTCCATTACGATCGGCAGGCACTACCGTACCCGAAGTTCCGTCTATTGCTACGCCGCGAAGCTGACTTGTTGAAACACCGCGCTGCTTTAGCTGCGATATACAGGCGCTGGCTGTGCTGCAGACCGCTTGCCACCACTCTACTGGATTTTGTCGGTGCAGTCCATCACGTCGCTCTCCCTGGATTGGGCAGCTTGCCTTTGCGTGGATTCGCCCGATTTCGTCAACAACCAGCGTTCGTATACCGGACGTTCCGAGGTCAATACCAACAAACAAGTGTGCCATGATGGGGGAAGTTAGCACACTTTGTCAGTCTATAGCGGGAGTAATTGAGATTCTCGAATGTCCATGCGGCGATTAACCTTGGCTGCCGACACTACCCTGTGACAATCATCGTCCAAGGATTTCGTTATTGGGCGGCAGGGATAGGTGGTACGGTTGGGCTAGACTGACAATGAGGAAGTTTTTCTCGTATGGTGATCAGTGAAATCTGAGCTCTTAGATGGTGTCTGTTTGGTAACAATGGGTTTAGCACCTAGATTACGGGAGCCAGTTTGCGTGGGATGATAATGGGGAACAAATCTCTCGTACGGTGACCGGTGAGGGTTTGAAAATGGCCGCGGTTTAGCACCAACGGTCTCTGCACCTAAATTGGGGGAGCCAGTTGGAGTGGGATGATACGGAGGAAAAAATTTTTCATATGGTGACCGGTGAGGGTCTGAAAATGGCCGCGGTTTAGCACCAACGGTCTCTGCACCTAGATTGGGAGAGCCAGTTGGAGTGGGATGGTAAGGAGGAAAAAATTTCTCGTACGGTGACCGGTGAGGATCTAAACCGCTGAGAGATAATCTTTGATGCATACCTAAATTAACGAAACTCATTTACAGGAAACGCTAATATGATAAATTGTTCCTTTTCTTGTTTCAACTCTGAGGTGTAGAAGTCTTAGATAGGCTGTTTTCCATTTTCTTCCAGCCTCGGTCAAGAACAGTGGAAACAATCTCCGTTGAACCATCCTGATTCCATACCATTCGTAATTTTCCTGTGGTCTTGAATTCTGAGGCAATTTGAACGCTCTCAACTAAGGAGTCAACAATCTCAAAGTCTACTTCAACAGGTTGCGTACTTAAATTACTTATCGCTATTTGAAGAATATTTTGCCAAGCATTTTG
>CAZCYQ010000081.1:0-12322 GCA_964503085.1 uncultured Rhodothermaceae bacterium | reverse complement strand
TGTGGTCCAGTAAGATGAGTACGAAACTGCCCCGATTAATCAGAGTTTCCTTAAACCTACTGAGCATTCTAGCCTGACCAATACCCGACTCCTAAAGCAGCACTATTTGTTGCTTTGCTGCTCCTTTATCCGGTCAAACAGGAGGTCTATTTTGCGAGCCGCTTCTTGTGAGTTATCTAGGGAAAACCGTATGCTTGGAACAGCACGCATCTGGTGCCGGATACGTTGCGCAAGAAGTTTTCGAATGGCGGCTGAATGCTCCACCAAGGTGTTGAATATATCTTGACGCTCTTCCGTTGAGTCAACCAGAATGCTAACGTCCACGTACGCAATCGACAAATCGCGTGTTACACGGGCCCCTATCACCGTCACCATGGATTTATCGGGGAATTCGTGCGCGAGGATGCCAGCAATCTCGCGATGCATCAATTTGGCAACGCGCTGTGTTCGCACGCTCATATTTTCGGCTACAAGTCAAGCGTACGCTTGGTTTGGACCATTTCGAAGGCCTCAATCTGGTCGCCAACTTTGATATCGTTGTAGTTCTCAACACCAATCCCGCACTCATATCCAGACACCACCTCTCGGACATCATCCTTAAAGCGACGGAGCGACGCGAGCCGTCCTTCGTAGATAACTACGCCTTCTCTAAGAAGATGGACAGTGTCACTGCGACGGATACGTCCTTCGGATATATAGCAACCGGCCACGGTCCCGGCTTTGGGTACCTTGAAAATGTCACGTACGTCCGCTACACCAGTGATTTTTTCAGATTCCTCCGGCGTCAACAAGCCCTCCAGTGCATCCCGAATGTCTTCGATGGCATCGTAGATGATGGAGTAGGTATGAATATCAATCTCTTCGCGCTCCGCTGCAATACGCGCACCTGATGTAGGACGCACCTGGAATCCGATGATTACCGCATCGGATGCCGAGGCCAACATAACGTCGCTCTCGGTAATTGCACCTACTCCCGCGTGTATGATGCTGACTGCCACTTCATCAGTTGACAGCTTATGGAGTGAGTCACTAATAGCTTCAACGGAGCCTCCAACATCAGCTTTTATGATGAGATTTAGCTCGCTAAAATCTCCCAGAGCCATCCGGCGTCCGATGTCTTCAAGCCGCACGTGCTTGAACTGACGCATTTTCTGCTCGCGCCATATTTGTTGGCGTCTCTGCGAAATGTCACGTGCCTCTGACTCATTCTCCACTCCAGCCAATCGGTCGCCAACCATTGGTTGTCCAGGCAATCCTAACACCAAAGCCGGTTCGCTTGGACCTGCTGCCTTTATACGATTATCACGCTCATCAAACATGGCACGGACCCGCCCACCGTAAATGCCTGCTACAAATGGATCTCCTACCCTGAGCGTCCCATTCTGGACGAGAACGGTAGCAATATTACCGCGCCCACGATCCAGTCTGCTCTCAATTACAATACCTAGTGCAGAACGTTGGACATTGCCTTTCAGCTCCAGGATGTCTGCTTCCAGAAGCACCTTTTCCAAGAGATCCTCAATGCCTTCTCCCGTTTTTGCTGAGACAAATGCACACTGTACCTTTCCACCGTATTGTTCGACCAGAACCCCGTAATCCGCGAGCTCTTTCATGACCCGCTGCACATCGGCCTGCTCCAGGTCAATCTTGTTGACTGCAACGATCAGGGCGACACCGGCGGCCTTTGCATGATTGATCGCCTCAATTGTCTGAGGCATGACGGAATCATTAGCCGCTACAACCAAAATGACTACGTCGGTGACCTTTGCACCACGAGCACGCATTGCAGTGAATGCTTCGTGGCCCGGCGTGTCCAGGAAGGTTACCATACGATCATCGTCGAGTCTGACCTTATAGGCTCCTATATGCTGCGTGATACCTCCAGATTCGCCTGCGACAACACTTGCATTGCGGATGTAATCAAGCAATGACGTTTTCCCGTGATCCACGTGCCCCATCACGGTTACTACGGGGGCTCTAGGACTCAAGTCTTCTGGTTCATCCTCCGCCTCGTCAATATCATCATCTCCAAATTCGGTAATGAATTCCACCTTGCAGTCGAATTCATCGGCCACATAGGCTATGGTATCCGCATCCAGTCTCTGATTAATGGAAACCATCATACCAGAACTCAGCAGCATGCTGATGATCTCCGTAACGGGGACTCCCATCAGATCTGCAAGTTCTCCGGTTGACACAAATTCGGTGACGCGAATCTCATGCTCCCTCTGCTCCAGTTCAATCTGTACATTGAGGCGTTTTTCCGCCCGTTCCTGACGACGAGCTCTCCGCCTCCGCTGACGCACCCGCGCTGTACCTTGCTCTAACGAGCGGAGCGTCTCCTGAACCGACTGCCCAACCTCCGCTGAATCTACCTTGCTCTTACGTTTGCGTTTGCGCTTTTTAGGTTTGCTGGCCGCCGGTTTGTCTGTTGTTTTCTTAGTTGTTTCTGTTGGGCTGGGTGCAGCCGCGACAGACTTCTTACGTTTGCGTTTCTTCCGCTTGGCACGGGGAGGCTTGGTCTCCTTGACCTTCTCGAGATCTATTTTGCCAATGATCTTCGTGCCCTGCAACTTATACCTGTCGGCCACAATGACCTCCTCTGTATCTTTATGAGGCTCGGTCTTTTCAGGTTCAGTTACTTCCAGGGTAGCCTCCGTCGCGTCAGTCGTCTCGGTTAGTACGGGAGTTTCCTCTTCACTGATCTCAGGCTTGATTTCTTCCTCAAGCTGCACATCAACCACTTCTTCCTTGACTTCGGGAAGCACATCCGGCTTTTTGGACACGGTGATTTCACGAACCTCCTCCTGTGCCTCGGGTTCTTCTGGCGCGACAGGTTTTTCTTTGTCTCGTACGTCTGCTGCCTCTTCCTGTGTAGTTGACTCCTCCTCCACATCCAATGCAGTTGTCTCAACCTCAGGTTTTTCGGCTATAACAGTTTCTGGCACATCCTCTGAAGCAGTCAGCTCCTCAACCACTTCTTCCTCTTGGGACACAATTTCTTCCTGTTCCTCTACAGCAGTCGGTTCAAGTTCATCAACAGGGACGTCCTCAACGGTCGACTCGGGCTCATCTTGTTTCGGCTGTGCCACCGTTGGCACTGTTTTTTGCGCACCGCTGGGTGCCGAGTCCCCACTTGATGCAGCCAACTCTGCCTCACGTGCAGCGCGCAGCTCCTCTACACGAGCGCGCATTTCGCGGTCTTCCGCAAAATTATCTAGAAGATCCAGGTAGGCATCTTGATCGGTGATAGCCGCATTAATACCATTTCCCTTTAGCGCACTTGCATACCCTCGCTCAGTCAGGTGACCGACAATAGTGTCCGTAGTCAGGTTAAGCTCCTTAACTACTTTATGTAGTCGGACCTTTTTGAACTTCTTCGGTTTTTTTGTGGCGGTTGTCGCCATGTGCGCTGTCTGAGTCGGTTTCTTATACTAACACAATACGATTAAAACTCAAATTCTTCTTCCAACTCCTCCCCTTCCTCGTCATCAAACTCCGATTTAATAGCTTCCATGACACGCGTAGCTACTTCAACATCAAGTTGACTCCTACGAACGAGCTCTTCAACGGAAAGCTGGAGCACTGCCTTTGCGGAATCACATCCAATGCTTCGTAATCGCTGGATGATCTCGTCGTCAAATTCATCGGAAAACTCTTCGATTTCTACATCTTCTTCATCTGCTGGTATCTCCCGGAAAATGTCCAACTCAATACCTGTCATGCGCGATGCAAGGCGAACATTGATCGCCCCCTTGCCAATGGCCTGGCTGACCTCGTCTGCCTTAACGACTACCTTGGCCGTGGGTGGATCCAGTGAATCGTTGATCTTTACTTCAATCGGATTTGATGGGGAAAGCGTTCGCTTGATCAAGGTGTATGGATCATCTGTCCATTCCATCACATCAATATTCTCATTGCTGAGTTCACGCACGACGGCATGTATGCGATTGCCTTTGAGGCCCACGCAGGCACCGACAGGATCTATGCGCTCATCATAGCTGATAACGGCCACTTTGGCCCGGTCTCCCGGCTCACGCACAACCGCCCTAATCTCGACAATACCTTCGTCAATCTCCGGTACTTCAAGCTCAAATAGACGCTCCATGAGCTGAGGCGCGGCGCGGCTAATGATCACTTGTGGATTGCTGCCTGCATCTCGGCGCACCTCTTTGACAACTGCCCGCAGCATATCTCCTTTGCGATAGCGGTCACGCGGGATCTGCTCCTCCCGAGGCATAATTAATTCGACCCTGTTATGCAGGACGAGTACTTCCCTGCGTCGCACCTGATAAATTTCACCCACCACCAATTCACCTACAAGGTCAGAATATTCCGCGAAAATATTCTGTTTCTCTATATCCCTGATCCGATTACGAAAAGTATACCGGGCTGTCTGTACTGCGCGCCGGCCAAATTCTGAAATAGATACTTCTTCCGCAACCTCGTCTTCTACCTCAAAGTCATCTTCAATCTTGAGCGCATCTTTGAGCTCAATCTGTGTGACCGGGTCGGACAGGTCATAGTCTTCTACAACTTCCCGGATATGCAAAACCTGAACATCCCCGTAATCTGGATTCAGAATAATCTCGAAGGCCTCGTCTGAACCGAATCGAATCCGGATCATCGATCTGATTACATCTTCCACGATCAATTGAAGTGTATCCCGATCTATATCCTTCTCGCGAGCAATCTCGGCGAATGACGAAACAAGATCTCTACTTTGCATTTCAGTTACCTAATGTTATGTCTACCAAGGCAATTGTACCTTGGCCCACTGGATATCACTGTGCGGAATTTCTGCGGACTGGGTTCCATTCTGAATCTGAATGTGTGATTCCTCTACCGCTACCAACTCCCCGCAGGTTTCTGTAAAAGCATCGTTCTCTTTGCGATAGTGAACGCGGAGTTTACGCCCAAGATGTTTTCGGTACTGCCGGGGGAGGCGTAAAGGGCGCTTTGCCCCCGGGGTGGATACATTAAGCGTGTAACGCCCCGGCATAATCTCCTCTGTATCTAGGATAAAGCCGATCTCCCGGCTCAATTCAGCAAGCTGATTGACACCAAGCGCATCGTCACTTTCAACAAAAATGTCAATTACATGAGAGCCTTGCGTGCCACGCACGGAATATTCAACCAGAAAGATTGGACCTCCTTTCAGCATATTTTCAACGAGCATGCAAACACGCTCTTCAAGTGCAACAGTACTCATAATTGCCATATGTCAAAAACGCCCAGTCTCGACGGGCGTGACGGGCGCAGCTCACAACGTCAATACAACAAAAAAGGGCGCCCGCAACCGAGCTCCCATCTGCCGCCAAACGATCATCACCAGAGACTGTACAAGGGTTCAGCACCCGGATGCGTGACCATAGCGTGGATAGTTACTGTCTTGGGTGTCTAGTGTTCCATACTCAGTTAATTTTATACTAGGCTTGGGCGCCGTTCAGAGCTTACCTGCTCCGGGTAGTCCAATGTATAATGTAGGCCGCGGCTTTCACGCCGCATTTGTGCACTACGGATCACCAGGTAGGCAACTGCTATGAGATTGCGCAACTCGCAGAGCCGACTAGAAATCCGCGTCCGATGATAGAACTCCTCGACCTCCTCATAGAGCAGCCTTGTTCGGCGCAATGCCCGGGCAAGCCGTAAATTTGACCGGACAATCCCGACGTAATTCCACATTGTCCGCTGAAGCTCATCACGATTATGTGATATCAGCACCCACTCGCCCTGACGCTCTGTGCCTGAATCATCCCAATCGGGTACCTTCTCATTGAATGCACGCGTTCCTGCAATCTGTATTGCGATCTTGACGGCCCTCCGACTGAATACAAGGGCCTCCAGTAGCGAGTTGCTTGCCAATCTGTTCGCCCCATGCAATCCAGTACAGGCAACCTCTCCTATGGCCAGCAATCCAGAAATACTGGTCCTAGCCAGTTCATCGGTCTGGACTCCGCCACACTGATAATGTGCAGCCGGGACAACCGGGATGGGTTCGTTTGTCGGATCTACGCCAAATTTGCGGCATGTTCCTACGATGTGGGGGAAATTCTCTTCAATCTCTGTTGCCTGGGTGTGAGAAATATCCAGAAAAACATAGTTCTCCCCACGATGCTTGAGCTGATCGTCAATTGCACGGGCAACAATATCCCTGGGAGCCAACTCAGCCCGTGTATCATAACTTTTCATGAAGGCCTCCCCACTCTGATTTAAGAGAATGCCGCCATATCCGCGAACGGCCTCAGATATCAGAAATGCCCGTCCTTTGTGCGCTCGTCCCCGATACAGCGCCGTTGGATGAAATTGTACGAACTCCATATTGGCTAAACGTGCTTTTGCACGATATGCCATAGCAACCCCGTCTCCTGTGGCAATGGATGGGTTCGTCGTATGTTGATATACCGCACATGACCCGCCTGTGGCCAGTAGCGTCACCCGTGCCAGAAAGGTATGTACAGTCTCATCCTTTTCATCCAATACATAAGCCCCAAAACAATTGATATCCGGTCGTAGCCGGGTGACATGCTGTCCTAAATGATGCTCCGTAATCAGGTCGACCGCGTAATGAAAGTCAAAAACGGTAATATTGGGATGTGCAACGATTGCTGCCAGGAGTACCCGCTCAACTTCCTGTCCGGTTGCATCTTTCGCATGAATGATCCGGGGATGTGCGTGTCCGCCCTCACGTCCCAGATGCAACTGTCCTCCTGCCTTTGTGAATGAGGCTCCCAGATCAATCAATGTCTGGATTTCACGGGGACCCTCGGTGATCACACTTCTTACAATGTCCTCATCACAGAGGCCTGCACCAGCAATGAGCGTGTCATCAATATGACTTTCAAGCGAATCCTCCTTGTCCCAGACACTTGCAATACCTCCCTGTGCGTAATTGGTATTTGACTCGGCAGTCTCTTTTTTGGTAATGATAGCTACGCGGCCATGGTCGGCCACGCCCAGAGAAAACCATAATCCAGCTATGCCGCTACCCAAGACGAGGTAATCATACTGATGTTGATTTGCCATGATTACTGCAGCAAGTAAGCCTTGATGAACGCATCCAGATCCCCATCCATCACTGCTTGAACGTTGGTCATCTTGAGTTCTGTGCGGTGGTCATTCACCATTGTGTACGGCTGGAACACATAGGAGCGAATCTGGCTGCCAAAATCAATCCGTTTCTTTTCCGCGGAACGTTTGTTCTTCTCCTCCTCCTGGATTGCCTGTTCCAGGCGATAGACGCGGCTCTTGAGCATCGTCATGGCGCGGTCTCTGTTCTGGCGCTGGCTGCGCTCCTCAGTACATTCTGCCGCGACCCGAACCCTTTCCCCATCCGAAAGAGCCCCTGTCCAAATCAGGCGTACTCCGGTCTCCAATTTATTTACGTTTTGCCCACCCTTGCCTCCGGAGCGAAAAGTCTGCAACTCAATATCAGCGGCACGCAAATCAATCTCAATGGTGTCATCAATCTCAGGATAGACAAATACACTCGCAAACGATGTATGGCGACGTGCATTTGAATCAAACGGTGAGATGCGCACAAGCCTATGCACGCCAGATTCAGCCTTCAGGTATCCATACGCAAAATCCCCCTGTATCCCCAGCGAGGCGCTCTTGATGCCCGCTACATCGCCCTCCTGGTATCCAAGCAACAGCACCTTGAAGCCCTGCTGTTCGGAATACCGAGTGTACATGCGCAGCAGCATTTCGGCCCAATCCTGGCTCTCCGTACCTCCCGCCCCCGGATTGATCGTCAGGATGGCGTTCCGCCGATCGTCTTCTCCCGCAAGCATGCTCCGCAGCTCTAGGGATTCGACGGATTCAAGTAGGGCCTGGAAGCTTGTCGCTATATCCTGCTCAAGGTCTTCCCCTTCTTCCTCCGCAAGTTCTAACAACGTAGAAATATCCTCCGCATGCTCAGCCACAACCTCGTACGCATCAAGCCACGTTTTTTCCGACGCGATCGCACGCTCGGTGGCTTGTGCTGCCTCGGCATCATCCCAGTAGCCCGGCGCCAAGCGTTTCCTGTTTAATTCCTCAACACGTTTTGACCGCTGGGCCAAGTCAAAGATAGCCCCCGAGCATGCGCGCACGCTCCAGTAAGCCTTCAATTTCAGGTCGGGGTATCATTGTTAGTTAATTATGTTGCTGGCTACTGTGGCGACAAACAGAACGGGTGCCCACAAAAGCAGCCGACGGTTACTCATATCCACTCCGAATCGATTACGGACCTATTCCCCGTCAAAATGAAATATACGCAAGAAGGGATACGGCAAATCGATAGATTGGATAACATAGTCGCGGTGTCTAGCATGAAGAGCCGGCGCATGACCTACATAATGACCATACCCGGTCTGCGCATTAACCCGATAATAATGCACTGGATTCGACTTCTCAGGGCCAGCGTTTACAGCATACGTGAGATTAAAATATTCCCCATCCCCATCAACAAATAAATTTGTACCATACGCGTCTCCTTTGGAGGAACTCTTATAGGAAAGCGTACGGCCTCCATCCTTTTCTTCAACCGGAGTAAACTTTGTATTTCCAACCTTTACCCGCCATAATAACTCACCGTCCTCTGAGTATCCGTGCAAGACCGGTATCCGGCCTACGATCATACCTACTACACCATGCCGCTCGCTGCATGCGATCCCGCTCCCACTTCCCGTTGATAGACTACGAGTTACGAACTTGTTTTTTGACTTATACGTGTATCCGAACGAGGTAACCCGTTCCCCTTCCATTGTGAGCTTTTGAATGTTCCCAGGTCTGCCAAGGTAATGTCTCAGGACATAGATGTGATCATTCATTACACATCCTTGGGTACCAATAGACGTAAAACCGTTCCGGTAGAGAAATTGGCCGTTCTCCTGACGTTCAAATACCTGTACTCGCCCTTTCGAGAATACCACAGCTTTTCTGCCAGACTCAAAGAGCGCTAGCTCACGGGGTTGATTAAACTCCCCCGGGCCTTCACCTTGACCACCGAAGAAACCAAGGTATGAGCCATCAGAACTGTACAACAATACCTCGCCGAGCTCACGATCCACAATAAATATGCGTCCATCGCCATCTACTTCTATGTCCTCTACTCTTCCAAGCATCTCATACCGTTCACCCTCGGCAACTCCAATCATGACCGTGTCGGTCAGCGCAAGGGAGGAGTAAAAATCTGTGCCTCTATCAAGGATATCACCAGGAGGCTTAAGGACGAAATCAGGATCCGTAATCGTTGGGATATTGTTGCTGGTCGGATGCATTCGCTTCTGGATGGAGCAAGCCAGTACTTCTGACACACTCAAGAATGCGCCAACGTTCAATAGCACCAGCAAGGACGGGACAAACTGAGCAATGCTATGCGTTCTCATCAATTGGTACTAATGGAAAAAAGTTAGCCTCAACACCCAAAAATCTGCCACCACGCACGACACTCTTTTATGATGCCCGTCTACGATCCATATCCTCAAGCACCTGCAGCAACCGATAATTGGGGGAGAGTTACGGGATTGAATAAGAATATCGCGTTACAAATTGATTCCTGCATCAACTTAACGGATCATCAGGCGTCAGTCCCCACAACACACAGATGCTCCGATCTTGATTGGATAGAATCGCGCGGAGATCACACGCTATTATTGGCCGCATGTTCCTGAAGCTCAGTTTTCCAGTTGAACTCTTATTCTAAACTTGAAATGCCTTTGAACCAAACTTATATTTCTCCATATCCCACTAGCTCGTAGACCTTACTTCCGATATTTCGACAGCGTTCATTATGGCTCGTGCAGTACCTGTTTCGCTACTCTTTGTCCTGTTGGCCATACCCGTGGCGGCGCAGGATTCTGTCACAGACAGACTTCGTTTTAAGTTATGGACCGATTGCACCCCCCTTCTCTTAGTCGTTGACGATTTACCCCCCGATGCTGCGGGTATTGGATTGACGCGCCAATCCGTTGAGACACTTGTCCGCAACAAACTCCGCGCTGCCCAGATATATTCTACAACGGGAGGTACTCCCTATCTTCACGTCAATGTGAGTGTTAAAGCAGGGGATCACAGTATTGTTTTCAAATTCGGCAAAAATGTTACTGATTCAAAATATTCATTGCTCTCAGGCTACGCTACGACCTGGAGTCGTGAAAACGGAGGAACCCACGGGGAAAATGTCGAGCTCCTGCGGCAGAGTATTTCAGAATTCACCGATGAATTCGTGGATGAATATTTACGTGTAAACGCAGATTCCTGTAAATGAATTGTCCAACGCCAGCCGGACACAACGACCGTAAGCTAGGTTGAGGACGATCTTGTCTATTCCCATTGAATTTTGTTTCGGCGAATAATGAATATCTCTTTCAAGTCTCATGCCTGATCTGCATTTCCACGGTTATTCTATCGTGTGAGAATTACGGCCGCGAACAGAACTTGTGTGATATAGAAGGAGACAATTCAGTTCCATAAAGCCTACGCTGTCTTTATTGATTCCACTGCCGATGTATTCTCGCTGCTTCAGATCTCCAATGGCACCTAACGGCACGTGTGCACAAGCTACCAACGTAGCCCTGGCAGACCTAATTTCCCGAGGTTATAATATCTTCCGCTCTTCGTGCAAAGCTCACTATCGGTTCCACAAATACAGAGCCTAATTGCGTTGTCAGAACCAAAATTACAACAGCAACGAAAACAAGGTCCAACTCACATCGGGTTTTGAAAGGACTATTGGGCGATAGCTTATTGAGAAGACAAAATGATGCCGGTAAAATCTGTCACGCTATACCAGCGGGGACAAGTAATGGCCGACATCTTAGCATGCAGAAGGTGGTTCAACTATATTCACACCCATGCAACTTGGAACCACTAATCCTAAAATTTGTCCAAAGTAAACCATGGAAGAGCAGAATCGACTATGAAGAAGCTCAGCACTCCTACTCCCCACCCATTAACGGCGGCGTTTGACCGTGGACCAGCCAAGTATTTTCACGGGCGGAAGCAAATATTGCGTGCTTTCAAAAAACTTGTGGGTCGTGCAACGCAAGCGAAATCTGGCACAACATTCTTGATCCAAGGAGCCCCCGGTGCGGGAAAATCCGCACTTCTTCATGAATGCGGAAAACAAGCCGCATCTGCCGAATGGGAAATTGCAGATATTGACCCTCTTGCTCTTTGGAATCCAGACGAATTACAACAGTCCCTCAGTTTGAAGAAAACTTTCAAACTTGAAGGCGGTTCGGCACGGGTCGGGATTCCTGGCATAGGACAGGCCGAAGTCAGTGCGGGACGGTCTCCCCATACGGTAAAAACTTTGCTCCGAGAGGGGAATAATCCATTGCTGCTCACCCTGGATGAAGCACAGACATTGGGTAAAAAAAGTGAACTCCCGCCAGACCAAGCTCATACTGCAGGTAGCGTGCTCAACACCATACATAACGGTAGACTGGATAGATCTGTCATACTTCTGGCAGCGGGGCTGGGAACGACAGTGGAGTCCTTTCGGTCGTTTGGGGTTTCGAGGTTTGCGAAGCAATGTCTCGTGGAATTAGGAGCATTGGATAAAGAGGCTGAACGTGCGGTGATCCAGGACTGGCTCAAGAAACACGCCAGAGCCAAAGGCGACCCTACCGCATGGATTGATGCCATTGCCCAGGAAACGCATGGGTGGCCTCAGCACATCTTGGCCTATGTGGAGACCGCTTTAGATCAACTGGATGCAAGCAACGGGGTCATGACCGTAGATGGGCTGAGAGTCGTGCTGGAAGAAGGAAGGGAGGAACGGTCTAAGTTTTATAAGCATCGGGCACGGGGGTTCTATAGAGAGCAACTTCGTGGTATCGCAAGATCTATTGCGGACATTCCACCGGGGAGTAGCATTGATCGTACAGTCATCATGTCATCCTTATTACAGGATTACAGTCGCGATGAAGCAGAGCGATTGTTTCGTCAGGCACTGCACAAAGGTGTGTTGGACGAGCGTGACAACTGCTATGTCATCCCCATCCCATCTATGCATGACTGGCTGGTGTCTAATTACGCTCGCATCTAGACCAAACTCCCCACGAGACGCAGTCCGTCTAGAGCTTGGATGACCGGAGCCCCGCTATGGAATTAGGTCACTGATCTAATAAATTTTCTCCTGTCCAACCCTCCAATAACTGATCTTCCATTCCAGCAACCCACATGACTGAAATTCCTGACTAAGGTTGCGCCATGCCGGACGGCTGCCAGCAATCGCGTGCTACCGGAGACCAAACCGATTGAGCTCTGTCATTCTGACCTAGCCTGAATTCCCAACCATAAATTTGGTAATACACGGGATGACAATTTGGCA
>CAZCYQ010000080.1:0-12409 GCA_964503085.1 uncultured Rhodothermaceae bacterium | reverse complement strand
AAAACCCCTACTGAAACACACTATACTGACCCGTAGTTAGTTTTCGGGCAAACACCAATTAAGGTTAGCCCCAGTACCGAAAGAATTTTCCAGGAGGTCAAGGTGCGGAGAGCAAAGGCAATGAGGCTATTGGCCGATCACTAGTGAACAATTCAAGGATGTGCTGCGAGAATCCCACTAGAGCGAATCAATTGGCAGTAGGTGCTAAATCCTAGGTACCGTATATCAGTGCTCCTGTACTAATTTCCAATTGTAGCCTTTGTTGGCTAAATAGCCGGGAAAGTACAAGTGTAAAAGGCAACTTTGTAGGGAAGATTTGTGTATGGTAATGTGTAGTGGATCCAAAATCTAGGCAAATGCAAAAGCACAAAGAACCGCAGGATCAAATGGATGCGCGCAGCAACTCACCAGAGGATACGCTTAGACCCGTGGTTGACGGCCCATATATCGTTGATCCGCCCGGTAAAATCAGTGATACCTCTAAGCGTATCTTAGAGGAAGTAAAGGTTCGGCGAGCGGAGGCATTAAGACTACTGCGCGATCACTAGGGATAATTACAGGGTGAGCTTGCATGGTGTCTTGGAAGGCAACAAGACCGGGAATTGCACAATGCCTGGAATCATATGAATTTCTTGAAGGAACGCGGGTCCGTTTAATTCAGGCTCGAAGCATCAATAGCCGAGGCAGCTCGCCTATACTAACCATGGGCCGGCTCTTGCTGATTGACAAACTTCCTATCGAAACTCTCAATTCCCCAAGTCACACCACCCCTTTCGTCATACATCTTCGAACAGTTGGATTACTCAGTTATTGACGTTTTCAATTCAAGCTGATCATCATATTTGCTTATGCTTGTGCCGATCAACTCCTCACGCTCCAGCCAGGCAAACGATGACCTGCATCTTATCAGTTTGTGGCTGAAAGGTAAGAGCGACCACTCCCAAGAGGCCTACACACGCGACGTGGAGCAATTTGTGGATTTCGTAGACTTACCGCTGAGTGAGATCAAACTGCAGCATTTCTGGGACTGGGCAGATCACCTGAAAAAACTAGGTGCCCAGCCCTCTACACAGGCACGTAAGCTGGCAGCGGTCAAAAGCCTGTTCAGCTTTGGGCATAGGATCGGCTACTTACGATTCAATGTCGGAGTGGCTATTACATTGCCGAATATCCCTGACAAATTGGCTGAACGCATATTGCTGGAGGAAGATATTGTAGCAATTGTAGGCCAGGCCCACACACTTCGAAACCGTGTACTACTCAAGCTTTTCTATGCCTCCGGCGCACGCGTATCTGAATTGGCAAGCGTGTACTGGGGAGCTTTAATTCCCAGAAAGAATCGACAAGGTCAAATTTCCCTACTTGGAAAAGGTAATAAGCTGCGCACGCTAATGCTCCCAGCACCAATCTGGAAGGACCTGATGGAATTGAAGTCGGAGTCTGAGTTCAATGAATCCAATCATCCTGTTTTTCGATCACGAAAAGGCGGTTCACTGTCCAGGCAACAGATTTGGCGTATCGTTAGGGATGCAGCAAGAGCGGCTGGATTTGATAAGAACATTTCGCCACATTGGTTACGTCATGCACATGCCTCTCATGCTCTTGATCATGGAGCCCCGGTTCATCTAGTCCAAGAATCCTTGGGCCATCGATCTCTTGCGACCACCAGTAAATATACCCACGCACGCCCGGACGAGTCCTCTTCTAAATATCTTAACATATAGTGAGACGTAGAGATCTCCCAAAATCGGCACACTGGATATACCCCAGTCTCCGTAATGCCCAGGCAAAACTCAATTAATGGGCAGTTTAGAGTGCCTAGCAGGCTTTGTAGTTATCAAGAATTCAATCTCCGATCCTGAACGCACACATGCGCATTATGCGGGAGCGTCTGTTCGTTTAGCCCACTGCACGGAATAATGTAAATGAGAATGCCATACATTCGTGGTAATGCACTACCTACTTCTCATTATTATTGCGCGATAACAATTGACCTGTTTCGGCGTCGAATAGATGAGCTTTATCCACGTCAGGTCGAAACCATATCTGCCTCGAAACCCCATAATTTGAGGTGCCACTTACTCTGGCCATCAATGTGGTTGACGCCGTTTTTCCGTACACATGCGACTCAGCACCCAAATGCTCCTCGAGTATGATTTCGGCTTGGACTACTCCATTATTGGCTTCTTTGCTAATATCAGCAATCAGACGTAGATTTTCTGGTCGAACCCCAAGTACAACAGGCTGACCGTCGTGAATATCTTCTAAGCTATTGGACATTGCAAGGCACAGATCACGCTTTTCGGCTACAAAACTGTATTCTCCATCCCTATCCTCCATGTGGCCATCAATAAAATTCATCGCAGGGCTGCCGATGAATCCAGCTACAAACCGATTTTGGGGTTGGTGGTAAAGCGTAACCGGGGCATCTATCTGCTGAATCGTTCCCTCATTCATAACCACTATACGGTCCCCCAACGTCATTGCCTCTGTTTGATCGTGGGTGACATAAACCATCGTAGCGTTTAGCTCCCGGTGCAGGCGTGCCAATTCCGTACGCATTTGGACACGCAGTTTCGCATCAAGATTAGAAAGTGGCTCGTCAAACAAAAAGACTTTGGGCTTGCGAACAATTGCGCGCCCTACGGCAACTCGCTGCTGTTGCCCACCGGACAGCTGTTTAGGCTTTCGATCAAGGATATCGGTAATTCCCAGAATCTCAGCGGCCTGCCCTACCCGCTTTTTGGTTTCGGCCTTGGAGTACTTTCTGAGCTTTAGCCCAAAGGCCATGTTATTGAAAACCGTCATATGTGGATAGAGAGCGTAGTTCTGAAAAACCATTGCCACATCTCTATCCTTCGGTGGAATCTCATTTACGACAACGTCATCAATGCTGATCAATCCATGTGTAACTGACTCCAGGCCGGCAAGCATCCGTAGCGTAGTACTCTTGCCGCAACCGGACGGCCCGACAAGCACCATGAGCTCGCCGTCTGCTACCGTGAAGCTTGCCTGATCAACAGCAAGGTGGCCATTGCTGTATATTTTCTTGACGTTATCAAAGGTTACACTTGCCATGGAATAATGTAAGAACAGCCATGCCGGAAATATAGTACAAGGCGCTGCATTAGGGATCATATCTCTAATGCACCACCGATATAGCGTTAAACTGCATTGAGGTTAAAATACTCACATGCCACGTTCCAAGCCGCATGTTACAATCTATGAGGTTGCCGATAAGGCAGGTGTCGCGATTTCGACTGTGTCTCGTGTACTGAACGAATCTTCTGACGTGGCGGATTATACTCGTGAACACATTCTTAATGTTATTGATGAACTTCAGTATCGTCCTAACCGTGTAGCTAAGGCCTTAGCCCAACCAGGATCGAGTCTGATTGCAATAGCAACACCAACAATAACAACCCCTTTTCATAATTCTCTCCTTAAAGGCCTCCGAGCAGTTTTGATAGCCGCAGATGAGGAACGGGATCTTTTGCTCTTTGATTTGGGGAGTACTGATCCGTTGACGCGTTTGCGCAGCAAATTGAAGGGAGGTAAGGTGGACGGCTTGATCTTGGCAGGGATACCGGTTTCTCCTCCTCTGGCCAAAGAGCTGAAAGCGTTCAGTGCACCAGTTATTCTTATAGGAAATCACCATACAGACTTTGACTGCTTTTATTGGGATAATGCTGTTGGAGCAAGGGAAGCTACAGAGCACCTACTGTTCCGCGGACATCGACGTATCGGTCTCATCCGAGCCCACACAGATGGTTATGTACAGCTTCAGCGTATTCACGGCTACAAAGCAGCACTAAAAAAGTATGGTGTCAAGTTTGACAGTAACCTCATCCAGAGTGGCATTACTATTAAGCACGCGGGGTTCAGTGAGGAACATGGTGTCGAGGCAATGCAACAACTCCTGCAAGTATCCCCACCAATATCAGCAGTCTTGGCAAGTAGTGACGTTCAGGCAATTGGCGCATGGAAGGCAATTCGGGACGCGGGCAAACGTATACCAGAGGACATTGCTCTGGTCGGATATGATGATGTTAAAACCAGTTACTACATTGGGTTGAGCAGTGTCGACCAGAGTATTGAGCAGATCGGCCGCCTGGCAGCTGAACGTTTGCTCTACCGTCAGAACAATCCGGCGGAACAAATACGTATAGACCAGAAGATCGTCCCTAACCTACGTGTACGACGCTCCAGTAACTACAACCGAACCAAAAACAGAATGCACATCAAAGCAATTCAAAACCAGTTGGATAAGACATTAACCGGAACTGAGTTTTCAGGTCTGGGCAAAAAGTACCGAGGCAAAGTACGGGATACGTACGACCAAGGGGATCGACTGATTATGGTTACGACAGACCGGATATCCGCATTTGATCATGTTCTTCGTCAGACCATCCCGTTCAAAGGACAGGTACTCAATCAACTGGCTGCCTACTTTTTTGAGGCAACCAGTGATATCATTCCGAACCAGATTTTGAGTGTGCCGGATTCAAATGTTACCATCGCGCAGAAATGCGAGCCTGGAAAGCTTGAATTCGTAGTTCGAGGATACTTGGTTGGACATGCATGGCGGACATACCGGACTGGCGAGCGTACGTTATGTGGAAAGTCATTGCCTGATGGGCTGAACAAAAATGACCGGCTGCCCAAACCAATTCTTACCCCTACGACAAAGGCACAAGTCGGTCATGACGAAGATATCAGTCGGGAAGCCGCTATTGAGCAGGGCCTTATTGAGGCAGATACCTTCGATCGACTTGAACAAGTTTCCCTAGCCCTGTTCCAGCGGGGCACGGAACTCGCTGCAAACCAGGGTCTGATCCTTGTTGACACGAAATATGAATTCGGAAAAACTCCAGATGGTGAGTGGGTTCTTATTGACGAAGTCCATACACCAGATTCTTCGCGCTACTTCTATCTTGAACCATATGAGACTCTTCTTCAAGAGGGCAAGCCTCAGCAGCAGTTGTCAAAGGAATTTGTGCGTGAGTGGTTAATGGAGAGAGGCTTTCAAGGTAAAGATGGGCAGGTACTTCCCGATCTTTCAGATGAATTCCGCACCCAGGTATCTGCCCGGTACATTGAGTTGTTCGAAAAAGTGACCGGCAATGCATTCATGCCTGACACGCACCCCGATCCAGAAAGCCGAATCCGCGAAGCGCTCAAGTCACGGTAGTCTCCGGAGGTTCATTTCCCTCAATCCAGTGCGCCTGACCATCGGTGAGGTGCTCCTGTTTCCAAATAGGGACCTGAACTTTAAGTCGGTCGATCAAAAATCGACAGGCCTCGAAAGCTTCCGGGCGATGGGCCGTTGCTACACCAACCAGTACGCTGGCTTCGGCAAGAGGAACTTCTCCTAGCCGATGAAGAATGCATGCACGGCTGATCGGCCAACGCCTTGCAGCCATATCTATCATTAAATGCATTTCACGCAGTGCCATGGGTTCATAGCTCTCGTATGTCAGCAATGTGGTTTCGCGGCCATCAGTCCACTGTCGTGTGGTACCTATAAATAATGCAATTCCACCTGCTGCGGGTGTTTGCAGAAACTGATAAGCCGCGGCGATATCGAGAGGTGTCTTCGATAGCGACACCCAGCGCTTATTTAGTTTTTTAGCCACCACTCACAGGGGTTATAAGGGCCAGCTCATCGCCAGTATGAATGATCCTTGATTCCAGTACATATTCCTGATTTACAGCAAGGCGCATAATATTTCGGTATGGTGCCATGAGCGGATAATGATTACAAAGTGCATCCAAGACCTCACCTGCTGATACCCCATCATGGGCTTCCAGGTTAACCGAAGCTGCCGCAAGCTTTGACCGCAAGACACTGTAGAGTTGGATTTGAAAGGATACCATTAGTTAATCCGTAATCTAGATGTAACGTTGTTAACCGAACCGGATCACCTGCAGTGGCAGTATCCGTGATGCAACACGCGCAGGAAAATATGAAGCCCCTAAGCACAGCAACAAGGATATCATTGCGACAAGCATAAAGTCCATTACATGCAAGGCAATAGGCGCCGTAGTCATGTAATAGGCCTCTGCCGGCAACCCTATAATACCATAGTGTAGCTGCAGCATTCCCAGCCCCCATGCGAGTACGAGGCCAATTGCTGTTCCAAATCCGCCTACAAAAAAACCGAGATGCAGATACAGTTTCTGGATATCTTGTCGTGAGGCCCCCATACTGGCAAGGATCCCAATTTCCCGTGTTTTTTCGAGTACAATCATCAGTAACGCGCCCATAACGTTGAATGCAGCGACAAGAACCAAGACACTAATTACCAATGGAATGATGGCTTCCTGAAGATCAACCCATGCAAACAAACCACGATAGATTTCAAAGATGCTTCGTGCCAGAATTCCAAGCCCAAGTGTTTCTTCAAGAGTTAATGCTACTGATTCAGCAGTAGTCACATCCTGGAGCATAAGATCAAATCTTGTTACCTCCTCAGCCCCATAATCGAGTAGCTGTCTGGCTACAACAATATCTGTAAATACATAGGTTTCATCAAAATCAGCCAGCGCAGTCTCATAAATACCGGTGATCTCGAATTGCTTAAACCGGGGACGCGCCATCAAGAGCGTATTGGTATCACGTAGGTTTCTTGTAGAAAGAATCGTTACTTGATCTCCAAGATTAAGATCTAGACTCTCAGCGAGTGCATTACCAACAACGAGCGGTGCTATTATGGCCGTGTCCTGCTCCAAATGGGCCGAGCCACTCGTAAGATGCTCTTCCAGGTAAACAGGAAGTCGATCTGTTCCCCAAAGCCCCACCCCATCAATATCCTGGCTGGACCGCCGAATTAAAACGAATTCTGTGACTACCGGTTGAATGGAAACAACCGCGTCTTGCTCGCTGATTTGGGCCATGAGACCGGAGGCATCAGCAAGTGGAGTATGGCGGATACTCTCGACCTGTACATGAGCACCGAAGCCCACGATCTTTGTTTCAATCTCTTGACTGAACCCTCGTACAATTGACAATGCAAGAAGTAAAGTTGCAACGCCGAGTGCCACACCTCCAATGGCTACCCAGGATACAAATCGCAGGAAGCCACGGCCGTTCTCGCTGCCTTGTGCGCCGCGAAGGTATCTCCAGGCTATGAAAGTCTTGAAGGACACGAGATCAATAATAGTGTGTCTAAGAGTGCATAAAAGAACAACGGAAGCCTATCCGTCGGATAGACCAGTTTACGGATTATGGATATCTCTTGAACATCAACCGTACAATACTCGTTCGCGCAACGCGAGATCTTAAACCCAAATTTTTCGAAAAGATGAACAACTGCAGACCAAGTATACCCGCTGCGAAGAATGAACCCGTTTTGAATTATGCTCCAGGCTCTTCCGAACGCATTTCCCTGCAAAATAAGTTACGAGAGCTCAAGCAGGACGAGTTGCAAATTCCAGCCTTTATTGGCGGGAAGGCCATATATACAGGGGATCTTGAAGAAATTCGCCCACCACACGAGTTGAGTCATCGACTTGGTGTCGTGCATAAATGTGGTGCAAAGGAAGCTCTGCAATCCATTGAAGCTTCGCTGGAAGCACGGCGGGATTGGGCGAACATGGATTTTATAGACAGGGCCGCCATTTTCCTAAAAGCGGCGGAACTCCTCGCGGGCCCATGGAGAGATGTGCTGAATGCTTCTACTATGTTGGGACAAAGCAAGAATGCATATCAGGCGGAAATTGATGCAGCATGCGAGCTCATCGACTTCATCCGATTCAATGTCGAATATGCATCTAAAATCTATGAAGAGCAGCCCTATTCTGGCCCAGGGGTATGGAATCGCCTGGAATACCGACCTCTTGAAGGGTTTGTATTTGCCGTGACGCCATTCAACTTTACTGCTATTGGAGGAAACCTGCCCACTGCTCCAGCACTCATGGGAAACGCGGTCGTTTGGAAGCCGGCATCCGCCTCGGTCTATTCGGCATACTTCACCTATAAATTGCTGGAAGAGGCCGGCTTACCTCCAGGGGTGATTAACATGGTGCCTGGTTCGGGACCCGTCATTGGTGATCCAGTTCTAGCATCAAAACATTTTTCTGGGCTTCACTTTACGGGCTCTACAGGTACGTTCCAGCATATGTGGCGCACGATCGGAGCTAATATTGCGAATTATGACACGTATCCCCGAATCGTTGGAGAAACAGGAGGAAAAGACTTTATCATTGCTCATGCTTCGGCCGCCCCGGATGTCGTAGCTACGGCCATAGTACGCGGAGCATTTGAATATCAGGGGCAAAAATGTTCAGCCGCTTCACGGGTATATCTGCCTAAATCTCGTTGGGCGGAAACGCGAGATATCTTAATGTCTCAATTGAGTGAAGTTAAGATGGGGTCCGTAGAGGACTTTTCAAACTTCGTTAATGCTGTGATTGACAAGAAGGCTTACGCGAGCATTACGGGTTACATTGCCCATGCACAGGATGCTGCTGATGCAGAAATAATTGCCGGTGGCAACTACAGTGATACGGAGGGTTACTTCATCGAACCAACGGTGATCGTCACCACTGATCCAACTTTCCGAACCATGTGTGAGGAAATATTTGGCCCGGTTGTAACCATATATGTCTATGAGGACTCAGATTTTGAGGATACACTTGAGCTTGTAGATAAGACTTCTCCGTACGCACTGACGGGAGCTGTTTTTGCTCAGGACAGACAGGTCATTGTTCAAGCGAGTGCAGCTTTGCGCAATGCGGCAGGCAATTTTTACATCAATGACAAACCAACTGGAGCAGTCGTAGGTCAACAGCCATTCGGTGGAGCACGCGCATCTGGCACCAACGATAAAGCGGGGGCACCACAAAACCTGATGCGCTGGGTTTCGGTTCGCACTATAAAGGAGACCTTTAATCCTCCATCGCATTTTGGGTATCCATTTAATCAACCAGACTAGGTTATGGTAGCAGATAGAGGTGCCCCGATCCGAATAGTTCAGTATGGATTGGGCCCCATTGGAAAAGGGACAGCTAAGCTGGTGCTTGAAAAAGCAAGGAGCGGGCAGCTTGAGTTGGTAGGCGCCATAGATATTGATCCTGCAAAAGTTAACAAGACAGTCGGCGAAGTGGTAGGGGCTTCCTCTGATGTAGTCATCTCCTCGGATGCCGAAAAGGTCCTCGCAGAGGTGCAGCCTAACCTCGTCATTCACACCACAAGCTCTTTCCTTCCTCAGGTTGAGGAACAGTTGACACAATGTATTCGCGCGGGGGCATCCGTTATTTCCAGTACGGAAGAACTGCCCTACCCCTTTGAGAGGCATCCCGGCATTGCGAAGAATCTGGATACCTTGTCCAAGAAGTATGGGGTTGCAGTCCTCGGTACGGGAGTTAATCCAGGATATGCTATGGATGTGCTTGCCCTTGTCGCCACAGGTATCTGTACAGGTGTTCGAACCGTCGCTGTTACCCGTCGAGTGGATGCAGGTCTGAGACGTTTGCCGCTTCAGCGCAAAGTAGGCGCAGGAATAACAGTAGACGAATTTAACGAGCGGCGCGAGCGAGGTGGATTCGGTCACATCGGGTTGGTTGAGTCCCTCAGGTTGGTTATGCACGGTCTTGGCTGGCCAATCGAAAGGATGTCCGAATCACTTAGACCCGTTGTTGCTGAATCCGAAGTAATAACCTCTTACCTGACCGTTCCACCCGGAAGAGTAGCCGGGATCAAGCACACTGCAAAGGCCTACATGGATGGCCGCATTGTTGTATCTCTGGATTTGAGAATGTACGTGGGCGCAAACGACCCAGTGGACCGCGTAATGGTGGAGGGAGATCCCCCCATTGACCTCGCAGTCCAAGGCGGAATATTTGGGGATACTGCTACTATGGGAGCATTGGTAAATGCAATACCTCAAGTGATTAATGCATCACCAGGCCTGCGAACAGTCTCAGATCTTCCCGTTCCTAGATGTTTCTTGCCAGGGCTTCCGTATCACCCTCCCCGGTAACGGCTTAGATTTACACGCACTTGACTTGCCGGTCAAAACAAGTTTTTTCGGAGCACCTGGTGCAGTAAATGGACGCTGGACTGGCTGGCGAATAATCTGTAGTGGATTTTCTACAACGTCACACTTAACTGACATTGACTTTCCTTAGAGTCAGCAGTGTGACAACGACTATTGTAGATAGAACATCGCCCATTGCCGTTCTATTGTAATGAAGTGAGCGAGTTGTGTACCTACGATTGCTCTTCCGAATTTGACCCCATAATCCTGTGGCGACGAAGAAATCCCAAATAAGGGGCAAATGCCTCGTCAATATCCTCCGGCGAAAGATTGTAGTCTGCTATGTCGTACCGGTGTTTTTTTCTCGCCCTCAATCTTTCCTTTGTCGCCGCCATATATGTATCCATCCTAGATTTGGTTTCCTGGGAAAATGAGCAGTCAAGATGATCGTAAATAGCTTCTATAACCCCGTATGGATCTTCTATCAGATCAAAAAAGCTAACATCAACCCAGCGATGCTCCAACTCTGGGTGGGACTCACGGAATTTGATGGGAATTATAGTGAATAGTTGGAGGGTCTCCGCTCATTCTAGCTCGATGTTTTCAGATTCAGAGACAGAATCGTCCATTGGATCATCCCTCCACATACAGAAATCCTTCGCAAACCTTCGCAGAAGGACCGGATGTAATGTTCACTTTTTTCAAAAATCCCGCCCTAAGATATCCGAGCCAGAGGTAACCGCCGAAGTCAAGACGAAACGCTCCCGCCTATTCAATACGAAAGCGCCCCGATACCACTGGTGAGCATCGGGGCGCTTTCTTTGGATTCCGGGTAGCTGAACTACTCTGCATACATTACTTCATCAGCACCATGAGACCCGTCTTCTCATACCTGCTTTCCGATCCTGTCGCAACCATCCGATACAGATAGGTCCCTGATGCAAGTTGCACGGCATTCAGTTCAATGGTGTGGTTCACACCCGCTTCAAACACCCGTGAGGGTAACTCCATTACCTTGCGTCCCAACACATCACTGACCTGCAGTGTCACCTGCGCCCTCTCAGGAAGATCAAACTGGATCCGTGTTGACGGATTGAACGGGTTCGGGTAGTTCCCATGGAGCACGAATTCCGAAGGGATTTCGCTAATCCCGTCCTCAACGGCCGTTGATATACCAGGAAAGAGTGAACCAGCCACAATGAGGTCTGGATCGCCGGGGAATATTCCAGGAGGAACTTTGATTATATTCCCATAAGTCGTTCTGAGAGTTCCTTCCGCATCATCATTGGGATTATCTGGATCATCCCAGTAATAATCCACAAAAACACTATCGGATTTGGCTGCTTCAATGATCTTGTACACAAACGTCGTATCGCCTCTAAGATCGGGGTTGCCAAGAACCGTGCGACCTTGCCGAAAGGGATCTGTTGCGTGGAAAAACACATACCCTTTCTCCGTAATTACGTAGAGGTAAACCGTGCCGTGTCTGAAGTGTCCGCCATCTTCAACCTTTATTCGGAACTGACATCCCAACTGACGAGTAAATGTTATCCCGCGCGATTCACGAAGGTTTAGCAACCATTTCGTAGCACCGTCCACAAACATTTTTAGAGTTTCGCGGCTCACCACCTGGTCAGCAGTAACGTCAGGGGGATCAATATCAGTAATGGGTCTACACAGATTTCCTAAATCCTGCGAATATCCACCAACAGTCACAAACTCGCGGTCGAGTATAGCTGATCTGTATCGCATCGCAAAACTCGTCATCTTCGTACAGTCTGAGCGGTTCGCTGGATCACTGTACTTACAGTACTCCACCTTTATTGCTTCCTGTCTCGTTGCCCTCAACATCTCCTTAAACACCTCCGTCCCTTCTCCATCTGTTTGATTAAGGACGAATTGCTTGTTTAACTGGGGAGACTTCCCATGAAAAGAAATGAGTCCCGCATCACCAATCATTACCAGATAGATATCGCCTGAATGTAAATCAGAACCGTCTGTGTACAGATCCTGTAAGATTGCAAGCCCGTCGTCAAGGTCGTCGAGTTTTTCAAACTCCGAGGTGGCCCAAGTGACAAAAGCCTTCAGCGAATCTTCATTCACGATTCCATCCTGACCCACGACTGCACTGGCTGTCACCTTCGGCACCTGCGCCTGTAGTGAGTTTGAATCTGAAATCTGGATCCCTGCTCCCAAAAAGATGATCAAGGTCAGGGTAACTATAAATCTCCATCTATTCGACATCGTCATACTACTTGCAGGGTTTGACTGATTCGCTAGGCGAAACATAAGGCAAATATTTCTGTAGAGTTAACAGAATATTCAGAAATCCTTCCTCTATTCGAGAGTACGGATTCAGTCTTTCTTTGTCGTATCTGAACTTCCCCCCTTTTTTGTTTCCCCAATATACGATATTTCCCACCAGCTTG
>CAZCYQ010000079.1:0-12713 GCA_964503085.1 uncultured Rhodothermaceae bacterium | reverse complement strand
TGATCCTTAGCGTGAATTAGCCCTCAAACTGGTTCAATTTTTGGGTTACAGATCCCACTAAGAGCACAGGCCGCAATAGAAATCGGGCGATGACTTTTTTCCAGGGTTCGGCGATCCTCTCTGGATTAGCATACATATATATTTGAAGCAGAAACGACAACAGGCTCATGCTGGCGAGCAAGGTAATAATCGGTTTATCTATGAGTAATGCCTCGAGAGATTCTAATAGCTCTAGGTGCCCTGTCACAATGATTAGAATTAGAACAGACACCAGGAGTGTGAACAAGGTCAGAAACCAGGTAACGATATTCGTGTTTTTGTTGACCTTTTCAGAACCATTACTCATCGGTCACTCTCCTATAGCTATTGCGAAATGGCACGGACGCGAAAACGACCAGAGGGCTTTGTTCGTGATCAGGTATGTCTGATTTTTTTGACATTTTGAAATTCCTCTGAGTTTAGCATCTATGGAAAATACCCCTTGCTGATCATATAGCATCTACAAAAAATCGTACCCCCTGCCAAAACCCAAAGCCCCCCCTTTCCTCCCCCACAAAAGACGTAAATAGATAAAGAATTAGGATCTAAAAAGACCGGGCAATTCGAAAACCCGAACCGCTGTACCGATTTCCGGAAATGCTCTCGCCGCGACTCTTCGAACTGAGAAACTTCGTATATTGGTACCACGAACCACCACGAACCACGCGCCTACTGCAATCCCCAGACTCCCACGCAGAACCGTCAGCAGGTGCCCCTCGATAATTGTCGTTCCAACAATCTTGAACCCACTCAAATACATTGCCGTGCATGTCGTGAAGTCCCCACCTATTGGCTCTGAACGATCCCACAGGTGCTGTCATCTTATCATCCCATTGACTGCCGCAGTCCTCGCAATGGGCGCGGTTGCGACCAATGCGGTCACCCCAGCTATACTGCGTCGTTGAACCAGCACGCGCTGCATACTCCCACTCTGCCTCACTTGGCAAGCGATAGTTCTCCCCAGTCTGTTCCGACAGCCACTGTGTATAAGCCACTGCATCATGCCAAGAAACATTGATTACGGGACGCCGTCCTCGGCCAAAACCTGCGTCATCTACCCGCTCGCGCCCTGTCGCATCTGTGAAGGCATCGTACTCCTCGAAAGTCACCTCGTACTTCGACAGTTCGAACGATTCTATACGCACACTATGCATAGGCTCAGCGTAATCATAGAACGATAGATTGCTTCCCATCCGAAAACGTCCTGCTGGAATCTCCACCATCTCTGGCATTGGAAAACGCGGTTTGGTTGTTTCCACGATGAGTCGCGCTTTCGACCCTGCACCACCCCGATGGCGCCATACCTGCGTTTCCGTGTTCTCACCAGTAACACGGATCTCACCCGTATTTTCATCTATGTAGCTACAGTTCCCTTTGTATCCCGTACCGTTGAGAGCTGTCAGTTCTACCACATAGGTCTCTCCGCCACGGATCTCAAGAGTCTGGCAGTCCCACTCATTGACAATCTCTCCGGAAAATATGGTCCGTCCTTCTACATCAACGCGGATCGCATCCCCATCTTCGCACTCGTGGTCACGTACGCATATCTCAAGGCTCCCCGTCGTCCCCCTGATCTTCATCGGAAAGTCCTGGAGGCCCTGATCGCCAGTGACGACCAGACATTTGCCCAGTGAGAGATCAGCACCCTCGGTACGCATCGTCCGCGCATCGCTATAGACAGAGCCATCAACAGCGGCAGAAAGCTCCAGTTCAGAATCCGGGCGAACCTCAATCTCGAATCGCCCATCAGCATCCGTCGTGGCTTTGGAACTCCCGACATAGTCCTTCCCGCGAGCAGTCACCTCTGCATTTCTCACCGGCTTTCCATTCTGATCCTGTACACAGCCCTTCATCGTTATCGACTCATACAGCACATCCGCATTCCACGTCGAAAAATGTCCCACGCTTCCCGTATATGCCCACTTGCCATCTGCAGTCCTTTCCAGCACGGCTTCGCCTTCCTCAACCCAATACCCCGTCGCATCCGACCAGTAGTACAACGGGATTGTTTTGGGAGAATCTTCAGGTCGCCGTCCCGATGATAGAGGGATCGAGATACTTGCCTGTTTCCCACTGGCGAGATTCAACCGATTGCCATTCGCACCCGTAAATTCCACATTCATCGCACCGAAGGACTCTATCGGCTCGGCCTCTCCTGTATCCGCATTCCACTGTTCCAGATCACCCGGCATCACCGAGGGATCTTTCGACGCATCTAACACAGTGACCATTGCAGTTGCCTGTCCGGACGCAGCACCTCCGCTATCTGTCACCAGAGCATTGGCAGATAGCGATACGACCGTTTGACCCTCCATCTTTATCGCGGCATTGTTTTCAGGTCTGAATGGCTGCGTCACTTGCACCGGTATCATGGTCAGATCAGCTATTCTGCTCGATCCATCAGATACATCAACGATGATCGATTGGGGCGCGAAGCCTGCGGCATTTGCATTGACAGTCAACCTGCCTGGATTGACCCGCATCTGAACAGAATAGTTGCCATTTCTGTTCGTTTTGGCGGCACCCACCGTTTGGGAGAGATTGCCATGGTATTGGCTAACGGTAATGGTGCCACCAGAGATGCCTCTGTACGTCGCGTGGTTCTTGACAGTACCGGATAGCGTAATCCCCAGTCGTCCGTATTTTGCGATTGTCACCATCACTTTGTCTGTTGCAGTTGCATTGTCGTCGTCCGTGACACGCAACCGAAACGTCAGGGTAATACCTCCCTTGACTTTGGGTGCGACAAAAGATGCGGATGCCTGATTCGCGTTGGAGATCGATACAGGAGGTCCGGCGAGTTGCTCCCAGCGATAGGTCTGAATCGTGCCATCCGGATCTGATGCTCGTCCACGGAGCGTCACCTTCCCGCCCGCGTCAACCGTCTGATCGGGGCCAGCTTGTGCGTTGGGCGACTGATTTAGCCTGCCCACAATCGTTACGACCATCTCGTCAGTTGCGGTTGCATTGTTGTCATCCACGACGGTCAGGCGGAACGCCAATACCTGGGAGCCTTTGACTTCAGGTGCGACAAAGGATACGAATGCCTGATTCTCATTCGAGATCGACACGGAAGGTCCGGCGATCTGTTTCCATCGATAGGTATGGACCATTCCGTCCGGATCCGAAGCACTTCCTCGGAGCGTCACCTTGTCGCCCACATCAACTATCTGATCGGGTCCGGCTTGTGCGTTGGGGGGCAAGTTTGGCTTACAGCCTGCGAACGAGACCACGGTCACGAGCAATACTAACAGGCCCAATTTTTTGTGTATCATTTACTCCCTCCCCTCACAGGTACATTTGCTTCAGCATTTTGCGCAGGGTCGTGATCCCAATGTCTGCCTGAGGCCATCGGAGTCCGAAGTCTGCTACACATGCCAATATGTACATCGCAGCTCTGTCGTTATCTACCTCTAAAATATGCTTGTATTTCTCGAGGTATTTTTCGTAACCGATCTTACGAAATGCGTACCACTTAATACCAAACATCCCTTGGGCTTCTTGACTCTTGAGATCTAATGGAAGTCCTGGGTGATGACGCAGGGCGAATACTTTCTGTTTTTTGGGCCGCTCTAATTGTAGCTCTGGCGTGATCGTGTAGTTCTGAAGGTCGAATAGGTCACCGTTTTCGCTGGCCTTCTGCTTGTCCATTGAACAGATCAGCCCAAGCTTCTCAGGATGCCTTAAAGATGCGAAGAAAATGGCGATCTCTGGGTCGGAACTGAAATCCAAAAGATCAGTCGGAATACCGTAGTGCTGAAGGAACATATGGCCTGTCTCTACCGACAGGGGATTCGTGGGCTTGCAGCACCATTCCTCAAAGTGTTCAACAAAGTCTATCCTGTAAGTTCCCTCTCGAAAGTGAAGAGAATGATCCGTAAGGATGCGTTCGGTTCCAGGAAGCGTTTTCGGGTAGAACCGCGATTCTCCTCTGTAAAGGCGTGGCTCTGTCGTCTCATTTGCTAAAAAATTAAGACACTCATCTACAGAGGGGAATACATCGTGATCGAGCGGCATTGATAATTTAGTTTCCATGATTCAACACCCTCCAAGTTATGTCTGAATTTTTTGACATTTTGAAATTCCTATCATCAATTTTCGCCTACTATCGCCGCGTACACAGCGACGGGCATCGGTTTACCTATTCCCCTGCCGACGCCCGTCTTGTCCCAACCCTATGCCTTGAGAACACTGCTTGGGAGAGTGGGTTGGGGATTATACCATCTTAGAATTTTCCTGAATCAGAAATGTGGGCTTCGAGTGTGTAGTCGGCGCAGCCGCCGGAGATAGCCCCGATGTGAGTCTTGTGCCTCATACTACTCATCGTCCTGACGAGAGCCGCTATTGTTATTAAGATGCAAAAAGTGTGCCAATGTGAGCGTTGTTTCAAATAATGATATTCGTAAAGTGTTATTTTATAGCAAGAAAGAGAGCCAATCCGACTATTTTAGGACGGTACTACGTCTCATTTCATAGTCGGATTGGCTCTTATACAAGACCTATTACGGTCCCCAAAGACCTATTACGGTCCCGAAACTCTATTACATCAGTCAATAAAACACCCGGTTCTATCCGGGCATTTTGCTTTGAGCATAAAGTTTACAACCACTTATACCGATAGATAAATTTGTATTTGGATATTTGTCAATCAGGCTTATTTTTTATCTTGCAAATGTGAGATACACTATGAATTAGTTTTTTTATCCATATCATAAGGTTCTTTCTATGATCAAGCCGCTTGAGCGCACGGGCACCTGGCGGACTTATTCCATAGCCGATGGCCTGACCGGAGTGCGCATTGAACACATCGCCGAGGACAGCGAAGGCTATCTCTGGTTCGCCACATGGGATAATGGTGTGAGCCGCTTCGATGGGGACGAGTTCCAGGCATTTACCCAACGGGATGGTCTTTGTAGCGACCAGGTTAATACTATATATATGGACAATCAAGGACGGTTGTGGTTCGGTACATCAAAGGGTGGTTGCTGGTATGACGGAGCAAATTTTCACCATTTGGAGGATGACGGCATTGCAGGCCAAACTCTGCAGTCCATCTACGAAGACAATGAGGGGCGTATATGGTGTGGAGGCAAGCATACCCTGGGATATTACGACGGCATGGTCTTCCACGACATCATTCCGCTTATCCCGGATTGGAATATCCCCAATTGCTGGGGCATTACTGAGGATCCACAAGGCCATCTGTGGTTTGGTTCTGAATATCCCATCCGCTTTGACGGCACATCCTTTCACCGCTACGAAGAGAAAGAGGGCTTTTCCCAGGCCCATGTCAGCTATGCCCTGAGTCAGGATGATACCGGCAAGGTGTGGATTGGTCGGCTTGGATATGGAGATAAGCTCTGGTGCTATGCCGATGGCACGTTCCAGCCTGTTCAGGTAGAGTTGGGGAGTTGGCTACGCAAAATACAGTGTGACCGGGAAGGTCGGATGTGGTTCTGCACCCTGGACGGGGTATTGTACCAGGACGGTGATGGGTTTAGCAGTTTTATCCCTGCCGATGGACTGCCCTATCCCGCAGTCAACGCTGTGTTCCAGGATCGGGAGCATCAGTATTGGTTCGCTACCTGGGGTGGCGGTTTAGGACTTTACGATGCACATAGTATCAGGATTATCAACCCCGGTGCGGAGTTACCCAAATACACGAGCGAGATCTCACAGATCGTGCAAGACAGTCGAGGTGATGTATGGATTGGGTACATGTCTCCTGCTCTCAACTCTTTGGACAAAAGTGTCGCCCGCATCAAGGACGACCACTTTGAATTCATAGGTACAGAGCATGGCCTTGATATCAACAACTGTTTTGCCATGTACGAGGACCACGATGGTTATTTGTGGTTTGGTGGTGGCAATGGCCTGTTCCGCTATGATGGACAGAAGCTAAAAAAGATGAAAATAGCTGCGGGTTTAGAAGAAAGGTGTATCAGTGCAATTGCCCAGGATTCGCAGGGTCAATTCCTTTTCGGCTACTGGGAAATGGACACCTATAAAACCGAATTTATAAAAGAAGAACTCTCGGTCAGCCCATTAAAGATCATTTACCAGCGGGACGAGGCGTTCCAAACCATTTTTGTGGAAGAAGAAAAGAAATATCTTTTAGACCGCATTGGCACTGTGATTGCCGGGCGCAACAGCGAGATCTATTTTCATTTGGCCTGCCACAATTTCTCAGTTGGCGACAGGAGTTTAGCGCGCTGGCATCCCGAAGAAGGGCTTAAATTTTATGGAACTGAAGACGGGTTGATAGACGATAGGGTCAACGATTTGCTCTTAGACCACAATGGCAATCTGTGGATCGCTACTCAGAGCGGTCTTTGTCGTTTTGATGGCAGCAATTTTCAGAGCTTCACCACGGAAGATGGTTTGCCGAGCAACCGCATCCATTGCCTATTCGAGGATCTGCAAGGCCACCTCTGGCTCGGTACAGACGGGGGCGCGGTACACTACGATGGCCAACTTTTCCAGACGATCAAGTCACCGCATATTGGACCGGTGTGCCAGATACTCGAAGATCGCGATGGAGCCTTCTGGTTTGGTACAGTCCAAAATTCTCTGGTGCGCTACCGTCCGCGACAGACACCACCCACGGTTCGTCTGCTCCAGGTCGTTGCCGATAAGGTCTATGAGAATTTAGAAGAGGTCGTATCATCTACGCCACACCAAAATGTGACATTCGAGTATAAGGGCCTGAGTTTTTCCACACATCCGCGCGATATGCTCTACACCTACCGTCTGAAGGGCTATGATTCCTACTGGCAGCCAGCAACGCGAGAGATGCGGGTACATTACCGGGACTTGCCGCTGGGAGACTACACATTCCAGGTTAGGGCGATAGATCGCGACCTCAATTACTCGGAAATAGCACAGACACAACTCTCGGTAGATATGGACCCGCGTATTGAAGCACTCACCTTTGCACTCAACACTCAGGAAGGCAACAAATTTATCGGTCAGAGCGCGGCCCTGCACGAGTTTCAAATCCAACTCAGAAAAGTAGCATCGGCTGACATGACCGTGTTAATTCTGGGCGAAACGGGTGTGGGTAAAGGACTGGCTGCACGGGTGTTACACGAACACAGTGCCCATAGAGATGGACCTTTTATACAGGTCAACTGCGGTGCTTTATCTGAAGCGCTGATTGATAGTGAACTGTTTGGTCACGAGAAGGGGGCTTTTACCAGCGCAGTTTCTCGCAGGCTGGGCAAGGTAGAATTGGCCAGGGGAGGTACGCTTTTTTTAGATGAGATCGGGGATATGACTCAGGAAACACAGGCCAGGCTGTTGCGCTTGCTGGAAGAGGGCACATTTGAGCGCGTTGGAGGTAGCGAGACACTAAAGGCGCAGGCGCGCATTGTGGCTGCGACGAATCGCGATTTGGAGGAGATGGTCAGTGCAGGTGATTTCCGCGAGGATCTCTATTACCGCTTCCAGGTTTTTCCGCTCTATTTGTCGCCTCTGCGCGAGCGCAAAGAGGATATACCACACCTTGCCGAGTTTTTTAAGGATGGCATGGCATCGCATATAGGCAAGCAAGTAGCTCCCTTGACATCAGAGGTGATAGAGGCGTTGCAAGCCTACGATTGGCCAGGCAATGTGCGGGAATTAGAGCATATGATACAGCGGGCAGTCATCTTGTGTGCCAATTCTCAAATCGCAGTGAGTGATCTGGGACTGCATCATTCTCGAATCGAAGATAAGGCTCAGGGGCTTAAGAAGCACACCGTAGATCAAGACCTTAACGTCGTGTCTTTGGACGAATTTGAACGTCGCTATATTCTCGGCGTACTCGAAGCCACCAACTATCAGATAAAGGGGGCCAGAGGCGCGGCGACGCTGCTGGGATTACCACCTTCTACCCTGTATAACAAAATGAAAAGACTGGGCATCAAAAATTAAAATCGAATATCACTGATGTAATATAGTTTTGGGACCGTAATAGGTCTTTCGGGACCGTAATAGGTCTTACATAAGAGCCAATCCGACTATTCTGCGACGATATGATATAGTCAGATTGGCTCTTTTTCTTGTTTTAAAACAAGACTTTATGATTATACCCTCTATAACAACGTTCATATTGGCATACTTTTTGCTTTATAAATATTTAGGCCTCGCCAGAACCGGGAGCAACGTGAAGCACCAGGTTTTACTACCACACAATTAGGTTGTATTTCTATCTCATATGCGCGTGTGGCCCCCGCCAAAAATTGAGAAGGAAAGATTGATGAACACTGCCGTTCTGTTCGATCTCGATGACACGTTGATTGACCTCCAATACTCTCGCCGCCATGGGCTGCGCGCGGTTCAGGAGATACTGCCTGATCTGAAGCGAGTTCCAATGAAAGAGTTGGAACTCGCCCATGATGAGGCGTTATGCGCTACCTACCCCCACACTCTCAATGGCAGCCTGTCGGCTGAGGAAGCAGGCCGTGTACACATACGCGGCATCTGCCGGCGCTACGACCTGAAAGCAACCAGTGTGGTCGGGGCAGCAGATGCCTACGCGCAAGCGCAACAATTCAACTCGAGGCTTGTTCCGGGGGTTGAAGAATTGTTCGACACTTTGCGGGGATGGGTGAAGATCGGTGTCGTCACCAATGGCGGTCCGCTTCAGCGATACAAGCTGGCGTTATTCGACCTTTTTCCCCTCGACGCCCTGGCGATATCAGAGGAGGTAGGGGCAGTAAAACCGGACCCGGCAATTTTCCGCTATGCTCTTGCTGAACTCGGCGTGCAGAAGGCGACGATGATAGGGGATTCATGGGAGAATGACGTTCTGGGAGCCATTGGAAGCGGTATGTCTGCAATCTGGCTCAATCGCTACCGGCGAACCTGTCCCGATCCTTCTCTTGCCGTCGAGATCAACGGGTTCGAGCCCGTCGAAAGTGTCCTGCACACGCTAAGGAAATTGTCCTGCACGCTCTAAATCGGTATCCCCTCTCTCACACAACTTTGGAAAGGACGTTGAAAAATGACAGTAACCGTGCATATCCCCCTCCCCCTTCAGAAGCTGACAAACAACCAGGCCTCAGTAGAGGTCGCTGATCTAACCTCCATAGAAGAGCTTATCGACAGCCTCGAAAATGACTACGCTGGTATCAAGGACAAGCTGATCGAGAATGGAGAGATTCGAGGATATATCAACATCTTCATCAATGACGAGGATATCCGATTCATGAAAGACGGAGAGACCCATCTAAAAGACGGCGATAATGTGACCATCGTGCCAGCCATAGCAGGAGGCATATAGTGGAACGTCAAGATTTCCTGACTCATAGATTGGTGCTCGCCGTAGGCGTGTTTCTATGGCGAGAAATCAGTCATCTGTCCGACTATGTTGACCAGCACCTGGAAGGCTACCCGTAGTGTCCATTCTTCCCAGCATTTTCCACAACCTGCTTCGATACGACACGCTGACGTTCAGCGAGGGTGTGTCGGCCGTTTTCACTGTGGGATACCGCTTCGAAGATCGATCCGAGGACATGTGGAGTGCCCGGTTTACGAAGTTCAAATTCGATCCTGACGATGCTTCCACCGAAGGCGGAGCAAGGCTCATGGCGCACGCAGCAGGTATTCTTGTTCAGGGCCTCGAGCTGGACCCTGTCAGGACAGTTTTCGCTCCCGCTCTGCGCTCCGCAGAGAAAATCGCGGATACAGAGGGATTGCTGGCGATGGTTGCGAGTCGCTGCGCTGGCGCTTGCCGGTACGAGCCAGGGCTGTTACAGAAGGAAGTCCACCTGCCCACGGGCAGAGGGGGACTGTATCCTGAATTTCGTTCCTTGCTGGTGGCGCATGCCAACTACCGTTCTGCTTCTACGGATGCCGATACGGTCTTCATCATAGACGACTTTGTGGCTACGGGAAAGACGCTATCTCTGGCCGCTACTGCAATTCTGGAGCGCAACCCGGACGTGATCGTGTACGGATTGGCTCTGGCGAAACCAGAGTGGCACCAGCTAATCCTCGATTGGCATGACGTGGATGTCAGCAACGACCATATACCCGCTCACTGGTCATCCATCTGGTCAGCAACCCCCTGAAAACCGCCTCATTCTTAACGTACTATGGGCGCAAGCGATAAAGTAAATAAAGAAGTTGCTCGTACGATGAAGAACTGAATTTGGAGTTAACCATTTACCATGAAGGAGTATATGTGTTATGAAACGGAAAACCATTGTCGGGGTGATCGCTCTGTGTGTGTTGAGTGCCAGTCATGTCCTGGCACTCGAATGGGAAATATGGCTGTCCGACCAATCGAATAGTGCCGATATCAGCGTTGTGAATCCCACCGGAACGTACGGTAGTCGCATTCTTGTGTACGAAGGTCGCACCATCATGATGGCGCAGCCTGGAACGTATGACGAAGATCATCCGTCATTCGGGCCGGTTGTTATCGAAGCGGCCGATGTTTTTCCCAACGCTTTCTCGGCGTTTGGCGTGAACGTCGAGCGTTTGCACGGCATGTTGCCCCATCCGTCGCATCGCTTCATGAATGCGAATTTTTTTGGCCCCGGCGTCGGTCTGGTTGGAATCATTGATGCGGAAGGGCAATGTACGCTGACCGCGGAAGGAGATAAGATATGTGGACCGATTCGAGGCACGAAGAGTGAGGCTGTGAAGCTCGCCAAAGCCCTCTTTCGAACCACCGGACCGGAAGGTTCTGCCCCCTCGAATCATATGTCCTTTTGGAGTGCCGACGGCACCAAGTTGATCGTTGCGAATCTCGGTGCAAAGCTATTGGAACGCATTGATTACGATCAAGAGACAGACACCTTCACTTTCAACAAAGCAGCCACGCTTGATCTGGTTGGCGGACGAGATTTGACGGTTATAGAAGCACAGGCCGATCCGACATTGCCAGCCGGGCGAGTGAGCGGGGAATATGCCAATTTCCAGACGCTGTACACGCCCAGCGGCGCGCTGAAGCAAGGCCCGGGACGACCGAATAATGTCGTGATTTGCGCTGTTCCTAGTAGTAACAGTCAGCATGGGTATGTCACCCTCGGCGGCGGACTATTCGTGGTCGATATGACAACAGAACCGATGTCGATCGTGGCAGAATATACCAATGACGCCATTAGCGTTGCTGGCTGTGGCGGTGCAGAAGGAGGCGGCTTTATGCACCTGAACGCGGGGGTCTCCGCGAGTAATTCAGGTGCCGATGACTCGACATTCATCTTGTATCGTCTGCCACTGGACTATCCGGACGGCGCAGCCCCCTACACCGTACCTAACGAGCCTCCGGTCGTGAAGTTCTTCGAGGAAAAAAAGATGGACATCACTTCCGAGGCGGAACTCGCCGATCGCCGTGATGCACACGGCCTGGTTGTTTCGCTTACCCACCGCTACCTGTATCAGTTTGATCGAATCCAGAACAATGCGGAAGTATTCGATATAGATAAGATCATCAACGACCCCAACGCAACGCTTTTCGAACAGGCAGAGGCCCATGCAGCCACCATAGACCTTACCGGGTCAGGGTTGTGTGTCGGCGACCCGGCTCCGTTTGTCAATCAAAATGGGGAAGGGTACGAATTTAGCGACGATCCAGCCCCAGACTTCCTAGATATTTCTCCCGATGACCGAATGCTCATCGTCGCCTTTCGTGGGCCACACCCGGTCACCGTGAAGCACGCATCGCTGGGCAGTTGTTCCGGGTTCGGTGTTGTCACACTCGAAGGCGATGGGTCAACCGGTACCCTGACCCATGTCTTTCGGACCTTTCTGTCCGATGCAACCGGCACCAAGAATCTGAGCGACATTCATGCCGCGGCCGTCCGGATCAAAGGGCAGGCGAGTGCTACTACCGACAACGGTCCGCGGCCCTCGCACCGCACGGAAGTGGAGGCCACTGTGCTGGGAGACGCGGTGGCAGGCTTGATCGTCGAGTTTGCGCGTGCCATCGCCGGTCGCCAGCCCCACTATGCCTGGAAGGATACCACAGGCACGGACGGCCGCGTCGCCCTGACCATTACCGCTGAGGATCAGGTGAGTGGCTACTATCTGGCTCGGGCACGGACGGCCAGCGGGAAGGTTGTGGGCCAGTGGCACAGCATTCCCCTCAACGACAACCGACGCCAAATCCTGGAGTTGACCCTGGGCGGGGGCGTGCGCGTGGTTGCAGTGGAAGGGCTGGCCGCGAGCAAGAAGGCGTTAGGGGCAGCGGTCCCGGCCACAAGCAGCCTGGAGCCGAATCATCCCAATCCCTTCAACAGCTCCACCGTGATTCCCTACAGCTTGGCCGTGCCAGGCCCGGTGCGGCTGGTGATCTACAACACGCTGGGGCAGCCGGTGCGCACGCTGGTGAACGAGTTCCATGTCGCTGGCTTCTACCAGGTCTTCTGGGACGCTCGAGACGAGCGGGGTGTTGAAGTAGCCTCGGGCGTTTACCTCACCCACTTGAGCTACCCCGGTGGGGTGCAGACCCAACGGTTGCTCCTGCTCAGGTAGTGTACTGGTGTTACCCCGTTTTGGTGGAGATCTACGGTTAGTTCAAAATTCTAACACCTTCTTCCGCTTACCCTTACTAATGGTGACGATACCACTATTGTAGTCGGCATTGAGAAAAGGGCTTTCAAAGACCTTCTTCGGGGCGTAGTTGACTGGCTTGCCATTGATGGTGGGTGTTTTCTCAAAGCTGGTATCGAAAGTCAACAGGT
>CAZCYQ010000078.1:0-13377 GCA_964503085.1 uncultured Rhodothermaceae bacterium | reverse complement strand
TACTTCGCCAATTCTAGAATTGCTAGATCCCCCCGACTTTATCAACGGACTGCTATTGCAACTGTATTCTGACAGCAATAAATTCGTCGGGATGCTCGGTGTCCATATGGGATTCTCGGACGGATAAGTTTCTTGACTACACAGAGTTCCGTATTGTCTGTATCACTATGCATAACAAGCAGCGGTCGCAGAGTGTGATACTAATTTTCTTCTCGGGCGTTGAATGCCTGATATATTGACCTCGTCTCAGGTGCTCTCGTAACCCTGAGTCAGTGATCATTCACTAAACCACAGTGCTATCGTGATCCATGCAGTCTATTAAAAAGTCCAACACAGTTGCTTCTCGGCGTCAGTTTCTTCGAACATCCGGTGCATTTGCACTGGGTTTTTCCGGACTACACGCGTTTATAGGTTGTAATCCTTCATCTACATCGGTGAAGGAGAGATTCGGACCGCTAGTATCTGACCCCGCTGGAATTATGGATCTACCTTCGGGATTCAGCTATAAGATTATCTCTCGGGTGGGTGACCAGATGAGTGATGGTTTCTATGTACCCGGCGCAGCAGATGGCATGGCTACTTTCGCAGGGCCTTCCGGGCAGACAATAGTCGTACGAAATCATGAGGTAAACGCCGGGGCAGCCCCAGCCATGGGAGCCTTTGGTCCAGACAATGCATTGTTGAGCAAGTTGGACCCAAACCTCCTTTATGATGCGGGTACGGATGGAAATCCTGCACTGGGAGGAACCACAACATTCGTGTACGATACCGCAAGACAACTACTGGTTTCACAGTACCTGAGCCTTGCGGGCACACTGCGCAATTGTGCAGGCGGACCTACGCCTTGGAATACCTGGATTACGTGCGAGGAAATCACCACACGGGCAGGGGAAGATGGAGCAACCAAGGATCACGGCTACGCTTTTCAGGTTCCGGCAAGTGCGACGCCGACGGTTGCCGTCCCCGAACCGCTGCGTGCAATGGGGCGGTTCAATCGCGAGGCGGTTGCGGTAGATCCTGCCACAAACATTATTTATCAAACAGAAGACACGCATGACAGCCTCATCTATCGGTTTATCCCGCATGATCCGTCAGATATCGCAGCAGGCGGTCGGCTTCAGGCACTTCGTGTCAGAGACCAGGCCAGCCTGGATACACGCAACTGGGATGCACAAACAGTCTCTGTCGGAACCAAATTGGAAATAGATTGGCTGGACATGGAAGATGTTGAGGCACCGTTGGATGATTTGCGTCTTCGGGGGTTTGATCAGGGAGCGGCCAGATTTGCACGGGGGGAAGGGATGTGGTATGGCAATGGCGCGGTGTATTTTGCCTGCACAAACGGAGGGAGAGCCGAGTGCGGTCAAATTTGGCGATTGATTCCCGACGGAACGCTTGAGTTGTTCATCGAGCCGAATGACCCGGGCCTCATAGAAAATGCGGACAACCTGACTGTAACGCCGTGGGGTGACCTGATCGTATGCGAAGACGGTTCAGATGAGCAGTTTCTTGTCGGAGTCACCCCTGAAGGAGAACTCTACAAGTTTGCCCGCAATGCAGTCAGTCATTCCGAGTTGGCCGGTGCGACATTCTCACCAGATGGAACGACATTGTTTGTGAACATCCAGCACGATGGGCTGACCCTGGCTATCACGGGCAGTTGGACGTGATAGATTTTTCGTGTGCCTGTGGTCACATGAAAAGTTGCTCCTCAATCTCCTCGAAGAGTTCCTGATAGTATCTCCGGGCCCTTCGCGGGGACATGGAGCGCGCGTTGTACAAATTACCGGACTCAACCGATGGGTTGGCGTCCTGCAGATCGAAGTTTAGCAGAACATGGGTTCCGTTGTCTGCATTTGAGATCAGTGCAGAAACTTTCAGGCGGGTAGGGCCGCCGGAAAGGAATGCGAAAAAAGCGCCCTCGGCGCGGTAATCTGTGTTAATGATTCCCTCGTCTTTCTCCGCGTCAATAATTGCAAATCCTTCTTCGGCAAGTGCCAGCACGGTAGCGTCAAACACGAAATCATAATCCAACTGGTAGATACGTGAGCGATCTTCTGAGGGTAGGCTCTGTGTGGTTGCACAGCCTGCGACCAGTAGGGCGAGTAACAGGAAACGTTTCATGGGTTCTGGTTTGGGGTAATTGAAATTGCTCTGTTTGCCTATTATACGCCTCAAAAGCGGCGAAAGTAACGAGAGGGTCAGTCGTCGGCTGTGACGGTAAGCGTTATTTCCGCGTGCGTATTAGGAGCAGTAACCGCGTTCAATACTTCAAAAGATATCAGGTAGGGGGCTTCCTGCTCAAGAGTTTTTAGTACAAATGTCGTTGTGGTATGGGGACTAACCTCAAGAATATCGATATCGTCGTGAAATCTCCACTCCGAAGTGTTCCGCAGAATAAAGCGGGCATCTGAGTGGTTTTCCAGTTCGACATCTAGGACTGAGGTTCCTCCTCTGAATTCTGCGCCCGCAACGGTAATTGAGGCGTTAATGAGCGGCAGGATTTCGGACTCTCTGCCAATGAGTGTATTTCGGTGCCAGGCGATGGTACGGCGGGCGCGCAGACCTTCATGGATCCCCTCCGCTGTTCGCTCTTCTGCAAACACCAATGTGACGGGACGATGCCCTCCCTGGGCCACCTCAAAGTCCCAGTCAACAAGTCCATGAATATCACTGGTACCCAGGATGGCCAAGTTATGGGTCAGCGCAATCTCGAGTGCTTCGTCGGAGTAGTCGAATTGGTTAACCACCTCTATTCCCTGCAGCAAATCCGCGTCAATAAGCTCTCTATGCATATCCTCGAGTGCTGCCACACCATCTGAGCGCTGCGAGGTCCACGCGGGATGATTCCAGAATGCAAAACCACCCTGGCGGGCAACCTCTTCAAATACTCCCATAATATCTATCGCTTCTTCACCGGCCGGGGCTACCAACGCATTGGCATCAGTAATGAAGATGGCGTTCGCATGCCCAGGTGGCATGGAACGTGTAATTTCGGAGCCGCGAATTACGATCAGCGGGTGGTCTCCATTGGCGTTCTCAGCCACGGCAAAGGCACGATTATGGTCAGGAAGCGGGATATCGTGTCGATGTGGTAGGTACTCCAGATGGTCGGTGATTGCGATTGCATCAAGTCCATCGCGATGCGCCTCTTGGACCCGGATGTTTGGCCAAACACTCCCATCGGAAAATACAGTGTGCATATGCAGGTCGCAGGCCAACGTATGGTATCCAGGTACATCGGGAAATTCAATGGCACGGTTTTCTTGCGCCTGGACACTGCCAGAAACAGCCAAGGTGATCAGAATAATTAAGGTGCGATACACGGGTATAGGGGTATGAGCGAGAAGTAGGGTCTGGTACGTTATGGTTCAAATATGAACCAGCATCGTTTAACAACTGAAACTTAAACATTCGTGAGCAATGTTTTCCCCATCAATGCCCAGGCATACCAAAATTATTTCAACGCTAGGGCCTGCTTCAAGCGATCTTGATACGATCAGTGAGCTGATTAAGGCAGGGACGAATGTCATTCGTTTGAATTTTTCACATGGCACGCACGAGGATCATCGTGCCGCGGTTATGTGTGTTCGTGAAGAGGCTGCAAGACAGGGACGGCAGATATCAATCCTGCAGGATCTTCAGGGGCCGCGTATTCGTGTGGGCCCTGTTCAAGGGGGGGCCGTTGAGTTGCATGAAGGAACGGAGGTGAAGATATCTCCTTCTGTAGATGCCGAGTCATCCGCAGAACACATATACATAAGCTATAAAGCCTTAGCAATGGACTTAGCGCCAGGGGGACGCATTTTGATAGATGACGGCCGCCTGGAGCTCACGGTCAAATCAATTTCAGAGGGAGAAGTGTGCGCACATGTGGATGTTGGCGGGGAATTAAAGTCACGTAAGGGGGTCAATTTTCCGCGTGTACGCACGAGTGGGCCTGCGCTCACAGAAAAAGATCTTGCAGACCTGGAAGTGGGGATTGATTTGAATGTTGACTGGATCGCACTGTCTTTTGTGCGCAACGAGTCAGATGTTGTACACCTGCGCAAGCATCTCAGGGCTGCAGGCCACCGAGCGGGTATTATTGCAAAAATTGAAAAACCTGAAGCGTTTGAGGCCATTGACAATATCCTTGCGGTCAGTGATGGTATCATGGTCGCACGTGGCGATCTGGGAATTGAAATGCCCATGGCATTGATCCCGCACGCACAGAAGACGATCATTCACAAATGCCTCCTAGCCGGTAAACCGGTAATCACCGCGACCCAAATGCTGGAGAGCATGATTGAAAACCACGTACCTACACGGGCAGAAGCCAGTGATGTAGCGAACGCGGTTCTTGATGGAACGGATGCGGTAATGCTGAGCGGCGAGACCGCTGTGGGGGATCATCCTGCACATGTGGTCAAGGCTATGTCAAAAATCATTACATCCGCGGAGGAGCACTGGTATGCGCTTCCCAAAAACAGTCGCGGACTTCCAGATGGATTGAATTCAGTCGAGGGGTTTGAGGACGTCACAGATGCAGTGAGCCTGACTGCGTGTGAATTGGCTGCACATGTCGGGGCGCGGGCGCTGGTCTGCCTTACTGCGTCGGGTGCAACAGCCCGGTCCCTTGCCAAACATCGTCCTCGCATGCCGGTATATGCATTCACGGATGCGCCAAGCGTCATTGGGCAGGTAGGGGTACTCTGGGGAACAAAAGCGTTCCAGATCCCTTTTCAGAGTGATACCGATGCCGGCGTCAGGTTGGTTCAGCAGACTCTGGTTAGTAAGGGGTATATAAGGAGTGGGGATTCTATCGTTATCTGTGCGGGGATGCCCTTACCTCGTAAAGGACGAACCAATTTGGTTCATGTAAGCTATGTCGACTGATCCATGAGAAGTACGCCATTCTGGATTCTTTGCATGCTGGTTTGTCTTTCGGGGTGCTCCAGTAACTCATTCCTCGGCTCACGATTCGAAAACTTTTCTGCGTACTACAACAAGTACTACAACGCTGAGCGTGCGCTTTCCGAGGGTATCCGTAATTTCGAGGAGAGCCTGGAGCAGCGTCCAGTTGACCGGGACGTGTTTCTCTCCCTGTTTGCGCGCAGTGAGCAGGCGTCAACACAACGCAAGCCATTTGAAGATGCGATCACAAAGAGTATAGATATTCTTCAAAATCATCCCAACTCCAAATGGGTTGACGATGCAATCATGCTCATTGGAAAGGCATGGTTCTTCACACTCAATTTTGTTGGCGCCGAAGAAAAGTTTAATGATATCCTGGAGCTGGATTCCCCACTCAGAGATGAAGCCAATTTTTGGTTGGCACGCACATTGATAGCCAGTCAGGCCTATGAGGGAGCATTCACCCACCTGCAGGCTATTCTCAGTGCGGAGGAGATTTCCCGTCGCTGGGAGCCACGCTATCGACTGGCACTCGCTGAATTACACATACAGAACGAAGACTGGGAGGAGGCCGCGACCGAACTAGAAACTGGGTTAGCCGCTAATCTGAATGACAACGGCCTGGTCGCCAAAGCTCGGTTTCTGCAGGGACAACTGATGGAGCAACTTGGTCGATACGAGGATGCTATTACTGCATACGAACTTGTACAGCGCTACAAGCCGTTCTATGAACTCTCCTATGCCGCCCAGTTCAGTGTCGTTCGGGTTGCTGCTGATCATGTTGATGCAGATTTGGCGATGGAGAAACTGCGACGCATGGAGCGGGATGACAAGAATTTCGATTATCGGGCAGAGCTGGCTTATTTGAGGGGCCGTGTGCTGATGGCACAGGGGCACTATGATGAGGCGCTGGCGCAGTATGATGAATTACTCTACGATCCCACTTTAGGCGGATTGCCGATGCGTGGGCCGGTGCACTACGCACTGGGCACGTATTATCGGGATATTTTGCTTGACTATCCGTACGCAGCTGCACATTTTGATACGGCTTCCCAGACAATCACGACCCTTCCCACCGCAGGAGTATCGCGGAATGCAGGTTCAATCCCCCCTAAGCCGTCTCCCAGTGCGATTACTGACATGAAGGAGCAGGCCGAAACATTTGGAAGTTTTTCCGAGGTGCTCGATGAGATCATTTTAATGGACTCGTTACTGTATCTCGGTACACTGGATGACAGCAGCTTTGCAGAGGTTGTTCTTGAGCTGCGTCAGCGCAGGGCGGATGAAATAGCTGAGATGCAGCGTCAACTGCGTCAGCGTGAGTCTGAAGCTGCTTTCATTGGAAGTGGAGGGGGTGCAGATTACCAGAATGGAGGTGCACAAACGCTGGTAGCAGGATCCGAGGGCGAAGCAGGTTTTCTCTACCACAGGGATCAGTTGCGAATGGAGCAGGCACGTCAGGATTTTATATTGATCTGGGGTGAGCGTCCATTGGCCCCCAACTGGCGCCGTATTGCCGCCATTGAAGCTGCACAGGCCGAGCTGACAGAGGAAGAGGAAGGTGGAGCATTGCAGCCTACCGTGAACATAGCTATGCCGATTGTAGATGTTTCTGCTGTGCCCCGGAACCCAGAGGCATTCGATAAAATGCTGGATGATCGGGCGAATGCGAGATACAAACTTGCTAATGTGCTTTTTTTGTCTATGAATCTTCCCGATTCCGCGGCAGTCTGGTATCGGATGGTGATTGAAGAGGACTTTGAGGAGAGTGTAGCGCAGCGGGCTTACTATGCGCTGGCAGAAGTGCAACAGATCCTGGGTGACACACTGGCGGCCAATCGTTTGTACGAGGTAATCGTCTCCGACTATCCAGACTCTGACTTTGTAACGCAGGCCTACACTCGGCTTGGACGCCCTATTCCTGAGCGTGCATCCACCGATTCATTAACACTGGCGGAAGAGGACTACAGAAAGTACCAAACTGAATTGGAGGAGGAACCGGAGGAAATGGTGACCCACATGCTGGATCTTGCCCTTAAGTGGCCCACTACACCTACTGCACCTCAGGCACTCTATGCTGCGGGAACAGCTTACCTGCAATGGGCAGCAAGAGATAGTCTGGATGTACTGGCTGAACTGCCTGTGCAAGCAGACGCCGCCCGCCTGGAAGCAGCGGGGTTTTACTCCAGGCTGGATTCTACTGCGACAGCGGAAGACAGTCTGCTGACGCTTTCTTTAGTACTTGGACATCTTCAAAGCAATTTTCCCAATTCTTTACAGGCAGATCGTACAGGGCGTCTATTAAATGCACTCGTGGAGGAGAGACAATTCCGCAAGGCGGTCGCTGATTCGATACGAATGGCGGATTCACTTGCCGCCCTACAGGCATTAGCGGTTGCTGATTCTATACGAATGGCGGATTCGCTTGCCGCCCAACCAGTATTGGCGATGGCCGACTCAATCGCACAGTTATATGCCGCTACCGACTCGCTTGCGCAAATGTTGCTAGCGGACTCGTTAGGAATAACTACAGATTCGCTTTTTCAACTTATGCGGATGGATTCGTTGGCGGTAGCTTCGGACTCGCTTTCACGGCTTGCACTTAAGGATTCGACGGTAGCAAGCGCAGCACCAATTGGGCAGCCTCTTCCGGACGAAGTGACAACCACGACCGATTCGCTAGATCAGTCCTTGGAAAACGAAGAGGAAATAGAATCACAGGATACGCTCGCGTCAGAGGATCCCGAACGTCCTTTGCCTGCCTTTGAGCCCGACGAACAAAGACCTGTCTTGGATGAGAATGTTGATCCGAGCCTGGGAAATATAGATTGGTCCAAGGGCGGCTATACCCTTCATCTCATGTCCTATCCCGACCATGAGATGGCCAAGGCATTTGTCTTGAACTATGGCCGTTCGCTGCAGGATGTCGGGCATCCGCTAGACATTTATGGTGCGGTAGCGCAGGAGGGTGTCGAGTTCAGGGTAGGACTTGGGCTTTTTGATACGGTCCGAGAAGCGGAGGCAGTTATGCAGCAACTCGCAGGCCGAATACCCAATGAGTCACGTGTATCTCGTATTCAGGGGAATCAGTAATTGATGGTCTCTAGAAGACGAATTTAGAAACAGTTTTATAATCTTACGAGTTAACCCTTGCTGTCTACTACGTATTCGCAAACGTAACGCTTGAGGGGGCCAGATGGGGCCAGAAAACTCAAACCAGAACGTAGGAGGGTCCGGGCCGGAGCCACGACGCCCACCTAGGCGTCGAATACGCTACATGTGGATTTATGTAGTTCTGCTCGGGTTTCTTCTTTTCAATCTCATATTCTCCCTTGGACGTCGTGATTCGAATGTGATTGCGTACAGCACTTTTCTGAATTACGTTGCCCAGGGTTACGTCGAAAGTGTAACGATCCGCAATGATCGCCACGTAACCGGGAAACTGACGGATGCCGGAATTGAGGCGCTCGGAGTCAGCACCGAGAGCAAACAAGGGCTGCTTGGAAGTGAAAGAGATCCGGCATTATTCACCACCACGAAGACGGCTACACATGACCTGGTTGCCGTCCTTGAAGAGCATAACAAGAGTCAGCAGGACGCGTCTGTTTTGCACGATGCCACCTACCAGGATAGCTGGCTAAGTAGCGCGCTTGTATGGTTGCTGCCTTTGGCGCTTATTCTGCTTCTATGGGTTATTATTCTTCGACGCGCAGGCCCGGGTTCTCAGGTCTTGAATATTGGTAAAAACCGGGCGGTACTCTTTGAATCACTCGGAAAACCCACTGTCACGTTTGAGGATGTAGCGGGTTTAGTAGAGGCAAAAGAGGAAGTGGCAGAGGTCGTAGAATTCCTGAAAAACCCCAAAAAGTTTACAAAACTGGGGGGTGTATTGCCCAAGGGCGTGCTTCTTGTTGGCCCGCCAGGTACCGGCAAAACGCTGATGGGCAAGGCAGTTGCGGGAGAAGCCGGTGCACCCTTTTTCTCAATCAGCGGCAGTGATTTTGTAGAGATGTTTGTTGGGGTAGGGGCCGCGCGTGTGCGTGATCTGTTCAAGAAAGCCAAAGAGAAAGCCCCGTGCATAATCTTCATTGATGAGATTGATGCAATCGGTCGCAGCAGGGGACGCAACATGATGATGGGCGGCAATGATGAGCGTGAGAATACACTCAATCAGTTGCTGGTGGAAATGGATGGGTTCAATACGGACAAGGGCGTCATTATCATGGCCGCCACCAACCGACCTGATGTACTGGACGCTGCCCTGCTACGGCCCGGACGTTTCGACCGCCAGATCCTGATTGATCGTCCAGATCGCATGGAGCGCGCAATGATCTTTAAGGTCCATACACGTGACCTAGTTCTGGCGGACAATGTGGAGCATGATGTGTTGGCTTCTCAAACCCCTGGATTTGCTGGCGCAGAAATCGCAAATGTGTGCAACGAAGCTGCGCTGCTGGCGGCACGTCTGGATAAGGAGGCCATACATATGGAGGATTTTGAACAAGCGATTGACCGTGTGATCGGAGGGCTTGAGAAGAAAAACAAGCTGATCAAACCAGAGGAGAAAAAGATTGTCGCCTACCACGAAGCGGGCCATGCAATTGCCGGCTGGTATCTACCTAACACGGATCCTGTCATTAAGGTGTCTATCGTTCCGAGAGGATTGGCTGCGCTGGGTTACGCGCAGTCATTACCAGATGAACGGTATATCACCACACGCGAGGCCTTCCTGGATCAAATGACAATGATGATGGGGGGGCGGGTAGCCGAAGAAATCAAGTTTGGTCAGCTGTCCACGGGTGCCCAGAACGATCTGGAGCGCCTTACCAAGACCGCCTACGCTATGGTGGTGGATTTTGGGATGAGTAAAAAGGTTGGGCATGTGAGCTTTAACCTGTCCGGTAATCGTAACAAAACGCCCATGTTTGAGAAGCCATACTCAGAGTCCTTAGCGAAAACAATTGACGAAGAAGTACGTGCCATCATTGATGGTGCACGTCAGCGGGCCTGGGACCTTCTTAACGAGAAAAGGGGCCGGTTGGAAGAACTCGCTCAGTTGCTCCTGGATCAGGAAGTTTTAGGTCCCCGGGATCTCGTAAAGGTTTTGGGCGAGCGACCTTTTGGTGAGTATGTTTCGTTGAATGGTGTCCCGGAACGGAAAGAGGACGAAGACGCTGTGCCCGAGACCACCCAGGAACAGGAGGCAGTGGTGACGACCTGATAAGCAGAACTCTCGCAAAAAAAATCGAAAACGAATTTTAGAGAGATGTGCAACTTTAATAAAAAAAGTCGTATATTGAAAGGCTGTAAAGAAAACCGCCGGGCACCTGCAACAATGGTTCGCAGCAATACCCGATAAATAAAAACTGAGTAATTAAGTGCCAACAATACAGCAACTTGTTCGAAAGGGTCGCCACCCGAAGGTGAAAAAGACAAAGGCGGCCGCGTTGCAGGGTAACCCGCAGCGCCGGGGTGTATGTACACGTGTATACACCACGACACCAAAAAAGCCCAACTCCGCTCTTCGGAAAGTGGCCAAGGTGCGCCTCACGAACCAGATCGAAGTGATCGCCTATATCCCGGGGGAGGGACATAACCTCCAGGAGCACTCAATCGTGCTCGTAAGAGGGGGGCGTGTCAAGGACTTGCCGGGCGTGAAGTATCACATTGTGCGTGGTGCACTGGATACCTCCGGTGTGGAGGACAGAACCCAGTCACGCTCAAAGTATGGCGCGAAGCGACCGAAGACATGATTAAAGGCAATTATCGGGCGACAGGGTATCGAACATATGCTGTTACCACAATAACAGATGCGTAGAAAATCAGCTGAGCGGCGTTTGGTCACGCCGGATCCAAAATATCAGGATGCACTCGTGGCGCAGTTCGTCAACTACGTTATGCTCCACGGCAAGAAAAGTATTGCCCGGAAAATCGTATACGATGCGTTCACGCAAATTGAACAGCGTTCAGGAGAGCCGGGTGTGGATATTTTTCGTAAGGCAATTGAAAATGTTGCCCCCCTGGTTGAAGTGCGCAGTCGCCGCGTGGGTGGAGCGACCTATCAGGTTCCCATTGAAGTTCGTGCAGAGCGTCGGACGGCCCTGGCTTTCAGATGGATCATTCAACAAGCATCAAAAAGGTCCGACCGATCAATGGCGCAGCGATTGGCGGGAGAGCTTTATTCTGCTTCAAAGGGAGAAGGTGCTGCGGTCAAGAAAAAAGATGACACACACAGAATGGCAGAGTCAAATAAAGCATTTGCACACTTCAGACTGTAGATGACCGTGATCCCAATGAATACGCTCAAGGATTCCAAACTCCGCCGGATGCGCAATATTGGCATTATGGCCCATATTGACGCAGGTAAAACCACAACAACCGAGCGCATACTCTTCTATACGGGGCGGTTGCATCGGATGGGAGAGGTCCATGAGGGCGGAGCCACCATGGACTGGATGGAGCAGGAAAAGGAACGTGGAATCACGATCACCAGTGCCGCCACGACCTGCTTCTGGAAAAAGGCGAATACCGAGTACAGGATCAACATAATTGATACACCTGGTCATGTTGATTTTACAGTCGAGGTCGAACGGTCACTGCGTGTACTGGACGGTGCCGTGGCACTGTTCTGTGCTGTTGGCGGCGTCGAGCCTCAGTCAGAGACAGTGTGGAGGCAGGCTAATAAGTATCGGGTGCCCCGAATCGCATTCGTGAACAAGATGGATCGAACAGGTGCAGACTTTACTACGGCACTCAATTCGATGAAGGATCGCCTAAAGGCCAATCCTGTGCCTGTGCAGATTCCGATCGGAGCCGGTGCCATGTTCAGTGGGGTCATTGACCTGATCATGAATAAAGCCATTATCTGGCACGATAAAACACAAGGCTCAACATGGGATCTGATTGATATCCCTAAGGATCTTGTAAAGGAAGCCAGACACTGGCGAATTCTTCTCCTGGAATCCGTGGCGGAGCACAATGACAATCTGCTCATGAAATATCTCGAAGGCGAGGAGATTACCGCCGAAGAGATCCGGGCTACGGTACGCTCAGCCACATTAAACTTGGATATTACGCCCGTATTCTGTGGGTCGGCGTTCAAGAATAAGGGGATTCAGCGTCTATTAGACGGTGTAGTTGACTATTTGCCAAGTCCATCAGATGTCTCGTCGGTGGTAGGTATAGTGCCGAGTTCCGGCAAGGAGGTCGTACGTGCTCCGCAGAAGGACTCACCGTTTTCTGCTATTGCTTTCAAGATTGCCACCGACCCTTATGTCGGAAAACTTACGTTTTTCAGGGTTTACAGTGGAGTTCTGGATAAAGGCATGCAGGTATACAACTCTACAACAGGTCGCAAGGAACGGGTTGGCAGACTCCTCTTCATGCACGCCAAAGATCGTGAGGATGTGACTCGCGTCGAAGCGGGTGATATCGCGGCAGCTGTGGGACTGAAAAACATCAAGACCGGAGACACCCTCTCTGATCCCAGCCATCCGGTGATCCTGGAGCAGATGGATTTCCCTGATCCCGTGATCCGCATCGCTATTGAGCCCAAAACAAAAGCAGACAGCGATAAGCTGTCTACCGGTCTCCAGAAGCTTGCAGAAGAGGATCCAACCTTCAAGGTTTCCATTGATCCGGAGACTGGCCAGACACTTATTGCGGGAATGGGGGAGTTGTACCTGGAGATTATTGTGGATCGACTGCGTAGAGAATTCAAGGTTGAAGCCAATGTAGGCAAACCTCAGGTTGCATACAGGGAGGCCTTCAGGAAGTCGGTCCTCGAGCGGTACACACACAAGAAACAAACCGGTGGACGCGGGCAGTTTGCTGTTGTTGAAATGGAGATTGGTCCAAACGAAAGTGGTGTAGGGTTTGAGTTTATCAGCGAGGTGGTTGGTGGCTCCATTCCCAAGGAGTTTATTCCAAGCGTACAGAAAGGCCTCAGGAATGCAGTGAGCCATGGCCCGCTTGCGGGATACCCGGTTGAAGGTATCAAGGTGCGTCTTATTGACGGTAAGCATCATGAAGTGGACTCTGACCAGAATGCCTTTGAAATAGCAGGGCAGATGGCGTTCAGAAGTGCAGCAAGGCGTGCAAACCCCGTGCTCATGGAGCCACTCATGAAAGTAGAGGTGATTACACCGGAAGAGTACATGGGAGATGTGATCGGTGATCTGAATGGCCGTCGGGGCCGGATCATGTCAATGGATCAGCGACAGGATGCCCGAGTCGTCAAGGCCCTGGTTCCTCTCTCAGAGATGTTTGGCTACTCAACAGATATGCGATCATTAACACAGGGGCGGGCAATCTATACGATGCAGTTCGAATCTTATGAACCCGCCCCCAAATCTGTAGCAGAGAAAGTTATTCTTTCCAGTTACGGCAAAACAGGCTAGCAACGTTAACCAACCAGTTTTTAGTTAGGCAATTCAATGGCAAAGGAAGTATTTCAGCGTACGAAGCCGCATGTGAATGTGG
>CAZCYQ010000077.1:0-14224 GCA_964503085.1 uncultured Rhodothermaceae bacterium | reverse complement strand
CGAAAATCAACCCGAGAAATTCATCAGGGTCGAAGAGAAATGGCGAACTCGCGCTGAGCGGGAACAGCGTCAACGGGAGGTACTCCCAGTCGAAAGGGGCGGCTCAGTGAGGGCATATTGCTCTGCCCAGTCGTATAGCATCTGCTGGACCAATACCTGCGTCGGCTCCTCTTCACGGACCGTCTACATTTATAGGGTGTCCGCGGGATGTTCGTTTACATGACACGATCTACGAAGGCGCGGGTATGTACTTCAACAGGTACCTTCATGAGTTCCAGTACTCCACGGGCTACATGTTCAGAGAGCCTACGAAAGGCCTCCTCCCCCTTCTCCTTGGTGGCGCGTAGCGGATTGCCGATAACCCCGCTCTCAATAAACTCGTGGTGATCCATGGGGAAATTGAAATAATTATACCCCTCGAACTCCACGTCAGGCATTCCATCTTTCTTGGCAAAGGATTGGGGGAGAAAATCAGGGATATGCGCCTTGGTGAATGCTGCACGCTCCATTCGAACCAGCTTCTCATTCCATGCAAGGTCCTGAGAGGTTTCCAGCTCACTGGCATGCCAACCAGGTGTCTCTTCGGGTGGGTTCTCCATCAGTCCCTTCAGAATTCCCGTGTAGCGCTCCATGTACGGCTTAACAAAGCTAATCAGAGCTCCTGTCTCGTAACGGAGCTTTCTCAGGACTGGGTCAACAACCTTGACATTTGAACCATGGCCATTAATGAAAATGATACGATTGAATCCATGGTGAATCAGGCTGCGGGCAACATCATGCATTACAGCTAGAAGCGTCGTACTTCGAACTGTTATGGTGCCGCGTCCCTGACAGGGCTCATGCATGTGCTGTGGTGAGTAGCCCATCCAGATGGGTGGCGAGTGCAAAACGCCAATCAGGTGTGACACACGCTGAGACATGTGAATTGCAGTGACAGTATCCGTATAGAGCGGCAGGTGTGATCCGTGCTGCTCCAGACTGGCTACGGGTACCAAAACGATATCCTTGTGCTCAAGGTAAGCTCTGATGTCCGTTATGGTCAGGTCTCCCAGATCCCATGACAGGAATTGTGCTCGGAAGTCATCGTCGCCGGAGGTCAACTTCGGTAGGTGGCTAAGGTCGATGGGTGGTGATGTGATCATGTTGCTGTGATTCCATGAGTTGGATGAATAAATCTGCCACGGCGATCCCGAAATCAGGATCGTTCACATGGCAGTCGTAAAGCTCTATCGGAATATCCGTTCGCAAGTGCTGCTTTAGCTCGCCGATGAATCGGCCGTCAGCTTCAGGATCCCAAAAAACTCCTTCGGGCACATTTGGGATAGACAAACCTCTCAGAGGAATGACCATCTTGACGGGGCCCTGGGCAGGATTCAGTTTTCGGGCAAAGATCCGGCCAAGCTCGGCCATTTCGTCGCTTGAGGCGCGAACGAGTACGTATTCGGGATTATGGTCATACTTGGGGCGGCTGCGCAGCTCTTCGGGGACGGTGCCGGCATTCCAGACGCTGAAGTCAATGCACCCCGGGACGACGACCTGCGACAACCCCAGGCGGCCGATAACTTCCAGGCGGTCAGGGCCGCCGTCGTGAATGCCTCCTACAAGCGGGTCGTAGACCTCGTTAGTTGTGAAGTCAATCACACCGACGAATTGGTTTTGCATTGCAAGCTCCTCCATGGCCGGGCCGCCCACGCCATTGGAATGGAAAATAACTGCCTCAAACCCAGCGTGCTCCAACCGCTCTTTCGCCGCCATGACGGCAGTCGTAGTATTGCCTAGCATGGTGATCGCGATGTTGCGCCCCTTAGGTGCAGCCAGACCGCGGCCATGCAGGGCCATACCATATAGTGCTGCGGCTACATTATCGAAAATACTGCATGCAATGGGATTCAATCCCAAAATGTCCACCACGGAGTGAACAATCATCATGTCACGTGTGCCAACCAGCGGCGCGAAGTAGTGGTATCCTGAGGCAATAGGGGTTACCAGTACTTTGGGTACACCAACTGGAAGCACCATCATAGCTGCGGCCCCCATGACTGCCCCTTCAGCACCGCCCATGCTCACGATCGCGTCAAGCCGTCCAGTGCTGTACAATTCCGATACGAGATTCTTGAGCGATTCACGCATCAGATCAACGGCTTTCCCCCGGCTGCCGGCGTTACGCATGGTTTCCAGGTTGGAGCCCGCATAGGTTGCCGATTCTTCATGCGGGATGTCTGGCACGATTTCCAGTGGCTCGCCGAGAATGCCGGAGTCGATCACGATGGTGGATAGCCCGAGTGCTTGGAGCCGGTCGCGCAGATAGGCAATTTCTGGACCTTTGGTGTCCAGTGTGCCAATAAGTACAACGGTCTCGGCCATCACGAATGAGGAGGTAGTTGTGTGAGCAATGTCTCGTAAAGACACTGTATATGTAGGTTGCTCTTATTGCGAAGACGGAGTTCATGGAGCGTCACGGGATCATCGCACACGATAGATTGTGCTCCACGATTGATGGCATCCTCCAACCGTGCTTCGGTCAGCCGGACGCCAATATCAGGCCGAGTAAACTGAATCGCTGTGCTTCCAACCGGGTGTGCACGATCTTCTCGCCAAAAGAGCTCCAATGGGGCATAGCCCAGAGCGACCTCACAAAGTGTACGCGCAGCATCAAAACGTCCAGGAAGTCGAACCGCATGCGTAGGGTCTACATAGGCCGTGGCACTTTCTGTGGTTCCAGCAGGTGGAATCATTTTGAGATTCGGAACCTGGCTGGCCAGAAAATCAACCAGATCAATAACTACCACATCTTCGGGCCAAGTAATGTCCAATCGCTCCTGGTGCATCTGGAGAAAAGCGAAGAGATCCTGTGGCGAAAGCACCAAGAGCTTTTTGATGCCGGTACGCTGGACCTCTTCTATGCACAGACGGGCCTGCGCTTGTGCTGTCCTGGGATAGCCCAATGAACAGGGGATAAACCCACTGTCAAGTCCACAGCCTACAGGTACGACATCCAGTTCGCAGGCCTCCAGCAGTTTTAGGGCAGCTTGCATAGTCTCCTGAGCGAGGTTGAAGCCTACATCCCCAACAAACAAGCCCCACTCCCCGTGCTTATTAGCAGGCTCATAGCTTCCGAAGGCTGAATGATTTTCAGCGATCCGGTCATGCGCGCTGACCACTTCTGGAGGAGCAAGTCCATCTTCGGCCACTTCTGCACGAATGGCGGCGATGGCAGCGGGCAACGGTTGATCCGTTACACAGTGTGCTCGACAGTTACCTCCGTCAGGTTCAGCGTACAGAACATCCAGCGTGCTGGCATTCCAGGTCAGTTGTCCTTGGCGTTGCATAGCTGCCACTAGGGCGATACCATGCGGAGTGACGGACTCGTTATGAGTTATATGGCCCACTGGCGCCACATGTCGGCACATGAGGCAGAATCGACAATTCTCTATGGCGCCAATCGCTGTGTTCATTTGCTACAGTTTAATGTCCAAACCCAACTTTGCCTGGATTCATGATTCCGTTTGGGTCCAGTGTTTTCTTGATCCGATCCAGTAATGGCCATGCATCTCCATACTGACGACGCATGAACCGGGAGAGTTTCAAACCTACACCATGATGTTCATTCACCATTCCCCCATTCTCCAGGACTGCGGTCATGGCCGTATTCCAAACCCGGTTGTGAAGCCGAACGGCTTCTCTGGCATCATCGGGAGGATTGCGGATGATAAACCGTGTATAGACCATCACCCCCCAATGGAACCAGTGGGAAAAATGACCAATGAAGTCGATATCCCACTCTTTGAAGCCTTCCTCGACGGCTTTTTTTTCTGCGAAATACAGTTTTTCAATCTTATCGTAGGTCGTTACGGTTTCTGTGGTGCCGTACATCCATGGCAGCTTGAGGCTTTGTGGAGGATAATAGAAGTCGTAGCGATGATTCCACCAGGCCTCGCCAGGTTCGCGTCCGAGGTCACGAGCTCCGAACCCATTGATAATGTCCATAGCCTTTTCTTCCTGCAGAGTTGCAATATCTTCATCGCCATCAAATCCCAGCACCATGTAAGCACCTTCAAGTTCGTACCCCAGAATTTTTTTCACTCGGGATGCAGTCGAACGGGGATCATACAGGCGAATCACAAAGGGCTCCAGTCGGCGTGTCATGATTTGTCGCCCCGCCTCAATTGCGTCCGTCAAGTCTTCGAAAAGCACCGCACGAAGCAGGCGGCATTCGGGCAGATAGTCCAGCTGCATGGTTGCTTCTGTGATGACACCGAACGTACCTTCGGAGCCCAGGAACAACCGATAGAAGTCAGGCCCAGCCGCATGTTGAGGTACAATTGGTGTGCGCAAAATATGTCCGTCCGGCAGCACAACCTGCATGCGTAGTACTAGGTCCTCAGCCTTGCCGTACTTGGTGCTGATTGTTCCCGTTCCGCGAGGAGCCAGATATCCTCCCAGCGTCGCGCAGTTTGCCGAGGCTGGATAGTGTGGAAGCATGAGGCCTTTCTCGTTCACGGCCCATTCCAGTTGCTTGCCATTGATGCCGGCCTCAGCGGTAACGGTCAGAGACTTTTCGTCAATCTCGATAATGCGGTTCATTCGCTTCGTATCAAGGACTATGCCCCCGAATACGGGCAATGCACCTCCCTGAGAACCAGATCCGCCTCCCCAGGGAATAACTGGGATTCGATAGGCGTTGGCGACCTGAAGAATAGCCGAGATCTCCTCCGCGCTCTTGGGACGGACAATATAGTCAGGCTTACGTGGGGTTTCACCGCGGTCCAGCCACATTTGTGGTAGCCAAAACCAGTCAGTTGCATACACGAGTCGGTCCGCATCGTCGGTTGATACATGTGCATCACCCACAATCTCTGTGAGCTCGCTCCGAACCATCTCGGGTTGAAGGCCCGTCCACTCCATTCTAAGCACCAAGCAAGGTTGACAATTGCGCTGTGGCTTGCACAAACGCAAGTCTCAATTGATTCTTAAATTTGTATAATGGACGGTAAGATACTCACTCGTCGGAAAATACAGCTATGGTTACTGCACTGCATTTGATATGGAGCTTGGTATTATGCTTCGGGATCCTCAACCAGTCGTCTGTGCTGATTGTATCAGGACAGAACAATCATGACTGGGAACGTACGGTAGAACATCTTGAGCAGACACTCCTGGATGCTGGGATATTTTCGGTTGATGTGACGCTGTCTCCGGGGAAAGAAGCTGATCGGGAGGCCTGGGATGGTTGGCGACCGGATTTTGGTGCGTACGATGTAGTGGTTTTGGCATATAATGGTGAGCCTTGGCCGGAGCGTGTGCAAGAAGATTTTGAAGAGTACGTCTCTGGGGGCGGTAGCATTCTCGTCCAGCATGCGGCAAATAATCCGTTTCCGGGATGGGAGGCCTATGAGGCCATGGTTGGGCTTTTATGGCGAGGAAAAGATGCTGGTTATGGAGCGTACTGGGATGAGGAGCAGGGTCTGTCGCGCATACCTCTAGGAGAGGATCGCGGTGCTGGACATGGGTCGTTACATGACTGGCAGATCACGACACGGGACGCTGAACATCCTGTAATGGCAGGTTTGCCAACGGTGTGGATGCATCCCCATGATGAGCTTTATCACGGCCAGCGCGGCCCGGCGGAAGGAATGAATGTGCTGGCAACCACATGGAGTGATCCCGAGTTTGGCGGAACCGGAAGGCATGAACTAATGGTCTGGTGGAGGGAATTTGGTGAGGGTAAAGCCATGACATTTTTACCGGGTCACCTTTGGGGAGGGCAAGAGGACGACCGTGCGCTTCGTTGTGTCGGGTTCAGGACATTATTGCAGCGCAGCGTGGAATGGCTGGCCACGGGGGAAGTTACCTTGCCCGTACCGGAGAATTTTCCAACGGCAGAGCAGGCTGTGGTGCTAGGTGAATAGATAAACATTGTTGCCTGCTTTATTCATGCGCTGGATGCAGTGCCGGGAGGACCCTCGGAAACACAAAGGTTGAAGTCCTAACGTACACGCTTACAGCCACTTACCTCCACGGGGAGGCATCCGGTGTTTGTCCTTATAAATCTGCCGGACGCATGCCTGGTTTGAACTTATCTCCGAATCCGGAATTGTTCGGCTCGTAAGGGGTAGCGAACATTGCATCGGCACCTTCATCAGGGATGTCGTGTCCCAGCGCCCACAGGATGCCGTTCAATGCTAATTTCCGCATGGAAACATCCTTGAAATCATATGGATGTCCCAGTGTCGTGAAGAAGACTCTCGCAGGCTCTCCGCTCGTTCCTGTATATGTTTTGGTCCAAGCCACGGGGTTCGTGAGAGGAAACCGATCCAGACGTCCCGCATTGGCATGGCCTGACTGTAGTGCTGTACCATTGAGTAGCGGTTGACTGTCCCCATACAAGCTCCATTCACCGCCATGGACGTGGTAGAGCCAGGAGAAAGCATCAAAGTCGGTGACCCCGTTCAGGATTGGATGCGCCTGCATGTCCTCAATAATTTCCACGTGCGTCAGAGGATTGTTGCCGTCATCAAAATGACCGTGATGCGTGATCCATTGTTGTCCGAAGACGCGTGTAGGCCAGTCGTTATTCAGGTGTTTACGCTCTTCATCGTCCTTGTACAGAAATGCATGTGTTGTCGTACGGAATCCGGCCATTGGTTTGCCAGATTCTGCAAACTGCAGGATATAGTGAGCCTGTGAATCGGGCAATGCGCGAAACCGGGTAAAAAGCACCATCATATCCGCATGCTCAAGTTGCTCCAGGCCGTCAATGTTGTCCAGCACGTTAGGATCTATGTATCCTTCTTCATTCAGTGCGTAGCAGACGCTGACCTTAAAGCCGTAGTCTCTTTTCAGAATCCTGGCCAGCATCGGCATAGATTCTTCTGATCGGTATTCTTCATCTCCAGTTACAAAGACGATATGTGGAACGGCGGGCGTCTGTGCTGCACTGGTTCCAACAAGCAGCAATCCAATTAACGCAGCGAATAGGGAGCGCATGATATTGAAGAAATGGTTCTTGACCGTAAGGTACGACGTTCGTTGGTAAGATCGGATTAAATGGCTGTATATTCTAAGATTCATTCAGTAAACATCTCGCGATCATGTATAGACTGATTCCCATTTTGCTGCTTATAGCTGCCTGTAATGGTCCCCAGGAGGACCCGGTCAATGTCCTGGTATTCTACACGGACGACCAGCGATTCAGCACGATTGGTGCGTTAGGCGACGAGACCGTACTTACCCCCAATCTGGATGCGCTAATGCAGCGTGGCACAGCATTCACGCATGCACATACCATGGGTGGCCAGCATGGTGCACTTTGTGCTCCCAGCCGGGCGATGCTTATGACGGGGCGCCCCCTGTTTCGATTGCATGCCACAGGAGATAGCATCCCGCCAAACCACATCATGATGCCAGAGGTCCTTGCGGAAACTGGATATATGACCTTTGGTACCGGCAAGTGGCATAATGATCGTTCATCATTCGCGCGGGCGTTCCAGGCGGCGGACAACATCTTTTTCGGAGGCATGCACTGGCCCAACCAGGGAGGGCATGAAGCCCCTCATCTAAATGAATTTGATTCTACGGGCACCTATCCGAGATCGGCGCGACGACAGGTGGAGGGATATTCAAGTGAACTCTATGCGGATGCAGCTATTGATTTTCTGGCCGAGGCACGGACGATGGATCAGCCCTTTTTTGCCTATGTTTCCTTCACGTCGCCGCATGATCCAAGAACCCCGCCCGAGCCGTACGCCAGTTGGTATCATCCAGACTCAGTTTCGCTGCCACCGAATTATCTGCCGGAGCATCCATTTGATAATGGGGAATTGTATGTTCGCGACGAGAGGCTTCGCGAGCACCCGCGCACCGAGGCCATAGTACGGGAGGAGCTCGCGCTATACTATGGAATGATCAGTGAGCTGGATGCCCAAATTGGGCGAGTAATGGATGCGCTTGAGGCTAATGGACAGTTGGAGAACACACTCATTGTGGTGGCGGGCGATAATGGGTTGGCAGTTGGCAGCCATGGGCTTCTTGGAAAACAGAACTTGTATGAACACAGCATGCGGGTTCCGCTCATAGTAGCCGGTCCCGGTATTCCTTCTAATGAGAGGCGTAGCCAACTGGTCTATATCTTTGATATTTTCCCGACTATTGCAGAGTACTTGGGTGTTACATTACCCCCGACGGTTGAAGGTGAGAGTCTACGGCCCATCATTGAGGATCCGCAGTTGCCAGGTCGAACGGCAGTATTCTACGCATACCGTCATTTTCAACGGGGGGTGCGCACGGCAGATGGCTGGAAGCACATACAATATCAGGTGGACGGGGTCCACACTGAGCAGCTTTTCAACCTTAATACAGATCCACATGAGACGCAGAATCTGGTTGCAGATTCTGCACACGCAGCACAACTCCATGAGCTGCGTGAGCTACTCATGACGGAAAGTGTGTACTGGTCAGATCCGCTGGACCTGACAGCCCTCAATTGGGGACGCTGAGGGGGCATCCAAAGGATCCGTATCTCTCATGTGGCAAACGTAATCTCTATCCACAGCAATCGCGTGGAAACCTTGGTAACTAGAGCCCTTCATCTTTGCAGATGATAAAGCACTTACCCAACCATTTATTCCGACTGTCAGATCGTGAAGCAACTCTCTCGGGGGAAATTCGGGCCGGCTTTGCGACTTTCATGGTAATGGCTTACATCATTTTCGTCAACCCCAGTATACTGGGCGGAGTGGCTGACAGCACCAATGCCGTACTGTCTCCTTCTGCAATACTGAGCTTAACCTGTTTGGCTGCAGGAGTGCTGACTATCATAATGGGCCTGTATGCAAACTACCCATTCGCATTAGCACCAGGCATGGGACTCAATGCACTTGTTGCATTCCAGCTGGTCGGTCAGATGGGGTTAACATGGGTTCAGGCAATGACAGTCGTATTCGTAGAAGGAGTCATCATACTGGTGCTCGTTCTGACACATTTCCGTGAAGCGATGATGGATGCCATCCCAATGTCTTTGAAAAAATCAATTGGTGCAGGCATAGGGCTATTTCTAGCCATGATCGGAGGTGTCAATGGCGGAATCATAGTGAATACCACCGGAACACCACTTGCACTGGGAGACTTGACTCAATTGAGTGTGATTACATTTCTGATCGGGCTGTTGCTGACCGTGTGGCTACTGTCCAGAAGGATAAAAAGCGCACTCCTTCTGGGCATTGGTGCAACTACAGTCCTCGCCATTATTCTCAACCTAATCGTTGCCGATGGTACGGCATTCAACGGTGCTGCACAGATACCCACAGAATTTATTGGGCTTCCCCAGGGGATCTTCGGAGCAGATGCCATATTCGGCCGACTAGATCTGGGGTTGTTTGCAAAGTTGGGAGTACTATCTGCCGCTCTGGCAGTATTTTCACTCTTGCTGACCGATTTTTTTGATACGATGGGGACCGTTGTTGGGCTGGGAGAAGAAGGTAAATTCCTAGCAAAAGACGGTAAATTGCCAGGTATAAACAGAGTATTACTGGTGGACTCGGTAGGTGCAGCATTCGGCGGCTTTGCAAATGTTAGCAGTAACACGACCTACATCGAAAGTGCTGCAGGGATTGCGGAAGGTGGGCGTACCGGACTGACTGCTGTGGTTACGGGCATACTTTTTCTGCTCTGTATGTTTTTTAGTCCGCTCGCAAACATCATACCCCCCGCTGCGACAGCTCCCGCACTCATACTTGTAGGCTTTTTGATGATGTCCACACTCCGAGACATCCCGTGGAAAAACTATGAGGAAGGAATTCCGGCCTTCCTAACATTGTTCTTCATGCCTCTGACGTACAGCATTACCAATGGTATCGGAGTTGGTATCATCGCATACACAGTACTCAAGTTGCTATCGGGAAAATTTCACGAAATTCATTGGCTCCTGATTGTAGCAAGTGCGGCATTCATAGTATACTTTGCCTTCCCGATATAATCCAATTCCGGCAAGCACGAACATGAGCATCCGGGGGCCAGCATTTCCTCGCGGAACTTCAATTTCCTCGACCGTAATTGTGTGCATGTGTGTTTGCCAAAAAGGTTTGTTACAGCAACTTCACCTCCTTAAAGAATCTAGACTGACATTTCATGTGACCCTTATGTTGATCTGCCCGTGATAGAATTAGATGTTTTTCGTTCGAGAAGCAGCAACAAGACAAGCTCGGCGCTCTTCTTCAAATGCCCTATTGCAGTTATCATTCTGGATAAAACCCTCTGGACAAAGGGTTTGGGTAGTTTTGGCACTGCAGACCGGAACGAGAGCCTGGCAAGCCGCACTCGCTGACGGCGATCAAAGGTTTGACGCGGCCGTAAGTGACAAATGGAATCTTCAGTCCAGGCGATGCCTTGCTTCATGCTCAGCGCACGACCGTCATGGTTTCCACACTGAAATAGTTGCCAACCTCCAGGCGGTACAGGTACAGGCCGCTTGGCCAGGCGGATGCGTCCAGCCGTGCCGAGTGCAATCCCGCACTTTTCTGCTCGTCCAGGAGTACGGCCATTTCACGCCCGAGCACGTCGTATACGGTCAGCCGTACTCTACCCGGTGCCGGGACGCTGTACGTGATTGTCGTTGCGTCGCGAAAGGGGTTCGGATAGTTCAGGATCTTGACCACGCCGGACGGGAATTCCACGGAAGGCTCTGCGGACAGAGACGTGGCGCTGTATTTGGCCACAAACATGCTGTTCTTGCCCCGGGCATGCAGGGTGTCCGCCCCCAGGATCGCCACGTCGGAAGCGAATCTGCCGACCACGTACACATCGCCCGAAGGGCCAGTGGCCAACGATTCCATGGAATGAATCCCGTTTCCGGCTGCCTGCAGATGCAGCGCTCGCAAGAAGTGGCCGTTCTCGTCGTAATGCGCCACAAAGCCGTCATACTCGCTTGACTCTCTTGCCGCGTTCTGCCTCAACTCGACATCTTCAAGTATCAGGTAGCCACCCCTAAAATTGCCCCACACATATACGTGGCCGCCATCGGTGACCTCCATACCCGTCGGACGCAATATGAAATCATGCTGCAGATTCCGGGCCCACTCAAACGATCCCTGCGCGTCAAACTTGGTTAGGATGCCCTGATAGACCTCTGCCAGGGAGTAGAAGGTCGTATCGCTTACCGTCAGCGAATTGAATAAGGCGTCATCAGCCGTCTTCTTGCTCCACAACACGTACATATTCCCGTTCCTGTCGCGGCGGACGCTCATAGGATACGGGACATAATCCCACGCAAATCCGCGGTATATCGGGCCCATATGATTGCGGAGTGTATTGAATGAAGGCTTGTAGGAGATTCCCAGATCGCGCAGTGACTGGATTCGCTCTAGCAACCCGTCACTGCCGTAATGGGCTAGCACGACACCGTCTTCGGCAGTGCTGAACGCAGCGGGGGGCACTCCTGCGGCGACCGCTCCAAGTGTCAGGTTGCCTTTTGCATCCGCATCAAAGGCCGCTCTGCCATACCAGCCATTGGAAATCCACAGGTTACCTGTGCCTCCTTCTACCTGGTGTGCCCAGCGCACGGCGCCGTCCGTCGCATAGCTGGCCACGAACACATCCCTTGTAGCGTGGTGGAAGCTTCTGGACGGGACCAGTACTACATCCGGTGCAAAGAAGAGCGTGTCCCGGTACGTGCCGGCCATGTAGAGATTACCCTGCGCGTCAAACCGTATCCCCTGGATGGATAGGCTCCCGAAAAATGACCAGCGTTCCCGCGGACCGAACCTGTGCAGCATCGCCCCCTCAAAGTCACGCACGGTAACCATGGCTGACCCTGAGTCGTAACTAAAATCTGGCGTGAGACCTTCGCCATGGAACAGACGGCCGTCGACTGCGGCAACGGTGTGGCCGGTGCTATGGAAACTGGCCAAAGAGGGATATTCCGTAGAGAGAACGCTTCCAGGCTGAACGAACCTCAGTTCACCGGTATCCCCAGCGTAGCGAAGCAGGAATCCTGCTCCGTCAGGCGGCGTGTCCAGCATGTGGATATCTGACGAATCCGATGAACCCTCAAACCAGGCATCCGCGCTGGGTGTCAGGTATCCCGTCACAAAGACTTCATTTTGTGGACCGACGGCGACATCCATTGGAACAAGATCTTTCTTCGCAATCCAGGCCTGCCGAATCCATGCCGCAGGTCCGAAGGACTGCGCGGCTGCCGGCGCACTTAGTAGCAGCAGGGGAAACAATCCCAGTATTAGCAGGCCAGACCGCTTAATTTGCATGGCTTTACGCAGTCCGTGTGAAATGATTAAATTTGATTCCATCAACAATATAGCCTACTCTAAAGGATCGTATCTGAAGTTTGGCGCGATTCATCTTGGGATTGTAGGACGACTGGAAGATTGACAAGGTGCTACTTGGCCAGCGTCATCATCTGGTTTCGCCGATAGGCCAAAGTCTCCATGCCCACAAAATGCGCCCCGCTGGACAACCGGGTCGCGTCAAAGGCCACTGCATGCTTGCCCGCCGCCCGAACACCATCTACTAGCACCGCCACTTTCCGGCCCAGGACGTTGTAAACGGCGAGGCTGACGTGATCCTCTTCCTTGAGTGCATACGCGATGGTGGTCACGGGATTGAACGGATTCGGATAGACGCTGCGCAGCCCCGTTTCGAACGTGAAAGACTCTTCCGCATGGGGTTTCTGCTATTTGAGTTGGACGCTCGGAGCTGGCTCTGGCTGCTGGTTTCGGGAGGAGTTCAAGGCAATCTTCGGGTGTAAAACATGGTCCGATGCTGTCCAACGTCACTAATTCATCGTCGTTGGACGCTTTTTTGCGGAGATCTGGACCTCTGTCCACAACATTTGCGCTAGGACCCCTTGTAGGAATTGACCGAGGGATATAGAATTAAGTGGTGGCGGGTTGATCTAACGTAAAAGTTACCCCATGCACGCGAGTCCTCTAGTAAATCTAGATCATCGATTTTACAACTGAAAGTTTGATCAATTCATTGGTCGCTAAGTTATTTGTGGAAGCCCCCTAAGGTCGAATGTGCGTTTCAAAAAGCTTCAGGATTCGACGGTACTCATCTGTCCAGCTGGCGGGTTCCTGGAAACCATGTCCCTCAACAGGGTAGAGGGCAATCTCCCAATCCTCTTTTCCAAGTTCGATCAGACGCTGACCGAGCCGGACAATATCCTGAAATTGCACATTCAGGTCTACCATACCGTGCGGCATGAGTAGTGGATCCTCCAGTCCCTCCGCAAAATTGATGGGCGAACTGCGGGCGAAGGACAGGGAGTCAGTCGCAGGTGTATTCAGGATATTGGACGTGTAGGTGTGATTATAGTGTGCCCAGTCCGTTACGCTTCTCAGCGCTGCGCCGGCACCGAAGTATTCCGGAGCGGTGAAGAGTGCCATGAGTGTAATAAAGCCTCCGTAAGAGCCGCCATAAATCCCAATTTGATCGGGACCAATGCCGTAAGTCTCCGTGATATAACGTGATGCATCCACATAGTCCTGCAGATCGCGGCCACCCATGTGACGATAAATAGCCGTGCGCCAGTCGCGGCCGTATCCTGCAGAGGCGCGATAATCAAGTTGTATGACTACGTAGCCCAGATCAGTCAGGAGGTTGTGAAACATGTATTCCCGATAGTAGCTGGACCATCCGTCGTGGACATTCTGCATATAGCCTGCTCCGTGTACAAAGAGCACGGCAGCACCATTGGGCTCCGCCGGTTCAAAGACATGCGCCGGTATCATAGCACCGTCCGAAGCCTCAAACCGGCGCGTTTCTGGTGCACGCCACGGATAATCAAGCCATTTTTCTGTTTGTGAGTGTGTTACCCGTGTGGCTTCTTTCATGGGAACCTGTAAGAATACCTCGGGCGGGCGAATAGAGGTTGAATTCAGGACGCCAAGCATATCTTCGTCGGGGCTGATAACCGCAGCATTACGGCCGGCGAGCGTTGTGAGCCGCTCACGCGCTCCTCCAGTTACAGACATTTGATAGAAGTGGCGCACGGAGGATGAACCTTCACTGCTGGTGAAGAACCATGTACGCCCGTTACGGGAAAGTACGGGATCAAATACCTCAAACGGGCCGTCGGTCAGTTGTGCAATGTTGCCGGTTTCAACGTCAACCGTATACAGGTGACTATAGCCGCTTGCTTCGCTCTGGAAATAAAAATGGCTCTTCGGCTATTTTTGTGAGAGGTTGATATTTTCAAATTCTGGGGCTCAGG
>CAZCYQ010000076.1:0-14487 GCA_964503085.1 uncultured Rhodothermaceae bacterium | reverse complement strand
AGGCCGAGCACTTGGAGCATCATATCTCTGAGGATTTCGAACAGCGCATTGATGCCCTGTTAGGATACCCCACGCACGATCCGCATGGGCACCCAATCCCTACACAGGACCTGAGACTGGTCCGTGCAGAAACCGTTACACTTTCTGAAGCTCCTGTTGATGAAGCCTTGGTGATTCACCATGTCTCAGATGAAGACACAGCGCTTCTTCACTTGCTGGAGCGTATCGGCTTAATGCCAGGACGCAGGGTGCGAATTGTAGTGCGCGACGAGGATGGTATGAAAATACAGATTGGCGGCCGCGAAGAATACGTTGAAGAGGTGGTTACTCGCGGTGTACATGTGATGGCCTAGAAGCAGCGGTTTGAAACGAGGACGTACTGAATCTATACGTGTTGATGTTAGACAGTTGAAATGAAAACCAAGTCACGATTATCTTTGCAAGGTTAAAGTGCAAAGGCTTACAGGGATGCAAATTAACGAGTTGACGGGGAACAATCATGCATTAGGTACGTATACCATCCCAGCGTGGTTGATTACTGCACGTAATTTCCGCGCAAAACCTTTACCCCCCCTACGCCTTCGACCGTAGGGTGCAGGGCCTCCTTGGAGGCCCTTGCTTTTTATATGAAATTCATGAAAACTGCAATCTACGTAGATGGGTTTAACCTCTACTACGGATCCCTGAAGAGGACACGGTTTAAGTGGCTCGACATGCCCCGTTTATTTCGAACAGTTTTGCAGCCCCATCACCAGATCCAGAAGGTCAAGTATTTTACGGCAAAAGTATCAGCCGTGCCAAATAATCCACAGGGGCCTCGTCGTCAGGATATTTATCTACGCGCTTTGAAAATGGACCAACCGAATGCAGAAGTTCATTTGGGGCACTTTTTAAGTCACGAGGTTCGGATGCCCCTAGCGCGACCAAGTCGGAAGCGAAAAACGGTCAGCGTAATTAAGACTCAAGAAAAGGGATCCGACGTCAATCTTGCCGTACATCTTCTGAACGATGCTTGGCGCGAGATTTATGACTGTGCAGTAGTGGTCACCAACGACAGCGACATAGCTGAGGCACTACGTTTGGTTAAGCAACGTGGTTCAGTTCGCATCGGTGTGGTTACCCCAGGAGATCGCAATACTTCCTCCCAGCTTAGAAAGTATGCAGATTTCGTCAGGCGTATTCGAGACAATGCACTCAAGCAATCACAGCTTCCCGATCCAATTCCCAATACGGAGATTTACAAGCCTGAGCGTTGGTAGGCATTTTGTTCTGATACATAACAAGCACCAGAGCCGGGGGATTATCAGAAATTATTTGACCATGGCGGCACTGTTATGCTTCAAGTGATGCGCTATCATCTAGGAATTCATAGTATGGTTTTCCCCATCAGTGAGGTCAAGAGTCCGGCTGCCAGTTGAGCGGTCCGGTTGTGCTCGTCAATGATTGGGTTGATTTCCACAACTTCGGCTGAGGCCAGGCGGCCATCCTCGGCAATGAGTTCCATTAACAGATGTGCCTCGCGTGGATTGAGTCCACCCTCTACAGGCGTCCCTACACCTGGTGCAAAATGTGGATCAATGCTGTCTACATCAAAGCTCACGTGCAATCGGTCATGGTTTCGCAATTGGTTGAGTGCTTCCCGGGTAACTTCTCCGATCCCGCGTTCGTCAATATCCCGCATGGTATAAATGCCCAATTCGGATTCACGCAGAACCCGACGTTCTTCTGCATCAATATCCCGCAGCGCAATGATGGCTACGTCTTCTAAGCGGAGCTTGGGGCCAGGGTGGCCAACGTTGACTAACCGGTCATCTCCTGATCCACAAAGGACTGCGAGGGGCATGCCGTGAATATTTCCGCTGGGGGAGGAGGTCGGGGTGTTTAAATCTGCGTGGGCATCAATCCAGATTACACCCGTTGGCGCATCGCTCGTTGTCCCTCCAATACTGCCGATAGCAATTGAATGATCTCCTCCCATTACTAACGGAAAGTAGCCGTCGGCAACGGTTCGGGAAACTTCGGTGTAAAGCAGATCGCAGGCATCCCGGATAGCCTCTGTATAGTCCTCATTTACCGAGAACGAGGTCTTCAGTGCGGTTGGAATATTGCCACAGTCTTCAACTCGGTGTCCCAACCGGCGCAGGCGTTCCGCTAGTCCTGTATAGCGAAGGGCGCTGGGACCTACGTCAACACCACGCAGATCCTGTCCCAAATCCATCGGGACTCCAATCAGGCGAATATTTTTCAGTTGTGTATCCATGAGTGCGTTCGGTGATCTTCGTATATATTTTGAGTTACGTATATGGTTGAGTTGTGGATCCGAGATGGCTGAATTTCGTTTGCCGCTGGTCAGGAGATAGACAAAATGCAATCACTCGCCCGGTTGAATCATTACTTTGTACGCTATTGGCGTCTGTTCGTACCGGGGCTACTGTTTACAATGATCTCAGCAATCTTCGCGATTGCTGTACCCGTTGTGGTTCGACAGGCAGTAGACAGTATTCCTCGCTTTGAAGTGCTGTATCGACAATTCCAGGGGACAGTTTTACAGCATTCGTTGTATTGGGAGATTTTCTGGACACTGTTGATCTTTGGATTGATCATCATCGGCCTAAGCCTGGTGAGTGGATTGTTTTCGTTTTTGATGCGGCAAACTGTGATCGTAGCCTCGCGTCATATCGAGTTTGATATGCGCAATACACTATACGACCACTTACAGAAGCTTTCAGCCAGTTTCTATAATCGCACGAAGACCGGGGATGTAATAACACGTTCTACGAGTGATATTGAGCAGGTACGCCGCTATATTGGTCCGGCGATCATGTATTCGACGCGAGCACTAGTAATCGTAATTACAGCAGTCGTTACGATGCTGATTATCTCGCCGACACTGACGCTATATGCGCTTATGCCGTTGTCAATTCTTGGTGTGGCGATCTTTATTGTTGCCCAACTTGTGCACAAGCGGAGTGAGGCACTCCAGCGCCAGTATGCGCAACTCACCAGTCGCGTTCAGGAAACACTTGCAGGTATTCGGCTCGTCAAAGCCTACGCGCGGGAGAGAACCGAGACCGAAGCTTTTGAGGAAGAAAGTACACTCTACAAATCGCGAATGCTTGGACTTGCACGTGTAGAGGCGGCATGGCGGCCAATCTTTGTTGTTGTTGTTGGTCTATCACAAGTCATGGTTGTCTGGGTGGGCGGACGCCTGGTTACTGAAGGTGTGATTACGATTGGCAATATTGCGGAATACATCATCTATGTGGGGCTCATGACTTGGCCAATTGCTGCGTTTGGCCTAGTGATTTCTATGATGCAGCGTGCCAGCGCGTCCTCTGAACGCATTTATGAGGTACTTGATGAAGAGCCGGACATTTCCGACGGTGCCCGAACGGACTATTCAGTTACCAAGCTCCAAGGGCATGTGACGTTTGAGAACGTGTCGTTCAGGTACGCGGAGGAGTTGCCCTACGCTCTCCGAAATGTATCGTTTGAATTGCACCCAGGAGGCAGCCTGGCTGTAGTTGGAAGAACCGGGGCGGGAAAGACTACGCTGATTGAGTTGATTGTCCGCCTAGTTGAACCAACCGAGGGGCGTATACTGATTGATGGCAGAGATTTACGTGATCTGCCTCTAAGTGTAGTCAGAGAAAGCATTGGCTATGTTGCACAGGATGTGTTTTTGTTCAGTGGTACAATAGGCAATAACATCGCATTTGGCACTGTCGGAGCATCAGAGGAAGAAATCCGACAGGCGGCGTTTGAGGCAGAGTTGCTGGAGACAGTTCTGGAATTTTCCGAAGGGCTGGACAGTGGAGTAGGGGAGCGGGGGGTTTCGCTTTCCGGCGGACAAGCCCAGCGGACTACAATCGCGCGCGCACTTATTCGAGAACCGAAAATACTGATCATGGATGATGCCTTGAGCAGCGTAGATGCAAATACAGAGACCCGGATTCTCGAACATTTACGTCGCAGGCAGGGCCAGCATTCAATGATCCTGGTAAGTCATCGGATTTCCAGTATACAGGATCTGAATCAGATTCTTGTTCTGGATGAGGGTTCCTTGGTTGAGCGTGGAACGCATGAATCCCTGGTGGAGCAGGATGGGCTTTATGCACAAATGCACCGGCGCCAACTCCTTGAGGCTAGGCTTGAAGCACTTCAGTAGGTACATGGAACTGATACCTTTAGGGACATCTTCTGCAACGCTCGTCAAGGAGCGTGGCTTATCCGCTCACGTATTGCGAAGTGATGGAAGCGTATTGCTGTTTGACTGCGGGGATGGAACCCAGTTTCGGTTGAAGAAAGCCGGGATAAGGCATAGCCGGATCAAGGTAATCTTGATTTCGCATTTGCATGGGGATCATCTTCTGGGTCTTTTTGGACTCCTATTCTCTATGTCGTTGGCGCGTCGAGACACTTCGCTTACTATCGTGGGGCCAGAGGCACTCTCCAGCATCGTGAATGCTATTCCGGGGCTTAATCCTTCGGCGCTTAGTTTTCGGATCAATTACGTAAAGCTCAAAAAGGGCTTTGAGCATGAGGAGGTATACAGAGAAAATCAGCTGTGTGTGAACGCTCGACCACTTGATCATGGCGCATTCTGTATAGGTTATCGCGTTACTAAACATGGGCCGAAGAAAAAAATTGACGCTGAACGGGCACGAATGCTGGGTATCAACAATAGTGAGCAGTTTCGCTCACTAGCGAAGGGTAAATCAGTCCTGACAAGAGGAGGTCAGGTAGTAACTTCGAAGGAAGTGGAGGACACATCACGGTTGCAGGCGATCTTCGCGTATGTGACAGATACTCGCCCGTGTGCGGGAGCACTGGAGCTCGCGAAGGAGGCCAATCTACTTTTGCACGAAGCTACGTTCAGCCAGGAACACGCAGCACGCGCCTGGTCTACTGGTCATACTACCGCCGCTGGAGCGGCCTCAGTGGCCATTGAGGCTGGTGTGAAGAATCTGCTGCTGACCCACTTCAGCTCCCGGTATTCGGATTTATCGGTACTTGAGGAGGAAGCACGGGCGATTTTCCGTGATTCAGCAATTGCGCGCGAATACAATGTGTACGACATTTTGGGCGCGCACCCAAAGCAAGAAGCTGGTATTGCAAAATGAATACGGAAAAGGGCTTGGATCGACGGCTACTCGGGCGTATCATCGGATACCTGATGCCCTATAAGCATTGGGTAATCCTAGCATTTTGCCTAGTGCTGCTTGTGTCGTTCTTGGGGCCACTTCGTCCATGGTTAATCCAACTGGCCATAGACAATCACATCGTACCCGGGGAATTGGATGGCTTAGTCATACTGATGACCGCATTGATAGGGGTCCTTGCGCTGGAGGGGGCACTGAGCTATGTGAATGCTTACTTCACACAGTGGATAGGGCAGCAGGCAATTTACGATGTGCGCGTGCGCGTATTTCGGCATGTGCAACAGCAATCTCTGTCATTCTTTGACCGGACGCCGATCGGGCGCTTGATTACGCGCACGACCTCAGATGTCGAAGCACTTGCAGATGTCTTGTCCGCGGGAGTTGTAGTAATCATGGGCGATATGTTCAAACTGTTATTTATAGCAGCTTTTATGTTCAGTTTGAACTGGGTACTGGCGCTTGTAACGCTATGTGTTATGCCCTTTATGTTACTTGTAACCTTATGGTTCAAGCGCAATGTACGTGGGCAATACAGGGAAACTCGGAAGCAGGTAGCACGTCTGAATTCTTTCATGCAGGAGCATGTTACGGGGATGCAGATTGTGCAGCTTTTTGGGCGGGAAAAGGTGGAGATGGATCGCTTTGAGAAAATAAACGATCAGCATCAGATTGCTCAGCTCAAGACGGTATTCTTTCATTCACTCTTCTGGCCTGCAGTAGACATTATTGCTTCAACAGCGATTGGATTTGTGCTTTGGACGGGTGGGGTAAGCGCACTTAGCGGTGCAATCACCGTTGGGATTCTCATAGCATTCGTGCAGTATTGCCGACAATTCTTTGAACCTATTCGCAATCTGTCCGAGCAATTCAATACGCTTCAGGGAGCTATGGCAGGGGCCGAGCGCATCTTTGATATCCTGGATAATGATCAGTCGCTACCGCAGGTAGAGAAGCAGATTCCACAAGATCGCCTGGAGGGAGAGATAGTTTTCGACAATGTTTGGTTTGCTTACAAGAACCATGATGATGGCACACCAGACTGGGTACTCCGGGGAGTTTCGTTCAAGATCAGGCGTGGGCAGGATGTGGCAATCGTAGGAGCGACCGGCAGTGGAAAAACAACGATCATCAGCCTGCTGATGCGATTCTACGATATCCAGAAAGGTCGCATTCTACTGGATGGTCAGGACATTCGTACGTTCCGGCTCAGGTATCTCCGCTGGCGTATAGGGCTAGTACAGCAGGATGTATTTCTTTTTTCTGGATCGGTAGCTCGCAACATTGCGCTGGATAGCCCCGGTATTACATTTGACAATGTCAAACAGGCCGCAGAAGCTGTCGGTGCCGATAAATTTATTGAACAACTATCGAACGGGTACGATAATGATGTACGTGAGCGTGGATCGTCGCTCTCACAAGGTCAGAGGCAGTTACTGTCGTTTGCTCGCGTTCTAGCACATGATCCGAATATTCTGGTGCTCGACGAAGCAACATCAAGCATTGACACAGAAACGGAACAGATGATCCAGCGCGCACTCGAGAGAACCCTACAGGGCCGGACCTCCCTGGTGGTTGCACATCGGCTATCTACCATTCGTTACGCGGATGCGATTCTCGTTCTGCATAAAGGCCTATTGCGTGAGCAGGGCACACACGATGAGCTCGTTGCTGCCGGTGGACTCTATCAAACGCTTTATGAGCTGCAGTATCGCGAGCAGGAGCACTCGGCAGTTGGCGCGATGGTTACGGAGGAATGATCCTTATGTAGACTCCATGGAGTCACTCTTCGGACGAACACGTTCAGGTCATTGTGGTAGCATATGCCGTCCAAATTCGACAATCTGTGATGTCTCAGCTTATTGAATCATGCTGTACGGTGAAGGGGACCGTACAAGAAAAGTACGATGCAATTGCCCGGGGGCAGAGGGATCCGTGCTACTGCATGGTGGAGCAGGCAGATTATCGGGATAAGACCGGATACCAGGCAGATGCCGATTTAGGCTTGGGCTGTGGCACACCAGTGGATCATGCGGAGTTGCAGTTTGGCGAAACCGCACTTGATCTGGGGAGCGGTGCAGGCTTGGATGCCATGATAGCGGCGCCACTAGTGGGGGCAAAGGGGAAAATTATCGGGGTAGACTTCACGCCATCCATGGTCGCACGAGCAGTGAAAAATGCTGCTGCTATTGGGGCCGATAATGTGGCTTTTCTCGAGGGGGACATTGAACAATTGCCAATTGAAGATTCCTCGATTGATGTGGTAATCAGTAATTGCACGATCAACCTGGTACCTAACAAGGCGCGAGCTTATGCAGAAATTTTCCGGGTACTTCGTCCAGGCGGTCGTTTTGTAATATCAGATGTTGTAACGGTGGGCAGTCCAGACCCTGAACTCTTGCGCAGGGCGGAAGAAGCGGCCGGTTGTGTTGCTGGAGCAGCGGAAAAGGAATCCTACATGCAGTTGATTGCCGCCGCGGGTCTTGAAGAACTTGAAGTGGTTCAGTTTCGGTCTCTCGAAGTTATTAGTGAACTGGATGGACTTGCCAGTATTACCGTTCGTGGTCGGCGACCGGGATGACTAGCGTGGGGACCATGTATGCGAGCCACCGTTTTTTCGTTCGCAATATGTGAAGCATTTTGCGAACGGTTTCTCTTTTAAAATGCCATAAATCTGAATATTCCAGGTTTCGCATAAGGCTAGCCCAATAATCCTTATGCAAGGGATTAGTCAGCGCTCCATAGTATTGATCAAGCCACCATAGGCAACTAAGAAATACGATCATTTTTTTGGAGCGAATTTGGTGCAGGGTTAATGTAGTCGCTGGCTGTGAAGCAGGTCTCAGCATATGTATATGGCCGGTTGTTGGAAGTCCGATATTGATCTTTGCTGTTTTCATTCGTTCAAGTAATTGAATTCGTGAAGTCGTCTCAATTATAGAGCACGACTTGTTCGGGCACCAGTTGAGACAAGGTTAGTAAACAGAGGATGACGTTCAGAGGGATCGTTGATCAGTGAAATCGGTGCTTTCACCCTTTACTTGATTAAGTAACCTGAACTAAGAATTCAAGGACATCTTGGATGCGATTCATTTATGCTAAAACCAGGTAGATCATTCCTTTATCATGGATCACTATTATCATCGCTCGCATCTGCCCCGGTTTAAAGAAATCGCTGAAGGCAGCAAAGAATTGGCGGATGCTTTTTTTAAGTACTATGACAGTGTATTCACAGAGGGGGCATTGACAACTCGGGAGAAGGCACTCATTGCTTTGGCAGTTGCCAGTACGGTTCAATGCCCATACTGTATAGATGCGTACACAACTGCATGTCTGGAATCCGGGTCGGATTTAGAGCAGATGACTGAGGCCGTCCATGTAGCCACGGCGATCAGAGGGGGAGCATCACTGGTACACGGTGTACAGATGCTCGATCAGGTCAAACGTGTAACGATGTAATTTGGATTGAGTGGAGAATAAGAGAATGATATCACTGGACACGATTGAATCTTCGCAACTAGCTGCCGAGGGTCCGCGTGCCACATCCTCGCTGAAGTCCAGGGCAATTCCGTTGGTGCATCCCGAGGAGCAGCTAAGGGTTCTTGATGCGGCAGACATTACTGGAGGACCGACCAACAGCGGTCGGTTTGGGCTTGATCTAGCTGCCTCTGGATGGCCACGTCTGAAACCGGATCGTCTGGAAATTGTGCAGATCAACCTCGGCAAACTCTGTAACATGACCTGCATGCACTGTCATGTTGATTCAGGCCCGGATCGAACTGAGGAGAACATGGATAGGGCAACTGTTGATGCTTGTTTACAAGCCATTGATCGCTCAGGGGCCCAGGTTGTGGATCTTACGGGCGGAGCTCCAGAATTAAATCCGAATTTCGAATACCTGGTCGAGGCATGTATCAGCAGAGGACTTCGTGTTCTTGATCGATGCAATCTCACGGTGTTGCTTACGCGGCGTTGTGAGCATCTACCGGAATGGTTTGCAAAGCGTGGTGTGGAAATTATTTGCTCTCTGCCGCACCACCGCAAGATTGGCACTGATGCTCAGCGCGGGGACGGTACCTATGCAAAATCAATTAAAGCGCTACGACGATTGAATGCAGTTGGATACGGATACGGAGATCCAGATCGACAACTCACGCTTGTTACGAACCCGGTGGGGGCTTACTTGGTAGGCAATCAGGCCTCCTTGGAGAGGGAGTGGAAAACTTCCCTTGCGCATAACCATGATGTTAGTTTTGACAGGTTGCTGACACTCAATAACTTACCAATGTCACGGTATCTGGAGTGGTTAATGGATACCAATCAAGTGGACACTTATCTAAGCAAATTATTGCAGGCATTCAATCCAGCCACGATTGCTGGGCTTATGTGTCGTAACGTGCTGTCCATAGGCTGGGACGGGCATCTGTATGACTGTGATTTTAACCAACAGCTTGAGATGCGTATGGATATCCCTCGCCCACATGTAGCTGAATTCGATCTTAGTATATGGCAGTCGCACTCAATACGGACGGCTCGCCATTGCTACGGATGTACTGCCGGCGCAGGCAGCAGTTGTGGGGGTGCAATCACGTAGACGATATTTTCAGAGCTACGTCCAAGCCCAACTGGGTAGGCCAAGTCACGATGGAATAGGCCGCGCAGAAGGAGTATCCTGCAGGCAATTCTGTTGGAACAAGTGCATAAGCATTGGTTTAAGCCCGTCCCCAACCGATGATGCATGCCAGGCTTGAAATAGATTTTTCGCATTACGTGTTGGCTACTAAAATTCAAGACAGTTTTTGACCGTGCTACAAATAATACTGTTACTCCAGGCTGTTACGGGTACGGCGGATGGTTTGAATCAAGAAGGAGCAGACTATGATCCCACTACTGACTCCCTTCGTTTTGCGGGTGAATTTCATCTGCGCAATATTCGCCAGTTAACTTTTGGAGGGAATAATGCTGAGGCTTACTGGTCATTTGATGATCAACGGGTCATCTTTCAGAGTGACTGGGAGCAAATTAACAGCCAGGGGTGTGATCAGCAGTATGTGATGGACCCGGATGTGCCAGGTGAATATACGCTTGTATCAACTGGAAAGGGGCGCACGACCTGCGGTTATTTTCTGCCTGATGGGAGGGTCCTTTATGCATCTACACATGCCACATCGCTGGAATGTCCCGCACCACCTGAAGCAGGAGAACGTTATGTATGGGCGATCTACGATTCGTTTGATATTTATGTAGCCGAATCTGATTATAGTAACCCGGAACTCCTGATCGGTGGCCCGGGCTACGACGCGGAGGCTACGGTATCACCGAATGGCCGCTTCATTGTATTCACATCCACACGCTCAGGGGATTTGGATTTGTGGCGTTACGAAATCGCTACCGGGGAAATCATACAGTTGACCAGTACCATTGGGTATGATGGCGGGGCATTCTTTTCCAGGGACTCCAAGAGAATCGTTTGGCGTGCAAGTCGCCCAGAAGGCGAAGACGCGCGTAACTATCAGGAACTGTTAGATAAGGGCTTGATAGAGCCCGGGGAACTGGATATTTATGTCGCTGACATTGACGGGGGAAATGTGCAGCAGGTTACCAGTGCACCGGGTGCAAACTGGTCTCCGTTTTTTCATCCCGATGGAGAACATGTGATCTATTCCTCTAACTACGAGAGCGTAGGTGGAGGACGCCCTGTGTTTGCTATTTACATGGTGGAGATTGCTACTGGTATAACCACAAAAGTGACACATTCGAGCACGTTTGATGCGTTCCCAATGTTCTCTTTTGACGGAAAGAGACTATTGTTCTCCTCCAACCGCAATGTAACCCGAACGCCCACACGCGACACGAATGTGTTTGTTGCTGACTGGGTTGCTGAGCCGGAAGCGGTCGACTATGAGTTTAGGTCACCGGTAGAGGAGAATCAAATGAGATCGCCTTCTTCTCCGCAAGAGTAACCGTAATACTGGCCCGTCACGTTTGCAGGATCATCCTGTCGGTTCGGAGATTCTCGAGAGCCTGATACCAGGGAGCTGCAATGTCAGGGGGCTATGCGTCTCGGCCCCGGGTTAATCCAGCGGAAGTTACAATTGGGCTGGATCAGATCATTCAAAGTCGGTATTTCGTATTCGCAAAGTCGGTCTATCGACTACAGACCGAAATTGCGGAAGCGGTAACTCAGATTAAGCAGGATGTAGCGTCCGAGAACCTGAGTCTGACTGTCTTCGACATAGGCCTCCGTGATATTTCGGTTGATTCCAGTTTCCTGATTGAAAATATCGCCAACGAGTAGCTTCAGCTCTGCTGCATCCGCCTGCATGAATTTGTACCCCAATCCGGCGTTAACAATAAATGTTGTGGGATAGAGTGTCTCGTCCAGACCAAGGTAGTTATTGTAAGTCAGACTGTGTTCAAGTACCAGACCACCTATGGGGAGCCACACAAAGCGGACACCGGTGTCATGCCGAAAGAAATTCTCGTCAAGTGGAGAATAATAGGAGTTGTTGGCTATCGTATAAGCAGCGTTATACGTGAGTGTAAAGTCCAGGCGCTCACTGATATTGCTTCCGAGCGTCAGCCCGCCATTGAAGCTGTACTGTGTCCCCATATTGTTTACGCCATTGATCACACTAGGACTTTCAGAGTACGTGACACCACCTCTGAAATTCAAGTTGCTTCGGAGTAGAGGGACGGGTGTACCCAATCCGACAAATGAGCGAATTGTGGTACTGGGGTTATCAAGATTCAGTGGGGCAGAGTACTGTGCGCCTTGGGGAAGAAGGATTCGCCCCCCCGCGATGACGGTATCTCTAGATGCCAGGAAGGAAGCAGTACCAATGGAATTTAATTCCTTGGTCCAACTCACGTATGCGAACATCATTCGCCCCGCTCGCCGATCTCCACGGCGCCCACGGATACTGATCGTATGTGAGTAGCTGGGCTCAAGATCAGGGTTACCACTTGAGAGGAAAAGAGGATTGGTATTATCAACTACATCCTGCAGTTGACTGACCGACGGAGTATTGGTACGCGTACGATAGTCAATGTCTAGATCAAGGGCCTCTCCAAACTCAAATTCGATTTCTGCCTCGGGCAGGAAGCTCAAAAACGAACGGTCTAACCGAAAATCGACAGGGTAGGTCTGGTCACCAATAAGTCGTTCGTTTTGGATTTCGAGGCCTAACTGGATGGAGTAACGGTCATCTATTCGTCGTTGGACGGACAGCCCACCACGCTGCTGAACCACATCGTTGTCGAATAGGCTTGAGAACGTCGGATCTAGGGTTGTGTGCAGTCCAGTCCGTAAGTCAAGTACATACGCTGAGCGATCAGATACATTGCGATTGTAAGAGGGTCTATAAGTGAGCTGCAATTGTCCAACTTCGCCCAGGGGTTCAGTATAGGCAAACCTAATTGAGTATGACTGCCCAGCGGACGAGTTATCGACTTCCTGATCATAGGTTGAATCACTGCTGGCTGCACGGTTCTGTCGACCAATCTGCATGAATTCGGTAATGGAAACCTGGTCGGCATCCCCTGCACGGCTGTTGAATCCAAGTCGGGCATCCGCAGAGATTGTTCTGCCTGGTTTACTGAATCGGTGTCGATACAGAATGCTGGAACTTGATGTAAATCCTCGATTATCTGTTAGATAGTTATTGTATACCGTGTTCAGGAGTCTCCCTGTGGCCAGTGAGTTGACGCCCGACTGGAGACTGGAAGAAGTGTTATTCTGGAAACTGAGGCTCGGTCGAATGGTCAGCGAGTTGTTTTCGTTAATAGTGTAGTCAATCCGTGCATTCAGTCTGTGGTTGAAGTTTGTACCACTTGACTGTGTGTTTTCATTATAGAGCTGAGATTGATCGTTGGCCAGAAATAGCTCTCTATCAAGGATTGCATCGTTTTCATTCGAAACCCGGTTAAAGAAGTAGCTTCCACTGAGACGCAGATTGCTACCAATTTCGTCGCTGTAGTTGACTCCCGCCGAAGTGGTGTGATTAAGGCCACTTTGGGCTCCCACCAGGAAATTTCGAGGATTAAAGCCGCCGCCGCCGCCCCTACCACGTCCACCTCTGTCTCCACCACCTCCGCGCGTAAAACCACCGCCTCCTCCCCGACCTCCAAACCGACTGCCTCCACTACCCATCAAGCCCAGTAAGTCCTGGAAAGCGAAGTTCTGCTGATTAACATTATTGGAAAGTCCAATGATGGAAATACGTCGATCACCATCAAAGATGTTTGTGCTGCCTCCGGTGATGTATCTCTGGTCGTCGCCGTATCCGCCGTAAACTTGGCCGAACTGGCCGTTACTCATGCCGCGTCGCGTAGTGATGTTAATTGTTCTCTCCGAATTACCATCATCAAATCCCGTGAATTGAGCCTGGTCACTGTCCGTATCAAATACCTCAACGTTCTGAATCACATCTGCAGGGAGGTTTCGGAGGGCAGCCGTGGGATCCTGGCCAAAAAACTCTCGTCCATCAACAGTTACCCGCTGAACTTGCTCGCCTTGGGCCTCAACCTGTCCGTCCTGAACGACAATACCTGGAAGTTTTGCCACTAAGTCCTCTGCGGTGGCGTCGGGGTTTACCTTATAGGCGTCCGCATTAAAAATTGTAGTATCTCCTCGGATCACCATACGCTCCTGCATCTCTTCTACGACCATTTCATCCAGCTGCATTACGTCAGGCTTCATCGAGATCGTGCCAAGGCTTTTGTATGCCCCGTCTATCGTAACCAATTGCTCGTGGGGGACGAAGCCAACAAAGGTGAGACGCAGCCTGTACTCTCCACGTTCACGTACTTCAATAGCGAAGTAACCCTCCGCGTTGGAAGTAGAGCCAGCGACGAGGAGCGAGTCCGTAATTGTTTCAATCACGGCGGTCACGCCGGGTAGCGGGGCATTACCCGCTTCCTCATCAATGACGCGTCCAGAAACAATATTGATGGCGTTTTGCTGCGCCAGGGTTGGAAGTGCGGTTGCAAACAATGCAACAGCGATTACGAGGATTCGCATTTACTGTTGTTGGGAATAGTTAACTGTGAATAGGCAGCACATATGCATAGTGACTTCGGGAGGATAGACGTAAGCAAACCAGAATTCATTCCGTTGCACGGTAGTTTCTCGGTAGCAAGTTGAGGGGAATCGCTTTTACGAGCAAAGACGTCTTACTGGTTTGGAATTCGCTCAAAAGTACGACGAGGGTCAGTTGATGTAGTAGGCGAAGCTACCGATCAATGCATTCCATGTCGCTGCTGAGGACTTTCTGACTGAACTTCCCCCCTATTTTCCTATCTGATCGGTAGTATTTGAGGATCTCCC
>CAZCYQ010000075.1:0-14671 GCA_964503085.1 uncultured Rhodothermaceae bacterium | reverse complement strand
AGGGCTAAAGGCCCCACACTGTCACTTTAGGTTGCCTGTTGGAAATTCAGGCTAGACAAGCAGCTCAGTGAAGAGAGTTTATACGGTTATAGTGCTTGTTGGCGCGCTTTTCTTTGCGCTGTGTGCGTATTGGCAATTGAATGATCCCGATGCGCTTTGGTGGGTTGCTGCGTACGCATTTGCCGCGCTAGCAGGCTTTGCGACGATACTAAACCGGTTGCCGTGGCGACTTGCGGCCTTATTCGCACTTGCAGCATTGGGGCTTGGTCTCTACTACACGTGGCTGGTTGTGAGCCAAAACCTCCACTATTTTGAGGACGAAGCCGGCCGCGAAATGATGGGTGCCCTGATGATCTTCGTCTATATGCTTATTCTGACGAGGCGTGCCCGTCAGAATCGGAGTTAGTTGGCGCTCGGTACTTTACGACGCCTCCCACTATCGTGAAAAGTACCCTAGCTGAGAGGATTTCTTCATCGGGTATGGTCAGGATATCCTCTGAGAGAACAGTAATATCTGCCAGTTTGCCGGGTGTAATCGAGCCTTTGATATCCTCCTCAAACGCTGCATAGGCATTATTGAGTGTGTAAGATTGTAAGGCCTGTTCCCTTGAGAGTCGCTCGTCGGGATAAAACACGGATCCATCGCTTAGTACGCGTGTAACCGTTGCATAGTAGCTTGCGATAGGATCTATATCTTCCACGGGCGCGTCGGTCCCATTTGTGACCACCGCACCGGTCTGCCATAACGTCTGCCAGCGATATGCGCCACTTTGCGCCCGTTCTTCACCTAGGCGGCGAAAAACCCATAGGCCATCACTTGTGGCGTGCACGCCCTGCATAGAAGGGATGACTCCCAGGCTTCCAAACCGTGGGATGTCGTCTGGGTGGATATGCTGTGCGTGTTCAATCCGCCAGCGATAATCGTTGTCGGTGTTGCCGTAGAGCGATTCGTAAAGATCCAGAACAACACGGTTGGCACGGTCTCCGATTGCGTGTATATTCACCTGGAAGTCATGGGCCTTTGCGATTTCTGCCGTGGCCCGGACTTCGTCTGTTGCGGTGGTTTCGAGGCCCCTTGAGTTAGGCATATCTGTGTATGGTTCAAGTAGCCAGGCACCGTGAGAGCCGAGTGCTCCATCGATGGAGCGCTTTACGCTGCGGACCGTCAGGTGATTGTTTCCGTAGCCGATCATTCGATAGGACGCCAGCTTGTCCTCCAGTTCTGTGCTGTTTGCACGAATCATCACATAAAGGCGTACCGGAAGGTTGCCTTCGTTTGCGAGTTCCCTGAAAAGGTCTACCGTAGAGAACCCTACTCCGGCGTCGTGGAATGAGGTTATTCCGTTAGCGAGAGCTTCTTCGGCGGCCAAGCGCGCCATTGCACGCAATTCCTCCTCAAGTTCTTCGGGTGTCATTCCTTCCCGTGCCTTTGCCCGTGCGGCTCCCACGAGGCCCTCGGCGGTTTCCCGGAGAAGTCCAGTCAGGTCTCCGCGCAGATCTCTCACGAGCTCACCGCCACTGGGGTTTGGGGTTTCTGGGCTAAGTCCAGCCGCGTCCATAGCAGCTTTGTTGGCAAATCCCGCGTGACCGCTGGCGTGGCGCAGCAGTACGGGGTTATCGGGGGATACAGCACTCAGGGTGTGGTGTGTGGGAACACCTTCCACGGATCCGGGGGGGATTGAATCCCATTTTTCCTGATGCCATCCTCGACCGGTGATCCACTCGCCTTGCTCAGATTCAGCAGCAGCCGAGTCGACCATTGCCACAATTTCTTCCCAGCTCTTGGCTGCCGTCAGGTCAAGAATCATTTTGGCTTCGCCAACCCCAAGGAAATGGCCATGTCCCTCAATAAAACCCGGAATAGTCAGGTTGCCGCCCAGATCAATGACATGAGTTTGCGCTCCGATATGGGTAGCAATTTCTTCGGCGGTGCCCACGGCCACGATGGTATCCCCTTTTACAGCCAAGGCTTCTGCCTGTGGCAGTGATGGATCCACGGTGACAATTTTTCCATTCGTCAGCACGAGGTCTGCAGAATCTTCGCTGGAACAGCCGAAAAATAAAAAAGCAGATAGAGTAAGCGCGATGAAGGTAGAGGAGGAGAGCTTCATGAGGTCAGCGTTTGGGGGCCTAAACATACGAAGATAAACATTGGATGTCGCACATACAGCTATTGGTTGATCCTCGGGGTTACATATTCGACGGGGGTTACGTACTTGAGTGAAATTAGCCTCAGGCTTGCGACTCACAATCATTTTGGTGGGTTTGTCTAACTGCGATAATTTGCGGATGAAGCAGGAAGCCTCCAGACACTCGGAGTTATACACTGGATGGGGTCTTCGTTTGGAACCAATTTGAGCAACATAGAATAAACGCCCTCACTGCCCTGTAGCTCAATTGGCAGAGCGCCTGGCTCTGGACCAGGAGGTTCCAGGTTCGAATCCTGGCGGGGCAACTACTACTTCTTGCGAGTTACCACGAGAAATCCAGCATAAGCCTCGTCCGAGACACTCGGATGCTCACGCGTGTAAAGCGTGCTAATTGCTCCGTCTAGGTAGAGAGCGTCGGTCATACCCGCAGTGTCTCGGAACCAGGTTGCAAAGTCAATAAAATTTACTGCCCCGTTGCTGATCGCAAGTATCGCGTGTCCATTTGGAGATACCCCAATCCCGCTACGTAGGCGACAGTTCTTGGAGCCTGGCGTGAAGGCCGGATGTATCTGGCCGTCCTGCAGGATCAGGGGACCTGACTGCACCGCAAAATCTACGTCAGTCTTTCCTGCCCCAAAGTGCGTAGCCTCCCGAATACCGAATAGGTTGTCCTGAACGAAAAATACACCGTTGGGCTTCAAGTAGAAGTTTCCATACCCGTCATCGAGGTTTAAGGGATGTAATTCGTGGCCGTTTTCCACGTATAATCCGGTAGGTACAAGTCCGGGTTCAAAAATGCCGCCATTGGTTACCGCAACTATTGAGTGACCTTTGTTTTCGAGCCACTCAACCAGATTGTTTATGGTTTTGAAGGGTTCGTCAGTTTCAGGGTTTTTCCAGTGCAGGCTGATGTTGTGCAGCGCGGGGTCGATGCGCACCGTGTCATAAGGTTGTGATGGATCCAGGACACAAGGCCGATTTTGGATTGCCTGCCTGAGTGAACCGCAGCCCGACAGCAGCAAGGCTGTCAACAAGAAAATACATATCCGTGCCGATCGACAACGCATTTACTGTCGTTCGTATAACCTCACGCTCCACAGTACGGATTTGTCGGACTGCACAGGGACAAAGCCATTATCGGCCAGACTCTGATCAACATAGTCTGGATCGTGGTAATAAACTCGAAATTCGTGTTGTCGCACGCGCTGCACGAGATTGAAGGCCGTAATTGCGCCTCTTGACCACCAAGCCCGGCGTGGGAAAGACATGCAAATACGCCATGTGGCTCGTGTACACGCTTGATCAAGCAGACTGGCAACATTTTCATAGCAGCAGATCACGCGGTCCATTGTAACGATATCTGCCTCTGACAAGGTCGATGCGATTTCAACAAAATCTCCGTGATGGGTATTGATGCGGTCTGCATGCTTTTGTCGCCGGGCCTCTTTGAGCAATGATTGCAGGTAGGCATGAGAGGCGTCTACAACGGTCACACGTTTCGCACCGAGCAACAAGGCGCCGTGTGTGACGGCACCTACGCCTGCGCCCACATCAATGAAACTTCGGTTATGAATGTCCCCTAGTGCACGCAGTATCTTGCGTGTCGTGGGTAGCGGGCCGAAGCGTCTGTACCGGCGAAGGTCGCGCTTAGCGTGGGTAGTACTAAAGAAATTGTCGGCAGCGGCACAGCAGTTCATCGGAAGTGTGTGGATTTCTATGGCAAGTTACGTAAACGACCGGGTAGATAACCTTCACATGATGTGGAGAGATTCCTGTGCCAGTGGGTTGGAGTATTTCCAGGAAAATGTTTGTACGACCAATGCAGAAACCGCAGGATTCGCTGCCTCGGTATCCTCATCATATGCACCGTAGTTTCCGATGTAAGGATAAGTTATCACCATGATCTGCCCGTGATATGAGGGATCCGTACGAATCTCCTGATAGTCCGTAGCGCTTGTATTAGAGTAGAGCGCTCCTCCATGTTCATCACCGGCACCAATTGCTCTACCGTTGACTACAGCACCGTCGGCCAATTCAAGCTCCGAAGGTGGTATTATGAACTCACATCACGGTAGTCTCTCGCCCACAAGAGATCACTCTCGACACCGATTCTCAAAGACTGGCAGACCGTGTCCCTTTTTGGCCCCGAAACTACACGTTTGTGCCAATCAAGAGTCTATGTATTGATCTGCCCTCCTCCCGAATCTATCAATTTCAACAAGGCTCTCTACGACGGGGCTGGAAAGCCAGTCTTACCCACAGGACAGACTCTTTATGTAACAGGATTACTGGTCTCGCTCAAAATCCGACAATACTCGCCATACGCATAGACACGATTCCTCCTCTTCCCGGTTACCTCTTTCACGATGCCTATGTTTTGAAGGTGTCTGACGGCGCTGTTCACTGTTGGTAACGAAAGGCCGGCACTTTTGGCGGCATATGATGCCGGAAGCATTGGATGCTCCTGCAGTAACCTATGTAGCCGTAGTGGTGATGCAGCCAGCTTCCCCGACTGTTTAATCTTTTCATGATCTCTCTCAAACAACACAAGAACTTTTTTTGCAGTTTCGATGGCGTGCTGCGACGTATAGATCACACCGTCCAAAAAGAATTCAAGCCATGTTTCCCAATCACCATGTGAGCATACGCGCTGTAATAGCTCGTAATAACGGGACCTATGTGTCTTGAAATACAGGCTGAGGTAGAGAATTGGATGTCTTAGAAGCCCACTCGTCCACAATAAGAATGTAATCAGCAGCCTTCCCAAGCGCCCATTCCCATCTAGGAATGGATGGATTATCTCAAATTGAACATGAATCAGGCCAGTCTTTACTAGCGTGGGGTATTCGGGGTAATCTGTATGAATAAATTTCTCCAGATCGCTCATCAAATCAGCAACATGTCTAGGAGGAGGAGGGACATACAGGGCATTCCCTGGACGCGATCCTCCGATCCAATTATGCGACGGTCTAAATTCCCCAGGGAGTTTTGCGCTGCTACGATCTTTGGAAAGGAGTATTCCATGTATTTCCCGCATCAAGTGCTGACTTAAGGGGATACCTTCTGCGATACGTTTTAATCCGTGATCCATCGCAGCCACATAGTTGGACACCTCCTGCACATTATCCAGGGAAACTCCGGGTGCACCGTCAACTTCGAAAAGTAGGAGATCAGATAAAGATGACCGAACTCCTTCAATTTGTGATGACAACAACGCCTCCTGCCTAACATACGTGTACTGGAAGATCGGATGATCTGGCAAAATTGCTGTCATGCCATCTAGTCTCCCGATGACCAAATGGGCCTTTTCTAATTTGGCGGTTAACAGCTCCATGTTAACTCGTGGCTCTGGTGGAAGCGGTGGTGGCAAATATGCCTTAACCAGTTCCCCTCCTACAGAAGAAATGACAACCTCACTTCCTATTCGAGACCTTACCTTGTGATGATGCATGCAAAATCGAGAATCTTAAAATTGATTTCTATAAAATAAAGAAAACGGTGAATTCTTTATTTAAATTCTGCTGGCTGTTACCCCACTATAATCAGGGACGGAGAGAGGATGGGCCAAAGCCTTGCCTTCGGGGCAAGATCATGGCCCCGCGGAGACGGGACGCAAATGACGATGTTATAGGCATAATTATGAAGTTTATATTTGATTTTATGAAAATAAAGAAATCTGGATATTCTTTATTATGAGACTGGATGTGATATTTCTCGGTTACATTTTTGGGGTCGAAATCAAGTCGACTCGGGCCTGTGTCGCAATCAGCAGGCGATGCTATTTAATTCTATCGTGGAAGACTTGATTTACACTGAGTGCTTCCGGAGCGAATTGTCCTGAAAAAAGATGAAGAATTACTGCGTGCAACGACAAAAAGAGGGAATCCAGATTGATAAATTCTCCAATATTCCGCCAAGTAATACACAATGGGTTATACTTTGGCAGTTCAATCGGTAAAATTCGGCAAAGTAAGTATATGGCTACTATTGGAACTGTAGAGAATCCTGCTAGGATCGCCATAATTGGAGCAGGGCCTGCGGGATTTTACGCAGCGGGACACCTGCTTAGGCAAAAGTCTGAGATCGTTACGGTGGACCTGTTTGATAAACTACCGGTCCCTTATGGACTCGTCCGTAGCGGAGTTGCTCCCGATCACCAGAAGATCAAAAACGTTACGCGTGTTTATGCGAAAACTGCAGCTCAGGATGGCTTTCGTTTTTTTGGTAACGTAGAATACGGGGTTGATATCCACCTGGAAGACCTGACAAGACATTACCATCAGGTCTGTTTCTCCACAGGTGCACAGGTTGATCGTAGGCTCAATGTTCCAGGGGAAGACCTGCATCGCAGTTATTCAGCAACGGACTTTGTTGCCTGGTATAACGGTCATCCCGATTATCGTCATTTGGAGTTCGATCTTTCGAAACGTTGTGTTGCCGTGGTCGGCGTGGGCAATGTGGCTGTGGACGTTTGTCGCATATTGTGCAGAACGATTGATGAGCTGAAAAAAACGGATATAGCAGATTATGCCCTGGAGGCGCTGGCCGAAAGCAAAGTACGTGACGTGTATATGTTGGGGCGACGCGGTCCCGCTCAGGCTGCTTTTACACATCCGGAAGCCAAGGAGTTGGGGCAGTTGCCTGGGGCAGACATTGCTGTACCTGAGGCGGAGGCACAGTTGGATCCAGCCTCTGAGGCGTGGATGTCGGCGCATGGAGATCGATTAACAACCAAGAAGGTTGAAATTGTTCAGGCCTTCGCGAGGCAGTCCGGTGAGGGTAAACCACGTCTGCTGACCTTGCGATTTTTGGTGTCCCCGGAGGTACTGCATGATGATGGTTCAGGTGGAGTAGGCGGCTTGACGCTTCGACACAATACGCTTGTAGAGCAGGGGAGCCGTTTACGCCCTCAGCCAAAAGATATCACGGAAGAATTACCTGCAGAAGTTGTATTTCGATCGGTAGGCTACCGGGGGGTAGCACTACCGGGGCTACCTTTCAGAGAAGATTGGGCAGTGATTCCGAGCGATCAAGGTAGGGTGAGTGGAGGTGGAGTTACGCATGGGGTTTATGTGGGCGGTTGGATCAAGCGTGGTCCGACGGGTGTGATCGGCACGAATAAGCCTGACGCGCAGGAAACAGTTCGCGGTATGCTGGAAGATTTAGCGGCTGGGCGCAACTTCAATCCCGAGTTTACAGCCCCCGAATCGGTGAATGATCTACTTCAGCGTAGATGTGATAGCGTTTTTTCTTGGGAGGATTGGATGGAGTTAGACCGCTTGGAAATCGCTGCCGGCCAGGCGCAGGGACGCCCGCGTGTTAAGTTCATCTCGATCGAAAGTATGCTTAAGGCACTTGGTCGCTAGGAATCAGGGGGCTGTTGTGATTGACGCGGAAGTATTTCCAAGGGTAACAACGGCTACGTGCTGGAATGTCTCTGGTGCTGTTGAGCATACAGACACAATAAGGTGGGTTGCGACATGCCGTTTTCTACCAAAACATCATCATGGGTGATGCCATGGTCGTATATACGGGTAACATACCTTTTTGACCACCGACACATGAAAGTTTCACCGGTAAAAAATGTAATTATCGCTGAACGAGCAGCCGGCCGATAAATTGAAAATCCGTCGTATCTGTTACAGGGAACTGAAAAGATTTTAAAGTAAGCCTATCCCGGCTGGTTGAGCTACATTGGCATGAGATCACCTACCAACTAACCGAGAATTCACCTATGCGAAATTACATATCCTGACTTCCACAGGTTGCAATTCTTTGAAGGCAGGACACACCTCCCCCAATCTGCTAAATGTGTGAAATTATGTTGATCAAACTAAACTGTGTCAGACCAAATCACGATGTGTCGCAACACCGCGGTCGCGCGAATTGGTCGGCTTTTGTGGGCAGCACGGCACTTGGAAAATCCATTGATCGCCCCCAATTTCTATGCATCTGCTATGTGGGCCACTTAGGTGGTAACTTCAACTACTGCAGCCAGTACCCCTAACGTAACCTTGCAAGTTTATGGCATTCGCCTTACCCTCATAGCTAACGGCATTTGTCCGAATAAACCACGGTGGCAAATCAATAAAGGTCCGATCAAACATTGAGACAGCAAGACGCTTTTGCCCGTGCCATTCAATGTGACCAGCACAACAGGCTCAGGTCTGCCTCCACAAAGTTGCGATAATAATTTGTAGGTCACATCAGACCGTTCCAGATGCGGTGCCTAGTGCCAGATCCTGCTTCTTCGCTGGGTCCGAGAGAGATCGTGCTCAAAGAATCGTTTGAACACTTCGTTTTCTTGGTATTCCATAGGATTCGCCCTGAGTGCTTCAAGGCGACCTACCAGCCCGGCAATCCAGTCAGCCGCCTGGAGATTCTGATAGCGTTCGCTTTCCAGTTGAAACGGTTGCTCAATAAGACGTTTTCGCTGGTTGGGCCGCCCGTACATACTTTGTGCAGCTTGGGTCAGCAGACTGGACCGCCTGGTGTGTTCATCCATCAGCAGCACAAAGTTTTCGGGAGGCGTGCAGACTTTCTCACAGAACTGGTCAATGCGCTTGATCGATTCCCGAAGCACGCTCTTGTACAATGCAGTCGAATTATGTATTTCAGGAGGCTCGGTCTTCTTTCGCCCAAAGTAGAATACGAAACCGTCGAACTGGCGAATGGTTTTGAGGAATCGAATGGTGAAGTTACGGAGCTGGTAATAGCTTTTCACGTTTTTCACCGTGTAAAGGCGGGCCCCTTTCTTTTCCCACTGCCATGCTGGCTTCTGGGACCGGCTGATTTCCCAGGCAAGGAGCGCACATTTTCTCTGGAAGAACCAACTGCCGAAGCGACGTACGTTGTCAGCAGGCATGACAAACCCGGCAAGCCCGAACACGGGACTCGCGTTGTGGCGCGGATGCTTCCGGCTCACGAAAGGGCCATCGTGTCCAAATTCGTCAAGGTAGGCGAAATACATCGGAAAGGTGTCCAGACACACGAAAGCCCATGCCAAAGCACGGGCCCGGAAAGAGGGCAACGCCAAAAGCGTGGCACCTCGGAAGCAATATACGGAAACATGTCGTCAGGGTTCCAGTCAGGGAGTGTGAATTGCACGGGCATGTCCGGCCGCACTACAGTCCGCTAGGAAAACTTGCCATAATCCCGGATGACACAATATTGATCGTTTGTTTTGCCCTTTTCCGACATCTATCATACGGTTTGGAAGCAGTATGATGCCGGCCTGGGCGCAAGCCTGGGAGGGAGATGCATCTCCAGCAGCCACCGTTCGGGGAAAACACAGGTGCGAATAAGCGAGTTGCGATTGCAAAAAAGTGTCCATCAACCGAATTGGGGAATGTTTGGAACAGCGCCCAGTACGGCGAGGCACCAGGGGCAGGCGCTGGAGAAGATACTTGCTCTGTAACAGCTAATACGGAAAGGCTGCCTCCCATTCGGGTCGAGGCCCCGGGAAGAAGGTTGTCAAGCGCTACTTGAGGATCGTCATTTGTCCGATATGTATTTCGGTGGCGGTGGCCGTCGTGGCGCGCACACGATATGGATACGTGCCAGAGGCGAGGGAGGCAGCGACAATTCTGATCAAGCGCCCGTGACCTGCCTCAAGATCTTGGGGCATAGTGCGCAGGACAGCGCGGCCGAGCACGTCAAACACCTCTACGGTAACCTTTGCGTCCGCCGGCAAATCCATCAGGATGGTTGTGCTCGGATTGAATGGATTCGGATAGTTACCGTGCAATACGAACTGCTGCGGAAGCTCGGTTGGACTTTCGGTTCCGGTTACGGCTGTAGGGTAAAGAATCGTGCCGTCGGCCAGTACGCCTATCATGGTCAGGCCTTCTCGTGCCGACGTACCACTGCCGGAAAGACCAAGCATAAAGGCTTGCTGCGCGAGACCACTCAGGTCAAACTGGAACACGTTGATCAAACGGCCATCGGTGGCTGCGGTCACTTCAATGTCGTGTAATCCGGGGGGAATCGTCGCGTACTGGCCCGAGGCGCCATACGAAGCATTATCCAGAAGAACCAACGCGTCAGCCCCTGGCTGCAACAAGTGGACACCCACTGCATCCAAATCCCGGGCACCATGTGCCACATAAAAGGTGGCTTGGTCTTCAACGGAATGGCTTTTCCGCACGCCGTCCACAATTACGAGGTTCACGTCTTCGCCGTTGCCATTAGCCAGTACATGGTAATCGGTAGACGTGCTCACGGCTATCGTCTTGGAAATCAACGGTTGAGCGTTGTCGTTTTCGCCACCGGAGACCACGTCAATAGTGTGTTCGCCCACCGAGAGCACTTCGAAATCTGAAGCCGACTGGAATGCCCAGTCGTCATGGATGCGCTGACCGTCCAGATATACATCGATGGCGGGTCCGTCAACATTCTGGATAAACTGGGCGGTGGGGGCCTGCTGGATCGTGCTTTCCCAAAGCGCCTTCGCGTTGTCTGCGTTCTGAAAGAGATCCTCGCGGCTACTGCCGGTTACCACGGCAAAGGCCACCTGGATTTCTTTTCCAGGATCTATCGTGAACGGGCCCAGTCCCGTAACCTGCGTCCAGTGATCGGCACTGGAGGCTGGAGTCCGGATTCCACCCGTCAAGTACGACCACTTCGTCTGATCCGTCATTTCGGCCCTGTCGCCCAAGGCCCGGAAGTGCACTGGGGCGGTCGCCGTTAGCGGCATGGTACCTACCGTAAGGGTCGGGTTGGAGGCTGTGTTCTGGTTAAAGCCAAAACTCCTGCTCCTGTCAAATCCAACATAGTCCGGGTTCCTGGACGCATTCATTCCCCAGCTAAACATCAGGCCGACGTGCATGTTTTCCATTGTACGGCCGGTAGGATTGGTCAACGTATACCGCAAAATGATAAAGTCCTTATTCTGCTCGGCGGTATCGACAAAACTCTCCTGAAGTATCTCAACGCCAATCGGGTTGTCTGCACCGCTATCCACCAACTCCATGCGTCCTTCCTGAGTCACCAACTGCCCGGGTTCACGAATCTCCAGCCTGGCACCTTTTTTCGGAATCAGATCCATGTCCTGAGAGGGAATCAAAAACCGTCTTTCGCTATTGAAAAAGCCGTCGGACACGGCATCCGGACCGTTGGCCACGACCAAGCTGCCCTCGAATAAAATGGATCGTTCCTGGTTGTTCTCGTCATACATCCAGACGCCACGTCCCACTCCTCTGGAGCGGTTATCAAGAAAGCCAATGTTCCCTTCGGATGTAATGGTGAAGCCCATGGCATCGGTTCTATGAGCGAGCGTTTCTCCCTCATTGGCATTCAGTCGTACAATGTCGGCCGCATCGTCATAGGATCCGTCCCGAGCTCGGGGAGATACAAAGAAGTGCGCCCGGTACGGCGTATTCTCATTTAGCTTGAAGCTGGTCGAGATTTCAATGTTCTCTCCCGTTGCCAGGCGGCCGATGCTGATAGGACCCGTGTCAAATTCCACAAACGCCCCGTCCGAAAACCACTCAATGGTCAAATTATCTGTATCGGCCAGATAGTTGGTCACCCTTGCCGTTACTTCCACGGACTCGCCGCTTTGGAGCGCACGCTCGCCACCTATCAACTGGTACTCCGTCATGCGTACGGCCGGGAACCCGCTCTCCGTGACAGCGCGAAAGGCATTGACACGGCCACGCCCAAGCAGGCCCGTCAATGAGGCATCATTAACGGCATCAATGTTGTCCGCCGTCAGGCGCACCTGCTCACGCACCTGGTGCGGCGTGAAGTGCGGATTTGCCGTCTTGACCAGCGCTGCGATGCCCGCGACCAGCGGAGACGCAAATGAAGTTCCGAATTCCCTGCCATATGCGTTTACCGGCGTGGTGACCACAACGTTCCTGCCCGCTGCAAAGACGTTCACGCTTCTACCGTAACTGTAGTAGTTCACATCCGATCCCGCTAACGTTCCCCCAACGTTAAGATTGACGGGGAAATTGGCCGGGTAGAAAGGGACTTGATCGCTGTTTACACCATTGTTACCCGCTGCAGCAACTACCAGAGCCCCTTCATCCACAGCTGACTGCATAACCTGCGCTTCCGTATTGGTATAACCAAAACCCCCGTAGCTTGTGTTGATAATGTCGGCGCCGTTCAGGGCCGCGTACGTAATGGCCGAGAGAGTACCCACCAAAGGCATAAACCTGGCGTTCCAACTGGTTCCGGCCAACCCAATTCCGTTGTCCGCTTCCGCCAGGGCCGCGCCAGACACTGCTACGCCGTGCCATACGCCTGGACTGTTAGCGGAGCCCGGGACGATCGGCAAATTCGCGTGAAAATCCCAACCATGCACGTCGTCCACAAATCCGTTCGCATCGTCGTCCACGCCGTTGTTTGGAATCTCACCCGGATTGGTCCACACCGTGCCCCGAAGGTCCTCATGGCTCATACCTATGCCCCCCAGTTCCACAATCGCTATCATGACATCCCCCTGCTCGCCCTTGACCACGTCCCAGGCATCGGGCATACGAAAGCGCTGCATGTAAGGGGCTTCCCGGAACAATGGATCATTAGGTGTCTCAAGCATTACGGATTCGCGCTCCTCCGACCCCGCTAAATCCCACATTGGTTCGCGGACAAAGCGTGGCTCGGCATAGACCACGTTTGGATCCCGTGCCAAAGCGGCGGCTACCCGCCTTGAATCAAATGATTCTTCGTGATGCACGGCATAGATGCGTTGCAGCTTCCTAGTGCTCTCGGCAAGCTCTCTCCTTTCGGCCACCCGGTCGACAAAGGGAAAAGCCTTGCTGACGCCAGTGACGCCATAGCGCGCCGCCTCCCGGTCGAAAATGGCAAGGCCGGTCTTGCCCGCACCCGTTGAAACAGCTATCCCCTCTGCAAATTGCACCCACACGAAGCCTGGGCTATACGACGGGGTCGAATCCATGGGTTGGGCGGACGCTACATTGACCAACAGCGCCACAAGACTGAACAAACGGGAATTAGATAGAATACCTGAAAACACCCTGTTAATTCCTTTTCTCGGTTTTCTTTCGGTCTTGAGCAGCACCCTTACTACCTTTAACGGTGTCACGCCATCGTACTTCGGATTCGGACTGGGTGTGTTCAGTACACGGTCAGACTTCGCACGAATACGAGCCAGTTCTGCGTCTGATTTAGGGCTCTGATTCTTTTCTGTCTTCGTCATTTGCTCATATACCGTCGTTTCTTATCCTCCTTACGCACTCCAATGAGTGTGTAGATATTGCTTTGGAGCTTGTTACAAGGCCCACAAAGGAGAATCCGGTTACTGATGTGATTCCATCCTCCCGAAGATTGAGGCGTATTGTGGTCTAATTCCAAGTAACGTGGATCACCGAATACGTGATCACATCCGTGACATTTGCTCCGTGCTGGGCTAACAAGTACTCGTACATCTTTGTACGTGTTCAAAGCGGGCCATCAGGTTCTTTAGCCCGCTCTTTGACCTGCATGAATGGGACGGCCTCCTGTTCATCATCTTTCCGTTCTGGAACCTGATCCTCAGGGTAATACTCTTGGGAGAGAGTAGTGTTGGATTACCTGCTTCAAGTAATGGTTTGCAGTTGGATCGCAGTGTAGGTAAATGCGACCAGTGCGGCTAAGCATACGCCTCATTTCCAACAGTCTCACTGCCATTAAACATAAAAAAGCCCTTCCCGACGACAAACCTGTTAATGCCGTGATTAAGAAAAAGACATATATAGGTTTAATGAAAATGACGACGAGCGAAGCTAGTGAGGCGCCGTCTTTTCATGAGACCTACATCAGGTTGCCCAATTTTTGCTGTGCCGCTACGTTGAGACATTTTGCTTGGACACAACCCCATAAGGGTTATCTGATCTGGATCATGCGTCCAGTCCTTGCAAATGTTCCAGATGCTGTCGTTACATTGACGCGGTATATGTACATGCCAGAACTGATTGTAGGCAGGTCCAGTGATATTACGCGATCCCAGCCCGCATTTACCTGCTGCATCTGGGAAGTATAGACCACACGCCCAAGTATGTCGAAAACCTCAGTGTACACCTGTGCTTGTTCCGGCAGGTGGAAGACAATTCGCGTTGCATTGCGAAATGGATTGGGATAGTTGTCCTGCACCAATAACTCCTCGGGCAATTCTGTGCGCTCTTCGTTCGCCGTGCCCACATCATTGTCCTTCACAGTCACCTTCACCACCGCAATCACATTGCCAGAATTCCGCTGATGGTACGTGACCATAGGCGACTGGTCCCGTCTGACATCAGGACTTTCCGGTATTCTTTCCTCCACCGCCTGTGCTATTGGACTGAGGCTCAACTCCTGTGCAAAGAGGGTCAAGGGCGACAGGCCAAACACCATCAACAAGATCCATCTCAGTGTTGCACTGACGTGGACAAAAGGGGAGGGCCTAACACACGACATCGGGTAGGGCAATCAAATGTTCTGCAAGGCACAAACCAAGGTACAAACCGTGCGCGAGTATGTCAAGGAAACTCTGATTAATCGGGGCAGTTTCGTACTCATCTTACTGGACCACAGAC
>CAZCYQ010000074.1:0-14831 GCA_964503085.1 uncultured Rhodothermaceae bacterium | reverse complement strand
CATCCTGCACTATGTACTCCGTATCCCGCTCATACAGCGTGTAAGCTTTTAAAAGCTGTTCAATTGCATTCAATCGCTCCGCACGATTCGAGTAAGTTGAATATAGCTTACGTGTTTGCTCATCAAGCGCATTTTTTAGAACACGTAAGTCGTTCTGCAACTTGTGGTCCCGCTTCTCCTCAGAGATGTCTTCACGCTCTCTGAGTGAATCATATAGTTGATCCTTCCGGTCCTCATAGTCCCGCTTCAAGCGCGCGGTCTCCTCCCCTACGTCGGGAAGCACGAATAGGTCTACCTCCTCACCCGCCGCCCGTGCAACAAATTCACGGCCCTGATCCGTAGGTTCCAGGGCGTGCTGCTTCTCGTCGAGTGCATAATGTAACGCCCCATCGACGATAGGCATATTCTTTGCATTGTCCTGGAGATAGAAATACTCTGTTTTGCGCCGCAATTGTTCAACCCCAGGTTCCTGCAGGAGCTTCATAAGCCTCTTGTTTCGTGGGAAACCACGCGAGGCTCGCAGGAGCTCCAATCCTGCACTCCCTTCTACCTCCTTCGCTTTTTTCTCATCGCCTCGTTCAAATGCCTGATCGCGTTCCTTGAGAAATTTTTCCGCTTTTGCCACGCACCCGGCAACGATTCGCTTCTGTGCCTGCACCAATCGTTCAACAGCTGGTTTGAGCTCATCAAACCGGCTTTTGTTAGCCTGCGGAACTGGACCGCTGATTATCAGAGGGGTCCGAGCTTCGTCCACAAGCACTGAGTCTACCTCATCCACGATTGCAAAGTGATGCCCTCGCTGCACAAGCTGGTCGGGGTCAATCACAAAGGAGTTGTCTCGCAGGTAATCAAATCCAAACTCATTGTTCGTCCCGTAAGTGACATCTGCACGATAGGCATTGCGACGACCACTTGAGTGTGCATCATATCCATCAATAACATCCACCGTTAGCCCTAGGAACTCGAAGATAGGCCCCATCCACTCGGCATCCCGCTGTGCCAGATAAGGGTTCACAGTGATCAGGTGTACACCGCGGCCAAGGAGTGCGTTCAAGTAGACCGGTGCAACTGCGACAAGCGTCTTGCCTTCTCCCGTTTTCATCTCGGCAATGTTTCCGCGATGAAGCACCACCCCTCCGAGCAATTGCACATCGTACGGAACCATCTCCCAATGGATTTGCGCACCGCCCGCTTCCCACGTATTCGACCAGATTGCGTATGATCCCTGTATCTTGGGGTAAGCACGACGCGCCTGAATGGCTCGATCATGATCGGTGGCTCGCACCCTCAATGAACCCCTTTCAGACAATCTTCGACAAACCTCTTTTACGACTGCAAAGGCTTTTGGGAGAATCTCGTCAAGCGTCTCTTCTGCCACCTCCAGCCATTCCTCCTCTAATTCATCCAGTTCTTCAAAGTAGTCCTGGCGATCATTAAGCGTAAGATATTCTTCGTCGTCCCCCTGTGTATGTCCCAATCGAAGCGCATCATGGATCTCCTGCTGCCGGGCCTCTATTTCGCCTACTGCATCTCGGATCTGTTCACGATACAGTTTTGTTTGGCCACGCAGATCGTCATCCGATAAAGCTCTGATCTCAGAAGTAGCTTCGTGGATCTTATCTACCACGGGCTGATACTTGCGGTCAATCTCACGCTGGTTCTTATCACCGAAAAATTGATTGATGATCTTCAACATATTGCTACGGCACTAGCTTGGCTAGTTTTGAGGCGCTTCCTGCACTAACGAATTGAGGAGGAGATTCACGAAATGCATTCCACTCGGGCGGTGGAATGCTGACACGCTTGTGCATCGAATCCGTTCCCATTGCACTCAAATCCAGTACCCTGTGAACTGTCTTTTGGAGTCAATCAGTAGACATCCTTTCAATGCATCCTTGAATACCTTCTTACCTGTGAGACACATTAATATTTGCAATAGACACGTATGTAGGCTACCAAATGTGTATACCAACTTCATGGAACTTGGAACCGCTGAATCCTGAAACTCGCTGGATAGATCATGACCTTTTCGAATGCACGTAGTCTTCTAGTGGTTGCCATATAGCATCCGATTTTTTGTCGTTTTGTTTGGAACAAATCCGGTTTTTCAGTTTATCCTCCCTCACTCCGCCGATGCGCTCGCTATTTTAGTCATATGGTCGGCCAATTTGCGAAACGGATTTTGCTCGTGACTGCCCCTAGCATAGTACACACTCTTAAGAATGCGAATCTGAAACTGATGGCCAACCCCTCTGGTGTGGTTGTCCGCACCAATGTTTTCTGGTTATCCGCACTTGCATTGCTGTGCGGGATAACCACCGTACAGGGCCAAACACTCTCAAGCTTCGATTTTCTTCGGCTTGAACCTTCTGCCCAGGCAGCCGCCCTGGGAGGTACATCACTCAGCATCACCTCAAACCAGGGAAATGTCCTGTTCTACAATCCGGCACTTCTGGGCGAGGATCTGGATGGAAATCTTTCTATATCCTGGCTGAATCACCTGAGCGACCTCCAGGCCGGCGCACTTACCTATACTCAAAACCTCGGCCCAATTGGCACAGGTGCAGTGGGGGCACGTTTTTTTCACTGGGGTAGCATTACAAGAGCAGATATCTATGGAGAACGCAATGGCACGTTCTCATCAAGTAATATCGCACTCTCCGCTGGTCTGTCACGGTCCTGGCAGTCTGGACTGCGTTACGGGGCAAGTATACATATGATATATGCTTCTGTAGGACAATTCAATGCAATAGCTGCTGCTGTAGATGTAGGCGCTGCCTACCATCTCCCCGACCAGGGATTTGTTGCTTCAGCAGCGGTAACAAACACGGGAATAACCCTTTCAAGCCTTGGTCCAACACGTGACGAACTTCCAATGGATATTCGCATAGCCGTGTCCAAACGCCTCAAGTATATTCCAGTCCTGTTTGGTCTAACGCTCCACAACCTGCAGAATGTTCACCAGATCACCGCTGTGGACGACGGGTTTCGTCATGCGATCTTCAGCCTCCAGTTCGAGGCCATACCCGCGTTTCATCTTCGCTTGGGCTACAGCCACCGCAAACGCAACCTAAAATCTGACCGCCGGCTGGATTTGGCTGGAACTGCTGTCGGATTCGGACTCCGTGTACGGGGCTTTCAAGTTGACTATGCCTTCAGCTCTTGGTCATTTGCCGGATTGCACCAGTTCACCATAGCCAGGAAGTTCAATAGGAGGCGTCAATAAGCCCCCGAGCTTTTAGATCGTTGATGCGGTGAAAAAGTCTCCAGGGACGTGTGCGTTGTCGCAACGCTGCCCTCGAAACGCCGCTCCGAATCAACAGATAAATAGAGGTATGCGTCAGACTTTGTGGGGAAACATCCAGGCGCTTGATCCCGGCTTTATCAAGCAACGCACGCATTCGAGCCCTTACTGAACGAACTTTCAGACGCTCGTTTTGCCCGCGTGGACCGTGCGATACAAAGAGCGGACCGGTGGGTCTAATGTATCCAATCCGGCTGGACAGGTAGGCTAGAATACTCTTGTATGTTCGCGAATCCAGCGGCACACGTAAGCGCCCCCCTCTGCCACGGACAACCAGCTCTTCGCCCATTAACGTGTGCTCCAAGTCTTTATAGTTACACCGTACAACCTCCCCCTCGGAGAGACCCTCAATAAGCATGCAGCACAGTATGGCCCGATCACGCAGGTCAATGAGATCGGAGGATTCCGTTACCTGCAGTAGGCGCTCAACCTCGTCCATTGTCAATATTGCCCGACTCCCCGCAGATGCACCTACCTTCACCTTAAGTCCCTTTGACGGATCTTTTTGCAGTAAACCCTTTTCGGAAAGAAAAGCGAAAAATTGTCGCACCGCAGTCAAATAAGTCTGGACCGTACGATCCTTGACTTTCCGTACCCGACGCAAATACATTAGATAATCCTGCAGACTTTCCTTGGAGAGCTGAACTTTACCGCCCTGCTCATCTACCCATAACATAAAGACTCCCAGAGCCCGACCATATGTCTTTCGTGTAGCTAGAGATTTTTCAGGAGACAGGCTGCTTAGAAAATGTTCTACCCGCGCAGAAATCGCATCCGTAGTCAAAATTTCAGCCCGGTCTCGATTTTCAGACGGCATACCCCAGAGAAACCTGTGATTTTTCCGCAAGCGAACCTATAGCTCCATCTCTGGATCCAGGTTTTCAAGTACCTCCGTGTACCGACGGAGGAAAGCTATCCCCATAGCGCCATCAATTACACGATGATCGTAGGACAACGATAATACCATCATGTGGCGGATCGCAATCGTGTCGCCATGTTCAGGATGCTCAACTACAATTGGACGTTTCTTGATGGAGCCGGTGGCAAGAATGGCTACCTGGGGCTGTAGGATAATTGGAGTACCCATCAGGGATCCCAGTGAACCTACATTTGTCAAGGTGAAGGTTCCACCCTGTAAATCATCAGGGAGTAACTCAGATGAACGTGCACGATGTGCTAAATCACTTGCTGCATGGGCGAGTCCAGCAATACTCAACCGCCCGGCATGCCGGATTACCGGCACGATCAGCCCAGAGTCCTTAATCGCTACCGCAATACCAATATGGTAGTCTTTTTTTACAAGAATCTGGTTTCTCTCTACTGAGCTGTTCAAAATGGGAAACTCACGCAATGCTTCCACCGCTGCATATACGAGAAAGGGCGTATAGGTCAGCTTAACCCCATCACGTGCAAGAAAAGCCTGTTTATTAGCATCTCGTATTCGGACGAGTCGCGTCACATCAACCTCTGCAAATGAAGTTACATGTGCTGACGTACGTTTAGAATGTGACATATGCTCAGCAATGAGCTGACGCATCCGCCCCATCTGAATTACCTCTACCCGCGGCGAGTCCCCGTCAGCTGGTACCGGGCGGGAAACCTGTTTTCTTACAGGCGGGGGACTGACCGGAGTTGTCGTACGCCCTGTTGATCTCTTGCGGGACTCCAGATAGTTTACTACGTCTCTCTTGGTAAGCCGCCCCCCACGGCCAGAACCTTTTACCCTGGACAGTTCATCCCTCGATATATTCTCAGCCTGTGCGATGCTACGTACCAATGGACTCAGGAATCGTCCGTCCGCAAGATGCCGATCGTCATCAACTTGCTCCGACTCACCCGCCGGTGCAATCTCGGACAATGAAGCAGGCTCCTCTGCAGTTCCAGACGAACGTGGAATAGCCCCTTCTGCCGTTTCAGGCAATGATTCTGTATCCTGCGCGGGCATGGTCCCTTCCGCACCTATCAATGCTATCGTGGTTCCTACATCAACTGTCTCACCTTCTGGTACCAGAATTTCTCGAAGAATCCCCGCAGCAGGGGCCGGCACATCTGTGTCTACCTTGTCTGTTCCTATTTCCAACAGGGTCTCATCCAATTCAACCGGATCTCCTACTTGCTTATGCCAGACAATCACCGTCCCTTCGGTAATACTCTCGCCCATCTTCGGCATAACTACAGGTGTGTCTGCCGCAGGCGCTACGGATGATTCCGGGCCCGATGACTTCGGAGCTTCCGCTGGTTCAGAAACCGCAACATCCTGTGTTGCCCCATTTGAATCCTCACTCTCGGTGGCAATCATAGCAATCAGATGTCCAACCGGCACGGTCTCACCCTCCTGGGTGAAAATTTCCGTAACTACTCCGCCCGCCGGAGCAGGAACATCCGTATCTACCTTATCGGTTCCTATTTCCAGCAAGGTCTCATCCAGTTCGACTGGATCACCTACTTGCTTATGCCAGACAATCACCGATCCTTCGGTAATGCTCTCGCCCATCTTGGGCATTCGCACTTCAACCTTCGCCATTAAATGGAAATTTTTGGAATTGTGTACAGTAACGCTACATTCACTTCATGGATCACGAGGATGATTACTCCAAAACCTCCGCTGCGCAACTCCCATCCCGGAGACACTGGGAGAATCACGTAGAAATCATACGCTACCTTATCATCATGTTCCTGTAAAGCACCCCCCAGTGCTGAATATAACGACAAATAATGTGGTTACTCAGGTATACAATCCACCAGGTCTGTTATCAGTTTCACTAGATTGTGCATGATGTAAAAGTCAACCGCGCCGGGAGATCGTCCAAATGAGCTCACATTGCGAGACGGTTACCGGTAAAGCAACCAACGTTAACATTCCCACACCTGTTCTCCGCAATCCAGGTTAGTGAACATGCAAACAATGCTACAATTCCGCAACTAGCCTCCAATGTCATACGGCCCTGAATTTATCATCCCTGGCATGGACTTCTCCAATTCAGCACAAACGTAGCAGTCCTGATTCATCGTCTAGGCGAAAACACGTGCTTTCAGTCGAACATTTTATGTCAAGACATCCCCCGTACATAACTTGCATTGGAGATGGCCGACACGGAATTAATAATGGATGTTGTTCTTCATCGGAAGGTCACGCGCGTACCAAGATTGAACGTCCGGGGTAAACCGAGAAATACTTCTGCGTCATCCGCCCTCCCCATATTAGTACCGTTCGGGATGTACGCGTGAAAACGGGAATTATTTACAGCATCCTGCACATAGAATGTGTTCGCTATGTTGAAGACATGCAAAAACAAACGAACACCAAAACGGCCTCTCTCAAAATTGTAGCCCGCCTTTAGATCGAAAACGGTATATCCGGGGGCCTCCCAAACCGCGCTGTTTCGTTCGCTGTACCCGGCAGGATCAAAATCCGCAAAATGTTTAGCATAGGACCGTCCGGTCAGCACAATATGCATCCCCGACCTGGGAAATGCCGTTATAGCATAGGCGAGTTGCGTCTGCGGCGCATCCCCCACCTTAACCCCACTGATTGGGAGCGATACCTGCTCCTGGCTGTCTGGATTGGAACGGTCAAGGGTGTATGTGCCAGAAACATCGTCCGTGTATTTCCAGTCTCCAACAGAGAAAGCCCCATCGAAACGCATAAAATCTACCGGTTGCCAGGCAAGCTCTCCCTCAACTCCCCTATGTAGTGCATTCAGTCCCCTTATGTTGACCAATGCATCATTGCCGCTCTGCTCCACCAGATTGCGTGTCACAGTACGATCATTCCACGTCGTATGATAGAGGTTCAGTTTTGCCGTGACCCTCCTGTCCAAAGATCGATAATTCACACCGCTTTCGACTCCGATGAAGGATTCATTCTGAGGATCCGGGTTAATACTACCGGAGATGGCGTCAATGACCCCATCAAAAACAGGAACCTTTGAAATACGACCGATACTTGCATAAACGGAAAAAACCTCGTTCAGGCGATAGTTTGCCCCTCCCTTGACCTGGTAACCACTGATAGCGGACGGCGAAGCAGTGAAAGGTCTTCCATGGCCATCATCGGTAAAGAAATCTTCAAACGTATACTTGATTTTAGAATAACCCACCACACCAAAACTGCTCAACGGACCTGCTTCATACCGTCCTTGCATGAATCCGCCGATCCAGTTTATAGTCACGAGATCATTATAGTCAAACCGTTCCCCCAATTGCACAGCGCGCCCGCCTGAACCCCAGAAATCGTTGTCGAATCGCAAGTACCCACGCCCCCCCAACAGATCTCTCACAGTACTGAAATGCTGGATTTCAGCACTGCGCCAGTCGAGTCCAGCTTCAAGCTCAATACGATCGTTGACTTGATGGGTCAACTTGGAAATCGCCCCCAGCGTCCACTGTACATTATGGCGGTTTCGAATTATGCCGCGAGACAGCCCATCTTTTTTATTGGCCTCAATGGTGGCATCATAATTGGGAACCGGGGAGGGACCGCTGTGATCCAAAATCAGATTGCCATGTCGGCTTGATCCGCCCCCCTTCCCACCCGAATAATACACGATGGTCGAAAGCAGGGACTTTTCCGTCAGTTGTCCAAAATGACTTAAGCTCAAAATGGGCTTATGAAAGAAATTTTCGAATTCGTCAATATATCCGCTATTCTTGCGTCTCACAGGCCCAAAGCCATTATGCTGATCCCTTGTATAGGTCTCTGAAACAGCACCAATATTTTGATTCCAGCGCCTCCCTCTTTCTGGATAAGCCTGCAGAATCTCGCTTATCGTCGCCGCGTCCAATCCATCCCGCTCAAAGACTTTTCTGGCATAATCGTGGTCGTAAGCAGCAATATTCTGGCGGAATAAATTCTGCCCATGACGTTGGGGAGAACCAATCGCGAAAAAGTCGAGGCGGTGTCTACTGCTCGCGTTCCAACCAACTGCAGCATAGTAGGACCACATGTCGGTCCAGGTTCCATCCACATATCCCAGTCCTGTTTTGCGTATTCCAGAAACAGTCACAGCAACTTTGCCATTTATGAGCCCCGACGATAGCATTAAGGTCGATTTTCGCAGCCCATCGTTGCCGAACTCCTGTTTGAGCAACATTTGCCGCACATTGCGCGCCGGATCGGTGAGAATATTCATTGTACCCCCAATTGACGGTGTTGGCAAAGTGACAACTGACAACCCACGCTGGAGCTGAATAGAATTTGTCACTTCCTCCAGGCCATCCCAATTTGACCAGTAAAGCCAACCATTCTCCATGTCGTTTACTGGGACGCCGTTGATCATAATTGCAACATTACGCTGATTGAAGCCACGCACATTTACACGTGCATCTCCCGCGCCTCCTCCTTGCACTGTACTGTATACAGAGGGTGTACTATTCAGCACGAGTGGCACATCACGAGAACCGAGATCGCGCTGCAATCGCGCCCTTCCCAGAGTTGTGAAGGCAACTGGCGTCCGCTGCTCCAAGGCTCTGGAAGCAAATACCTCCATGCCTTCCAGAGCTACACTGGTGGCCTCTATTTCAAAGTTCAATACGACATCTGTACTTCGCACAGTCACAACTTGCGACTCATCTTCATAGCCCACGAAAGAGACGGTGACGGTGTACGTACCTGGCGAGAGGTCGGAGAGTAAGAATTGTCCGTCTAAATCCGTGGTCGTGCCAAGCGAAAAACCTTCTATGATCACAGAAGCTCCGGGTAGCATCTCATCGGAATCAAGGGTCGTTACAGTGCCAGAAAGGCTGTATTGTGCCCAACATACGTTTGCTAAAAGAAGGCTTACAAGAAGGAGCAGGGGTGATTTCATAGGAGCGAAATTGGAGATTCTATATAAATTCTACGCTGCCAAGAATGTCGTGACGCGGGTTCAAGTTACGCAAAAATACGACCCTGCGAAGCAGCCAAAACTTGGAGCAATTGATATTGGGTAGAACGGAAAGAACGTCCTATTCCGGGGTGCATGACAAACTTCCCAGGCGATGGACCAATAGTTGGCCTTACAGAAGCGGGGCAATGACGAGCGCAACCACTGCGATCAACTTAATCAAAATATTTAAGCTCGGCCCGGAAGTGTCCTTGAATGGATCTCCCACCGTATCGCCAACGACGGAGGCCTTGTGTGCCTCTGTCCCTTTCCCTAGAGCTACTCCATCAATGCTGATCCCTCCTTCAATGCGCTTCTTGGCATTGTCCCACGCCCCACCCGCATTCGATTGGAATATGGCAAACAAAACACCCGAAACGGTTACGCCAACAAGTAGGCCTCCTAGCATATCCGGGCTGATGAATCCAACAATCACCGGCACCAGAATCGCCAACAGACCGGGAGCAATCATTTCCCGGATTGCCGCTGCAGTTGAAATATCAACACATTTGGCATATTCTGCTGTGGCAGTTCCTTCGCGCAATCCCGGGATCTCCCTAAACTGCCTGCCAACCTCCGTAATCATATCGGCCGATGCACGTCCTACTGCACCCATAGCCATAGCACTGAACACATAAGGCAGTGTAGCCCCAATTAAAAGACCGGCAAGAATGTTGGGTTGGGCAACATTGATCGTTTCAAGCCCTGCCTGCTGCATGAATGCGGCAAACAGTGCCAGTGCAGTCAACGCCGCCGAGCCGATTGCAAAACCTTTGCCTATGGCCGCCGTCGTATTACCAACCGCGTCCAGTTTATCGGTTCGTTCCCGGACCTCTGCCGGCAAATGCGCCATTTCCGCGATGCCACCCGCATTGTCGCTGATTGGACCATATGCATCAACCGCCAACTGGATACCGGTAACTGATAGCATACCCACCGCTGCAATGGCTATCCCGTAAAGACCGGCGGTACTGAATGCCCCGACAATTGCCAAGGCAATCACTAATGCAGGCACTCCGGTTGAATACATGCCTGCTCCCAGACCCGAAATAATATTGGTTGCTGCCCCGGTAACACTTTGCTTTGCTATTAGGAATGTTGGTAGCGTAGCCGTTGATGTGAAATACTCAGTCGCTAGACCAATAAGCACACCGGATGCCAATCCGATGAGCATTGCCCAAAACACGCCCACCGATGTGTAGACTTTTTCCCCCACAATACTTGTAGTGGCCACCCATTCAGTAGGCAACATCCAGGTGATCACAAAAAAAGCGAGTACCGCCATAACTGCACTCGCACCAAATTCACCGAGGTTCAGTCCTTTCTGAGGGTTGCCGCCTTCCTTCACTCGGACGAGAAAGGATCCTAACACAGAAACCAGGATCCCCACGGCCCCCAACACCAGAGGAAGGACCACCGCGCTCAAATCACCTAACGCCGCTCCCGAACCCTCAAATACCGTGAGGAATCCCGTACCGAGCACCATCGCGCCGATAATTGAGCCGACATAGCTTTCAAAGAGATCCGCTCCCATACCTGCAACATCTCCAACATTATCTCCGACGTTATCAGCAATGGTCGCAGGGTTTCGTGCATCGTCCTCGGGGATTCCTTCGTAGACCTTGCCAGCCAGATCAGCCCCTACATCGGCAGCCTTGGTGTATATCCCGCCACCTACTCGTGCAAAAAGGGCTATAGAGGAAGCTCCTAGGGAAAACCCGGAAATAACATCAATAACCTTGATCGTTGACCAGTCAGTCAACCCGCTGTATGCCCAAAACAGGCCAGCGAGCCCCAGAATACCTAGGCCAACCACGCATAATCCCATTACCAGACCACCGGAGAACGCAATGCTGAGCGCATCGGATAACCCCGTTCGTGCCGCGTTGGTCGTCCGAACATTCGCTTTCGTAGCCACACGCATACCAACGAATCCTGCTGCCCCACTGCAAACTGCGCCAACCAGAAATGACACAGCAATGAGTGGGGAGCGTCCAGAATCAGTTCCTCCCATCAGGCCTGTCACCGCCAGAATCACGGCGACTGAAAAAACAAAGATCGAAAGAACACGGTACTCCCGTCTCAGAAAGGCCTGGGCTCCCCGTGCTATGTAACCGGCAATCGCAATCATTTGCTCGGTGCCGGGAGATTGCCTGGAAATCCATCTTGCCTTGGTCCAGGCAAAGAAAAGCGCGACGAAACCACAAGCGCACACCAGAGAAATCAAAAGACCTTCTTGCATTATATAATTGAATTGAATTTAGACTTAGTGATCAAATCTGAGACCGGGCAGATGTCCCTGCCGATACATATGTTCATCAGCGGTCCAACTTTTCTGCACGTCCAGAACTGGCTGCCTTGGAGTGTCCCGTAGTTCGCCGATTAAACCGATTCATTGCTGGCACAATTCCATCCACAACGTACATTAATGCCGCATCGCGTGCGTTGTTGAGCGTTGTATCCATAATGATTTTTTCTTCTTCATTGAACGTAGACAAGACGTAATCTGACTGCCCACCCCGCTCAAAGTCTCCTCCGATCCCTATTCGCAACCTTGAGATGTTTTCGTCTCCAAGGCTATCAATGACGCTTTGCATGCCATTATGCCCTCCTGCACTTCCTCCCTGACGTAACCGTAAAGCCCCGATCGGTAAATGAATATCATCCAGCACTACTAGTAATTCCTGCAGACCCAGATTCATTCGGCGTTGAAGGCTTCGTGCTGATTCACCTGCACGATTCATCCACGTTTGAGGTTTTGCCACGACAAAGGTGTAACCGCGCCAGCGCCCCTTGCCGGTGATTGCATTCGTACGAAGATTTGGATTCAACGATATCTTGCACCGCTCTGCAATCCGGTCAACCACCTCAAACCCCACATTATGACGCGTACCCGCATACCTCGCCCCTGGATTACCTAGCCCAAGTATCACGCGTTTTCGTCGCGCCATAGGCCCCACCTGTGAACGGTCTCTCTGGCCCTATTCGTAATCTTCTTCTTCCTCTATCTCCTCTTCTCCTTCTTCCACTTCCTCCTCAGCAGCACGCGGAGCCTCTACGGTCATCAAGATCTGGTCCTCCGGCGCCAGAAATTCCAACGTATCCTCGTCCAAATCACGTACGTGAAGGGATTGGCCAATTCCCACTTGACTGATATCTATATCAATCTGGGTGGGAATGTCCCGCGGAAAACAGCTAACCGCCAGCTCATTGAGTATATAGCTCGGCAATCCGCCCTGGGCCTGCCCGACCGATACACCGACGAAATTAAGCGGCACAGAAAGTGTCACCTTCTCACCTGCCTGCAGAACCTGGAAGTCCACGTGCATGGGGCGGTCAGTAACCGGGTGATAGGCCACGTCCTTAACAATACAATCCCAACTGTCCTTTCCGAGACTCACGTTAACAATGTGGGTGCGATTGGTGAAGATGAGCGGTTTGAGGCTTCTCTCACTAGTTGTGAAGCATCGCGCCGCTACATGATGTCCATAAAGGACGCACGGTACATTACCTTGCCTACGCACTGCCCGGGCCGCGGCCTTTCCTGGTGCACGTGCTTCTGCTGTGATCGAAATAGCGTTCATTCAAAAATGATGACTTATGGATTAAACAGGGTAGAAACTGAGTCGTCAGTTGCGATGCGCTGAATCGCATCAGCAAACATCTCGGCAACACTGACTACCTCCACAAATTCTGACTCACGTTTGAGCGGGACACTGTCGGTAACCACAAGCTTGCTCAAAACAGAAGACTCAATCCTTTCATAGGCTTTACCTGAAAGGAGTGGATGTGTACACGCTGCCATGATTTCGTGTGCTCCGGCTTCCCTGAGAGCATTGGCGGCGTTCGTCAAGGTCCCCGCCGTGTCAATTATATCGTCAATCAGGAGCACATTGCGTCCTTTGACCTCGCCAATAATATTCACGATCTCCGCTTCGTTCGGGTGTGGCCTTCGCTTATCTATAACCGCAAGAGCTGTGTTGAGTCTGTTGGCATAAGCCCGGGCCATCTTGATCGCCCCAACATCTGGAGCAACCACAACCAAATTTCTCAGACGGAGTTTCTGAAAATAGCCCGTAAATACTGCTGAGGCGTACAAATGATCCACAGGAACGTCAAAAAAGCCCTGAATCTGCGAAGCATGCAAATCCATAGTAAGAACCCGGTTTATGCCTGCTGTCTGCAACAGATCTGCCATCAGTTTGGCAGCAATGGGCACCCTTGGCTGATCTTTGCGCTCCTGACGTGCATAGCCAAAGTAAGGGATCACAGCATTGATCCGAGCCGCGGAAGCACGTTTGGCAGCATCTATGAGCAATAGAAGCTCCATCCAATTGTCTGCATTTGGGTACGTACTCTGGACTATAAAGAGATCTCTACCCCGGATAGACTCCTGATACTTTGCGTATAATTCACCGTCTGAAAACACCACCCGGCTGAGCTTGCCAAGTGACTGACCGTAGGCAGCTGCGATCCGCTCCGCAAGCACCGGGTTGCTGCTACCAGTAAATATCCCTATGGGTAACTCTTGATATGGCGACATCTCTTAAAGTCTGCGTTGTACCAAAACGATCAAGTTGCCCGGGGAGGACTCGAACCTCCACCGACGGCTCCAAAGGCCGCTGTCCTGCCATTAGACGACCGGGCAATAACTAAATTTGAGGGCATAGCCCATTACCTTGTGTACGCAAAGATACAGCTTACAACTTGGTCAATCACCTGATACTACCACAAACATCAATGGAGCCTCCAACTATCGGCATTATTGGCGGAATGGGACCACAAGCCGGTCTCGACCTTGCCGAAAAAGTCATCGCGGAAACCAACGCTGCAAGAGATCAGGAGCATCTTCCAATGGCGCTTCTCTCCTACAGCCACAAGATCGGGGATCGAAGTGCATATGTATTTGGGGAAATTACGAAGAATCCCGGATTTGCCATCGCTTCCGTAGCCCGCACACTCGCCGGATTGGGGGTTCGCGTCGCAGGGATCCCCTGCAATTCTGCACATGCTCCAGAGATTTTCAACGCACTGACAAGTTCACTGAAGGATGTTAACATCCGTATTCTGCACCTTATCCAGGAGACCATTCGATATACACAAGAAGCACTTCCGGGAATTACTCAAATCGGATGCCTTTCAACGCTTAGTGTTCATCGCCTGGGCTTATACCAATCCGCAGTAGAACGGGCTGGCCTTACCCCAATTATGCCCAGCAACGAAATCGCGGAACATGTGGTACATCGTGCTATATTTGACCCAACGTTTGGAATTAAAGCCAAATCGGCCCCTGTTACTCCACAAGCACGCGAAATGGTTCTTTCAGCTGTACGCACATGCTGTGATCTGGGTGCGGAAGCTGTGATCCTAGGATGTACAGAACTGCCACTTGCTGTACCGCATATGCCGGATGTAACCCTTATTGATCCTGCCCGTGCCCTGGCACGCGCACTGATCCGAGAATCCTCTCCGCAAAAACTTGCCCCACTCTGAACAAACCATCAATTGGTGAGCATTCCGGTTGTAACTTTGGGAGATTATGAACATACGCTTAATAACTTAGGACGGTCTATCATCGCTGATGCCGCGGACCTTGATCACTGGTGGCGCTGGTTTCTTAGGATCTCATCTGTGTGACCGGCTACTGGACGATGGACATGAGG
>CAZCYQ010000073.1:0-14952 GCA_964503085.1 uncultured Rhodothermaceae bacterium | reverse complement strand
AGAAATCCGGTCGGTTAGATGGCGAGAGGCAAGTTGGTGTTCTTTCAACAGCAGCATCAGGGCTTGGGCTCCGGCCAGCATCAGCGTGCCGTAGGCCAGCAGCGAAATCATGATGTGCGTGCCGACGCTCCATGGAAGGGTTGTCACCTGTGAGCCTGCGGCGGGTTCGATCCAGATGGCGGCCAGAGCGCAGGGAAGAGTAATCAGACCCAAGTGCCAGGTCGGCTGAAACACGGCCCAGGCCAGGACCAGCGCGTTGATCAGCAGGGCGGTCAACGCCATGGCATTGAAGAAGGTAAACGTGAAGCTTCCTCCAGCCCCGGTCGGGTCGAACAGGACCCAGGCGTGCAGTACGCAGCCCGCCGCCCAGGCTACGGCCGTGGAGTTGCGGCTCAATTTGTCCGACATGATGCCCGCCAGGGCAACCAGGTACAGGGCGAACGAAATGACGGGCAGCAGCGGGGACATGGAAAAGCCTGAAAAGCTTGCTTATTCTATATACTGATAGATTGATTCGTGCAGGAGAGACGGTTTTGACCGGCATTGAGGACTGACAACATGAAGATGGAAACTCTGGCCGTGCACGGCGGCTACGAACCGGAAGCCACCACCAAGGCGGTGGCCGTACCGGTCTACCAGACCACGTCGTACGCTTTCGACGATACGCAGCACGGGGCGGATCTGTTCGACCTCAAGGTCGAGGGCAACATCTATACCCGCATCATGAACCCGACCACGGCGGTGCTGGAGAAGCGCGTTGCCGAAATGGAAGGCGGCGTCGGGGCGCTGGGGCTGTCCTCCGGGATGGCGGCCATTACCGATGCAATCTTCACGATCGCGGGCAGTGGCGACAACATCATTTCCGCGCATACCCTGTACGGTGGCACCTACAACCTGTTTGCGCATGCCTTGCCGCGGCTGGGAATCGAGGTTCGCTTCGTCGACCCGGATGACCTGGAGGCCATGGAGGCGAGCATTGACGACCACACGCGGCTGGTTTTTTGCGAGACCATCGGGAATCCGCTTGGCAACGTCGCGGACCTGACGGCATTGGCCGATTTATCGCATGCGCACGGATTGCCGCTGGTGGTGGACAACACCGTCCCGACCCCGGTGCTGTGCCGACCCATTGAGTTCGGGGCCGATATCGTGATTCATTCCCTGACCAAGTACATGGGGGGACACGGCACGTCGATCGGCGGCGTCGTGGTGGATTCCGGGAAATTCCCGTGGCTCGATCATGCAGACCGTTTTCCCATGATGAGCGAGCCGGATGCTTCCTACCACGGCGTGGTCTACACCGATCTGGGTGCAGCAGCCTACATCACGCGGGTCCGGTTGATTCCGTTGCGCAACATGGGCGCGGCATTGTCTCCGTTCAACAGTTTCCTGGTCCTGCAGGGCATCGAGAGTTTGCCGTTGCGCATGGAACGGCATTGCGAGAACGCGCAGAAGGTTGCGGAGTTTCTGCAGGGGCACGACCAAGCGAGTTGGGTGCAGTTCGCGGGACTTGAGGACCATCCGCATCACGATCGGGTACAGCGTTACATGGGCGGGCAGGCCTCGTCCATCCTAAGCTTCGGGATCAAAGGCGGCGCGGAAGCAGGCGGACGGTTCATCGACGCTTTGAATCTGATTGTCCGGCTGGTCAACATCGGGGACGCCAAGTCGCTGGCCTGCCACCCGGCGACCACCACTCACCGCCAGTTGGACGAGGCTTCCATGAAGGCGGCCGGGGTCAGCCCGGACATGGTGCGTCTGTCGATCGGCATCGAGCACATCGACGACATTCTTGAGGACATCGATCAAGCCTTGCTGGCAGCAAAAGCCTGATCGCGACCCGCGTCAAGGGCGGATCGGCTGGATCTGCGGCCAGATCGGGGAGGTTGGTCGACCTGCCTGCCACTGGTAGATCGCAGCGTATTCCAGCACGATGCGGACGTATTTCCGGGTCTCTTCGAACGGGATGGTGTCGATCCAGATATCGGCATCCGTCTCGAAATCGGGACGCCAGCGGTCGACGGCTCCGGGGCCGGCGTTGTAGGCGGCTAGAGCCATGGCGGGGTTGCCGTTGTAGCGCTTGAGCATGTCGGCAATGTAGCGGCTGCCCAGGCGGATATTCAGGGAAGGCTTTTTGAGGGACTGGGTCCGGGGGCGCTTGAGTTTGAGGGACCGGGCGACCTGCCGTGCGGTCCCCGGCATCAATTGCATCAGGCCGACGGCTCCGGCCCGGGAGCGTGTGTCGGCCGCGAAGGCGCTCTCGCGTCGAGAGATGGCGAACAACAGGGAAGAATCGACCTTGTTGCGGCGGGCCTCTCTTTCGAACAGTTTGGCGTGAGCCCGCGGGAAGCGGCGCTTGAGATCGTTGAAGTTTCGGTTTTTTCCGAAAGCACGGATCGTGCCTTCATGCCAACCCCAGTTGCTGGCGGCGATGGCTGCAAGATTGAGCTCCTCTACGCTGCCTTGATCCATCAGGTCGTACCATTCTTCACGCGCGTTCATGATGCTCCCTTGATGGAGGAACTCGCGAGCCCGCTTCAGCGCGGGTGGTTCTTTCTTGGAGACCTTTTCCATAGAGGTTGGGGCATGGTTCAAGGAGTGCGGCCGGTTGAGCCGTTCAGCCGCGAGGAACCCGTAGTAACTGCGGTGATTGGCGACTTCCTCGAACAGCTTGACGCTTTCGGCAGTGCGGCCAAGTTGCTTCAGCGCACGGGCCTGCCAGTACGAGCCCATTTGCCTGTACGGGTAGGCATCCGGCAATTCTTGGGCAGCCTCAAGAATCTTCCGCCAGTCTCTTTCATGCAGGGCCAGGCGCAGACGCATGTGCCGGAACGTGTCGTCCCGCAGGTAATTGGGAGTGGCTTCCATTAATGAATGGGCCAGCGGCAACCCGTCGCTGGCGGCTTCCAAGGCAATGCGGTAGCGCAAGTCCTGGATCTGCTTGAGGCTGAGCACCTTGGCCTTGCGGAATCCTTCATACCATTCGTAGGCGGCCTCGGGGTCTTTGCGCGCACGGCGCGTGATGCCGTGCCCGACGATCCGGCTCGCGTGGGGACTGTCGGATTTAAGGCGGCGGTCTCTCAGGTAGCGTTTCGGGTTCCGATGAACCCGGATCCAGAGATCGACCCAGGCATGATCCTTTTTCGGCAGGAAGCGCTTGAGATAGCGAGCCATGCGGGTATTGCGTTTCTCCATGCTCAACTGGATGCGCTGCCAGACCAGGTCATGGGTCAACCCGTTGCTTTGGAACCACTTGAACAGGGGGTCGCAGATCTTGGGCCGGGACTTGCCGTGCAGCCAAATGGAATGGATCAGCGGCTCGAGTTCTGTGGTGGATCTTTTGAGACGGATGTGGGAGCGGACGTACAAGCATTGGAGGCTGACATCGCCATTTTCCTGGTAGGAGTTGATCAACTTGGTGTATTGGCGGCGCTTGAACAGGGAGCGCAACCAGGCATTGTGCAGCCGACGGCTCAGGTGGGAGTCCTTGTGCTCGACGATGAATTTCGCGATTTGTTTGTCGTGTGATCCGCCGCGGCGTACGACTAGGTAGCGGTAGTCGAGATAGGAGACCAGCGGATAGTCGCCGAGCTGCTTGCGCAGGCGGTGGAAGCGCTTGGTCTGGCCTTTTTTCAACGCTTTCAAGGCTTGGCTGTAGACCCCGCGTTGGGCTGTCAGTTCGGAGTCGTTGGATTTGGCCGCCGGGGCGAGAGTGGGGAGGGCGGCCAAGAGGGCGAAGGCCAGCAGCCAGCACGTATACTGTCGGCACGAGTGGGGCGTATGGAGTGCCCGTATGGATTGGGATTGGGACTGGATCATCAATCTACCGCACTATCGCTACGGCATAACGCTATTCGGCGTGCTGGCGGTTCTTCCAGCGCTGGTCAGCGGGAACGTGCTGATCCACGAGATTGGACGGCTACGGCAGGGGAAGAGGGATGCCGGCTGGAAGCCCGTGTTATTCAATGCAGTGGCCCTGATCGTCAGTGTGGCGTTCATCGCGGGAGCAATTTACCAGTGGCTCTAGGCCTTGCTCAGAACCATGAAGGCGCTTTGATGTGATGACGTTTGCTGAGCGATTTCTTCCTCAATTCGTTCGGAATAATGATAAATCGGGATGCTGGAATGAAGGCGTTGCGCAACGATATCCGAATAGTATTCCGGTTCGTTGAACCCTGAACCCAGTTCCGGATTCGATGCAGCGCATTCAGGTGTCAGGATGAGTGTTCCGCCTTCAGAGAGCTGACGTACAGCTGCATCCGGGTCTAGAGCCGCAGAGTCGGTAACGCACAGCACGTCGCACAGGCTTTCAGTTTCAGAGGATTCAGGGCATTCCAGTGGCCCGTGTTCCCGGGTTGAGCAGGCTTGATCCAGGGCCTGCAGGGTATCGGGAGATTCTTTGGAGCCGTGGACATTCGCTTGGGTGACACGGGTATAGGGGCTGTAAAGACATTCAAGCGCGATTAGACCCGCATCTTCACCGATGGCAGCCATGCGTACGGGTCGACGCGGGCCGTATTGGTTGCGGATGATTTGCTCAATGATGGCGTGATGGCGGCCGAGACGCCAGAAGCGTTGAACTTCGGACTGCCAGAATTTCTGGATCGCTTCGACGTTGTCTTCCAGCCCTAGAGCCACTGCTCGCCGCGGGGTCTGTTCGAACAGCCACCGGGCTGTACTCGGGATGACGGGCGGCCAGCGTCGGCCGATTCGCATTGACATGACGCCGTCGTTTTCTGCCCAGATGTTGCTGATGCCGATATAGCGCGAGCGGCTGCGGAAGATGTTTTCAAGAGAACTGCGACACCATAGGCCTTGGTCGCGTGCCTGGACTTCCGGGTAGACCGGGAGGATTACGGCCCCTTTGGGCTTGATCAATCCCAGCAGGTGGCGAAGAAACGCTGCGCCCCAATTATTGGAGAACAGCGGAAAACTGATGCCGATGAAAATTCGGTCTAGCGAGAATGGCGCGAAAGGATGGAACACGTTGCCGGTTCCGCCTTCGCCGGAATCTTCCGTGAAATTTGGAGAATCCGTGGTGAAACTTCGGATATCGTCTGATGGACGGATCTGGTTGTGCTTGTCACGCTGTTCGCTGAAGTAGTACTCCAGGTCTTCCTCGATGTCAGAGGCGGAGCGGTGCAGGGCGATGTCCATGAATCAGAAATTCAGAGCACCAGGATGTCGGGACGTTCGTAGTTTTTCTGGATGTAGTCGTTCAGGTCGCTCACCCAGTTTGGATCCGGGGTTTCCGGTTGCAGTTCCTTGATGTCGGCGCGGGCACGGGATAATTCGGACTGGGGGTCCTCCAGAAATTCGTCGCACTGCGTGAGGACGGTGGTTGCCTCGCGGCGGTAGATTTCCTCGAACACGGCAGCGATTACGCGTTGGATATGGACTGGTCTAGTGATTTTGAAGTGAGCACAGACGCGTTCAACCAAACCGATCAAGGCACCATTGACACGGGAATCCTGCTGCATAGAAACCGGGACGTTTCCAAGGTCATCCTGAACGGGCGTGAGACAGGGTAGGAGCAGGGCGAGGGTTTTCTGGCGAGCCTTGAGGGTGCGGGGTTTTAGGAACTCCATGGAGGTGTGTCGGCTGGATGCCGCATTTTAGCAAGGATGAGGAATAGAATTCAGCCTTTTTGTTTGTCTCATCGGGGCTTTCTTCGGTTACAATTCGGCTTTACTTCGAGGATGGTCGTATGAGTGAAAGAAACTTGGGGGAAGAATTAGCACTTGCTCAAGCACAGGTGGAAATTGAAAGGCTTAAAGTCAATCATCAACACGAAATAAACTTGGAAATGTTTCGCTCGGTGATCGCGTCGGGCCAAGGAGCGATTAAATCAGCATTCCTGCTAAACGGTGGAGCGGCTGTTGCGTTACTTGCTTTTCTTGCCCACCTGATTAAAACAGAAAGCGATAAAGTGGCTGACTTCTCTTTTTGTCTTCTTCTTGTTGGTGGTGGAGCGTTGGCGGTTGCTGTTACATCAGGCCTTACCTATCTTACTCAGTGGCTGTTCAATTCGGAATCAAGTTATGCCCAAAAAGCAGGCTTCGCCTGCAACATTTTCAGCATTGTATTTGTACTCATTTCGTACGGTCTATTTCTATGGGGACTACTTGAGGCTTATCGCACTTTTGTTGCGTATGGATAGTTTACTTTTGTAGTCTTTCTTCCAACGGGTTGCTATATATAGGACTTATCCGCATCCCCTCTTGGTAGGCCGACTATATTCCTTTGCATGGCAGGCCTGCTGAAATCTAAATTTTGAGATCTAAAGAAATATTATGGCAAGAGGTTTAGAAGACATATTCAGTCAATGGGCTACTCCCCCAAGTAGGACCGAAGAGCAACGTTGTGAGAATGCTATTAAAGCCATCCGCAACGCGATTGATAGGAGTTCCAAATTAAAAATCAGAAATCTTAAAGTTTTTCCGCAGGGCTCATATCGAAACAGTGTCAATGTCCGGCAGGATAGCGATGTTGATGTGGGGGTTCTTTGCAATGATTCATTCATTCCCTGTTACCCCGCTGGAACAACAGGCGAAACCTTTGACAATATTCCGGCCGATTACCAATATTGGCAGTTCAAGAACGAAGTGGAAGAAGCCCTAGTGGCATACTTTGGACAAAAGGCAGTACGTCGGGGAAACAAAGCTATAGATGTGCGCGAGAACTCTTACCATGTGGATGCTGATGTGGTGCCATTTTTCGAATATCGTTACTACAGCAGAGACAAATCCTATCTCTGTGGGGTGGCTTTACTTCCTGACAAGGGAGGACAAGTTTTCAACTACCCAGAACGCTTGCTCAATGGTTGGCCGCAGATACCTCAACATTACGAAAATGGAGCCTCAAAGAATAGACGGACCAACCGCTCATATAAAGGGGTTGTCCGCATTCTCAAGAAAGTGCGCCACGAAATGGACGAGGCTGGTATCAATTCTGCCAAGAAAATTCCAGGATTTTTGATAGAGTGCATGGTTTGGAATGTGCCAGACGAATATTTCTCCCAATCTATGTGGACAGGCAAAATAGAAATTGTTTTGCGATACCTGTGGGCCAGCGTAAGGAATGAAGCGTCCTGCAATGACTGGTGCGAGGTCAATGACATTAAGTTTTTGTTTCGCTCGACTCAGCCATGGACTCAGCAAGAAGCCTATACTTTTATCTGCGACACATGTAATTACATTGGGGTGCAGGTGAAATGAGGCTTAATCGTCTCAACATTACGATTTTTGTCATCATAGCTGCTTTTTTGTGGGGAGGAGCCCTGTTATTTTTAGGTATACCGGTCACTTGGGAATACGTACGCCCCTTCACATTTGTTGTTGGTGTTCTTGTTGTACTTGGACTTAGCTGGGAACACATCTTATGGCACCAAGCATTTTTCCATGGCTGGTTAATTAAACGCCCTGATATTCGTGGGACATGGCGCATTGAGCTCCAATCTAGTTACATTGACCGTCAGACTAATGAACGTGTGCCGATGATTCTTTGTTATATGGGGATTAAGCAGACACTCACTACGCTCCAGATGCACTTAATGACACCAGAATCTGAATCTTGGGTTATTGCGAGCCATATCTGCCCCTCACCGAACGGAAAGGGCTACCAAGTGTTCGGTATCTACAGGAATAAGCCTAATATCCATGCACGAGAGCGACGAATTAGTGAAATACATCATGGCGCTTTTATTCTTGATACCCACGGTTCTGATGTGCACCCCAATGTACTTAGGTCAGAATACTGGACTGATCGAAAAACTGCAGGCACCATGAATTTCACTAACCGCATCAAGCAGGTACATACATGTTATGAAGACGCCCACCAAGCGTGCTCTGCCAAGGATTAAACTCTTGTAAACATAGTAAGTGGAAGAACCAGAAGACTAAGACTCAACAAGTTCAATATCCTCATTCTCGAAATAACTGTCGTCAAGGTCTGGGTGCGGTGAAAATAATTTCCAATCCATCGTGATTTCACCAGCTTCTAACAGTTCACTCTTAATTCTCTTAAGGGTAGTATTGACTTGGTCGCATTGTTCTTGGTTGAGATAGAATCGATGGTGGTTCAGCCAATTGATTGCTGGATGGCAAGTATGTCGGGTTGCTGACTCAAGTTTTTCTATAGCACTATCAATGTCAGATCTTTTGATTCGTAGAGGCAGTACTGGAATTACATCCACTGTGTGGTCATCCGAGACGACAACGGCGAGCCGGGGAATATTTGTAGCGCTCACATACCGAATCCCCGAATTGTAACGTGCGCCACGTGATGGAGCACATTCTGGTCGAGCCGAACCATCAAGAATAACACCGATCGCATAGCATATACCATGAGGGTCGATGAGAATCGAACCATCAATACCACTGGATTGCCGATAGAGGTCCGGGGTCAACTTCGTGGGTTCAATTTTAGTTCCTTGGCCTTGAAGACGATCAGCTTCAGATTTAGCGTCCTCTGCCACGATCAGCATGCTCCCTAGGCGTTGGTTTACCGCCGTCTCAAAGAGTTCAGCAAAGTGAGCAATATCCTCTTCTCTAGATTTGGGGAAAAGCCGCTTGTAGGTATCAAGTAACCGTTCACGAGGAAATTTCTCTTGAGGCAGTGAGGGAGTCCCATATCTACTGACAAGCATCACCTCTTCACCGCACAAAAGGCGCCAATGGTAATGATCTAGGAACTCAATCTCAAATACTTTCTGTTCTGTCCAGAGGTCGCTGTTTGTGACAGTGTTGCCTAAGCCATAGATGTTTTTACAATCGGCGATGAGAGCTATTTTGGGTGATGCCATCTGTAACACTTTCCGTGACCAGCGAAATTCATGAAAGGGTACAGGTTTGGCAAATTTGAGACGCATGCTGACGGATTCACTGTCGGGGTCGGCGAGCAATAATCGACCCGTTCCTTCCATTCCTTCGTACATTAGCGACGAGATAGAATTAAATTGCTCAAAGATATTTGGGTATCCAAAGTTTCTGTCTTTGATAGCAATTCCAAGTGTGCGCATGAATGACGTTGCGGCTCGACGAGCAATCTCTTCTGAAGAACGTAACCGGCCGTCGATGTGTCGACCTGGGTCTGGCCGAAGCAGTTCATCGTGAGCCTCGGCTAGTACTTCGTAGACAGTGGCGTGGATAAGGCTTGGATGGCCGGTGACGTAGTCATCTGAGATGGGTTCGCGAAGGGGGCGAAAGCGCTCAAATAATTTGTTTGGGAGTTGCAGTACAGGGACTACATAGTAATCGCCTACCGGTGCTGGCCTACCTGCAAACGAAGAAACACTATGTTCTAAGTCGTATGTGCACAACATCCTCTGAACGACTCTGCGGACAGAATCTCGCTGAATGTTTTCGGGTTTATCTTTCATACTCGGTTCGTCGCTGTAATACATGCTCTGCATAGGATGGTTGGCAACCTCTGCCTCAATAATCTCAAAAAGCCCATTGAAGAGACTGACGGGCCATTTGCCATCTTCTGGTTCTAAACACACATCGTTCGGATTCTCATGGTCGGGAATTCTTGCTCCGACCAAGAAACACTCAATTTCTGATCCAGGCACAGCCAGTGTTTCCATCACTTTGTTCATGAGAGACTCGACGGCATACTGAAAATGCGGCTGGTATTCCCACATAAACAGATTGATTAATTTGGTCATTTGATGTCTCCGATGCTTAGCAATTGTAGTCTTTCCATGTCGATTTTCTGGATGCTCTATATTTTGGAAAGAAGGAGAGGGATGCTGTGCAGGTCAGTCTCGGACAATTTCTAAGGGCGGGTATAGAAGAAACTGAGCGAAAAAATGCACTTGGTTTCCCGCCCGAAGGTGTATGTCACTGTCTAGTAATCACTCACCACTATTAGCTAAATCGAAAATATCCAACGTTTTGACACGTTCGGAAAAGGCGCCATGTATTTCGTTGAGGTGTTTGGCAAGCCATTTATGTTGTCGTGTCCAGTCAGATTCGTCATCTGGATCAACTTCGTTGAGGTAAATCGAAATCCGGCTGTCTCTACGTGCAGGCAATTTTTCCCACTCCAATGAATAGCCCAGCTCTTGCTCGATCTGATTTTTTTGCTGTTTTAGAAGTGCAAAGAACATTTTTGCTTCATTGCCGTAAATATATAACTCTGCACGAATTTGATTCTTTTGACGTATCATTGTTGCACCTAATCTGAAGCCGCCACATCCTATCCCGTAATACATCCAAGATTGAGGTTGCGGTTTGCGGTTGCTTGAAATTGGTCCAGAGGTGGAATTAAGTACTGAGTGGAATTTGTCCCAGTACTCTCTCTGCTTTATTTTTATTTCTGACAATCCGCTGTCTACAAAAGCGCGAGCGGCCTGCCGAGACCAATCATTCGGTTTTGAGACAACATTAAATTTCGGGGCGGCGGGTGAATTCCCGATTCGCCATAGTTCTACTTCTAGCCCGAAAAAGCGGAAATTTTCATCAGTAATTTTATTCAGCCAGTCGAGGGTTGCTCGATGCTCATCCGTGAAGTTTGCTGAGACCCAAACGATGGTGACAGCTTGTAAACCAGCGGCGTATGTAAGCAGTTGGCCAAGGTGTCTGTGGTCGGTTCGCTCCAATTGATTCTCAATCAATACCCAAGTATCCGTATTTATGTCTTTGCAGAGAATATCGGCCCTGAAAGGGCCGACCACTTTTTCCTGTGCTTCAACTTCGAGATCTATTCCAAGTGTTTCTGCCAGCACTGCAATGTTTTCAGTAAGAGCAAGCCATGGAGTAAAGTCTGTTGCTTCGGTGGTCCAAATCTCCCGAAGTTCGACGCGCTCTAGGTGCCCGAGCGTTTGATCATTCATACAAAATCTCCAGTTGGTAGTATTTTAGGATGGCAATCTTCAAAGAATTTTTTGTAAATGAGTATAAGGAAAGACCTTCGATTTCTACAGAAAAACTAAGTTTGTGGCTGGGTGTGATTATAGAGTACCTATAATCACGCCAGCATAGAGGTGTACCGCAATTTCTTCACGCAGCAGCCTAATTTTAATGTCTGAGCAGATATCCAATTTCGTGACTTTACACGGCCGCGTAATCAGTGGCCGTGGCACAGCTTCCCAAATAAAAGTCGGCGAATCGCCAATATCGGACTTTTTCGGAGAACTCCAAGCCCCGGGCTCGTTGAACGTTGCCCTTGAGAGGCCCATACGGTTTGATCCAGAAGAAGTTCCGTTTCCCGGAGGACACCGTGCTTATTACTGGGCCGCAGAAATCAACGGGAGCCGTTGCTTGCTTACAAGGGCAAAGGGGCATCCCCTACACATCGTTGAGGTTCTCTCTCCCTACCGGCTTAGGGAGAAATTTCAATTAAAGGATGGGGATTCTGTAGAGATAAAGGTTGTTTCCGGTTTGATAGTGGATTTGTCATGGTGGATAAAAGCAATCTGGGGCATTTTCTGGAAGTTTCGAGGCAACTGGTATGCATCGAGAGCGTACCGCACGCTGATTGGTCCTTTTTGGCTGATTCGTCGGCTTGCAACGCAGTCTCCGCAGTTTCGTGCCAAATGGGATAAGGGCGAGGTCCAAAGCAATGTTCTAATTTGCCACATTAACCTAGCCCGCAATCCAAAACTGCGTGGGGGCGAACGACAGACCGAGATACTCGTCAAGGCACTTGCGGCTGAGGGCGTATCCAGACAACGTGTCGTTGTGCTGCGCCACGGTCCTTTGGCGAATCGTTTCCAAAGTAGCCCAGATTTGGAAGTTTGCCGGGTCAGAAATCGATTGTCGGCAGTATTCGCTTGCCGAGGCGCATCTTTGCTACACGCACATGAAGCGCATGCGGCTCAAGTGGCGTACGCGGCGAGTTTGTTCGGTAGAAAATACTTGATTACACGCCGATTGACAAAACCCGTTCGCTCCAATTCATACAGTTCTGCCGTATACCGGAATGCACAGACTGTAGTGGCTTTGACCGAGGCGGTGGAAAACAGTCTTAGGGATCGTTTTCCAGAGATCTCTATTGTCCGTATTCCCGATGCTTGGAACCCGAATTACCCTGATCCGGATGGAGTGCGGAAGATTCGGAAAGAGTTTGAAGGCAAACTTGTTGTTGGGCACGCCGCCGCGATGGATGGCCCGGAGAAGGGACACTCCATCTTGCTTCAGGCGGCACGAGCCCTGCTGCCGGACGCACCAGACATCCAGTTTGTCTTGTTGGGGAGTGGCCGCTTGGAGGAAGAATTCCGTCAGCAGGCTGAAGGTTTAACCAATGTGCACTTTTCAGGTTGGGTCGAAGACCCCATCACATGGATTGCTGCTTTTGACCTTTTTGCATTTCCTTCTCTAATCGAGCCGCTGGGATCCACGCTTCTGGATGTAATGCGCGCGGGTGTGCCTATCGTGGCGAGCCGAGTGGACGGAATCCCGGAAATCATCACTGAAGGGCGCGGAGTTTTGGTTCCTCCTGGAGATGCAGATGCATTGGCGGAACAATTGCTTCGTCTGTATCGGTCAGAGGAGTTGAGGCGGAGTTTGTCGGAGAAAGGGGTAGAGCGGGCGAAGGAGTACAGCCCAGAGCTGATAGCGAAAGAACATATAAAGGTCTACCAGGAGCACGGGCTGGCTCTAAGCTGAAAGGATGCCGCTTTTGCTAGTTAGCTTGAGTATTAATCTCAACTGACTTCTTAGATTTGGTGCAAACTGCTATCAGGCCATGCCCCGCGAGATTGCGAAGAGAGTTGATTTCACGGAATGGGCGCAGGTTCTGCTGGTAGATGCGCGGGTCATAGCGACGCTCCCGCCGATGCAGTAAATATGTTCCCAGCCATAAGAGGGGGGCAAACAATGTGGAGAGAAACAAGCTTCCTCGTTTAATACGGTCGGTTTGATATCGAATGTCTGAAAAGCCAGCATAGCGAAAGCCATAATCCCAATATTGCACCGGAAATGGATTAATATGCCCAGCCCCATAGTGAGCGTCTGCGGGATCGCTGCTGGGACCGTCATAATGCTGGAATCGGCCTGTGAAAAGAAAACTAAGACGGCTGTTTATGGTCATCATGTTTGGCACCGAGAACAACAGTGTTCCTTCGGGATTTAAAGTCGCATATATTTCATCCAGCAACAGATAAGCAGAGCGAATATGTTCCAGCACTTCCATGGCAATGACGAGATCGAAAGAACGCACTTGGAGATTTAGGGGCTTTGCCAAGTCTGTTGATTGAAAAGGAACATCAGCCTGAAATGATTCCTCGTCCAGGTCTACTCCCAGCAAATATTTTTCCGGTTGCCAACCTTGTTCGCGATAGTGATCAGCAATTCTCTGCAGCAAGGCACCTGATCCACAGCCCATGTCCAAGATGTGTTTGGGGCCATCTTCCAAGTGCTTTAGGACCAACTGAAACATTAACAGGTTGGTGGCTCTAGTTGAGTTTATGGGAAGAGAAAAAGGGGTGCGGTATCCGCGACGCGCGCGGAGAGCAGCTTGATCTTCCGGGGAGAAAAACAAGGAAAGCATCAGTATTCCACTGAGAATTGCGAACTGATTATATTCTGACCTGTGTTGGTTTATTGTGTTTTAGTCGCTGTTTCAGCACACGTCGGATGGCGAATACAATGCCTTTGGTTATACTGCCACCCCATCAAATGGATTGTTTATCCGTAGATTTATGCGCGAAATCCAGAATAATTGCATCTCTTTCGATTGATAAGACATCCGGGCGAAAAACCAAAGGCAACTGAGCAAGAATAAATGTTTCCCAATTACAAGAAAACACATCCTCCTTTTTGGTTGGAACGCAACAAATGGTTTAAGAAACTATATGCACTTCGGAGAATTCTGCACTACTCGAAGAAGCCTTTGTTTTCCTATACAGATGCATTTTTAGACTGTTTGATTTTATATGGCGTTATGGCTCCCGATGAAGGGTTTTTCGTCGATGTTGGCTGTTTTCACCCCGTTCACCATAACGCAACCTATTCCCTATATAAGCGCGGTTGGCGTGGGATTAATATAGACGTGGATGAAGTCAAAATTGAAGCATTCAATATCAAACGACCTAAAGACATAAACATTGTTTGTGCTGTGAGTGAACGGGCGGGAAAAGTAAAATATAGAAAACATAGTTTTTGGTCCCAACTCAACTCTTTGGAGGAACTTGAGAAAGCCAAGAAAGGAAAATGGCGGGAAGTAACAGTAGATGCGAACACTCTGACGCACCTGATCAACTCAACAGCATATAAAGGGCACCCGATAGACTTTCTCAATGTGGATGTGGAGGGCCATGAGGTTTCTGTTCTCCGAGCACTGGATTTTGACCGTTACCGCCCCAAGGTAGTTTGTGTTGAAATGTGGGCAGGAAGTCTAGACGAAGTGATGCGGAGTGAATTGTATGCATTTATGATTGATCAGGGGTACCAGTTGATTAACTGGATGGTTGTAAATCTTGTGTTCTTACACCAAGACTGCCCACCTCTGCGCTTCCCGAAGTAGTAAAAAGCTCACACTAGTTTTATTGTTTTTGGGCGATCACTTGTATTTGGGCTAATGCCGATCCTAGTGTTTGGTCTACAGGAATATTTCTAAATCTGGCAAATCTGTCAACCCATTTGCGGCAAATAGGCTTCATGCTGGAAGGTGTTTGGCGCGCAATTCGATACAAATACTTGACCAAGAAGGTCTTAGGCTTCCATGCTTCTCCCGGTTTGGCCATGAGGCGGTAGTCGTAGTGCATGTCGTGCCTTTCTACGGAAATGATGGTGGCTTTTGGTAAAGCGGAGACCAGCGATCCTACGTCATATGAGACCGGTGACCATGAAGGGGTGGAGTTCATGCGAAAAGTCGCCTTGTGGTCTGTATTGAATATGCTGGGCCAAATTCCCTGTTCATATAGATCTTCGTCTGGCACAACGAGCACTAGATATCCTCCGGGCTTGACCAACTCCCACCATTGTTGCAATGCTCGGGGTGGGTCGA
>CAZCYQ010000072.1:0-15006 GCA_964503085.1 uncultured Rhodothermaceae bacterium | reverse complement strand
TGCGGCGTCAGCGTACGGCGACCCCTATGCAGGCCCTGGTTCTGCTCAATGACCCGCAGTATGTCGAAGCATCCCGTCATATAGCCGCCCGCATGCTCGGAATGGAAACACTTGAAGATCAAATTGCGTTGGGATTTAGACTGTTAACCGGACGAAGTCCAGATCCATCCGAAACGAAAGCATTGCAATCACTATACACCGAACAGCTTGAGGAATTTTCCAAGGATCCCGAAGCGGCTAGACAGCTATTGGAAACCGGGGAGTCTCAACTGCAAGCGGGACTGAGCCCCGTTGAATGGGCTGCACATACCATGGTTGCCAATGCATTATTATCCTTTGATGAAGTTATTGAGAAATACTGATGCATGCTTGTGGTAATTATGATCCTCTCAGCACTCGCAGGGAGTTTCTGGGGCGCCTTGGCATGGGCCTGGGTGGACTCGCCTTGTCCTCGCTAGTTAATCCGGCCCTAGCCACTGCAACGGATTTGATCCCACGCGCTAAACGTATCATTTATCTGTTCCAGAGCGGTGGCCCCTCGCAGTTTGAACTGTTCGACTATAAGCCACAGGTTAACGCCATGCACGGGCAGGAGCTGCCTGAATCCGTGCGCAAGGGACAGCGGCTTACGGGAATGACTGGTTTCCAGAACACGTTACCCTTGGCCCGCTCACACTTTTCTTTTGCGCAATATGGAGAGAGTGAAACCTGGGTGAGCGAACTGATGCCGTACACTGCAGAGATTGTGGATGAGTTATGCTTCATTAAATCCATGCACACCGAAGCGATCAATCACGATCCGGCAATTACATTTTTTCTTACAGGATCACAGATTGCGGGTCGGCCATCTTTCGGATCATGGCTCAGCTATGGACTAGGAACCGAAAACGAAAACCTACCTGCATTTTGTGTGCTCATCACCAAAGACAAGGGGGGACAACCACTCTATGCCCGACTCTGGGGAAATGGATTCCTGCCATCGCGACACCAAGGAGTGCAGTTCAGAAGCGGAATGGATCCCGTACTTTATCTGAGCAACCCTGATGGCGTCTCTTCAAAACAGCGACGAATGCAACTTGATCGCCTTCGGGAATTGCATCAACTGAAAGAAGGCGCACCCGGATGGGAACGTATTGAGTCACGGATATCTCAGTACGAAATGGCCTATCGGATGCAAACCTCCGTGCCTGATGTGATGGACCTTTCCAATGAGCCGGATTATATCTTTGACCTCTATGGCGAAGATGCCCGGGAGCCAGGCACCTTCGCAGCCAACTGTCTTCTGGCCCGGCGCCTGGCCGAACGGGGAGTACGCTTTATCCAGCTCTTCCATCAGGGATGGGATCATCATGCGGGACTGCCATCCGGGATTGAAGTCCAGTCAAGAGAAACCGATCAGCCCTCGGCTGCACTCGTGCGGGACCTCAAACAACGGGGCATGCTGGACGATACCCTGGTCATCTGGGGAGGAGAGTTTGGGCGCACCAATTACTGCCAGGGACGCCTTACAGATGTAGATTACGGTCGTGATCACCATCCCCGATGCTTCACACTATGGATGGCGGGTGGAGGCGTGCGATCCGGTTTAAGCTATGGCGAGACGGATGATCTTGGCTATAATGTAGTTCGCGATCCGGTGCATGTGCATGATTTGCAAGCAACCTTGATGCATCTCCTTGGAATTGATCATGAGCGACTTACCTTTAAGTATCAGGGCCGTCGTTACCGCCTTACAGATGTGCATGGTAAGGTCGTCAAACCTCTGATCGCATGAAGCATCTCCTTACCGGGTACATTGTGATCGCAGTTGCCGCGTCAATGTTCGGCGGCTGTAGCCGTGCTCCCGAGGTCAGTTTTAACGAGCAGGTTCGCCCTATACTGAACGAGCGATGCGTGAACTGTCATGGGGGCATCCGCCGCCAGGGAGATCTAAACCTGCTCTTCCGGCACGAAGCGCTTGCCACGGCAGAATCGGGCGAACGTGCAATCGTACCGCTTAAGCCCAACGAAAGTGAACTGCTGCGACGCGTATCGCATGCGGATCCGAAGCACCGGATGCCTCAGGATGATGACCCGCTCACACCTGAGCAAATTGAAATTCTGCACACCTGGATTGAAGAAGGGGCACAATGGGAGGATCACTGGGCTTACGTCACCCCCGAGCGACCCGCATTACCAGACGTATCTGATCCTGCGTGGCCGCGTGAGCAGCTGGATTACTTTATACTTTCACGGCTGGACAAAGAAGAGCTGTCACCTTCTCCCGAAGCAGAATGCCCCGTCCTTGTCCGGAGAGTCACGCTGGACCTGACTGGCCTGCCCCCAAAACCGGAAGACGTGAGACAGGTCTGTTCCGACGGGGGATCCTACGAGACCTATGTAGACTCGCTGCTGGCCTCCCCCGCATACGGTGAACGCTGGGCAGCCATGTGGCTGGACCTCGCAAGATATGCTGACTCCAAGGGATATGAAAAAGATATAGGCCGGACTATTTGGCGTTATCGGGATTGGGTCATCCAGGCCTTCAATGATGATCTGCCTTTCGATCAGTTTACGATTGAACAGTTGGCAGGGGATCTTCTGCCGAATGCTACCGAAAGCCAGCGTATCGCAACCGCCTTTAACCGCAACACTATGACCAATACCGAAGGGGGAACAGACGATGAAGAATTTCGCGTTGCGGCAGTCATTGATCGCGTGAACACGACCTGGGAGGTCTGGCAGGGGACCTCATTCGCCTGTGTTCAGTGCCACGGCCACCCCTATGACCCGTTCACACACGAGGAGTACTACGAGTTCTTTGCCTTCTTCAACAGCAGCGCCGACCGGGATCTGGACACCGAATATCCAACCCTCCCGTTGTTTGAGGAAGAGGTTGCCGAACAGGGAAACAAACTCCTTGAGAACATTGCCCAATTGGAAGAGGACATCATTGCCCGCGTGCGCTCCAATGCACTGGCTGAAGAGCGGCGTGCATGGGAGACCACGCTGGACCAACCAGAAATCATTGGCCGTGTCCGACTTATGCTTCAAAATGAAGTCAAGCGGGTTGTAGCAACCCCAGAAGAACAACGGGGGGATGGTCAGCGATGGACGCTGGACCATATTTATGCCAGTGTCAGTGATGATCCTGAGCTTGAGCGCCTGCGTTCTGAAAAAGCGGAAAAAGAGCGGGAACTGCGAACATTAAATGCGGTCCATACCCCCATCATGCAGGAGCTCCCCTTCCAGCGACGCACACATGTGTTTGAACGGGGCAGCTTTCTACTGAAAGGTGAACTGGTTGAACCCAATACACCCGATGCATTACCTCCCATGCCGGAGGATGCTCCTCGTAACCGCCTGGGAATGGCACAGTGGCTGGTCAGCCGTGACAATCCACTCACCGCGCGGGTAGCAGTAAATCGATTCTGGGAACAACTCTTCGGGATTGGGCTCATCGAATCACTGGAAGATTTTGGTACTCAGGGGCTTGAACGCTCCCATGCAGATCTACTGGACTACTTGGCGGTCAGCTTTATGGAAGACCATTCCTGGAGCGTAAAATCATTGCTGCGTTCTGTAGTTGTCTCTTCGACGTACAGGCAGTCCTCACACGTGACGGATGAACTTGAAGCCAAAGACCCTCGCAACCGGTTGCTGGCACGGGGTGCCCGCTTCCGGCTGAGCGCAGAGCAAATCCGGGATCAGGCACTCTATGTGAGCGGGCTGCTAAGCCCCACGATGTACGGGCCAAGTGTAATGCCTCCCCAACCGGACGGGCTCTGGAACAACCCCTACGATGCCCGCCGATGGCAAACCAGTCAAGGGGATGATCGGTATAGGCGCGGAATTTATACGTACTGGCGGCGCACCGTACCATACCCATCCATGACGACATTTGACAGCCCCAGCCGCGAGTTCTGTGTGTCTCGAAGAATCAGAACCAATACGCCTTTGCAGGCGCTGGTCTCGTTGAATGATCCTGTCTATTTTGAGGCAGCACAGGCATTGGCTCAACGTATGCTCGATTCTGAAAACCCTCTTGAAGCGGGGTATGCATACGCCATGGGGGTGACGCCAGACCAGGAAACGCTTAACATACTCAAACCCCTATATCATGATGCCATCGCCCATTACGCTGAACGCGAGAGCGATGTCATCACATTAACCGGGGACCAAGGATCTTCTGAGTTGGCGGCCTTGATCGTTGTTGCCAATGCAATCCTAAACCTCGATCAGTTCATCATGAAAGCGTGATTCCGTGCAGTCCCCAAAACTGCAGCATTTGTCCTAAATTCAACATGCTTATGATTAAGACTGGAATGTTCTCCGATTCAACATGAGTATTGTTAAAGAAGCCCAACACGCATACCTAGGGCATGTTACACGTCGCCACTTCCTGAAGTCCGCGGGTGCAGGACTCGGAGCGATGGCTTTTGCCTCACTCGGTGCTGCTGGAGCGTATGATCCGACCAGCTCTCCCGATCCATTGGCACCGCGCAAACCGCATTTTGCACCGAGTGCCAAACGTGTGATCTTTTTGCATATGGCCGGCGGCCCCTCTCCATTGGAGTTGTTTGACTACAAACCCACACTCGCGCGACTGCATGGCCAGGACTGTCCCGAATCGCTCCTGGCGGGCAAGCGTTTCGCATTCATCCGGGGTATACCAAAAATGCTGGGACCACAGGCCAACTTTCGTCAGCACGGAGAATCGGGGGCCTGGATCTCGGATCATCTGCCGCACCTGGGGCGCGTCGCGGATAAGATTGCCTTCCTCAAGGCTATGCGCACCGATGAATTCAACCACGCTCCGGCACAATTGTTAGTCCATTCAGGGAGTCCCCGGCTTGGCCGTCCGAGTATGGGGTCCTGGGTTACATATGGGCTTGGCACCGAGAATGCGAACCTGCCTGCATTTGTCGTGCTACTTTCCGGCGGAGCTGCACCGGACGCGGGAGCCAGTGTGTATGGAAGCGGCTTTCTGCCCACAGTATACCAAGGAGTGCAGTGTAGAACCAAAGGAGATCCGGTCTTGTTTTTGGGCGACCCGGAGGGCATACCGCGTGATCTGCGGCGTAAATCCATTGATGCCATTAATACGATCAATCAGCAACAATATGAGGAGGTTGGTGACCCCGAAATTCTCACACGTATTGCGCAGTATGAAATGGCGTTCCGCATGCAGACATCTGTGCCGGAAGCCATGGACATCAGCCGTGAACCTGCCTACATACATGAGTTGTACGGTACCGCGCCAGGCGAAACGGCATTCAGTAATAACTGTCTCCTCGCACGACGGCTCGTTGAACGGGGAGTTCGCTTCGTTCAGTTGTTTCACTGGGGTTGGGACTCACACGGTGCAGGCGAAAGTGAAGCCCTGAATGGAGGCTTCCTAGAGCGCTGTCGCGAAACTGATCGCCCGGTTACAGCACTCCTAGAAGATCTGGAACAGCGCGGCCTGCTTGAAGAAACCCTAGTGATCTGGGGCGGAGAATTTGGGCGAACACCTATGCTGGAAAACCGCTCCGGGACCGACAACCCCTTTGTCGGCCGGGATCACCACAGCGACGCTTATACGATGTGGATGGCTGGTGGCGGCGTTAAGGGCGGGATCACTCATGGTGAAACAGACGAAATCGGATATAGCGCCGTGAGCGGTCAGGTGCATGTCCACGACCTGCAAGCTACGATCCTACATCTCCTTGGATTTGATCACCAACGATTAACTTATCCCTTCCAGGGCCGGGACTTTCGCTTGACCGACGTGCACGGACATGTTGTGCACCAAGTCTTGGCCTAAAACTTTGGAATTACAACTAAATCCTTTTTTCTTATTGGCACTATGAAGCAGTCCGTGTTCTGGTTGTGTGCAGGCCTCGCCTTGCTGGTAATAATGTTGATAGTCGAACCGGGCTCCGGCCGACCAAGTGACTTCAGCTTGTTCCTGGGACGATTTCATCCCGTCGTCGTACATCTGCCAATTGGGATCCTGGTGGTGGCCATCCTGCTTGAGTGCCTCTCATTCAGGCCTGCCTGGCGAGGACGGTATGATACAGGAATTCTGGCACTCCTGTATATCGGTGTCTGGAGCTCTATCCTGGCTGTCATTTTCGGTCTGTACCTGGCCCAGGGCGGTGGTTATTCTGCTAGCCAATTGGCTTGGCATAAGCGTATGGGGATCCTGGTCGTCCTGTTTGCTTCGCTGGCCTACCTATACAAAGCCTGGCCAGGCCTCTCCGAACGCTGGCTTAAGCACTGGGAGCGCCGTATGTACGGCATATCGTTAGGACTCCTGCTATTTGGGGTTGCGCTTACCGGACATCTGGGGGGCGTGCTGACACATGGTCCAGATTATTTATCCCGCTATATGCCGGATGGCTTGCGCCAAATTGCGGGACTATCCAAAAAAGCCGATATCGGGCGTCTCCAGTTGGAGAATCCCGCGGAAACTACTACGTATACCGCGCTGATTGCCCCCATCCTTGAATCCAGATGTGTTTCGTGTCACGGTGCTGATGCCCAACGAGGTGGACTGCGTTTGGACACCCCCGAATTCATCAATGAGGGCGGAGATGACGGTCCCCCCATTGTCGCTGGTCGCGCGCATGAGAGCGAGCTTATCCACCGTGTGTGGCTACCGCTCAATTCGGACGACCATATGCCGCCCATTGAGAGTCCACAGCTGTCCGTGGCAGAAGCCGAGCTACTGCGATGGTGGATTGACGAAGGCGCCTCTTTTGAGGAACTCCTCCCGGACGCTGAATGGTCGCCCGTTGTGCAAACTATTGTGGATGGTATGGGGCTGGACGAAATCCGGACCGGAATCTTTGCGCTGGATACCGCTCCACCGGACTCCATGGATGTCGTTGCGCTTGCTAGCCTGGGATTGTCCGTTACACCATTGGCGGAAAATGAACCGTATCTGCAGGTACGGTGCATGGACCTGGAAGCATGCACCGGCACGAGTGAATTGCGCGGAGCACTACTGCGCCTCGCCCCCAATATCGCGTGGCTTGATCTCGGACGCTCACAGGCTGGGGACGATCTAGTAGAGGTGATCGCAGATCTGCCGCATGTAACGCGCCTGCATCTACAGCAGACTTCGGTTACCGATGATGGATTAATGCATCTGAGCGACTTGGAATACTTGGAGTATCTAAACCTTTATGGCACAGCAGTGTCCGATTCTGGACTGGTTCATCTTGAGCGATTACCCGAGCTGCAATCCCTCTACCTCTGGCAAACCAATACCACCGAGGCAGGGACAGAGCGTTTGCAGTCTGCAGTGCCCGAATTATACATCAATACCGGTCTAAGCCTGAGCCCGGTCGAACCCGACAGTACTGACGCATGAAATTACATTTACGCCTTGGGCTTCTTCCCCTTCTGCTGTGCGCATGTGCCGCGCCTGAAATCGCAGTTGAGGAACAGGTGACATTGGAACGTCCAAATATTGTTTGGATATCGGCCGAAGATATGGGACCGAGGCTCGGGGCCTATGGGGACACCGTTGCCCGAACCCCTCGTCTGGACTCACTCGCCAGTCATGGCACACGCTACACGCGCGTATTCACCACTGCGGGGGTCTGCTCTCCCAGCCGCGCAGCCATTATAACCGGCATGCATCAAGTCAGTCTCGGGGCACATCATATGCGGACCCTCTCGGGAGCTCCCTTTGCACCCGAACCCACACCATACAGTGTGGTCCCTCCTCATTATGTTAAAACCTTCACGGAATATCTGCGCGCAGCCGGCTACTACACGACCAATAATGTGAAGGAGGACTACCAATTTGAAACTCCAACCACAGCCTGGGATGAATCCAGCTCTGAAGCACATTGGCGTAGCCGCCGGGACCCCGATCAACCTTTTTTTTCGGTATTTAATTTTACGACGACGCATGAAAGCCGTATTTGGCCGGACCCTGGAGCAGCCTTTGAGGCCATGGGGCTACCTGCTTTTGCTGCACCACCTGCGCCTGCACCGCTCACAACCGATCCTGACGCGGTTGTCGTACCACCCTATTATCCAGACACACCTGTCGTGCGACGCGATATTGCGCAGCAATACGATAATATCGCAGTTATGGACGCTCAGGCAGGCATGATTCTTGATCAACTGGAGGAGGATGGTCTACTAGACAATACAATCGTGTTTTTCTGGAGTGATCATGGTGATGGATTACCACGCCATAAACGGTGGCTGTACGACTCCGGCCTGCATGTTCCCATGATCATCCATACACCGGGACAGAGACCTGATGTCAATCAAGAGCTTGTGAGTTTTCTGGATCTCGCACCTACTGTGCTCTCACTGGCGGGGATCGAGCCGCCGGCCCACATGCAAGGTCGGGCCATTTTGGGGGAGTTCGCCGGCAACATGCCTCCACATGAATATGTCTACGCAGCAAGGGATCGTTTTGATGAACAATACGACCTGGTAAGAGCTGTAAGGGATACACGATACAAATATATCCGCAACTACCGAACGGAAAAGCCTTACGCACTCTGGATGGCCTACGCAAACGTAATGCCCACGATGCAAGAGCTCTTCAGACTACATGCAGACGGCGCGCTAACTGGCCCGCAAACGCTTTGGATGCGCTCAAGTCGCCCGGTTCACGAACTTTATGACACGGCTGAGGATCCATATGAGGTTCGTAATCTCGCGTACAATCCAACGTACAAGGACGAACTCCAGCGCCTGCAACAGGCACTTGATAGCTGGATTGCGACAAGTGGGGACTGGGGGTTCAGATCAGAATTGGATATGGTTGAATCAATGTGGCCGAACGGAGAACAGCCAATTACAGGTGCCCCGATCATGCTGCCACAAGCTACCTCACGCACGGCAATCCAGACCGGAAGTCTGGATCACACCCAAAGTGGAGGAGTATTTGACGGGACCGTCGACATAACGATGTACAGCGGAACACAGGGGGCCTCGATTGCATACGCGATTGTTGACGAGACCGGAACGGAGGGGGATTGGTTGCTTTTTTCTGCCCCACTCAGGATTGATCAAACCACTACACTACGTGCTAAAGCAATCAGGTATGGGTATCAGGAAAGCTCCGTGAGCGAGGCCACATTCCATATCTCTTCCGGCGAATAGTTATATACTGTATGCTGCGGCTCCTCCCTCGTCTAACATTCCTGTTTATAGCTGCAGTTTACCTCTACATACAACATTCTCCCCTCGCTGTTGCGCAGGAGGATTATGTCACAGTAAGTGGTACGGTAACAGATGCTGAAACCGGTGAACTGGTCGTAGGGGCGGCGTTGTATGTAGCTGCGCACGATGTGGGTGGAACTACCAACCAGTACGGCTACTACAGTCTGACACTCCAAACTGATAGCGTACGCATGGTGGTCAATCATGTCGCGTACGTGCCACAAGTGATCGTGTACGCACCCCGAGAGGACCTCCGTCTGGATATTTCGCTCGTACCCGTCACACTTGCTCTGGACGAAATTGAGGTTACCGCCTCCGCCGAGTCAGTACTCCAGACAACACAAATGAGCGGCGTCTCAATACCTGTACAAAACGTAGAGGTTCTTCCGTCGCTTCTGGGGGAAGTAGATGTCTTGCGTATCATCCAACTCTTGCCGGGTGTTCAATCGGGTGTGGAAGGCTCAACCGGTCTCTATGTGCGCGGAGGTGGTCCAGACCAGAATCTTTATTTGCTTGATGGAACACAGATCTATAATCCCAGTCATCTGTTCGGTTTCCTGAGCACCTTCAACCCGGATGCGATAAAGGATGTCCAGTTGCTCAAGGGAGGTTTCCCCGCGCGCTACGGTGGGCGGCTTTCCTCGGTGATTGATCTGACCATGAAGGAAGGGAATATGAAACGATTTGCGGGAGCAGGATCCGTCGGACTTCTTGCTTCACGCTTGACCGTGGAGGGGCCTATTGTACGGGACCGTGCCTCCTTCCTTGTCGCTGGACGCCGGTCCTATGCTGATATACTCGCTCGCCCCTTCCTCAACAACGAAGATGAAGAGTTTGGATACTATTTCTATGACATCAATGTAAAGACCAACGTTATTCTTACACCTAGAGACCGAATATATCTGAGCGGCTATATGGGAGATGACCGCCTGTATGAGCGTTATAATTATAGCGAAGATGACGGCTGGGACGAGACTTCACTGAATTGGAGTAATCTGACGGGTACCTTCCGCTGGAATCACATATTTGGATCAAGATTTTTCTCAAATGTGCTGGTTGGTTACACAAATTACTCACTGCTTGCGACTAACGAATCCCGTTATGTCTCCCGCTCTTTCAATAATGTTGACGGTGAGCGCCGTCAGTATAGTGCTTCGTACGAATCTGGTATTCGTGATCTGCACGCGCGTGCTGACGCGGAATTTATTCCCAATGCCCGTCATAACATTCGATTTGGACTAGGAGGACAGTTACACAGCTTTCTCACTGGAGCATATGAGGAGACCCATGAGATAAACGATGTGCTGGATTATTCCTCAGCCACCTCAAACAGGCGTTCAAGAGGCGGGGAGTTCCAGGCCTATATCGAAGATGACTGGCGCCTAGCTCCTCGAGTACGCCTCAATACGGGGATACACGCCTCGAGCTTTCTAGTTGACAGAAAGACCTATTACTCGGTCGAACCACGCATTGGTGCGCTTTTCCGCCTGGATTCGAGAACCAGCTTTAAGGCATCTCTGGCGTACATGCAGCAGTACATTCACCTCCTGGCAACTACAAGTGGGTTGTCTCTTCCTACGGACTTGTGGGTACCTGCGACCGCCCGAATCAAGCCTCAACAATCCATGCAAGTTGCAGGTGGTGCCGTTCATACAATTTCTGGTGGAAAATTTGAGATCTCTATCGAGGGGTACTACAAACAGTTGCACAACCTGATTGAGTACGAAGATGGCGCTGACTTTTTTGATGCCACCTTGGGGACATGGGAGGACCGAGTGGTGACTGGACGCGGGATTGCCTACGGAGGCGAGATTTTTCTTCAAAAGCAATCCGGTCGCACAACTGGCTGGATAGGTTACACGCTATCGTCAAGTCGCCGACAATTTGACGACATCAACGACGGGGCGTGGTTTCCTTACCGATATGATCGCCGTCATGATGCCGCTTTGGTTATCAGCCATAAGTTTAGACCATGGATGGATATAAGTGCATCCTGGGTCTATGGCACCGGCCAGGCTGTTACACTGCCCGTCGGCCATATTCACGCAGAGCCGGAAACTTTCGTAGCATTTCCATGGGGACGGAGCAACTGGCTTCAATTGTACAGTGTGCAGAGTTCTCGAAATGGTGTACGCATGCCGTCCTATCACCGACTGGATTTAAGTATTCGTATAAAACGGACGAGAACACGTCTGAAAAGAACGCTGTCGGTCGGCACCTACAATACGTACAACCGGAAGAACCCCCTTAGCATCTTTGCCCGGCGAGATTCAGAGGGAGATCTAGTATTCAAGCAGTTTAGTCTACTCCCCACAATTCCTGCTATAAGCTACCAGTTGTCCTACTAGAACCATGGATCACCCACTTGACCGTTCTATGATCCAGCGAAATCATCTGAACATGGTTTCGTTGCGGTTCTTGCATGGCGGCTCCTCATCGCCAGCGCAAGCCTTGACGGTTGGCTTGCAGCGTGGCCTTCTCCGTTCCGCCGATTTCGTGCGAGTTATTGGACGCACCTGGACCAGGCTAGCTCAGAATTTGCGGCGCCCGTGGCCTCCTCGTTACACGGTTACCCAATTACTAACAGCTTGCACAATATTACTATCGGCCTGCGAAACCACCGTTGAGATTGATCCACCGGATTACGACCCTGAACTGAACATCACCAGTAACTTCACACCAGATTCGGCTTGGGCGGCAAGGGTCGCAAAAACAATTCCAATTGGCAGACTGGGAGATACGACATCAATTTTCCTGGACGATGCAACGGTTACGATCTACAGGGACGATGTCCTTGTCGCCCGACTCACTCACGACGGCGGCGAGGATGGTTGGTATGAGTCACCGAGAATGCGGACGCCGCGCACAAACACGCAGTACAGGATGGTTGTTGAGGCGCCTGGACTGCCTTCGGCATCGGCAATCTCTATGGTTCCTCTTCCCCCAAACATACTTACCGCCGAAATCACTAAACTGGACACTTTTTCCTCACTGGTATTGGATTCCCAATACTTAGTCAGCTTTAGTCTGGCTGACAACCCCGGTTTGAATTATTACAGTTTTAGCATTTTTCTTGCACTTCCCGAAGACGGGTCTCCCACTTCCTCGGAATTCACAGTCCATGAGTTGGTTATGACTCACAACAGTCAACAATGGTCTTGCTACTTCAGTGATGTTCTGAATCCTATTGAAAGTGGCCCTGCAGAGGACGAATTCTGCACTATCGGTATCCTGTCCGATCGATCCTCCGATGGCCAAGTTCAAAATTTTGATATAACAGTAGACCTATTCAACGATTTGGGAGACGACATGGACGCTAACTTTGTACTATACGTAATGGCCCTGAGTCCTGAGTATGTCGAGCATCGAAGTGCTATTGAGGAGCATGACAATTTTGATGGCTTCGGACAGCCTGCCAATCTATACACAAATTTTGAGGGTGGACGAGGAATATTTGCGGGTTACTCCACGCGTTACCGTATCCTGGACTTAGCGCGCACTGAGTAGTACGTGAAAATCCCGAAGTAGGGCATCATACCGTGTATCTCAGATTTACTGCTTCCTCAACCCAGCGCCCACCAGGATTAGTCGAATTGTTTCTAACTTGAAGGACCAGTCGTGATTTTTCGGCAATGCGGGCTGGTGAACAACTGACCAGTCCAATTGTACCGCAACAGCAACCACCGACCGTCATGACGCGTGTTGTTGTTCTTGCTGTGTTGATTTCAGTATCCAGTGCAACTGCTACACGGGCACAGTTTCCGGGCTGTCCACTAATTGACCAGATTACCCTGCAGTCATGCAAGGTATTGGAAAAACTCTTCTACGATACGGACGGATATAACTGGCGTAACATACGCGGTTGGCTTCGGACCATCCAACCCTGTGACTGGTACGGTATCACATGCAGATCCTCAAGATGGCCGAGAGAAATCATACACATTGACCTTTCAGGCAACAACCTGACTGGCACCCTGCCGGGAGACTTGGCATTCCTGCAAGAACTGCAATCCATTCGGATTGACAACAGTGGCCCAGGTGTTCGACTAAGAAAACTGACCGGCCAGATCCCGACAACGCTCGGAGACCTTGAGCACCTGGAGGTTCTATCACTGGGAAATAATGCCTTCACAGGCACCATCCCGGCAGAACTCGGAAACCTGCCCAATCTTCGAGAACTGAGCCTGGAAGACAATGAACTGGAAGGACCAGTACCCGAGCGCCTTGGACAATTGTTGCAATTGCAGCGCCTCAATCTCAGTGGTAATAGTTTGGGGGGACCAATTCCCGATACACTCCGAAATCTGACAGAGCTCGAATACCTGAACTTGCGCCAAAATATGTTCACCGGAGATCTACCGGTATGGCTGGGAAATATCAGTATGCTAAGATTTTTTGATGCCAGTGAAAATCAACTGTCCGGTAGGATTCCGGAGGAATTAGCCAATCTAGACGAACTTCTCTGGCTGTCTCTCGCTGACAACAATCTGGAAGGCCCGCTGTCCCTCTCCACTGCTACCTTCGCTGCCGGCATAAATAACTGTTCTCTGCAAGGAAATCGTATATGCATTCCAGATGCCCCTCCATATGCCAACCTAGACCAAGTTTGCTCACTGTCTCGAGACAACACATGTAAAGCGTGCGAAGGGCCCAACTGCGAAACCCTCGAATCTATCTACGTCGACACAGGAGGGGCAGAGTGGACACGAAATAATGGATGGCTCGCGAGTTCACAACCATGCGATTGGGATGGTGTCAGCTGTATTGAGGAGGAAATAACGCATTTGATCTTGCCGAATAATGGTATGACGGGTAAGCTACCCGTCTCCCTGTCGTCCATACAAAGCCTTGAAGTTCTTGACCTATCTGGAAATAATCTCCAAGGACCCGTACCGGCAAAGTACGCTGCACTTACCAGCCTGGATACCCTTAATCTTAGCAACAACAAGCTAACTGGCACGCTGCCACATCAAGTTGCAATTCTAGGTGTAAAACTGTCCCATTGCAACCTGTCAAACAATGCTGGTATCTGCGTACCTGATAGTCCCGAATATGTAGCACTTGATACTGATCCTATCTGTCGTCTCCAGCTTCGCAGGGATTGTCTGGGGTATGATCTTGTCGCGGTAGATGAGCTGAAAGCTGTACCGGGGGAACGATCAATTCAACTCACTTGGTCTATAACACCGTCCTCTTCCAATATTACGTTCTTTGTTGAAGACACGCAGCCACAACCGATGACCATCGGACAGGTCCAGGTGGACAGCAAGGCGCAGACCGATTTTACGTATACCATAGAGAATCTAGATCCAGGCCGATATTCCTTCCAGATCCGGCAAGTAACAGCCAACGGCGCCTACAGGATTACTGGACCTGTGACTGCTGAATTGTATGCCGAAGGTCTTGTGACAGAGAAAGTTTATCCAAATCCATTTTCCACGGAAGCAGTTCTCCGGTTCACGTCCGGCACATACGGAGCAGTCGATATCGCGCTGTATGATCTTCTTGGTCGTCGTATCCAGACTCTTTTCAGCGGCACGCCTTCACTTCATCAATCAATCCGGATTAAGATCAAAACCCATGGACTCTCGGCCGGAACCTATATAGTGCGCAGCCGAATAGACGATCGACCGGCATCCTCGCAGCGTATTGTATTCGTCAGGGACTAGTCGGGTATACCCAGGGGAATATCAGTAGCCGACCGTGCCCGAACAGATCGCGTGCCTCAGACCCATTACAAGCGTCGATTTTGACTCACAACGAAACAATGCCTATCCTGGACTATTCTAAAGTTGGGTCTTCGCCCTTAATTGTGAGATGAGTCATAAATTTAGGTAATTTTCGAAA
>CAZCYQ010000071.1:0-15107 GCA_964503085.1 uncultured Rhodothermaceae bacterium | reverse complement strand
CGCCGTCTTCACCCGCTTCGAACGCATGGGCATGGCCCTGAACCGCGCCGCGCCCCCGCTCCGGCAACTCCTGCCCGGCTGCGCTCTTGTCTGCTCCGGCCTCGCCATTCTCACGCTACGCGGGATCCCCACCGAAACCTGGCCCGGCATCAACCTCCTCGCTCTCGGCCTCCCCTTCATCGGCGCCGCTCTTGTCTGGTTCACCCCAAGACGCGCCCATGCTGTTGGGGATTGAGGGCGCTCTGTGGCAGGATCCGATATCGTTGATCTTCGATGCCCCTCACCGGTCCGGCGAGCGGTCAGCCGCAGAGGAGAAAGGGCCCGGACAGCCGGCGGGCGCGCACTACGAAGGGGATGGTAAAGCGTGAGCAGTCTTAATATCAGCAATTTCATCTGGGGCATTGCAGACGATGTACTGCGCGATCATTATGTGCGGGGCAAGTACCGGGATGTCATTCTGCCGATGACGGTTATCCGGCGGCTGGACGCGGCGCTGGAGCCGACGAAGGAGGACGTTCTGCGCATGAAGGCGCAGCTGGACAAGGCGGGCATCAGCAACCAGGACCAGGCGCTGCGGCAGGCTGCGGGCGAGGCGTTCTACAACACATCCCCGTTCCGGCTGCGGGACCTGCGGGCCATCGGCAGGCAGCAACAGCTGCGGGCCAACTTCGAGGCCTACCTGGACGGGTTTTCGCCGAATGTGCAGGAGATCCTGGAAAAATTCAGGTTCCGCAACGAGGTGGCGCGGCTGGTGGAGGATGACATTCTGGGTTTTCTGATCGAGAAGTTCCTGGACAGCTCGGTGAACCTGAGCCCGCGCCCGGTTCTGAACGGGGACGGGAGCGTGCGGCTGCCCGGGCTGGACAACCACAGCATGGGCACGGTTTTCGAAGAGCTGATCCGGCGTTTCAGCGAGGAGAACAACGAGGAGGCGGGGGAGCATTTCACGCCGCGGGACGTGGTGGAGCTGATGGCGCATCTGATTTTCAAGCCGATCGCGGACCGGGTGCAGTCGACGACCTATCTTGTGTATGACGGGGCGTGCGGGACGGGTGGCATGTTGACGGTGGCGGAGGAGACGCTGGGCGAGCTGGCGCGCGATCAGGACAAGACGGTTGAGATTCATCTTTACGGGCAGGAGGTCAACCCGGAGACGTACGCGATCTGCAAGGCGGACCTGATTTTGAAGGGGGAGGGCGCTGAGGCGGACAATATCCGGTACGGCTCGACGCTGTCGGGGGACGCGTTCCCTGCGCACGAGTTTGATTTCATGCTCTCGAACCCGCCTTACGGCAAGAGCTGGAAGAGCGACCTGGAGCGGATGGGGGGCAAGGCGGGCATGCGGGACCCGCGCTTCGTGATGGAGCACGGCGGCGCCCCGGATTTTTCGCTGATCACGCGCTCGAGCGACGGGCAGATGATCTTTCTGGCGAACATGCTGAGCAAGATGAAGCGGGACTCGGCGCTGGGGAGCCGCGTGGCGGAGGTGCATAACGGCAGCTCGCTTTTCACGGGCGACGCGGGCCAGGGCGAGAGCAACATCCGCCGCTGGATCATCGAGAATGACTGGCTGGAGGCGATCATCGCGCTGCCGCTCAACATTTTTTACAACACGGGCATCGCGACCTATATCTGGGTGTTGAGCAACCGGAAGGCGGCTGAACGGCGGGGGTATGTGCAGCTGATCGACGCGAGCGGGTGGCACCGGCCGCTGCGCAAAAATTTGGGCAACAAGAACTGCGAGCTGGGGGCCGAGGATATCGGGCGCATCTGCGACGTTTTTCTGGCTTTCGAGGAGACGGAGCAGTCGAAGATCTTCCCAAATGCGGCGTTCGGCTATCACAAGCTGAAGGTGGAGCGCCCGTTGCGGCTGCCGGGCATCGATCCGGCGCGTGCGTACAAGGCGAGTGAGATCAAGAAGCTGCGCGAGAGCGTCGAACCGAGCCCTGACGCGCCGCCGGTCATCCGCAGGATCCACCGCGGCGGGGTTGCGGCCGACCCGCTGCGGGGTCTTTTCCCGGCGGAGATCGACGGCGAGGCGGTGGTGGTGGCGTATGCGCCTGATCCGGAGCTGAAGGACAGTGAGCAGGCGGCGCTGCTGGAGGAGGGCGGCATCGAGGGCTTTCTGCGGCGGGAGGTGCTGCCGTACGCGCCGGACGCGTGGTATGACCCGGGCAGCGTGAAGGTGGGGTACGAGATCAGTTTCACGCGTTATTTTTACAGGCCGCAGCCGTTGCGCGATCCGGATGAGATATGGGCTGACATCCGGGCGCTGGAGGCGGAGGCGGAGGGGTTGTTGGGGGCGATACGAGGAGGGGTGTAGGAGTTTCGCCCGTTGCCAACTGTCCGAGCGGCATTGTCTGAACTGTGATGTGCGGGATTCAGAAGATGGGCTGTGATGGTGATGCGAGCAGTTGGCGTGTTTGATCGCCCATACGAATGCCTACATCGGGCATGTCAGTAATGATTTCTTGACCCCAATAGATTATGAGAAAGTCGTCTTTGGAGGCGACGCCGTAAGGTCCAGGCCAAGCCTCGGACTCTGGACCCATACAGAGATCTGAACGAAATGCGGCGCTCGATTACGGCGCTTAAACTCGACTTGTAGCGTAGACTCATTTGTCCCACGTTTCCACAATCCGCTCGTGTTCCTCCAGCATCTGGGCGTCTATCCGCTCAAACCGTTTCCGGTTCGCTCGCTTGTAGGCTTGCCAGGTTTGCCAGGCGCCACCCAAGTCCTCCTCGAGTTCGGGGAAGATAAGCTCGATATGAAACCGACGGTCCTGGTCGTCGATGAGGTCGAGCAAATAGGTATCGTCCTGGTTCCAGGAGATGATCTTGACAGTGTGGGCGTGCTGAAAGCCGTGATGGTATCCCAGCATTTTGAAGTGGAGCCAGAACTGGTTGCCGTCCACCTGCATTACCGTGTAGCTGTCCACGATGCCTAGGGAAACAGGATCATGGCCACCGCCCGAAAGCTGCATCGTCGATCCATCTTTGTTGAAAGAATCGAACAGGGTCTGCAGCTCCAGCAATTTCCGGATAGTCGCCTCGCTCATTGTCCCCTATTGTACCATGACTATATCGGCTTCATGGAGGTCAAACGGTCCGGCGGAATCTTGAGAGGCATACTGTTTTGCAGGATCGAGACCTATGCCATCTGGCGAGTTGCCTGCGGCGGGGCGTGCGCGAGATCAGGACCTTTGATCAGAGTCTTGCCGAGGTGAGCAGTTTCTTATTTTCCTCGTAGCGCGGCACTTTCCCCGGAAGTTATAGATTCGGCCCCGAACGTCGATAGCGTATTCCACTATTCGAATGACCCTGATAACGGTCGACTATCATGCTGTGCGGGGATCGCCAGTTGCGAACTTCGCGCGCGGGAACGGCTATATTAACGGTAACTTTTAACATGGGCGGAATCTGCTGCCATATTAACGGCAGCCTTTAACATAGCGCGCATTCAACACAAAAAAAGAGTGCAGCATATTTGGAAAGCCTGTACGGATGTGCTATATTGGTCTGTTGTGTGCGGTAGAGAGACGGAGAAGTACGCGTGATTGGTGCTCTCAATCTTAATTGCGAGACGGGAGCATTACTGACAGAGATTATCTACAGGTGACAACTATGACCGAAGAAACTACAGATTCTACAGATCAGCGGGACGCGTTGAAGTTTAAATTGCTGGAACCGGATGTGTCGCCAGATGAACCCTGGCAAGATGATGTGCTTGGCCGGGCGGAGATCGCTGCCAAGCTGACAAACTATATTCGGGAACTGCGTGACCCCTTCGTGATTAGTATCGACGGCCAGTGGGGAACTGGCAAGACGTTCTTGCTCAAGCGCTGGCAAAGGGATCTGGAAAACGAGGGCTTCCGCGCCATTTACTACAACGCGTGGGAGGACGACTTTTGCGACGACCCGCTACTTGCCATTATTGGTCAACTGTCCCACCAGTTCGAAGATGGCAACTTCAGGGAGATCGCCTTGCAGGCGGGAAAGTTGGCGGTGCGGTTGATCGCGAAGAACGTCAGATCGGTGATTGAGAAAAAGACCGGGCTGATCCTTGATGCGAACCTGGGCGAACAGGATGGCCGGGACCTTCTCCAGGACTATCTGGACCAGCGAGAGACCAAGGATTGTTTGAAAGAGGAGTTGACGAGGTTATCAGCCGCGGTCGCAGAAGAGACGGGACGCCCGCTGGTTTTCATCATAGACGAACTTGACAGATGCCGTCCGACCTTTGCCATTGAGCTCCTGGAGCGGATCAAGCATATCTTTGACGTTCCCAATATGGTGATCGTATTTGGCATCAATCGGGATGAACTTTGCAAGTCACTCGAATCGATCTACGGCGAAATCGACACTACTGTCTATCTGCGACGATTCTTTGACAGGGAGTTTACGCTTTCGGAAGTGGACTCGGTGAGTTTCTGTAGGATCTTGATGGACAGATTCCATTTTGAGGAGTTCTTTCGTACCTTAAGTACGAATGCCAATACCAGATTGCACAGCGATGATTATTACGGTTTAGCACGATGTTTTCCCGTGCTCTGCGGCAGTTTAGGGCTTTCACTGCGGGACATAGACTTCTGTGTGAGGTTGCTTGCTTTTGTTGGAAAGAACATTGAAGAACGGCATTACATGTATTCTGGACTGCTCAGTCTGCTAATCCCTTTGAATCTTAAGAACCCAACTTTGTATCGTCAGTTCATCCGAGGTGAATGTCGTGCAAGCGCTGTGATGGACTACATTGACCAGGCAGTCTCTATTCCAACTGGAGACTCCCAATTGGATTTTCCGCTTAGAACAATGGAAGCCAGCCTATATTTTGCGGAGCTCAAACGACTTGAAGGTTCCGGAGAATCATCAGCTTTGAAGCAACTGCGGCTTCTCCAAACTGATTCAGAGTTAACCCACCCCGAGTTTTTGTCAGAGAGGACTCGGAGCGCAGACTCCGCAAGGGCATCAGAACTGATGGGTCTGATAGAATCACAAACCGGGCGTTACTTGAATGCCCCACGCCGTGTACTTGACTACGTCGCAGAGTTAATTGACCTCCACAGTTTTGTCAGAAGATAGGACCCGTACTGTCCCCTATTCCGCTTACAAAGCCCGTGATCTGAAGCACTTGCGTAAGACTGGTAGCTGCCCGTCAGCGTTTAAGCCGACGGTGAGATTAGTCTCTCGCGCTACTTCTAGAAGCCGCAGCGTGTGCCACATGAGAACCGGGCTGATATACGCGCCTTGGAACGGCAGGCGGAAGAGTTGTTGGAAAAGTTTCGGAGTGGGGTGTTAAGTCCACATCATAAACGCTAATGACGGGGTGACCACTGTTCAGCGCGGCGAAGGCGGCTGATGGGGAAATCGCGCGCGGGATGTAAGGACGGCGTGGAGAGGTCCATATAGAGGGCATCTGTTAATGTAAGCGGATCCTGTTTCCCTATTAAGGGTAGATTTGAATTTGGAAAGCATTTCGTTTCCAAATGTATGCAGAGTTTTTTGGAATATGATGTAGAAAATGATAAGATGATATGTTGAGCGTACGGGTGAAGGGCGAGCATCCGACACTATCAAGCCCTAGAGGGCGATGACGAAAGGCAGGACGCGACCCGGCAGCCCGAGAGATTCCGGCTCGTTTTTCTGCCATAAGAACGGAACGGGTATTGGGGAAATTACCTGTGGAGATCGCATATGGAGTCTGCGCAAGACTATCAAATTATCAAGACTCGTGACGACCACGCTCCTGTTTTCATAACACGAAGCCATGATTCGTCAGAACCCTCAAAGCCTTTCGTGTTGATCGACGACACAGAGTGCACTTGGGCAACGAACAGCGATCCCTTTGGGCCGGAAACACTCCGGCCTCGGATAGAACCGTGGTTGACCGCGCTTGTCCAATCAGATCATTTATCGCTGCTGACCGGTTCGGGTCTGACTCATGCCATTCACAGAATGGCAACGTGTAGGTCTCCTCGGGGAATGGAACCTATAGGACTAGATACTTTCAATGATGAGATTGAAATGGAAACAAGGCGGATTGCAAAGGCCGCAAATCGTCAAAGCGGTAATTTCGAGGATGAGTTCCGTGTGGCCTCAGAATTGCTCCGGGGGCTGGAAATACTCATATCTACGCAACTGGATGATGCCCCCAAGCAGAAAATGGTGCAGGCCTTACGGTCTGGATTGACGAATGCTATTGGGTCTTTCGCTAGCTCCGTTTTGGAGGGAGAACGCAACCTAGTCTCCGCATCGCCCGAAAAGCGCGAAAGGGCGTTCAGGTACCTCGTCAGCTTTCTGATGAGTTTTGCCAGTCGCTCAGGTACACGAGAACGCCTGCATCTTTTCACAACCAACTACGATCGCTACATCGAAGCCGGCGCAGATGTTGCGGGGCTCCATCTTATCGACCGGTTTATTGGAACATTGGCGCCAGTATTTCGCGCATCACGACTCGATGTTGATTTGCATTACAATCCCCCCGGCATCCGTGGCGAACCGCGCTATCTGGAAGGTGTGGCACGCTTTACGAAGCTGCACGGGTCTGTTGACTGGATTGACCGCGATGGGCAAATTCAACGTATTGGCCTTCCGTTCGGGGCAACAGACACAGAACCCTATCTGGTCGCTCCCGGTTTTGAAAGTTCAAATGCATTACAACTCATGATCTATCCAAATGCAGCCAAAGACCGGGAAACTGCATCCTATCCTTATGTCGAACTGTTCCGGGACCTTGCCACGGCGATCTGCCGCCCGAACAGCACACTGGTCTGCTATGGTTATGGTTTTGGTGATGAGCACATTAACCGAGTGATTGAAGATATGCTAACAATTCCATCGACTCATCTGGTTGTAATCTCTTACAATGACCCTCTCCGCAGAATTATGGAGATGTACGAAAGACTAGGAAGACACGCGCAAGTCAGCCTATTGATAGGCGACCATCTTGCCGATCTCAAAACCATCGTGAAATACTACCTGCCTAAGCCGGCAATCGACCTCACAACTGTTCGCATGGCCGAGTTGCTGCAAACAAGATGGAGCATAATAAGGGGCGAAGGCAACGGGAGTGAAAACGAAAAAGCGAATGACGGAGAGGTAGAACAATGAGTCATACTCCGTTAGAACTATCCGGTAGTTTACAGATCGGAACGGTAGATTATGTAGCTCCAGACAAGATTGAGGTTGTACTAATCGGTGAAGCACCCGAGTCCAATGCCCTAAACGCCGGTGTCCCCCGGCCGTTTCCGCGGGTCAACGATTACCTCCTGATCCCGGTTGATGGTAGTTTCTTGGTTGGCCAGATCGAATGGATAACAATCGATCGGTTACCTTTCTCGGATAAGCGCGGGATTCAGAACTCTGGCCTTGTAAATCTGCCACTTCCACGTCGAAGACTGCGACTCAATCCCCTAGGTACACTCCGAAAGCAAACGTCGGTTAGACGATACGTTTTCCAACGGGGTTCCGATGCCTTGCCATCCATTGGAGCGCCGGTCATGCTACCGACCGATTTCCAACTGCGGTCGGTGGTGGAAGGTGGGAGCGATCTAGGACGTGTCACAATCGGCACGAGTCCTTTAGCTGGCAATGCAAAGGTGAGTGTTGATCCAAACCGACTGTTTGGCCGCCATCTCGCTGTTCTGGGAAACACAGGCAGCGGTAAGTCATGTTCCGTCGCCGGGTTGATACGTTGGAGCCTTGAACAGGCTCAACGAGAGCACTGTTTGGGCCGTCCCAATGCCCGATTCGTCGTCTTGGACCCCAATGGGGAGTATTCACGAGCTTTCAGTGACGATCCTTCGAACGTTCAGGCAAGGATATTCAAGGTCGATCCTGATGATGACGAATTCGCGCTCAAGGTGCCGCTCTGGTTCTGGAACAGCGCCGAGTGGTGTACCTTCACACAGGCGAGTCCAGGGGTGCAGCGTCCCTTGCTTAGAAGGGCCTTAAGAGAGGTCAAGGCCGGCCGTACAGTAGGCACCGATTCGACAGGCGAAGAAAGCCGACTCGCCCTGCGTAAGTACTTGTCATCCAACCTGATTTTTATTCAGCGGGACCTACGCTCCGGGGCAATAAGGGAAGAAGAAAGCAAGTTTGGGTTTCGGTTGAAATCTATCGAAGACGATTTGAACACAAAAGTCGCCGAATTTCCGAACAATCACCTCACGGAAGTAGAGGATGCTGTTAGTGGAGCGCTACAGGCGACTTATAATAGCTTTACAAAAAACGGGCAAGTCATAGAATACTATCGCGCTTTCTCTGAGGGCTTAGTCAATCCGATCATTGAATCTCTGCGAAAGTCCATAGAGAGCCTTGGAGGCATAATTTACAACGAAGGTCCCGACGAAGATATTCCGTTGCCGTTCAGTGGGGCAGCCTTGGCTGACCACCTAGAGTTCCTGGCAACCCAAGAAAGTCAAAATCATAACCTCGATTCCTTGATTGCTCGTATACGCACACTCTTGTCAGAGCCAAGATTGAATGCCATAGTTGACAATACGTATTGCATTGGGCTTGAACAGTGGCTGAAAGAGTATATTGGAGGTGATAGCGCCAATGGTGAACATGTAAGAATAATCGACCTGTCTCTAGTCCCATCTGAAGCTGTTCATGTTGTCACTGCTGTAATTGCCCGCATGATCTTTGAAGCACATCAGCGGTACGTCAAATTGGAAGGGGTCGCACTCCCCACGGTGCTTGTAATGGAAGAGGCGCATACATTCATAAAACGATACGGGGAAAATATTGAATACCAGGATGCAGCAGTCGTATGCTGTCAGGCATTCGAGCGAATCGCTCGCGAAGGCCGGAAGTATGGACTCGGTTTAGTATTGTCATCTCAGCGGCCATCTGAACTCTCTCGCACGGTTCTTTCTCAATGCAATACATTTCTCCTCCATCGGCTCAGCAATGACCGCGACCAGGATATTGTTCACCGTCTTGTTCCGGAAAATCTTAGAGGGATGCTGCGCGAACTTCCTTCGCTGCCTTCACAGACAGCGATTCTGCTTGGCTGGGCCGCTGAACTGCCAGTTCTCGTAAGAATGAATGAACTGCCTACAGAGCAACAGCCCCGCTCCGACGACCCTGAATTCTGGGAAGTATGGACGGGAGAAGAACTACGAGAGATCAATTGGGATATTGTCGCGGACGATTGGCAAGGATAAGTCCTGAATAATGAATTGGAAACGGCAGTTGAGAGTGTAGATGATTTCGATGATCCACTTCTCGAATCAAGCACAAATGACTATGATGAAGAGATCTCCTTTTGAAGCCTGTAAGAGTTGGCAGCCTGCGAAATATGAGAATCTACTCATGAACCCTTATCTCCCACACTATCCAGCCAACAAGCCCTCCGACGTCGAATGGTTGGGGGATGTGCCCGCGCATTGGGAGGCGCGGAGACCTTCAGGACATCGTCCATCCAGACAGCGTTAAGGCGGGCTACGAATGCATGCGTTGAAACGTATAAGGGACTACCGAAGTGAACAATTACAGAAACATCACGTTCTGGGAGAGCCTCAGACGCCAGGAACGATTAGATGAATTTCTTGAACTTGTAGATACTTACTTTTTGGCTCATCGGGCAAAGCAGGTAAAAAGGGCCAGCGAAGCTCGTACTTCACTCAATTTAATGCTTATAGATGTAAAAAAGATCCTCTACGCTGCAAACGTTCGCCCAGTCATCAGATGGACCCCTCCACCTATGGTCGGAGGACCTTCACAGAACATAGACTTAGTTGAAAATTTGTTCTTTCTGGACCGTTACAGCTTATCCCCTGCACAAGTAAGCGATGTTGTGTTACGGGCCCAAGGCGTTTATAAGTCCAATCATTTTCGTTCGTTTCTGAGAACATTCAACCCTCTCTGGTGGGCGTGGCGAGTTTTCAACTGGTTTATAAGACTCCCCTTTTTGCTCCTTGGCACTGCTGGTTTCAACTCGGCTCGAGCAGAGAGAAGCGTCTTGGGACGACTCTTCAAGCTTGCATTCACGCTGGTCACTCTCGTCGCCGCAAGCCTCTCGATCCTCAGCTATCTAGAACTGTTGGATGAGTTCCTGAAAGTGATTGAAGGTCTTTTTGACTAACTCTACATTGCCATCCCTACCGAGCCGCAGCCGTTGAGCGAGCCAGAGAGGGTGTTGATGAAGATCATTGGCGGGGCGTAAGAGGGGAAAAATGTCAAAAGGACCTCTTGACATGCTCGCGAGCGTCGACGCGTTGCTCTGGGCAAGGAGAATTGACCTTGGAGTAGTCAACAAAGGGATCGCGGAGTGCGAACTCTTGGGGCTCGTCATCACTGGAGGAGAACGAAGAATTGACTAGACGTTCAAAACGAATTGACCGCACAACAATAACGTACCATTCCCACATATATGATTTGGCAATGAGTGCATCTGGCGAGGCGATGGCTCTCGGGCTGGCACTGTCACATTATGTGGCCGACCGTCGCACTTCAAGCGGCAGAGACGATTCAAAGCAGGAGGTGGAAAGGTTGAGTAATCGGGCCGCAACTTTGAGACAGGCTGTTGACAAACTGCTGTCGGCGCTCCCTTCTGATGCGGGCATCGACTCAGGATCTTTGACAGGACACCTCAATTGGATTGATCGCTGGCTGGAAAAGAATTCTCCTTTGTCATGCGCGCATGATCCAATTGACATAGTGCGCAGCGACATACCAGGAGTCCTCAAGCAATTTGACAAATGGTATGCCAGCCAATCGGTCCTTGATCAAGACCTCAGCGCCCGGCTCATGCCATTCATAGAATCGGGGGAACTGAATGCCGCAATCAGAGAGGCATGGCCCATTTTCAAGACGAGGATGGTCGAGCGGTTTGGAATTTCTAGAGAGATCGACGGCCACAAACTCGTCGTTGCGATATTTGGTCCTGATGGCGCTACGGCAGGGCTGTTGCCGGATAAAAAACGGGAAGGATATCTGAACTTATTCAAGGGGCTTTACGCATTGAGCCGCAATCCGCTATCGCATAATGATATTCACCCTAATCCTGCTGAAGCAGATGCTGTTCTCGTATTGATCAGCACCACACTAACGAAGGTCGAGAAACTTCCAACCGAGGAGCGTCCCTCGAAGGAAGGAGCAGGGGTCACTTCTTGATTGCAAACCTCCCACCCTACTCTGCCTACAAGCCCTCCGGCGTCGGCTGGCTGGGGGATGTGCCCGCGCATTGGGAAGTGCGGCTACGCATTGGAGCAGGAAGCGGCGGGGTTGTGTGATGCACCGGTGGTTTATCAGGCTGGAAGGAGTTTAGATCGAGTATGGGAATTCAACAATGTATTCTGTGTGGAAGGACTCTCACGTCTGCCAACAGTGGTAAAGAACACATAATTCCCAATGCTATTGGGGGTCGGAAGAAGGTGGGCGGATTTATCTGTCGAGACTGCAACAGTGTTTCCGGTTCAAGGTGGGATGCTGACCTAGCTTCAGAGTTAAATCCTTTTTCTCTTCGGCTTGGTATTGCGCGCCAACGTGGATCTGTTCCCTCACAGAAATTTTCAACATATAGTGGTGGTAGCGTCTCCTTAAATGCGGATGGAACAATGACGCTGGCAGATCCTGAAATTCAGGTGACCACCGGAAGATCTACAACCACGCTGCATATCAAGGCTAGGAACAAGAATGAACTTAAGCAGATCCTAGAGGGACAGTGTAAGAAGTATCCGCAACTGCGTCATCTTGATTTGGATGCCTTGGTATCGGCAGCTCAGTATAGATCATACTACAGCGCAGATCCGATCGAGATCAACGGTGATTTTGGCGGTGCTAAGTCGGGCAGATCATTGGTCAAATCTGCTGTGGCATTGGTCTATGACGCCGGAATTGATCCTAGACAATGCGACCTTGCTCTGGATTACTTACTGAACGACGATAAGGAGGCCTGCTTCGGCTACTACTACGATAGCGACAAGGACCTAATCGTCAATCGTCCGTCCGGCTTACCCTTCCACTGTGTCTATGTAAGAGGGTGTGCAGAAAATTCGACGCTAGTTGGATATATCGAATTCTATAGTCTGTGGCGAGTGGTGCTCTGTCTATCTGAATCTTACACGGGCAGCGACTTCACTCACGTGTATGCTGTTGACCCGATCAAGGGTGAAGAGTTGGATCTCGAGGTCAAATTTGACTTATCAATGTTGGATATCCGCGAGGCATATGAATATAAGCGGTATGACTATACCGCTTATATGGACGCGATATCTAATGTGTTAGACATCGCTAGGAAGATTGATTTCGAAAGAGCAAGGAATCAAGCCATCCAAGATGCGATAAAGGCCGCTGCCATTAATTCTGGAGCAAAAGAGAAAGGTATCTTGACTGATGAGCAGCGTTGGCAATTCGCTGGAGAAATTGCGCGTGGTTTGATGCCTCTCATCATTCACAATATGACACTTAATCATCACCTAGCAGATACCATCCGCCATGACAAAGAGTGATGCAAGTTATGTACCCTATCCCGCCTATATACACTCTGGCGTCGATTGGCTCGGAGACGTGCCCGCGCACTGGGAGATACAACGTGGAAAGACAATACTTCAGCCCGTCGACATCCGCTCACAGACGGGAGAAGAGGAGCTACTCACCGTTTCCAGCGAACGGGGTGTTGTACCAAGGAAATCAGCCAATGTGACGATGTTTCAAGCGGAGTCTTACGTAGGATACAAGCTGTGTTGGCCAGGAGATTTAGTAATCAACAGCCTATGGGCCTGGGCGCAGGGGCTAGGAGTATCGCCACTTCACGGCATTGTGAGTTCCGCGTACGGAGTCTATAGATTTTTACCCAGTTGTGAAGCAAGCCCTCAGTTCATTCACTATCTAGTCCGGTCTATCCCTTTTCAATGGGAGTTGCAAGTACGTTCAAAGGGCATATGGGTCTCACGGCTTCAACTGACTGATGAGGCATTTTTGAGAGCACCCTTTCCCCTCCCGCCGCTTGCTGAGCAGCGCGCCATCGTCCGCTACCTGGACCACGTGGGCCAGGGCATCCAGCGCTACATTGAGGGCAAGGAGGGGCTGATTGCGCAGTTGCAGGAGGCGCGCCAAGCTACGATCCAGCGCGCCGTCACGCGCGGTCTTGACCCCAGCGTTCCGCTCAAGACCTCTGGCGTTGACTGGCTGGGGGATGTGCCCGTGCATTGGGAGATGCGGCGGCTTCGATATCTAATTGAAGGGGGACTGACCTATGGCGCTAATGCAGCGGCAGAACACGATAATCCGAATTGGCCGCGTTACCTGCGCATCACCGACTTCGGCTTGGATGGAAAGCTGCGAGACGACACCTTTCGCTCTTTACCCCCCGAAATCGCAAGAGATTATTTGGTCAAGCCAGGTGATCTTCTTTTGGCGCGTAGCGGGGCTACCGTCGGGAAAGCATTTCTGGTGACCTCTGAGATCGGTCAGGCATGCCACGCAGGTTATCTCATACGCGCTCGTCCGAAAGGCGATCTTATCGCCCCAGGATTCCTTTTTGCATTCACCCAGAGTTCAGCGTTTTCCAGTTGGAAGGACTCCGTATTCATCATTGCAACGATTCAAAACATAAGCGCTGAGAAATATGCCAATCTGCCAGTGCCAACCCCTCCCCTGGAAGAGCAGCAGAAGATAGTCGCGCACCTCGACAAAACCACCGCATACATCGACGCGGCCATCGACAGCGCGCGCCGGCAGGTCGAATTTATGACCGAATACCGGGCCAGCCTGATCGCGCACGTGGTCACCGGCAAGCTGGACGTGCGGGCGGCGGCCGAGCAACTGCCGCAAGAGGCCCGCGAGCTGGCGGCAAATTGACGACGAAGTTGCGAATCCATATCGTTGCGCACAGTCCAATTCCACCACTCCATGGACCTCGAGATTGTCATGTTCGAACCGGGCGGCGGTCCGTCAGACGAGCGAACCGGCCAAACAGAGGATGTGCCCAAGATGACTGCGGGGCGGGCGGCGCTGGCGGGCCTGATGGACCGCTATACACGCGCGCTGCTGGACCCGTTCGTGACCCTGCTGGACGTGCACAGGCTGCTATATTTCATGCAGGCGTCCGGCGAGCCGCTGCGGCTCCGGTACCGGAAGGCGTCCTACGGTCCTTATGCCGAGAATCTTCGCCATGTGTTGGACGAGACCGGAGGACATTTTATCAGCGGATACGCGGACGGCGGGGATTCACCCGGCAAGCAAGTTGAGCTTGTTCCCGGCGCGGTCGGGGATGCGGAATTATTCCTTGAAGACCATCCGGAAACACGGGCGCGCTTCGACAGGGTTGCGGAGCTGGTCGAGGGTTTCGAGTCCTCGTTCGGGCTGGAGCTGCTGGCGACGGTGCACTGGGTTGCGGCGGAGAGTCCCATGGCGTCGACGGAGGAGGTCGTTGCCGGCACGTATGCGTGGGATGAACGGAAGCGGCAGTTCTCCGAGGGGCAGATCAGGCTGGCGCTCGACGTATTGAGGGAAAAGGGCTGGCTTGCGGGCTTTCCAGCGGCGAGTTCATGAATGCCGGCAGTTTCGAGCGCTGGGTGGAAGGCCCCGCCTGCAGGGCGCTGGCGGGCCAGGCGTGCGACGCGGCATTGCGCGGTGCTTCACCAATCAGGGAGCCACGAAGCATCCGTTGACGGGTATCCGCACGGGTTGCCCCTGCGTGACCGCATCGACGGCAGAGACGAGATTTACTCACCCACCTCCTCATCCCCGTCGTGATCATACATGCACTCACAGGCAGGACGCCCTCGCGGAGCCGGCGCGAATTCGTGCGCGCGCTGCCGCGCAGGTGATTCTGCCGTTGGCATCGCTGTTCAGACACCGCCCCAGGCTTTAACTTCGACAAGGAACGGAGTCACGGGGCGCGGGCCGGTCCCGGCAGGTGGACAGCGGCTTTCCTCTGTCAAAGGTTTTTTCTTTGGGGATAGCCGGGGGTGCTGGCGTGCAGATGCAGACGTGATTGTCCTGGCGCAGGCGTGCTGTGAAAACAGAAACATCTGCATAAACATAAACAAGAGCATTTGCATGAGGGGTTTTCAGATAGTACAATCGATCAGGACGGGGCGCCGGACCCCTATGCAGGCCCTCGTTGTCAAATGTCGCTCGACGCCCGCCAGGCGTCG
>CAZCYQ010000070.1:0-15296 GCA_964503085.1 uncultured Rhodothermaceae bacterium | reverse complement strand
CACAGGCCTGGATACTCAACTCGACGCAAAAAACGTGGTTGGAAATTCAGGCTAGGACCTCTCCTTATCAGCAGGGTTGGAAGCGTGCATCGAGCGTGTCAGTCGCTGGCCAATCGAAGATCCGGGACGTTAGTGTCTCAGAAATCAGACGATCTCAAAGGATGGGCCGGTTTCCCGGGCTGAAAGGTCCAGGCTTCATTGAAGCCTTCCTGACCAAGTCGGGAACGTAATCTCAACCTATTGGGGAACTCGTTTTTGGAAACCGTCTGGGTGCAGGCTATTTCAATCAACCGGTCTCAACGGCCCATACGTCGTCAACTGCTTTTAACCCCGCATGCCTGTGAAAACGGCCCAACGTACTCCTGAGCACGAGCTCCGTGCCCTCGCAGTGATCCTGCACGCTTTTCATCAGGCGCTTGCCTATTCCCAAGCCCTGGACATCAGGCTCCACGGCCAAATCGCAAAGATAACTGTACATCACCCCATCTGTCAGCACCCGTGCTATACCCAGTAGACGGGTCCCTTTCCATGCTGTGAGTACCAGAGATGCACGCTCAAACATTGTCCATAAACGCTCCGGGTTCGAAACCGGACGATGCAGCGGGGCCCGACGATAAAGAATACGGATCAGTTGCGGCGTGAGGTTGTCCAGACCTTCTCTTATCTCAACCGTGTCCATAGTCTGTGATTCCTTCATTTGACCATCTTGTCTATGCTGCCAACGCCAACCGCACCTTGTCGGCTGCCTGCTCAAACAATACAGCAGATTCAAGTTCAATCCCGCTTTCGTTCAATACTCTTTGTCCCTCCGCAGCATTCGTCCCCTGTAGACGCACAATCAGAGGAACACTAATTCCAACATTGCGTGCAGCCTCTACAACACCCCGGGCAACCCGGTCGCAGCGAACAATACCACCAAATATATTCACTAGCACTGCCCGCACATTTGAATCCTTCAGAATGATGCGGAATCCGGCTTCAACGGTCTCTGCACTCGCAGTGCCGCCGACATCCAGGAAGTTAGCCGGATTGCCCCCAGCAAGTTTGATGATATCCATGGTCGCCATAGCCAACCCCGCCCCATTTACCATACACCCAACATTTCCGTCCAGCTTTACATAGTTCAGATTAGAGGCGTGTGCCTCTACCTCCAAGGGATCCTCTTCGTGTAAATCCCGGAGTGCGGCCAGGTCCTTGTGTCGATACAAAGCATTGTCATCCAAATTGAGCTTTGCATCAATAGCAACCACACGACCATCCTTGGTAAGTACGAGTGGGTTAATCTCAGCCAGAGACGCGTCGACTCCTATATATGCAGCAAAGAGCGAATTTATAAAATTAGCGGCCTGCCTTGCAGTTTTGCCCTCAAAGCCGAGCCCGTAGGCTAATTGCCGGGCTTGAAATCCTTGCAGACCAAGTCCCTGGTCCGCCCATACTTTGAGAATCTTGTCCGGCGTTTCAGCAGCTACTTTTTCTATTTCCACACCACCCTCTGTTGAGGCCATCACTACATGTTGGCCGCGGGCCCGGTCAAGGGTTACTCCTATGTAGTACTCCTTTGCAATATCAACGGCAGGGGCAACCAAAACTTTACGCACCAGCTGCCCTTCAGGACCAGTCTGATGCGTAATCAAATTCATGCCAAGTATATTCCCGGCTACCTCTACTACCTCATCCAAGCCACGCGCTAGCTTTACCCCACCTCCTTTACCACGCCCACCCGCGTGAATCTGAGCTTTAACTACAAACAGCTCCCCATAGACCGGCACCATAGCCCGAGCGACCTCTACCGCCTCGGCAACCGTTGAGGCAACTTCGCCAGGCTGCATAGCTACACCATATTCTTCCAATATATCCTTGGCCTGATACTCGTGAACTTTCATATAACTCAGAACGATTATGACGGGGACAGGTACACGTTTATTCTCCAATTGTTCAATTCCGGTGAGGTGAACGCGGCATGATCTTGACTACTATGGATCGACATATCACGGGGCGGATATTGGGGACATACGTGTTTCTGGTACTGGTCTTGGTCATCTTCTTCGTGTTACTTCACTACTTGGAGTACATCGACGATTTCTTGGATCGTAATGCTCCAATGCGAAATATTTATTTCGTGTACTACCCCAGTTTTATCCCCGATATTATCCGGCAAGTTTCGCCCCTTGCGCTTTTTCTTGCTGCAATCTTCACCACGAGTCGACTAGCACAGTCATTTCAGATCGTTGCGCTGCAAACCAGCGGCGTTGCGCTGCAACGCCTCGCGGTCCCCTATTGCCTGATTGGGGTATTTGTGAGTGTGCTCCTGTTCTTTGTAGGAGGATGGATTGTACCAAATACTAATCAGACCGTCCTTTCCTACGATGAACTCTACATAAATACCAGGACACAACAGCTCTACGTCAGCGAAATTCATCGACGCAACGACCCCACCAGTGTAGTTACTGTGGGATACTTTGATCGTCGAACCAACACAGCCCACAGGGTTCAGCTACAACGATTCAACACGGACGGTACGCTTAGTGAGCGCGTGGATGGACGGCAAATGGTTTGGCAGGACTCACTATGGCATTTTTCATATGCTGTAATACGAAAATTCAATGATGGATATGAGAGCCGTCAAATCGTGGCACCTCTAGATACCGTTCTTCTTGTATTTCCCAGGGACCTTGCCCGTAGACAAAGAGACATTGAGTCAATGACGATTCCAGTCGCAGCAGATTACGTGGATGCCTTGCGGCGAAGTGGGGTGGGTGACACAGGTCGTGCCATGATTGGATACTACTCCAAATACGCCTATCCCGTGGCTAACCTGATTGTCATGCTCATCGCGCTCCCATTAGCTTGCAGGCGTAGACGTGGAGGGCAGGCAGTTCAAATTGGAATCGCACTATTGGTCGCCTTTGTCTACCTCGCCGCACAAAAACTCATTGAACCGTTTGGCTACACGGAGGAATTGAACCCGCTCCTGGCTACGCTACTTCCACATGTCCTGTTCATGGGTGCTGCAATCGCGGCATTAACCACTGCACGAAAGTAGTTATGCTTCCCCCACCTGACCACCGCCAAACTGAACGGACATAGGCTCTGATACCGGACTGCCCGGGATCTCCCCGTTTGCGTGCTCAAATTTCTCAATATTCTGCCCCAGGGCGTGCAACATCCGTTTAGCGTGCCGCGGTGTGAGAATTATCCGATTCTTGACCTTCGCTCTAGGAATCCCCGGCATCACAAGAATGAAATCCAGCACAAACTCCTCCGATGAATGTCCCACCATAACCAGATTGGCATACTGACCGTCTGCAACGGTTTCGCTCAACTCAATCTTTAGATCCGTGCTGTCATGATCAGGCTCCTGGGCATAATCATCAATATCGTTAGCGTCCTCTGCCATTGTAGCTTGATTTTCTGTGAGTCAGTTTAGGTTGTTAGCTTGCATCCAACAGTCATTGTAAGTCTTGCTCATGTACTTTGTCCCCGAATCGGGTAGCAGAACCACCGCCAGCGCATCAGGAGCAAGTTCTTGACCGTGTTTTTCGAGCCATTCAAGTGCGCCAGCTAATGCAAGGCCACTGGATGATCCTACCAATATAGCCTCTTCTTTAACCAACCGCCGTGCCATATGCATGGCGTCTCTGTCACTCACGCGAATATAATCATCAATTAGGTCCATGTGCATGTTTCCGGCTAAATACTCTTTGCCCGCACCTTCAATCTGATGGCTGTAAACCTCATCAGGATCAACAATACCTTCATGAAAATACTTATAGTACGTAGACCCGTAGGGATCAACACCAATTACACTGATCTTGGCATTTTGCTCCTTCAGGTATCTCGCACTCCCTGAGATTGTACCGCCCGTGCTTGCTGTTGCAAAGAAATGCGTAATCCGCCCTTGGGTCTGCTGCCAGATTTCTGGACCAGTGGTCTGGTAATGTGCTTTCACGTTGGCCTCATTGAAATACTGGTTGAGATAAATGCTACCCTGGATTTCTGTGGCAATCTTCTCGGCTACGCTGTAATAAGAACGCGGATCATCGTGAGTGACGTCCGTTGGACAAATCACCAATTCCGCCCCGAAGGCCCTGAGAAGATCCCGTTTCTCCTGGCTGACCTTCTCCGTTAGTGCGAAAATACACCGATAGCCTCTCGCTCTTGCAGCCTGTGCAATGCCCACACCGGTATTCCCGCTTGTAGCTTCAATCAATGTGCCGTCCGGCTTCAATTGACCGGACTTCTCCGCTGCCAAAACCATTGAGACACCAATCCGATCCTTAACCGATCCTCCCGGATTAAAGCACTCCAGCTTAACCAGAACCCTGCATGGCAGACCCTCAGCCATGTGATTCAGTTGTACAACTGGGGTGTTGCCGATCGTGTCCAAGATGTCTTTGTGCCACATTTTAACTTCGTCTGCTCGTTATTGAACGTGAAACTAAAACAAATGGTTACCAATCATGGCTAAAACGACATTTTGTCATCCAATATTCTGATTGGCGCAGTTTTTGACAATTCCTCTACTAAGCCTTCTTAAATTCCATCATGAAGTACTGGCCTTGAATGCTATCCTCAGACAATCTGACTGAAAACTCATCTCTCACCAATCTCTGAGACTGAAAATGAACACGCCTGATCCGCAGGTACTGCCCATTCTGGTCCTCCGCAATACGGTCCTCTTCCCAGGAGCCATACTGCCGATCACGGTAGGGCGCAATGCTTCGTTGCAACTGATACGCAATACTGTCAACCAGAACAACCTCTTTGGCGTGATCTCTCAACGAGAACGGGAAATTGACGACCCAGAGGCCGAAGATCTATACAATGTTGGCACTGTGGCTACAATTCTGAAGATGACCAAGATGCCGGATGGTGGAAAAAACATAATTATTCAGGGGGAAACCCAGTTCAAAGTTGAAGAATTCACGCAATCAAGGCCCTACTTCAAGGCACAGATCGCAACACTTGAGGAATATGAAGACCTGCCGGATGATGTCGAAAAAAAAGCCTTAAAGCATACAATAACAAATTTGGCCATTGACATCGTAGACCTCTCACCAAACCTTCCAAATGAGGCGGCTGACGCCATACAAAAAATCAAGTCCCTCACATTGCTAATCAACCTTATCGCCTCGCAGCTGCAAATCAGCGTTCAGGAGAAACAGACGCTTCTGGAGACTACGTCATTAAAAGATCGTGCAGAACTGTTGATCAAACACCTGAACAAAGAAATCGAGGTTCTGAAAGTTTCGAAGAAAATCCGTGCGCGTATGAGTGATGATGTAGATAAGCAGCAACGGGAGTTTCTTCTCAGGCAGAAAATGAAGGCCATCCAAGATGAGTTGGGGGAGGGATCAAGCGATAACGAGCATGCTGAGCTGCACGAACGGGCCAAGGAAAAACAACTTCCTGAACATGTCATAAGTGTGTTCGAGAAGGAAATGAAAAAGCTTGAACGTTCGAACCCCGTCATGCCCGATTATGCAGTTACACGTAACTACGTAGACTGGATCCTCGACCTGCCCTGGACTGAATACACTGAAGATCAACTGGATATCGCGCACGCTGAGCAGGTTCTCGAAGAAGATCATCACGGATTGGAAAAAGTCAAGCAGCGCATACTGGAGCACTTGGCCGTGCTCAAGCTAAAGGGAGATATGAAGGCTCCTATTCTGTGTTTCCACGGCCCTCCGGGAGTTGGCAAAACCAGTCTAGGTAGAAGCATTGCCCGTGCGATGGGGCGTAAATTCGTCCGAGTCAGCCTAGGGGGAGTCCACGATGAAGCGGAAATACGCGGCCACCGACGCACATACATTGGTGCATTGCCCGGCCGTATTCTACAGGGACTTAAAAAGGCCGGCTCAGCCAATCCAGTGTTCATGCTGGATGAAATTGATAAAATCGGAAACATTCATAGAGGCGATCCCTCCAGTGCTCTACTTGAGGTGCTTGATCCGGAGCAGAACGACGCCTTTAATGATCACTACCTGGAACTGGATTACGATCTGTCCAAAGTGCTGTTTATCACGACTGCGAATTCGCTGCATACAATTCCCGCGCCGCTTAGAGATCGCACGGAAACTATCGAGATATCTGGCTATACCCAGGAGGAAAAACTAGCTATCGCTCAAGGATACCTAGTCCCACGCCAGATTGAACGTAACGGTCTTGACGAGACGCAACTCACACTTGATGAAGCAGCATTAAACCATATTATCGACGGGTATACACGTGAATCTGGAGTCCGCAACCTTGAGCGCACGATTGGGAGCGTGGCACGTGGTGTTGCAAAAAGAATAGCTGCCGAAGAAATCACTGAGTCGACGGTATCAAAAGATGATGTCGAGACGTATCTGGGGGCCCGTAAGTTCTTTAGCGAAATAGCTGAACGAACAGAAGTCCCCGGTGTCGCCACCGGACTTGCGTGGACACCAACAGGAGGCGATATCCTGTTTGTAGAGGCCTCCGTCTCCCGTGGTAGCGGTGAACTTATTCTAACCGGTAGCCTGGGAGACATTATGCAGGAGTCCGCCAAAGCTGCTCTCAGTTATATCAAGGCACGTGCTGATGAACTGGAAATCCCACATCATGCCTTCAAGCATTACGATGTACATGTACATGTTCCCGCTGGTGCCGTCTCAAAAGACGGCCCCAGTGCCGGTGTTGCGTTACTCTCTGCGCTCGTATCAATCTATTCGCAGCGTAAAGTGCAACACGATCTGGCAATGACCGGAGAAATCACACTCCGCGGCCTCGTATTACCCGTTGGGGGCATCAAGGAGAAGGTTCTCGCCGCTAGACGAGCGGGGATTAAACATGTCCTCCTACCGTCCAAAAATGAGAAAGACATAAGAGAGATCAAACCCGAAACGCTGGAGGGACTGAACGTCCACTATGTCCGACGTATGAGTCAGGTACTTGACATGACGCTAGACACAACCGCAATAAGGCATCCCGGGGAATTCTTCACAGCACCTGCACCGAGTAATGGTGCGCACCAAGGGACATCCCCCTCCTAGGTTGCCTCGGCCTCAGCAGAATCTTTTTCGTCGGCGGATGAATCTGGTGTGCTGAAAATCTCAGAACACTCTTCCGAGACGTAATCAACAAAGGTGCTTATGGCTTCGACGGTTGTGTTCAGGGTTTGCGTGGCTATGAACTCGACCTTTTGATCCAGTCCAAGCTGTCCAAAAACACGCTTGGCCTCGGCAAACGTGTCACGGTTATCTTCCTGTTGCGTGCTCATTTTCGGTGCGCCTTAAGTAAATTACTCATGTTCCTGTAATACGTGTACACGGACGCTCTGTTGCGATCAACCATTAATGCTCATGCACACCGGCACGGTGGTTCGTTCCACTGGAACCTGGATTGATGTCTCGGTCAAGGGGGAAATGATCCCTTCGCGCATTCGCGGTCGAATGCGTCTGGATCACGAAGACAGTACGCAGCCGATCGCCGTAGGCGATCGCGTCGGTCTCCTGATTCAAAAAGACAACACCGGATTAATCACCCAGGTCCATCAGCGATATAACTGTCTACAACGCCGGGCTGCGGGACGCAAAGTACGGAAGCGTCAAATTCTTGTGGCAAATGTTGACTTTATATGGATTGTTCAGGCAACTCAACAGCCCGCACTGAACTGGAGACTGGCTGACCGCCTGCTGATTGCCTGCGAAACGCAGGACATCCCGGCAGGGCTGGTGATTAATAAAATGGATCTGGCTACACCAGATCTCTCAATATCAGTCGGAGAGCTCGGTGAGTATTACCGGAAGTTGGGTTACCCAGTCGTGCTGACCAGTGTGAAAGAGCAGGTCAACCTAGAGACATTGTGCAATCTGTTTTCCGACAAGATCAATGTGCTATTAGGGCCCTCAGGAGTTGGTAAATCTTCGCTTCTTAATGCCATTGACCCCGAGATAAATATTCCTACAAAATCTATCAGCGACAAAACCAGTAAGGGACGCCACACCACAGCGCATACCGAACTGCATTCACTGATCACTGGTGGCAGTGTTATGGATACGCCGGGCATACGCGAATTTGGTCTTCTGGATATTAAACCGTGGGAACTTGCGCATCACTTCCCGGAGTTCAGGCCACATCTCACAAGTTGCCGTTTCCCCGCCTGCACACACGATCACGAACCGAACTGTGCCGTGAAGCGTGCACATATGATGGAGAGAATCAGCGACGAACGCTATGAAAGCTATCTCAACATCCTTTATACCTTACGTCTTGGAGATGCCGATATAGGACGCTGATGCTCAGATCTATTGGACTGGCTGCACTTGGTTTAGTCATTCTTGAGTGCTCTTGTATTGCCGCACAGTACCGTATTGAAGCTCTGACGCCAGCATTCGGATATTCAATAGCTGCAGGCGATTCAACTCTGGTGATCGGCGATCCTAGTGCAGCGGATGGAAGCGGCATGATCTGGACCTACCGTCAAAAACCACAGGGAGGATGGACACCGGCACTGACGCTAGAGGGCACCCTCAAGGACAGCTTAGGCTACAGCTTGGCCGCGTATGGCCATTTATTGGTCGCTGGTGCCCCTGGAAACCGAAGAGCCTACTTTTACGATCTTCGCGATAACCAGCTTCCTCAACCCCTGAGTTTCGTTACGCAGGATACAGATGGCTATGGACGAGCAGTGGCCATGCACGGAATTTTCGTGGCTGTGGGCAGCCCAGCAGATCAGTTTGGACGCGGGCGTATCGACCTTTATATACAGTCTCCACAGAATGAATGGAACTGGACACAAACCCTTCACGGAGAGTCTGGCGGTGAGGCCTTTGGGCAGGCGCTTGCCATGGATTCAGAAATCCTGTTGGTCGGTGCACCTCGGGCCTACGAGCCACGTGGGGAAAGAGCCGGCCTTGCCTACATATACGAAAGAACCTCTGGCTCAGACTGGCGACTCCAAGCCGAACTTCGTGGCGGTTCTGCCGGATATGAGCATGCGTTCGGCACGAGTGTTGCCTTGGGAACATACAACCAATACATACGCGCGGTCGTCGGCGCACCCGGTGCGTCGCTTGTCTACGTCTATACTCTAGGGGTGCCTGATTGGGAACAGACCTACTCGTTCACGCCTGTTCCACCAGTACCATCAACAAAAGCGGGCACCAGCATCGCAGTGGCTGAAGATCATGTCATCATAGGAGCCCCATCAAGCTCATCTGCACAAAATGGTCTCGTATGGGTCCTGCGTCTTGACGAGTTCGGGGCAGGTTCGCACCGCGTCAATGTCCAGGGCAGTGCCACATTCGGCCATGCTATTGTGGCTTGGAAAGATCAGTATGCCATTACGGAACCCGGTGTCGCAGTGCATATTTTCGCAAAAAACAGTGTGCTCTCCCGCAAAGAAACCCCTGAACTTATCAAACTGGAAGCGTACCCTAACCCGTTCACCGTATCCATAACCATCACACTCTCGAGCAACGCACCTGATCAACTGTTCATCACTGACATCTACGGACGCCTGATCACCTCTATTGCAAGAAAGGGGCAGAGCCACATTCACTGGAACCCGCGTGCACTGGCTGCGGGAATATATATAGTTTCAGCCGGGACGATCTCTAAACCGATCATCCGGTTGCCCTGACACAAGCGATCACTTTACAATTACCCGCCGAAGAAGCGGCGAGATCCCTGAAAGGATCACATGCGGTGTTGTGTCACAAATGCTGGCAATTTTACTCACCGAATTAACCGCTCCTGGATCTGATGCTATGATTTCGACTACCTGACCGGGTTTTGCATCTAGTGCCTGCGTAATACTGATCATGGTTGCATTCATACTTACACGGCCAACGATCGGACAATCTGCACCTTCAATCCTGAATGCCCCCTTATTCGACAGACGATGGTCTACGCAGGCGTTATATCCAGTTGGTATCAAAGCCAATGTAGTGACCTCAGAAGCTTGCCAAGTGAGTCCATAGCCGACCCTCTCTCCCGGATCAATCGTCCTTAAACTTCGCAGGCGTGATTGGACGGACAAAGCTGGTCTAAGAGACAGACTACGAGATGGATGGGTGTCAAATCCGTACAAACCGAGTCCCACCCTTGCTACATTCCCAACAGCCTCCTTCGTCCACGCGGTTCCGGCGGTATTGGCGATATGTAAATACTGCACACGATCGCGATGTGGTTCAATCTGCGTATTCCATCTTGAAAGTTGTGTCCTAGTAAAGTCAGTATTGCTGCCCGAGGCATCCGCAAAGTGAGAGCAGATGCCCTCCAACTCCAAACTAGGCGCACTTGTAACTAGGTGCAATGCCTCATTAAACTCTGAAGGTGCAACGCCGTGACGATGTAGTCCGGTATCAACTTTAAGATGCAACCTGCATCGGGATTGACGATGGGTTGCTAGATTTTTGAGTTGTTCCAGATCTCCCACCATGAAGGCTACATTACGCAACCGGCTGCTCAGGATGTTTTCCGAGGGTGTGAATCCCATAACCAGGAGAGGTGTACGGATGCCCTCATTCCGCAGAATCAATGCTTCATGGTACCCGTCTACCACAAAGAACGGACATTCCGCCGGATCAAATACTCGGGCTACATGAACTAATCCGTGACCATAGGCATTGCTTTTCAGAACAGGGGCTACGGCAGCGTTTCCACACATTCCCCGGAATACTTTCAAGTTGTACTCTAAGGCCGATCGGCTTACATTGACCTGAACTTGACGCTGATACGTGTATCGCCGAGCTCTCAGCTTCCTGAATACTCCACGCATCCATAAACGGGGCTTCATCAAGCCTTTTTTCTCCGCCCTCTTACCCTGCGCGGTTGGGTGGCTTTCTCATTTAGAAGCTTAATGGCTTCTTCCAGCGTCACGTGCTCCAAATTACGCTGCCCTTTGATCGAAGCATTCAGTTTTCCGCGCTTGACATATGGACCGTACCGTCCACTATCAAAGTACACCATCTCCCCGGAATCAGGATCTTTGCCCAACTTAATTGGAAACCTCAGGAGGTCTAGGGCAAGCTCCAGGTCTACATCTTCCGCTTGAATGTGCTTTGGGATTGATTTTCTCTGTGGCTTGGTTTTGGAGCCCTCAGGTTCCGAGATTTCCAGATAGACACCATATTTGCCATTCTTAAGCAGTATGGGTTTTCCACTTTCAGGATGAACGCCCAATTTCTCAGCAGGTGTTTGCGTAGCAGTTAGAAGTGATAGCAATTGCTCCTCGTCCAGATCTGCAGGCAATAAATTGTCGGGAATCCCACTGCGGATTTCCCGCCCACCCACAGTGGCCTGTACATAGGGTCCGTAGCGTCCAACACGGACTACACATTGACTCCATTTGGGAGAGGTGATTGTAGATATCTCACGGGCGTCTGCCTGATCCAGGGCGTTTTCTACAAGTTGCTGAATTCCCTCCTCTCCCTGATCAATTGAGTAGAGAAATGCCTGCCCATCCTCCTTACCTTGCGCAATCTCGTCGAGGCGTTTCTCCATTTGAGCAGTGAAGCCTATATCTACAAAGGAATCAAATCGTTCCTCCATCAACGCAGTCGTAGCAAATGCACGGAGGGTCGGACCAAGTGTCCTGCCGGATAAAATTGCGCTCCCTCTGTCCTGAATTGTACTGATAATCGTTGCGTACGTACTCGGCCGACCAATACCTTTCTCTTCTAATTTCTTGATCAGGGATGCTTCTGTGTAACGGGCAGGGGGCTTGGTTTCGTGACATTTCGATTCAATACTGAGGCATCTCAACGGCTGTTGTTCACGAAGTGCGGGGAGGCGTTGGGCTGCATCCTTCTTCGTAGCCTCGGGATCATCGGTGCCCTCGGCATAAACCTGTAGAAACCCCCTGAATAATACTTCACTTCCCGTAGCCCGAAAATGTACCGGCTCTGAGTCGGATAGGGTTGCAGTGGAGATTACACGCGTATCTCGAACCCTGGCATCCACCATTTGACTTGCAACAGTGCGTTTCCATATGAGGTCGTACAGCTTATATTCATCTCCGCTCAACCTCAGCTCGGCAGCGGTTTTCATATCTCGGCCAGCAGGCCGGATTGCTTCGTGAGCTTCCTGAGCATTGCTCACCTTGCTTTTGTATCTACGTACGTGGCTGCTAAGATTTTCTGCACCATACCTACGCTGAATAACATGTCGTACACCCTGTAAAGCTTCCTTCGAGAGCGTGACCGAGTCTGTCCGCATGTAGGTGATGAATCCTCGTTCATATAGTTTCTGCGCCACCCTCATTGTTTTTCTTGCTACCCATCTGAGCTTACGACTCGCTTCCTGCTGTAGTGAGGAGGTGATGAAGGGAGCCGCAGGTTTCCGTGAGCGTTCTTTGTACTCAACACTTGTAACACTCCAGTAAGCCGATGGCAAGCGGGCAACCAAGTGCTCACCCTGTTGCTTGCTCAACAACAGTATCCCCGAATCCTTCAATGACTCTTTGAGCCGGCCGGTGTTATCGTCAAAATCACGTCCAATTGCCAGTCGGCGTTCACCAAGATGTGTCATGGTTGCAGTGAATTCACCTGTATTGGCTTGCAGTGTCGCCGCTAGATCCCAATACTGGGCTGGAATGAATGCCATGCGTTCCTTCTCTCGCAGGACCAACAGCCGAACAGCTACACTCTGAACGCGCCCTGCACTCGTTCCACGGCCAATCTTACGCCACAAAACCGGGGAGATCTTGTAACCCACCAGACGATCAAGTACCCTTCTTGACTCTTGAGCTTCTACCAGGTCCAGGTCCATTGCCCGGGTGTTTTCGAGCGCTCTGTGGATTGCCTCTTTGGTAATTTCGTGAAATACCATTCGGTGAACAGGCACTTTGGGTTTCAAAACCTCTACCAGATGCCAGCCAATGGCCTCACCTTCACGATCTTCGTCCGTAGCAATCAGGAGTTTATCTGCACGAGCAAGTGCATCCTTAAGCTCCTTGACGACCTTGCGTTTATCTGGCGGAATGATATAAAAAGGTTTGAACTTACCATCTTCAAGTCGCACTGCAATGGACGCCCAAGGCTCTTTCTTATATTTGGCCGGAACTTGTTTTATTCCATTGGGCAAATCCCGGACATGCCCCAGACTGGCCATAATCCTGTATTTGGAGGACGGTAGAAACCGTCCAATCGTTTTGGCCTTGGTGGGAGACTCAACAATTACCAGACTGGACATAGGTTAAAACTTTATTTGCGGCGCCGTTCACGCGCGGAAGCAAGCAACGTTCCAATGATAAACTACGAAGATTAGATAACCGGACAGAAACCTGCGTAACTAATCCAGCTTTCAAGTAATTATTGGGGCCAGTGTTGTACCTGCTAAGATATAGGATAATTCCTGCCTGACTACAGCATGTGTACACCAGCCGCGACTTTTATGGAATGATTGAATTTCGAATTCACCAACGACGCATATTCTGAAGATAGTTTTGCTTGAGATTACCAGAAACAATTCGCAGTTTGATGACCAGGCAGGCCAATCTGGTGTAGTAATACCTCGTTTCTTATATCCCCAAAAAGCCCCACATCTTAGAGAGATATCATATCCTGGAAAAACCGGCAAAGGAGTTTGTCCACAATTAAAAAATGAAGCCGACGACCGTTAAATGATGAGACTGGTTTCGTAATTAGATTTTGAGTTAATTGAGTTCCAGAATAGATAATTGGATAATCAGTGACAATGTTAAAAACTGCAATCTCATGGTCTTGCTTGAGTGTGTTGCTTTTGACTGCATGCAACCCGTCAATGGAGGGAGATGGAAGCCTGGAGTTGCAAAGTCAGAAGCCGAACATCATCGTTTTTTTAATTGATGATTTGGGAAAAGAGTGGCTTAGCAGTTACGGTGCTACGGACATCGCTACTCCCAACATTGATGCTCTGTCTGAAAGCGGCATGCAATTCAATAATGTCTATGGAACGCCTCAGTGCACGCCGTCACGTGTGACATTTTTGACTGGTCAATATCCTTTCAGACACGGTTGGGTAAATCATTGGGATGTGCCTCGTTGGGGAGGAGGAGCTCACTTTGATGAGTCTCTCAATCCATCTCTGCCCCTGGAAATGAAACGGGCTGGATATAATACCTTCATCGGAGGGAAATGGCAAATCGATGACTTTAGAGTGGAGCCTGATGCACTGACCAAGGTAGGGTTTGATGAATTTTGCATGTGGACAGGCTACGAAACCGGGAATCCAGAAGCCTCGCAGAACAGATATAATGATCCATATATTTTCACCAAAGAAGGTAGCAGACTGTATCCTGGCGAGTATGGCCCAGACATCTTCAAGGGTTGCCTCATTGATTTTCTGCGTAAGAATAAGGAGGAGCCCATGTTTGTTTATTACCCCATGGTACTTACACACGGGCCCTATGAAAAGACTCCCCCTGACTCAGAGGTATTTCCTACCACACTGGAGACACATGCGTCGATGGTGAGATATACGGATTTAATCACCGGAGAGATTGTGCAGGAATTGGACAAGCTCGGGATACGTGAAAATACCCTGATTATTTGGACGACAGATAACGGGACTTCAAGGGGCTTTTCGGCTCACATGAATGGAAGGATAATAGATGGAGGGAAGGGCTCTACTTCAGAATCAGGAATTTGCTTGCCTTTCATAGCAAGTTGGCCTGGGACTATTGAAGCAAGTACCAAATCAAATGCACTGATAGACTTTACAGATCTCTTCCCCACTTTTCTTGATTTAGCTGGGGTGAGCGTAGGAGATAAATGGAGTGTGGGTGACGAAACACAGGTGATTGATGGAAAATCCTTTAAATCTGTATTGCTTAGGAACTCCCCTAATTCGCAACGTGAATGGATTCTTGGAATGGGAGGAGGTAACAATGCTAGATTGACAGATCAAGGCGTTGAGAATCAATATGTATTCCGGGACCGGGTGGTTCGTAACCTGCGCTACAAACTTACTATAGGCTCCAATAAAAGCCCGACAGAATTTTATGACTTGGAAGTCGATCCCGATGAACAACAAAACTTAATCGACCAACTTAATACAGAAGAAAGGACTAAAAACTACGAGGAATTGCTGAGTGTCTTGGACTATTTCCCCGATAAAGACAATGATCCCCGTTATATCCCCAACCCATCCCAGCCCTGGGATGTGGAAGTAACAGCCGAAAGCCAAGTTTGGAAAATAGGATCGCAGTAGGTTGAAGTTCCTTGGTACCTACTCTGCGAAGGAGGTATTCTGCTGGTAAAATTGGGGAATGTCAAGATAGTATTTTGAAGGGGTCTTCGCCCTTAATTGTGAGATGAGTCATAAATTTAGGTAATTTTCGAAAG
>CAZCYQ010000069.1:0-15494 GCA_964503085.1 uncultured Rhodothermaceae bacterium | reverse complement strand
ACTTTCGAAAATTACCTAAATTTATGACTCATCTCACAATTAAGGGCGAAGACCCTTTTTAAGATAGAACTCATCAGTAATATGGCATCTCAGTCCCCCCTACCACTCCCAAAACCTCGTTGTTTGGCTAACGGTATAATAGCGGAATTAAGTATTTAGTGTTGCAGCTAGTTTTCACGTGATTTTCAAGTGAATTGGTGACCATGACACTTACTGATTGGATTAGCGCGATAAGTACTCTCGTGGCCGCTGGAGCGGCTGTTTATGCTATGTACCTTGCCTTCCAAGTGAAGAAAATGAATCTGTCAGAATGGAAAGGGGCTGTGGATGCAGATCGAGCCACATTAAAAGAGCTTATGAAGGAGGTGAGGACAGACATACGGGAAATAAATAAAAACATCCTCAAGATTTTTTCCAGATTAGCTACAACCTCAGATTTTATTGATGATCAAAGCCCTCTCGGACTCACGGAACTAGGCCAAGAAGTATCCAAAGAACTGGATGCAGATATGTGGGCAGAAAAGACTGCTGAAAAGATTAAAAATGACGTTGAAGACAAAGAGGCTTATAACATTCAAGAATTTTGTTTTTTCTATGCTAACGATGATAAGAATTACACCGATGAAGAACTTGCTTTAATTCTTTGGTATGCTTATCGCAAAGACGTCCCAAAAGAGAAAGTGCAAGGCGTATTCGGAATTGAACTTCGGGACAAGCTTTTAGATAGGTAGTTATAAATGAATGCATCAATTCAAGGATCAAAAACAACTTTTACCGCCCCCCCCTACCCCTCCCAAAACCTCTTTGTTGTGCCAAGGGCATAATAGCGCATTGATCAATCCGTATGCATTGGGCAGTTTGTCAATGGGGGAATATTCGGATATTTGTAGTCCCGTCGGGTCAAGCATAGGTTTTCTTGGTTCGTTCTTTATAACTACTGCAAGCTCGTCAGAATATTGTCCACCAACAAATAAAGTCCTTACCTTGGCAACGGGAAACTAGGCAATCAGATTCTAACCAGTACACTCAAGTTGTATGTCACTCTCTAGCACGAATTCCTGGTTAATGGTACTTGCTCTCTGTTGGGCCCTGGGCTGCGACAGCAGCCCCACTGACACGGAAATGCCTGGACTCGAAAACCTCATCGTGAATGAGAGCCTTATCCTCAACCCAACCGGCTATGCACCACTCGCGGCGGAGCTACAACTGGAAACCAACGAGCCGGTACAGGTGGAGCTTGAGATTCTAGGTCTTAATAGTGATAGCGAATCACTCATTCACCGCTTTGAAGAACGGGCTAAGTCTTTTAGCCTTCCCGTACTCGGACTCTATCCCGCACACCGCAATACCCTGCTGATTAGATTCTATGACGCCGAAGATCAGCTTTTGGGAGAAGAGAGCCGACCTATAGATACGCCCCAACTTTCGCCCGAATTGCCGGAAATCAAGGTCAGCGTGAATACTGATCGAAAAAAGCCCGGCATGAACTTGGTCAGTTTCTTCGGCCGCACCGACAGTGGCCTACCTCAAATCCCATTCATGTTCGACCAATACGGCAATATTCGCTGGTATGCAAACATGAATACCCATCCCGTGCTCGGAAACCTGTTCTACGATGCAGGTGTTGAGCGACTCAAGAATGGAAATCTCTACTTTGGAGACGGTAGTAGCGGGCGTCTTGTCGAAATGGATATGCTGGGCAGAGTGATCAACGAATGGCCCCTGCCCGGCTACGGATTCCATCACAACGTTTTGGAGCTTCCAAATGGTAACCTGCTGGCCACCGTCAATAAGCACGGTCTGGCAACCGTTGAAGATCATATCCTGGAAATCGATCGTGAGACCGGTGATATTGTACAGGAATGGGATCTTAGAGAATCTCTCAACCGAAGACGACGCGTATGGAGTAGCAATGCCCGGGATTGGTTTCATGCAAACGGTCTGGCATATGACGAGGCGAAGGACGCCATAATTGTTTCTGGACGTGTCCAGGGCACCGTCAAGCTGACGCGCAACAATCAGGTCATTTGGATCCTTGCACCCCACAACAACTGGGGTATGGCTGGCGATGGCACAGACCTGAACAGTAAACTCCTGCAACCCTTGGATGCGAGCGGTCAGCCAATCACAGATCCTGCCGTTCTTGACGGCTTTATTGATCATTCGGAGTTCTCCTGGGCATGGTATCAGCATGCCCCGAAACTAACCCCACACGGAACTCTGCTCTTATTTGACAACGGCGACAATCGGCACTACCAAGGTCAACCCGTGTTCAGTCGCGCAGTCGAATATCGACTTGACGATGATGCCATGACCGTTCAGCAGCTCTGGGAGTACGGTCGGGAACGTGGACATACGACCTATTCAGCTATTGTGTCGGACGTTGATTATCACCCAGAGGAAGACAATGTGGTATTTATGCCGGGAGCCAACTGGGAAAATGGCCCAAACGGCAAAACAATCGAAGTCGATTACCAAACGAAAGATGTCGTGTATGAGGCTACCATTCCCAATACTGATGCACGATATGGTATCACGTTTCATCGCGTCGAACGGCTGCCGATCTATCCACAGAATCGATAACTCCCGCAAGCTATCAGAATCGGCAAAGGCCGTGCCATCCCCTCAACAAACTACACTGTCATTTCAAACAGAGCTTAGTCCTAATGCGATTATCAGCGCCCACCTGCTTACTCCTCATTCTGCTCTCTGCACCCGGTATTGTGCAGGGGCAACAACGTACCGTCGGGCTCATGCACAACATGCCGGGAGCTTTCGAGGGCTATACTCTGATTGCTCCAATGCTCCACCCCTCAGTGTACCTGGTTGATCTGGAAGGGCGGGAAGTACATCGTTGGCAGGTTAATTCTGCATTTGGTGCTACCAACAGACTGCTACCGGATGGTGCCCTGCTTAGAGCTTCGGCATCCCCAAATTCGTGGACAAACGTCCAAGGCTTAGCCGGACGAGTGGAAATCATAGAATGGGATGGAACGATTCGATGGCAATACGACTTTGTGAATGATGAGTATATGCTGCACCACGACGTAGTCCCCCTGCCAAACGGCAACATTCTCGCAATCGTCTGGGATGTGCGCGATATGGACGAAATATTGGCCGCAGGATTTAATCCGGAAAATCTCGCCGATGATCAGGATAACATCCTGAGTGAACGTATCGTGGAGTTTAAGCCTATACTGCCCGACAGTGCAGAAATTGTCTGGCAGTGGTATGTCTGGGATCACCTTGCACAGGACCATGCTCCGCTACTGGATACTTATGTGGAAAATATTTCCGACCATCCGCAACGAATTGATGTAAACACTTCGATTGGTGGGGACTGGCTCCATTTTAATGCGCTGGATTACAATGAGGAGCTCGACATCATTGCGATCAGTGCCTCTTTTGTTGACGAGCTCTGGATAATTGATCATAGCACTTCAACAGAGGAAGCCCGTGGGGAGACAGGTGGCACCTTTGGATGGGGTGGGCGACTTTTGTATCGCTGGGGGAATCCGCAGATGTACGGTCTGGGAACGGAAAGTGATCAGACGCTTCATTTTCTGCATTCCGTGTTGTGGATTCCAGATGGCCTGCCGGGAGCTGGCAATCTTATGGTATTTGAGAACGGCGTAGGGCAACCGGAAGGTGAATACTCAACCGTACACGAGCTCAAGCTCCCCTATATGGAAGAGATTTATGGTAACGCAGTCTGGTTTGAACAAGGAGTAGACGGGACCTATAAGGACCCTGAATCTGTCTGGAGCTTCTCTGCACCGAGCGAGTTTTTCAGCAATATCGTCTCAGGCCAACAACGCCTCCCCAATGGAAACACATTAATTGCCGAGGGGATGACTGGCCGCATCTTTGAGCTTGAGGAAGGATCGGACGCATTGGTCTGGGAATATGTTAATCCCGTCGTGCAGACTGGCCCCCTCTCCCAGGGAGATGTTATTCCCGTATTTGGACCTCCAGGCTCTGTGCGCCTCCAGAATGCTGTGTACAGGGCGCTGCGGTACGGTACGGATTTTGACGGTTTCGATGGAAGGGACCTAACTCCTATTGGGGCCATTGAACTAAATATCGCTGGCTCAACTCCGGAGTTGCCCTTTACACTGCTGCCCAACTATCCGAATCCGTTCAGCGGAAGTACCACGATAGATATTCAAATCGACAACCCAACAAATGTTGAGATTACCGTCTTCAATATGCTCGGCCAGGAAGTAGCTGTTCTGGTAGATGAATTTCACGCACCGGGAGCATACAGTTACATGTTCAACGCTGCAGCACTCCCACGCGGACACTACTTATGTAGATTTATCGCCGGAGGATCTTCGGCAACCATTACGCTTACGCATCAGTGATCCTCTGATACTACATTAAGTCTACCCGGCGGAAATTTAGCCCCGCCACTGGGCAGGAAAACGCCAAGTGGGGCATCCTCTGTTATGGGTCAGATTGTTTTGGTTTTTCTCTGGGGTTTTCGTACATCGGGCCTTAGAATTCAAGCCGAGTGCAAGGTGCACTGGAGATAAACCGGAATTAAACTGCCCATCGGGAGCAAACACTAATGAAAACCTTGCCGATTGGAACGATGACCCAGAGAACTAGGATGTTGATATCAGTTGTGGTTATGGCCCTTCTGCTCACGTTCTTGACGGCTTACAGTCTCTCAACAAGATCATAGGGTGCCGCAGCGGAAGTCTGAAGTAGCAGCTCTGAGGCTAAGGGTATTGAATACGGGTGCGACGGTACGGGTGACAGCGGCATAGAATTTGCGCCTGTAACGCTTGGGATGTGCCCTGTTCAGAAGACGAAGTTAACATAAGGCTTGAAATTTTTGCAGGCAAGATAGGAGTAAACAACTGAGATGGTCCATAACAAGAGATTACACTTCGGGCAGCAGAGCATCCTAATGTTCCAGCTCCGAAGGAATCAGGTTGCATGGGGCGTGCTGTGGCTTCTTCTGGCAGCAATTGGATGCAATACTGGCACCGAGTACGTCAATGTTGAAGGGCTTGCAATGCCCATACAACTCCAAGCAAGCGTTGAGCGGGAGTGGCGTCAGGTTTCTCTACGGCAACTCTATGAAATGCCTCGTGAGTCTGGCATCGATTTGTATATGCCGGGACCATTCACGATTGGATCTGATGGGGCCTTGTATTACATGGATCCCGGGGACATGAAAATCAAGCAATTTGATGCAGATGGTTATTTCAAGCAGTCCTACGGGAGGCACGGCGAAGGGCCGGGGGAATTTAGCATTTTCACGGATGCTGCCATCTTAGGGGATTCCGTTTTGTATGTCATGGACCCGTATCGCCGGATCGTCTCATTTTTTGCAGTAGATAGGCCGACGTTCCTCTATAGCATACCGGACGTACATGCGTACAGATACAGGATCACACGGAGTGGTCGGGCCTATTGGATTGACTTACAGAGTGATTCCTTGCTTGGGACTAGTGTAGACGAAAATGATACTCGCTTTATTGGCACGATACTAAAGGGTCAAACTGCGTTAGATCGAATGCTTATAGGTGGAAAGATTGTCCCATATCAGGAGGACATTGTTTACGTCTCTGCTAGTTATCCGATACTGGTGCGCTTTGATTCCATTGGAACCGTAATTTACGCGCGGGCCACTCCGGATTTCGAGACGGCAGAGCCACCCAGTTTGGAAAGGCTCAACACGAGTACCGGATTCGCCACCCGTGTAGCAGGCCGAACACTCAATGGTATGAGCGAGATTTACGGCGATAAGTTGGTCGTGTTCGTTTACAATGCTTTTGACGTTTACAACGCGGCCACAGGAGATTATGAATATTCGGTATCCGTGCCTTGGAAACGCATCAGCTATGCATCGTACGACCCCATGCGCAAGCGTGTTTGGCAGGTTCGGGACACGACGGTAGCGGTATATGCCGTAGACCCCCCAGACATGGCATTGGGAAATGTGCAATCGCAAGACTAGGGACCAAAAAGCCCACCCCCTCAATAAACCATTTATGGGTGACTCAAAATGAGACGGGAAATTTGGGAGGCGCAAACTTGCTTTTCGGGAGGGAGCGGTCCATGTGCTGCAGTTTTTTGTGCCTGGCTCGTTCCTCTAGTTCTGTTAGATTAAATTGGATCGAACAGCCGTGCCCGTGTTGGCCCAAGGAGATGGGGCAGAAACACTCCAAAAATGCCTTGGAGGAGAGGGGGGAGATGTCCTAATCCTAGCCCTTGACCCCATGTGTTCTTGGTGCAGGGCCAGCTACCCATTTTATAGGACAATCATTGAGCATGTAGCGTCATCCAGAACCCCATTACCTGTGATCGCTTCCGTAGATACAAGTTCATCAGTTGCTATGCAACAAATACATCCTGAGGCCGCTGACGTATTCGCTGATTCAGTCATGGCATGCCCATTTCGAGCGACTGGTGTTTCTGGTGTCCCAACAGTGATTCATTTTGACAGGCATGGATCAGTCAGGAATGTTTGGTCGGGATTTCTTGGTGACGCACAGCACAAAGAACTGCTGGACTCAATAGATCAATTGAATGCTCAGCCGGAAGATCAACAAGGTATCTGTAGTCGAGTAGCCCAGAGGGAAATTCACTCCTAGGCCCCACAGAACAGTACGTGACACTCTCAACCCATGCAGCTCTTCCAAGGCAGCCGCCGGTAGGCGACGTGCCAGTCCAGACGAGGGCTCGGACCCTACCCCTTCTTAATCTATGCTAGCAATTTCCTCTAGCTCAAGGAATAATTCGTTGGCGGTCCGCCTAATCCATTCGGTTACCAGTGGACTGGGTAGCAAACCCCGGCCATTCGACTGGTAGACCAATCCTTCAAGCACCTTCTCATAGGGACCGAATCCATATAGTCTGAACGGGAGCACAATCGTGCTGCCGTTGTTCAGTGAATGTGTCTCGATAAATTGTCGAATCTCTTTCTCCGACTTTGCACGTTTGTCTTTCCAATCCTCCCGTAGACTGTGAACAGCAACCTCACTGAAAAGGCCGGTGGACCGAACTGAGTCGGCCAGAAGGTCAAGCTTTTGGATCCATTCGGCATTAATCTGATCGTCCCCCGTGCCGTGGGCGATGATAAGTACGGATTCAGCGCCTGAACTGTCACTTAGCGCAAGTGCGTTTGCAGCAAGGATTCCTCCCATTTCGGGGGCATCCAGCAAGGCGGTCTCACTGATTTTGATACTCGTTGAAAGGTCAAGCGGCAGAGGATTGGAACCATGATGCGCATGACTGCCGTGGGAAATAAAAAAAGCTGGTGGATCTTCTCTCATACCGAGGAGATACTCGGTCTGATGCAGAAAAGAGTGCGCCGACATAAATAGCCGCACGACAGCAATACAACCGACATGCTGCTCTTCCAACTCCGTAACGGCTGCTTTCATTGTGACCGGATCCGCCATCCCGAAGGCTATAGCTACGGGGAATTCCCCTCTCAACGGCATAACTGCTGTTTCAACTGCAGCATTCCATTGGTCACCACCGCCATGTGCCATGACCATGAGCCCGCAAGAATTGGAGCTCTGTGCGTCGACAGTAGCTGCAGCCAGCCACATCGTGGTGAAAAACAATACGATCCTCATTTGTCTTTGTATCAAGTCCATTTATCCATGCCAGTATGGGAACCCCGCGAACAACGCCTGAGACCCTCCAGAATATGTTTGTCGCTGAGAGGTAATATTTATTTAGATTAAGTCTAAATAAATATTATGACTATGGTTCCATGCACTTCAAGGCGGATTGTGGTGAACTAAACCGAGCTTCGGTTCAGAGGGGGATTGAGCAGTTGCGGCTTCGCCAACAAAGGACATCTGCGCGCAGATACCAAGATCATGTTTATTCCGAAGGCATTCACCCCTGAGTCAAGAGGTGCCAGCCGGAATGCTGCTGTTCGTGATGATCCAGACAATGATTACTGTCTGTGCCAAAACAGGCCACCTCCGCTATGTGTATCATACTCATTGTACCCCCGTGAATGAGCATCCCACTTTTAGAAATGAAGACTCCTCCCGGTGGCAGAACGAACCAATACGTTGTAAATTACTCGGTCATCACAATGAGTTTCTTTCTGTGTCTCTTTTTCGATCATTCTGGCTCGTAATACTGCTCCTACTGGCGGCTTGTAATCAGCCCTCTACGGATCCATCCGCACTGCCGGCTACAGTTGACTACAACTGGCATATCAAACCTGTACTTTCAGATCGCTGCTACAAATGCCATGGACCGGATGACCAGGCTCGCAAAGCAGAGCTGCGGCTTGATACCCAGGCGGGTGCCTACGGCGCAAGCCGTGATGATTCAACACAGCGAATTATCATGCCCGGCAACGCCTCGGCCAGCCTCCTGGTCGAACATATATCCAGCGAAGATCCCCAACGGCGTATGCCGCCACCGGAAAGCAATCTATCACTTACCACACGCGAGATTGCGCTCATAAAGCGCTGGATTGACCAGGGAGCAGACTGGAAACCACACTGGGCATTCACACCACCCACACGCCCGACCCTGCCAGAGGTGCGTAATGAAAACTGGGCGCGCGGCCCCATTGATCATTTCGTGTTACATAGCATTGAGTCCGCCGGACTTAGTCCGTCAGAGGAAGCAGACCGTGCAAAGCTGCTTCGCCGTGTGACATTTGATTTGACAGGACTGCCGCCAACTCCGACCGAACTCAACGCCTTCCTGAATGATACGCGGGAGGATGCTTACGAACGCGTAGTGGATGAACTGCTTGCGCGTCCGACCTACGGAGAACGTATGACCTCCATGTGGCTGGATATCGCGCGTTACGCCGATACACATGGCTACCAGGATGATCGTCCACGGACAATGTGGCCATGGCGTGACTGGGTCGTGCGGGCTTTTAACGAGAACCTTCCCTATGATGACTTCGTGATTTGGCAGATTGCTGGCGACTTGCTTCCCGAAGCGACTTTTGATCAACGTCTGGCCACCGGATTTAACCGTAACCATGCCATAACTCAGGAAGGAGGCGTAGTTGCGGAAGAGTACATCACAGAATATGTCGCCGACCGGACCAATACAACAGCAACTGCATTCCTGGGATTAACCATGGAATGTGCACGATGCCATGATCATAAGTATGATCCGATCCTGCAGGAAGAGTACTACAGCATGTTCGCGTTCTTTAACGGCGTGGATGAACAGGCCCCGATCAGTTATTTTGACCTTTCACCAAGACCCTCCATCCTACTTGAAGATCCTGAATTGGAAGCCTCCATTGCGAAAACAGTGGCAGAAATTGATTCTGTTGAGCAAGTTGTGGCGGACTGGCCCCACAAGCCTCCACCACCTGATTGGACTCCGGATATTGAGGCTACGATTGAATCCGGCCTTCTAACATCCCTGCCCCTGGACAGCTTGGACGGTCTGGTTTCTCCCGCGCGCGTGGGCTTGGACGGGTTGGCAAACACCGGACTGGAAAAAGTGCTTGACCCGCCTCTGGTCACCGAAGGGAAACGTGGCAATGGGTTGACCTTTGACGGACAGAATTTTCTAAACCTCGGCCCAGATGCTGACTTCGCGTGGTACAACCGGTTCTCACTAAGCACCTGGATACTCGTCCAGGATCAGCCGAAAGATATTGCACTGTTCTCCAAACGAATTGGGGAGCAGAAGCGCAGCGGCTACGACCTCGCCCGTACCAAAGAAGGTTTGCTTCGGCTCCGCCTGATACACGACGGAAACCACCAGGTCTCCGTACAGACCACACGTTCGATCCCGACAAATACATGGACACACGTCTCTGCCACCTACGACGGCAGCGGGCGCGCGCAGGGAGTTACCCTGTATGTGAATGGCATTTCAAGCCATGTCCGCGTTAACGAGGACTCACTTGCACGCAAAAATATATTGAATGGTAACGACCTCCTGGCAGGCAATTGGACGCACCGCAATCACACGCTTGGGGATATTGAAGGTGTGACGGATGGTATCCTGGATGACCTCTATGTGCATGCCCGGGTACTCACGGAACTGGAAGTTGCGTATCTGGCAGGACAGGAACCCGGCTCCCAAATGGATGCCCACTATCAAGCTTTCAACGATCTGGATCTGAGCGTGGCAAACGCTGCGCTGGACAGCCTGCGGCGCGCACTTAGAGGTATACCCCATGTTATGGTCATGGAAGAGATGCCCACACCGCGCACCACGCATGTGCTGGACCGTGGAGCATATGATGCGCCGATGGATTCTGTGGGACCGGGGACCCCGGCAGCGATCCTTTCTTTTCCTGATAGTCTGCCACGTAACCGGCTTGGACTTGCGCAGTGGATCGTGCATGAAGACAATCCACTGACTGCACGCGTAGCTGTAAACCGCCTCTGGCAACTGCTCTTTGGAGAAGGACTGGTCCATACACCAGAAGACTTTGGTAATCAGGGCGCACTCCCCTCCCATCCAGTACTGCTTGATTATCTGGCTACAAGATTTATTGACCTGGATTACGATACCAAGGCATTGATCAGAGAGATCGTCCTGTCTGCCACCTACCGTCAAAGCAGCCGAATTGCCCGCCCCGTTCGGGAACGGGATCCAAACAATATGCTGTTGGCGCGCGCTCCACGCAAACGACTGTCCGCTGAAATGATGCGGGACAACGCGTTACTGGTCAGTAATCTGCTGAACCCTACGATTGGCGGCGAGCCAGTACGACCCTACCAGCCTGCTGGACTCTGGAAAGCACTTGCGAACCAGGTTGGAGAGAATCGCTATCGCCCTGGCCCAGATGTTCACAGGCGCAGCCTCTACACTTACTGGAAACGAACGATCCCCCCGCCGGCAATGCTGACCTTTGACGCCCCGGAGCGGTCGATATGTACGGTGGAGCGGCAAACCACGGCGACACCGCTGCAGTCTCTGGTGCTGCTGAACGATCCGCAGTATGTGGAAGCAGCGCGTGCACTTGCCACTCGCGTGCTCGCCGGCGAAGATATAAGTCAGCAGGAACAGATTGCGGAGGCCTTTCGCTGGCTGACCTCCAGATCACCGCAGGCAGAAGAGCTCAACACACTCACTGATCTTCTAGAGGAACAAACGCGTAAATTTGAGCAGAACCCTGCCGATGCACGCGCGCTAGTGTCGGTGGGCATAACTCCGCTCAGGCGTACCAGTGACATCGTGAAACTGGCCGCCATGACTGTTGTAACCAGTACTATTCTGAATTTGGACGAGGCTCAATACCGATGAGTGATCCCTTCTATGATGCCGGGTGTTGCATGAACCGGCGACACTTCTTTTCAAAACTGAGTCTTGGAATAGGCGGTGCAGCCCTTGCATCCCTCATGGGATGCGCCCAAACATCCGATCAATTGGCCGCAGGCTCAGCTTTTCGAGGAATTCTGAACTCCCCTCACATAGCCCCCAAAGCGCGCCGAGTGATTTATCTTTTCCAAAGCGGAGGACCTTCCCAGCTTGAACTTTTTGACTATAAGCCCACACTTCTTCAAAGAAGAGGACAGGATCTGCCCGAATCCATCCGGATGGGACAGCGCCTGACTGGCATGACGGCCTACCAGAATTCACTGCCTCTAGCCCCTGCCATTAATTCGTTTGCACAACACGGTAACAGCGGCGCATGGATCAGTGATCTTTTACCCTACACCGCCAAGATTGCCGATGAACTTTGCATTGTACGGTCCATGTACACCGAGGCAATCAATCATGACCCGGCCATTACTTTCTTCCAAACCGGCTCGCAACAACCTGGACGCCCCAGCATAGGCGCTTGGCTGAGTTACGGGCTGGGCAGTTCAAACGAGGACCTACCTACTTTCTGCGTACTGCTGTCCCGTGGGCTCCAGCGGCCACAACCAATCTATTCCCGTCTTTGGGGCAATGGGTTTCTGGCAGCACTGCATCAGGGAGTACAGTTCCGGGCAGGAGGGGATCCAGTGTTATACCTGAATAACCCGCCCGGACTGAATACCGGTGACCGGCGCAGTATGCTCAAACATCTGGCCCGCCTGAACGAAATGCATTATGACGTCAGCGGTGATCCAGAAATCCAGTCGCGCATTGCCCAATACGAAATGGCTTACCGGATGCAAACCTCTGTGCCCGATGTAACCGATCTGTCGGACGAGCCTGAAGCGACGTTCGATCTCTATGGAGAAGCTGCGCGCACACCAGGGACGTATGCAGCCAACTGCCTCCTGGCCCGTCGTCTCGCTGAACGGGATGTACGCTTTATTCAACTATACCATATGGGCTGGGACCAGCACGGCAACCTGCCAAACGACATTGCGCTGCAATGCAAGGATACCGACCAACCGTCCGCAGCACTGGTCACCGATCTGAAGCAACGGGGGCTGCTGGACGATACGCTGGTTATCTGGGGCGGTGAATTCGGCCGTACGAATTATTCGCAGGGCACACTCACAGAAACGAACTATGGACGAGACCACCATCCGCGGTGCTTCACCATCTGGATGGCCGGAGGCGGGATCAGGCCTGGGCTCACTTACGGAGCAACCGATGAACTGGGATACAACATTACACAGAACCCGGTCCACGTGCACGACTTCCAGGCAACAATCCTCCACTTGCTGGGCATTGAACATGAGCGGCTCACATATCGTCATCAGGGCCGTCGTTATAGACTAACAGATGTGCATGGCCATGTGGTTAAGGATCTCCTGGCCTGAAATCATCCCTTTTTCGGTTTGCATAACCCTGCTTTTGACAGCCGGGTGCGGGAGCGAACTGCGTCCACGGGATGCATCGTTGCCGGAAGTCGTTGACTACAATTTTCACGTCCGGCCGATCCTTTCGGACCGCTGTTACAACTGCCATGGCCCAGATGCCAACGCACGGCAGGCCGGCCTGCGTCTGGATGAGGAGTCTGGGGCAAAGCAGGAACGCCTTGCTTCCGGTGGATATGCTGTCGTACCGGGAAGCCTCAGAAAGAGCCGTCTGCATTCTCGTATCAGCTCCAATGATCCAGAGGTGCGTATGCCCCCGCTGGAATCGAACCTTTCACTATCCGACCACGAAATTGCACTCCTCAGCCGTTGGATTGAGCAGGGAGCCAAATGGAAACCACACTGGAGCTTCCTACCGGCCGCCGACCTACCCCTGCCGGCCGTTCAACAATCAGATTGGCCAATCAATGGAATTGACCGCTTTACACTGGCACGTCTTGAGTCGGAAGGACTGGCCCCGGCTCCAGAGGCAGATCCGGGCACACTACTTCGACGCGTCACATTTGACCTAACCGGTCTTCCCCCAACGCTGGAGGAACTGGACGCTTTTCTCGCAGATACGTCTGCCCGCGCGTATGAAAAGGTTGTTGATCGGCTGCTCGACTCCCCAGCTTACGGAGAGCATATGGCCTCTATGTGGCTGGATCTCGCCAGATACGCAGACACGCATGGATATCAGAACGATAGGGACCGGTACGTGTGGCCATGGAGAGATTGGGTCGTGGAAGCCTACAATCAGAACCTGCCCTTTGATACGTTCGCGACCTGGCAGCTTGCGGGAGACCTGCTGACAAATGCAACGCTAAATCAACGGCTGGCGACCGCCTTCAACCGTAACCATCGCCAGACTAACGAAGGGGGCAGTATTGAGGAAGAGTTCCGCACGGAATATGTGGCGGATCGCGTCAATACGATGGGGGCAGCATTCATGGGCCTGACCCTTGAATGTGCACGCTGCCACGATCACAAGTACGACCCGATTACGCAAGCCAACTACTATGGGCTCTTCAGCTTTTTTAACAATGTGGATGAGTCTGGGCAGACTTCACATTTTACAAATGCAGTGCCCGTGCCCGCACTGGACCTGCCTGCGCAGGATGAGCGGGAAGAACTGGATCGCCTTGCACGTGAAATCGAATCAGCTGAGCGTGCGGTTAACGACATAGCGGAAATGTCAATGGCTAGCTTTACGTTCAGGGATCAGCCGCTACCGCCAGATACCGCCCCCAAGCCCATTCTCGCCTGCGAGTTTGAACGCCTGAACGAATCAACATTACCATGCCATGATGGCAAACAGGGAACGGCCGTCTTCACTCCTGACGTAGTGCCTGGCTACCGGGGGCAGGCAATGGCTTTTGATGGTGAGAGCGGCTTCTCCTTCGCAGGTATGGGCGAATTCCGGCGAACACAACCCTTCACCGTCGGCCTCTGGATCAACCCTGGAGAAGAGACAGGTGCCATCGTGCATCGCACACAGGCTGCATTGGATGCCGGTAGCCGCGGCTGGGAGCTTGCCCTCCTGGACGGTCGCCTCGTCGCTCAACTGGCCCATATGTGGCCCCAGAACGCCCTGCGCATCCAGACAATTCATACCCTCCCGCTTGGGGATTGGACGCATGTAGCCATGACCTATGACGGATCCAGCCGCGCCTCCGGTGTGCGCCTGTACATCAATGGTCTCCGTGCCGATGTAGAAACCGTTCGTGACGGTCTTACCCGACATATCACGTACGAAAATATGAAGGTGCCCTTGCAAGTCGCCTACCGATTCCGGGATAGCGGCCTGCGTAACGGGGCTGTAGACGAACTGCACCTGTACGATCGGAGACTGTATGGCTTTGAGGTTGCGCGCCTGGCAGGGAAAAAGGAAGTGACCCCGGATCAAGACGATCTTTTTCAATGGTATCTGGCACATGAGGTGACGCCTTGGCAGCGCGCAAAGGCTGCCCTCCAAACACTGCGTGAAAAACAGAACTCCCTCCTTGAAGATATCCCGGCAATCATGGTAACTGAGGAGATGTCCTCCCCACGATCAGCGTATATATTGAGCCGTGGCCAGTACGACGCAAAGGGGGAGCCCGTTGAAGCGCACACTCCAGAAGCCATCCTTCCTTTCCCCGACGATCTGCCTCGAAACCGCCTCGGTTTGGCCAGATGGCTGTTTCATCCCGAGCATCCACTTACCGCCCGGGTTGCAGTGAACCGGTACTGGCAGAAGTACTTTGGAACCGGCATTGTCTCCACGCCTGAAGATTTTGGACGACAGGGTGCCTTGCCATCCTTCCCCGAACTACTGGATTATCTGGCTACGACGTTCATTAACTCGGGATGGGACATCAAGGCTATGCAGCGCCTGATCCTGACAAGTGCCACCTACCGCCAACAATCTGAAGCTACTCCTGAACTCCTTGACCTTGACCCCGATAATAAGTTGTTCGCACGAGGCCCCAGACTTCGCCTAAGTGCAGAGATGGTGCGCGATCAGGCACTTGCGGTCAGTGGGCTTCTGGATCGAACGCTTGGTGGCCCTGCGGTTAAACCGTATCAACCAGAAGGACTCTGGCAGGAAAAGGCCGGGATCAGATATGAGCAGAGTTCAGGCTCTGACCTCTACCGGCGCACACTATACACCTTCTTCAAGCGCACTTCCCCGCCTCCTTCCCTGATCACGTTTGACATGCCAACACGCGCACAGTGTGTGATGCGGCGTCAGCGTACGGCGACCCCTATGCAGGCCCTGGTTCTGCTCAATGACCC
>CAZCYQ010000068.1:0-15511 GCA_964503085.1 uncultured Rhodothermaceae bacterium | reverse complement strand
CATTTGCGCGTGAACCTGGGAGTAACCTGTACTCAACTCCGCGAAATTCCTTACCTTTTGCCTTGTCAGGCATGGCATCAATCAGTCTGATGTTATGATAAGCAATGGGCAGGATGGCTGTCCTGTTCCATTGCGTCTGACGTAAATTTAAGCACTTTTGGAGAATGTGACATTCAACTACCTCATATAATTCCCTTTGGAATTTGCTTATCTAATCATGCTTGAAGACAGCCGAATCAACTATATCGAACTACCTGCAGAAAATCTTGCCAGTACAAAAGCATTTTATCAGGAGGTATTCGGTTGGGTATTTCAAGACTTTGGCAATGACTACTGTGCCTTTAATGACGGCCGACTAGATGGCGGCTTTTACCGCTCTCCGTTGAAATCTGACAGTAACAAGGGCGCTGCGCTGGTGGTTCTTTATGCAGATGATCTGGAAGCCACGTTGGCCCGCATTACCTCGGCTGGCTCCAAGATTTGCCAGCCCATTTTTTCTTTTCCTGGTGGTCGGAGATTTCATTTTCTTGACCCCAACGGTAACGAGCTTGCGGTCTGGAGCGATAATTAGGTCGATCGCAACGGCGGACCTCGTACGAATCTGTCGGATTCATTGATGTCCTAAAGTGCAAATTTTCAAAGGAGGAGCTTCACGGGGTGCCGGAGCAACCACATATAGGCATCATAAGGTTTCTCACTCTGCCCATAGCATCATCAGAAAGAGGAACGTGAACTATGAAACTGTAGCGAAAGAACGGGAGGTGATCCAATTAGGCGCAGTTGTCTCGAGGTCGTAGGAATGGGGATAATTTCTTTGGTGGGGGGTTCGGCGGCGAATGCGAGATTTTATGGACGAGTGATCCAATTGACCTATACTGGCCACACGTGATGCGATGAATTATGCCCCACGCCTTTGGAGCGATATGTCGGTGCTCCAGATACTTTCCTCAATCAATGTGATGATGCCGACAGAAGTCTTGGCTATCTGCAATATGAATGAACTTAGCTCAGTCAAGTACAACCAAAGGATCGCGTATCACCGGCTATTCATCAGGTCTTGATGCCACTTCAAACACAATTGGAACGTCATCTGAGCGGACTACGATTATCCTGAGGGGGTTGCCTCGGAGTAAACGAATACCCCGAGTATCCCCCGGAACACGAAATCCCGTGCCCGGAATAGCTGCCATCTCACGTGATTCTGTAAAATGAACCACCGAACCCCATCCAGCATTCAGGGCACCCAGTGCGTCACTGGTTCCAGACAGGTTGCCAGCAAAAAACCAGACAGACGGTCCCTGCCTGTCCAGTGGGACAGATGTTGAAGCCAGTACTGGTGCCCATTGGAGTTCATCAGGAAGTATTCCCGCACTGAAGCTTGTATCTGCCATATTCCAGTACACCGCAGATTCCAAGGTTTGAATCACATAATCCGGCTCAATACTGTTCCCAAACAGATCCGCAATGGAAAGCTCTGAATAAGCGTTGTAGGTGGGAATTTTCGAGGCGAGTCCAGGCATTTGACTGAGCAGAACGTCCCGGGGCGACCATGCAAACCACTGCTTTTCCTGCCACTGCGCCACGATTGGATCTGTACGTCCGTCCTGATTAAAATCACCTACAAACAATGCTAAGGGTAAACTCAGTACGGTGTTCAGGCCGAGGTTGCCTGCCACTATATCTTTGAACCCATCTCCATCGACATCTTGGACAGCCATGCTTTGCCAGAACCCGACAGTTTCTGAAAGCCCAAGAGCGTCCGTTCGGTCAACCAAGGCGTTGCCGAGGTTTTCGAAGACTGTGATCGGCATCCACTCCCCGGCCAAAATCAGATCAGGCAGAGGAGATCCCACTAGATTTACCCAGACTGCACTTGTTACATGTCCCGCATGCTGCAGAGTCGGTATCCATTGTGCGGTGATATCAACGAAATGTCCGGTGCCATCATTTTGCAGCAGGCTGCTGCGCCCAGGTTCCCCATATGATTCAGGTGCAGTATCGGATCCAACAAAAAGGTCTATATCTCCGTCGTCATCAAAATCTGCCGCAGCTACAGTGGTACCATTTGAATTCATAACAGGCAATCGGCTGGAATCCGCAAGAAAGCCCGCATCCCCCATGTTCATGTACAGTCGATCCTGATGAAGCGAGTCTGGTCCGATCCATCCACCACTTGCTACGTAAAGGTCTTGGTCACCATCGCCATCTGCATCCAGGAATAGCGCGTAGGTGTCCTCGTGGGTATCATGTGAGTCTGGAAAAGGCACCTGACGGAAGCGACCTTCCTGCGACTGCAGATAAAGTGCGCCAGACTGGTCACGCGCACCTCCCAGGTACATATCTTCTAGGTTGTCGCCGTTCACATCGCCCACCGCAAGCGCCGGACCGCGTGCACTGCGCCAGTAGGGAAGGAGCGGAAGGATTTCGAAATCCCGGACTTCATCCTCCTGATGCTTAAATGAGATGCCGTGATCTTCCACCAGCTTCACACTTATATCGGGGTAGGATTTCTGTTGAATACTGGCGGCTGTGCCATCTGCTTCATTCAGGGTCAGGCGGGTACCGGCAGCCACGGGCCCTACGCTTGCCCGAAGCCCCGAAGGCCAGATCACCGCAACAGAATCAGCGGCCGGTATGTTACCAATTCCAAAGCTCAGCACGTGATCAACCGATGATTGGAATCCGCGAGAGGGGAATTGCTCTTGCACACTGTATAAGTCGGCTGCCCAAACGCTGACCTTGGCGCCCAATGCGGATGTGTTTTTTCCTGCACCGCGCAACTGAACAGAAATGTAGCTGTTCGTGGATTCGTTGCGATAAATCCGTGCGTTAGTATTCAATGCATTCACAACAAGGTCGAGATCACCATCCAGATCCAGGTCGCCGTATGCTGCTCCATTGCCGATCACATGCTCGGCCAATCCCCAGTCAGAACCAACATCCTCAAAGCGCAAGGTACTGCCGCCTCTAAATGCATAGTTAGGTACAACAGCAGGCGGCATTCGTCGTGCTATTTCCGCTTCCTGTTCCGGTGTGCCTGCATTGAGTATGCGCTGCACATCAGGCATGGCGACGTACTCTATATAATCCAGGTCATTCGGGCGCCCAGGGATACCATTAGTGATATACAGGTCCTTCCAGCCATCACCATCAAAATCAGCCAGCAATGGAGACCAAGACCAGTCGGTTGCTTCAATGCCGGCAAAGGTGGCGATTTCGCTGTAGAACGGGCGTCCGTCAGGGGTTACTCCCCGATGCAGTTGCAGCGTGTTGCGTGGAGCCTGGGGGCCATAACCTAGATCTGCTTTGATCCGGGCAATCATGTCGGCGTCGGATCCGCCGGATGTTCGTTGAGTAGCCAGATCCGGTGGCAGCATATCCAGTGCAACAATGTCTGGTAAGCCATCATTGTTCAGGTCAGCCACATCCACCCCCATTGTTGAGCGACTGGTTTGACCGGTTGTTTCCCAAAGAGATTCAACAAAAGTGCCACGTCCGCTATTGAGGTACAGGTAGTCGTCCTCATGGAAATCGTTGCCGACATACAGGTCGGGCCAGCCGTCCATGTTCAGATCACTCGCTGCGATACCCAGGCCGTATCCCAGCGCGCTGCTGTAGATCCCTGCTTCCGCCGCAATGCTTACGAAATAACCATCGTCCTGGCGGTAAAACTTGTCCCCGACCCGGGGAACATCAATAATTCTTCGCCATGAGGGCACATGGGATTCACGTGAGTGGATAGCATGATTGAGCAAATACAGGTCTAGATCTCCGTCACGATCATAATCCAGCCACGCCGTATGGGTGGAAAGACCCTCAAAGTTGAGCCCGTAGCGGCGGCTCTCCTCCTGGAAAGTGCCATCCTGCTGATTTATGTAAAGCAGGTTATGGCCGGTTTTTCCGAGGTGGTTCACCCGGCAGATATAAATATCAAGCCATCCATCACCATTCACGTCTGCCATACTGACACCGGTTGACCAAGTATTTTCACTGGAGCCTATTCCGGCTGATTCGGTGATATCTTCAAATCGGAAGTCTCCGCGATTCAGGTAGAGTCGGTCAGAGACCTGATTGCCCGTGAGAAGGATGTCAGGCAGACGGTCATTGTTGATGTCGCCAATTGCGACACCACCACCGTCGTAAAAATACAGATAGTCAATGATGTTGAAATCGTCCTCCGGTACGAGAGTGTTGCTGAAATAAATCCCGGTCCGGTCTCCATCCAAAAGTGTGAACAGCGTATTATCCGGGCCGGCTCTGGAACAACCCATAAGGATCGCCAGAAGCAGAACATAGCTACTGCGCATGCGCAAAGACGCGAAGCCGATCATTATTGCGGGCTACAATCACCAGTGTGCGGTTATCGGATTCAAGGGTCAGAATCTGTCGTACCTGTCCCTCGACAAAAAAGCCGGACTCGTGCCAGTCTAGAGGCTCCATAGTTGGGCTCCTGAGCGCGGTACCGTAGCTCGCATCATACCTCCCCGCTTCCGGTTTTACCTCGTGCAGGTTGCCTCCTGCCAGTATGATGTGTCCCTGTGCAATGTGCAGATCCGCCAGGCCGTAAACAGGGGACAATTGCAATTCTTCTGGTCCAGGAGTGAGCATGAAGCTCCCTGTGCCATCGTTGATACCAATCATACTCCTGAATTCCGTGGCCTGCAGGTGGACGGCCCGGTCCAGTTCCTCGACTGAAAAAATTTCCTGTATGGTCGCATTCGCATAAGATGCATAGGTTGGGAATCTGCGCACCAGATGGGGCAGTTGCTCAACCAGATCATGACGCAGATGCCAAGGGAACTGGCGACCGTCTATAGTTCGGGAAAAGATTTGCTCGACTCGTCCGTTTCGGTCGAAATCACTGATCCACACCTCAACAGGAGGCTTAAAGCGTGAGTTAAGGCCATGATTTCCCGCCACGAAGTCCAAGTCTCCGTCTTCGTCGAGATCGGTTGCCAGAACGGATTGCCACCACCCCGCGGTATTTTGCAGCCCCGCGTTCATCGGGGCAAGCATTCCACGGTCGTTTTTCAACAAAGTGAGTTGCATCCATTCGCCGCTGATAAGAATATCCGGTTCAGCATCCCCGTCAAAATCCGCACAAGCTGCATCGGTTACGAGACCAATGGATTGTAAATCTGGGGCAAGGCGTGCGGTGGCATCAGTGAATTTTCCGCTTCCATCGTTGAGCAGCAGTCGACTGGTGGCTGGAAGGCCATAAGTAAATGGCAGTAGCCGGGTGCCGATAAAGAGATCCAGATCACCATCTCCGTCAAAATCCGCAGAGCAGGCCACCGAGGTCGGTTCAAACCCGCGTGTAGCCAGGTGCATGAGCGACTCACCTCTCTGGAGATTGGTTGTGCCGTTGTTGATATATAACCGGTCCACCAGCGCGGAACTGCTCCCCGGTAATTCACTGCTGCCGCTCGCCACGTACAGATCCTGATCTCCGTCAGCATCTACGTCCAGCCACTCGCAGTCCACATCTTCCGAAGGCGCGTCCTCTGCAAGGACAGTCTGTACAACTCGTTCAAATGACCCCTGGTCAGTCTGGACAAAGATCGCTCCGGGTTGTCCTCTTGCTCCGCCGAGGTACAGGTCCTCCCTTCCATCTCCATTCAAATCTCCTTTACACATGGCCGGTCCCTCCGTTGAGCGCATATGAAAAAGCATAGGCTGCTGGTCAAAGTCACTGAACACATTCTCTATGTGTTGCCAGTCAAGCCCGATCGAATCCGCATCAAGAGGGATCAGGAGTGGTGTAGGTAACACCTGGACATCCTGGTTAGTGTGTGGGCTCTCCAGAGGTTCCTGGAGTTGCAAGCGCTGGTTTGTGGTCACAGTTTCATACAAGGCTGTTGCACCGTTTGGCCAGCGGACCACCAGAGAGTCCAGCGTTTCAATATGGTCCCCAAGGCCTAGATGCAGTACGGGATCAACGCTGCTCTGGAAGCCTCGCACAGGTTGTTGTTCGATATACCAAAGCCTGGAGTCATGCCAGGCACTGATCTGGGTCCCGACCGCCTGTGTATTCGGAGGGATTCCCTCAAGTTCAATCTGCAGTGAATAGCGGTCACGGAAGTGCTCGGTTGCGCGGTTGCGAAAAATCATAGGAGGACCGCCGAGGTTGTTCACGAACAGGTCCAGGTCCCCATCCAAATCCAAGTCCCCATATGCACTTCCGTTCGAAAAACCTGGTGTCTCGAGGCCCCATGCCTGAGTTACATCCGTGAATGATTGCTCTTCAAGGCGGGCAAACATGTGATTTGGGACAGCCTGAACCGGAATCATTTCGATTAATGTTTTCCAATCCACATAATTCTCACTGGTCAGGAGGTCTCGGGTGTCTTCGTCACGAATAGCTGTCAGATAGTCTGCATTGGTGAGATCACGGTAGATACCGTTGGCTACAAAGATGTCTCGTTTTCCGTTGTGATCAAAGTCAGCTATGAGCGCTCCCCAGCTCCAATCACTAGCGTCAACGCTGAGCAGACGACCAGCCTCAGTGAAGCGAATCTCGGTAGGCGTATCAGGGGCAGGTCCCCGGTTAATCTGTAGCGTATTGCGCGTAAATTGGTGATAGTAGTCATCGCGTACATAGGCTTGATAGCGCGTCCAGCTATCGAACGAGGAAACAGTCTTAAGGCGATCATTCGCTGCCGGCAGCATATCGGTGACGAAAATGTCCAGAAAACCATCGCCGTTAAGATCGGCCATATCGGCCCCCATCGCCGCTGCACTTACACTCTTTATACTCTTTCGAAGCGATTCCGAGAAAGTACCGTCCTGATTATTTATGTACAAGTAATCATGTTCAAAGAAATCATTGGAGATATAGAGATCGGGCCATCCGTCACGGTTCACATCACCCACGGAAGCACCAAGACCAAAGCCAATTTCACTGTTATAGATCCCGGACGATGCCGTTACATCAGTAAAGTGTGCATCCGGGGCCTCATTACGAAATAACCGATCTCCGCCGGCCATATGCGGTATATGGCGCGTATTGACCTCGAGATTGAAATCCAGGATACTGCGAAACGAGTTGTTAACCAGAAACATGTCTACGTCACCATCGCGGTCGTAGTCCAGGAAGGTCGCGTGTGTTGAAAGTCCGGCATCATCAATTCCATAGGAACGTGCCGTTTCCAGGAAGGTCCCGTCGCCCTGATTGATGTACAATTCGTTTCGCCGGTCATCTCCCGGTGCAATCCCGGAATTACAGACATAGATATCCAGGCGTCCGTCCCCATTGATATCCGCCATGCTGACCCCGGTACTCCAGGCGTGCGTGCCCATAATACCTGCCGCTTCGGATATATCTTCAAACAGAAAATTACCCCGGTTCAGATACAATCGGTTGGGCACCTGGTTGCCGGTCAGGAACACATCAGGTAGTTCATCATCGTTAACATCCCCGATTGCGACACCTCCCCCATTATAGAAGTTACGGTAGCGATAAACATTGAAGTCGTCTTCATACCGCAGCGTATTTTCAAAGTCGATCCCCGCTTCTGTGGCGACAATTTGTTCAAAGAGCGGTCCCTGTTCTGCGGTGCACGCACACAGAAAACTTGCCAGCAGCACGCACGCCAATTTATTCATTGTCTTCACGAAAAGCGGTTCGCAGGTCCGTGATCAACACCAGCACATCACTGTCGGAGGCGCGTCGTATGGTAATCTGACGGTTTGCGTCAATCTTCACGAACTCATGGGTAAGACCTTTTAATGGTACGGGTATCTCACGGATCATAAATCCTTCACCATACCAGGATTCCATCAACTGCCGGACATCCAGAAGCAGGCTGTCAGACCAAAGGCGTCGATTCCAGGGGGCCCAGGCATCGTACTGGAAGCTAGCGCGCATCTGGACTATTCGGTCATCCTCGAAGTCGGGGTAGTAGAGCATGGTCGCCTCGTAGGGAAGGGCATCTGGAATCTTGTAAAGTACATTCTGATTCTGGGGGCCCTGCCTGACTAGGCCGCGCCGATTCAACGCCCAACTTGAATCATAGAATGCCTGGCGTAACATCCCCAGTTCGTAGTTAAGGAATATCTCACGGACGGTGTCAGGCCGGGCCAACTCACGGGCTACTATGGCCTCGTGCGAGGGAGTTCGTTCACAGGCCGCTAACAATAGAAACCCCAAAAAGCAGAACAACGAAAAGCCGGTTTGGCTCATTGGACTTCGGTAATTGTCAGGCGCGTATTGTGTCTGATATCAGTAATCACTTGCCGATCACCGTGCGCCCATTGCACAACGACAGAATCTAACGTTCCGGTAAAGCCAAAGTGCAAAACGGGATCTACGCTGGATTGGAAACTGCGTTGCAGGAATTGCTCGGCGTACCATTGCGTTCCATTAGCCCAGACGCTCACCTGGGTGCCGACCCCGAAGGTATTTGGTGGGCCACCTTCCAGTTTTACCTGCAGCCAGTGGCGGTCAGGATACAGCGAGGTTGCATGGTTACGGTAGATAAAAGCCGGCATATTGACATTATTGACGACCAGATCCAGATCTCCATCGTTATCCAGATCTCCATACGCTGCACCATTAGAAAAACTCGGCAGTGCCAAGCCCCATTCCACGCTTACGTCTTTGAATTGCAGGCCATGCTGACCTGCGAACATATGGTTCGGCAATGAATGCGACGGGACATGTTCCAATAATTCCAGGATTGGCTCCTCATGTGCGAGAAAGAACGCCCGCAGGGAGTCGGCATTGGAGGCCTGGACAATAAAGTCCTGATCTAAAAGGTCTTTGAAAATGCCATTGGGCACAAAAATGTCACGCTGACCATCCAAATCGAAATCGGCAATTAGGCCTCCCCAGCTCCAATCAGTGCTTTCCAGGCCTGCTATGCGGGACACCTCGCTAAACTGCAAGTATCCATCAGGCGATCTTCCGCGATTTAACTGGAGGGTATTGCGGGTAGCCTGGTGGTGATAGCCATCCATCAGTACGCCGATATAATCTGACCAGGATGGGAATGCAATGCGGGATTGATACCGCCATTGTATATCAGGCAGCATGTCAGAAACAAAGATATCGGGCCACCCATCGCCGTTGTAGTCCGCAATATCACCCCCCATGGAACTCAGGCTCATCGTGCTGATCGTCCGGGTACCTGCTTCCGTAAATGTGCCGTCCTGCTGGTTGAGGTATAAGTAGTCGCGTTCGAAGAAGTCATTGGATATATAAAGATCAGTCCATCCATCCCGGTTCAGATCTCCGGTTGATATTCCCAGGCCGAAGCCAATTTTGCTGCTGTAGATATTCGCGTCGGCTGTTATGTCGGCAAATTGACTGTCGTCGTTACGCAAGAGTCGGTTACCACCGTCTGGGTCGGGAAATTGTCGGAGATTCGGAGCAGGTTCCAAGTCATCAAGCGAACGGACCGGGTTACTCAGAACGTAGGCATCCAGGTCACGGTCACCATCGTAATCAAAAAAAGAGGCGTGTATTCCGAGGGCCTGAAAGGCAAGACCGTATTCATGGGCCTGCTCAATGAACGTAGCGTTCTGCTGGTTAATGAACAGTTCGTTATGACGACGCGCTCCACCCGGTGGACCGGATTTGCTTAGGTAGATATCCAGCCAACCATCGCTGTTTATATCTACCAGGCTGACCCCCGTGGTCCATATATTCGCTGAGAATAGGCCAGCGCTTTCGGTTGCATCCTCAAAGCGGAAGTCTCCCTTATTCAGATAGAGTCTATTGGATACCTGGTTACCAGTCAGGAAAATATCTGCCAGACCGTCATTGTCTAAATCCCCAATTGCAACTCCGCCACCGTTGTAAAAATTGCGGAAGACATAGGTGTTAAGGGTTTCGGCAGGCACAAGGTTATTGGCAAAGGCGATACCGGTTTGTTCGGGGCTTAACAATTCAAACAATTGCGTATCGTGCCTGCATGCACCGAACATCAGGCATAGGAACACAATGGGCAGGACGCTCTGTGTGAGTTTGCCAGAGAAGAGTTTAGCCAGGCGCTCGTATATCTGAGATCCCATATTACAAAGTAATACCCGGTTCATGATTTAACGCTCCTAGCCCTATAGATGCACCGCGCCCGGTATGTTTGCGGTCGCATCCAGTCTCTTCGTGATGACCGGTCATGCACTTGAACTGGGAGTTATGAAGAAAGGTGAAATCTCGGACGTGGGGTCACGCATGAGAAAGTACGTAACAACTCAAACAGAATGGCATCGTGAACAAGGGCAAGGGTCCAGGGCGTAACCACCGGAAGGAGTTGCTGTGATTCAAATGGCCCCAGACACTCCTCATGACGAAACGGCTAGAGTATGGGTTGAGCGTACTATGTGGCCGAACGGTTGAGCATGCCCACGTTCGCAATGGAACGCTTATGGAAAACAGCTGAGCGTCCTTTCTGACTTGGGTTTATGCAATTTACTTGGAGTTGACCAGTTCAATAGGAATCGCCAGAATGAAGCTGTACCAGAATATTGCGGAGCCGTAGCCATGGGGATAGGACTAGGCGAATCCAGCGATCGGATTACCGCATTGACTACTGACCTGCATGTCCAATCCGGTACAACGAAAAAGCGCCCCGCCGGTTACCCGGCGAGGCGCTGCGTCTGTGCGAGGTGATTCGTCTAATACCCGGGATTCTGCACTAGATTGGAATTGGCTTCCAACTGATTGCGCGGAATTGGGGCGACATTGCGCCAACTCTGCGAAATTGGCTTGAATTGCCACGGGTCATTATAGCGGGTTTCTCCGCCTTCCACGCCAGCAAAGCGGATCAGGTCCTGCCGCCGGGTCTGCTCCCAGAACAGTTCTCTGCCGCGCTCACCTATGAGTTTGTCGGCATCCAGACTCATGAAAGGATCCACCCCGGAGCGCATACGGACCTGGTTGACGAGGGCCAAAGCCTCCGCACTTCCCGCATTCATCCGCCACAACGCTTCCGCCTTGAGCAGCAATACATCCGCATAGCGGTAGATCACAAAATCATTGCTGCCGGAGCTGCCAATGCCGCTCTCAAATGCGTACTTGCCAATTCGAGCTCCACACTGGCGACAGGCCACCGCCTGAAGGTCGTTCATAGCCGGTGTGAACGTTAGGGGCGGTCCATTCAAGTCAAAGTCACTATAGATACCAGAATCAGTGATCCTTTCGCCACCGGAAGTATATTGGGGACCTACTAGGAAATTGCCTAGCCGGTCATCCAGTGTACCCATTACACGCTCCAAGCCCGCGTCATCAGAGGTCGGCTGAGAGCCCCAGACCTCACCTTGAGGTCCCGGATTCTGCATCGGATCGATGACGGACTCATACATCTTCTGCGTGGCGCTCCACCCATTCCACGGCTGGAACTGGAAGTTATAGGTATTCTGGCTTCCGTAGTGCAACGTCATCTGGTGGAGATTCAACCCGGTCAGAAACACCTTGTCATAAGGGACGACAAAGATGTTCTCCGGTGACCCGTCATTCTGGACGGCAAAATTGTCGTGATAATTCGCCGCCAGAGAATACTGGCCGGAGTTGATAATCTCGTTCAACTGTGTCAGCGCATCGCTCCACCTGCCGGTCCCTGTGTAGACTTCGGCGTTCATGTAGAGCTTAGCAAGGGTCATGCGTGCCACATGCTGGTTCATGCGCCCGTAGGTAGCACGCGGATCGGAGCTAAGATTACCAAGGTTATCAAGGAGCTCTTTCTCTACAAATTGAAATACCATTCGTCGTCCCTCAGCAAAATCTGAGGACGGCTGTGAGGGCTTCTCCTCGGCATCCACGAAACTGGTTACAATCGGAACATTACCGAATGCATCCAGCAGCCAGAAGTAATAGAAAGCGCGCATAGCCACCAGTTCAGAAATGAAGGTCGCCGCAAGCGCAGGATCGGCAGCCCCGGACTCAACGGCGCTTTCAAACTGAAAAATCAGCCTGTTGGCGTTGTTGATTCCCGAGAAATAAGTCTGCCAGAATCCGTTGAAGGTACCATCGGCATCGGTCCAAGTGTGGCTATTGACTCTGTACCAGAATCCACCTTCGGACCAGTCCTGCCCCCGGGCGGGAACAATGATCTCATCCGTGGTGGCCTCATTAAGCTGTGCTGGTGATCCACCACCGCCCACGGCTGTTAGCCTGCTGTAGGCATCACCCATAGCAGAGATGAACTGCTGGTCATTTTGAAAAAAGGTTTCAGCCGTAACCTGGCTGTCGACTGTGTCCGTCAGGTCCGTGCAGCCCGCCGAATAAAACAGCAGGACAACGGCGAGGACCAGCGAAGAAAAGATTGTTCTCGTTTTCATGTGTTTGTGGTTCCTCTCTGTTTACAAGCTAACGTTTATGCCAAAGCTGATGGATCTCGTGGTAAACCACTCAATCCTCCGCTCAATCCCAGGAGCCAGGGGTCCTCCGCTGGAGCCCTGTTCCGACTGACCCTGATTGCGATCCACATACCGCACTTGCGGATTCAGACCGGAATAACCCGTTATAGTAAACAGGTTGTTTCCGGTCAGATATAGTCTCACACGGCGGACTGGGCTGTCACTCAACATCCGAGCAGGCAAAGTGTAGCCCACGGAAGCATTGTTCAGACGTACATAGTCAGCATCTTCAATGTAGTAGCTGGACCAGCGCGGGTCGTCCTTGAGGTTACTCAGTTCAAACGCGTGCGACAGTACGTTGTAGGACGAAATTTGCTTGGGCACGGAATAAAACAGACTGAACATGTTGGCCAACTGGTGCCCAAACACGCCTTCTAGGAAGAAACTCGCATCAAAGTCCCCATAGCGCATATTGTTTGTCCAGCCGATCTGAAAGTCTGGAAGGCCGTTGCCAAGGATCTGTTCATCATCCGGGAATGACAGTCCACCGTATTCCACTTCCGATCCATCCGGCTTCAGGAATAGCCATTGGCCGTTATCACCGATGCGGGAAAACTGCGGTCCCCAAAGCTGTCCGATTGGCTCCCCTTGTTTAACTCGGATCAGGTCCGGTGTATTGAGGCCGGGTGATCCCGGGCTGGCGAGGAACTGTACATCCTCAGTGTGAAACTTGTTAAGCATCGTTTCCGAGTAGAAGGAAGCAACTAGCCCGGTATTCCAAGACAGCGGGCTGTCGCCACGCAACACATCAACGTCAAGCGAGATCTCCAGACCACTTGTTTCCAGCTCACCTACGTTGGTCCAGGTAGTGGGAAACAGGTTCGGCGGCACTGGGACGCTAACCTCAAACAGCAAGTCACTCGTGGTCGAATTGTAAAAATCAATACGTCCGCTGACACGGTCGTCGGCAGTCACGAAGTCGGCCCCAATGTTAAGCTCCGTCTTCTCCTCCCATTTTAGGTCCGGATTCGGGTTACTTACCGGGCCGAAGCTCTGGATGAATTGACCGTTGACAAAGAAGTTGCCAGCAGGGGCGAATCGCTGCAGGGCCAAGCCGCTCAGTGGAGCATCCTGCCCCGTTTTACCTATGCTTCCACGCAGCCGCAGAGAACTGAGGTAGGGGATATCGACGAGGTTACTGACTTCCACTCCGACGCCTGCGGCCCAGAAAAGACCCCATTTGTTGTCCACGCCAAAGCGCGAAGAGCCTTCACGTCGCAGACTGGCGTTGGCAAACACGGTACCGTCATAGTTGACATTGGCTCGTCCGAAAAATGCCACCAGACGGTGCGTGCTTCGGAAACTGCTTACTGACCCTTCACCCTGACTGAAGTCCTGTGCAAAAGAGAAGTTGTTGAACGCGACATTGTCCGCGATGAAATCGCCGCCAGCCGCATTAAAGCCTTCATCAACAAAGTCGTTGAATGAGTAACCGGCGAAGGCTTCCAGTGCAGTGGACTCTGCTAGATCACCGGAATAGTGGAGCGTGGTTTCAAACAGCTCGCTGCTCAAGTCCAGATAAGCTTGTGTTGCCCGGCCCGGACCCAGTGAAGCGGCTGTGGCCCCACCTCCAACTTTATGCTTGCGTGAAAAGAACTGACGGGCAATCTGGTCTTCTGTTTGGTAGGAATATTGCATGGCAAACGATAGTCCGGGCACAGCAAAGTCCAAGTTATACTCGCCCCTGAATACTCCGGTGAAATACTTGCTCTCGCCGAGACGCTCGCCTTCCTCAATAATGGCGACCGGGTTGAAGTAATTGAACAGAGGTTGCTCAAAGTAGCCACCGGTATTTTCAAAGCCATCGGCAGTGACGGGAGCGGTCGGATTCATAATGCCGGAAAACTTGAAGGCGTCGGCGAATCCGAAATTCTGATCTTTCTTCGTCGCCGCCAACTGGATCGTAATCTCCAGGTCATGATCCAAGGCCCACTGAGTGAAATTCAGTCGGCCACCGATTTCCTGAAAGCCGGTGTAGCGCTGGATGCCGTTCCGGTCCCGGAAATTACCGGATACGCGATAGACCGTGTTCTCATTGCCGCCGCTAAGCGCGAGGTTGTGAACCATGTTCGATCCCTGCTGGGTGACTTCCTCGAACCAGTCGGTGCTTGAGCCCAGATCCGGCGCGTTCAGCCCGGTGTCTCTCGATAGCTGGCGGTACTCATCACCACTCAGCACGTCCAAGCGGTTTTCAATACCTTCAAACGTGTAGTAGGCATTATAATCTACAGAAACACCTCTCCGTGCCTCACCGCCCTTGGTCGAAACCAGGATAACGCCAGCGGAGCCGCGCGTTCCATAGATGGCCGCGGCAGAGGCGTCTTTGAGTACTTCTATTGAGGCAATATCCGAGGGGTCCAGGTTGTCCCAGTTAGCTCCGACCACGCCATCCACCACGACGAGTGGAGACTGATTGGCTCCAAACGAGGAGATACCACGGAGGCGGATCTCAGCCTCATCATTCGGGTTGCCGTTGCGGGTGGTTATCTGAAGTCCAGCCACCTTGCCCTGAATGAGCTCGGCCGCCGAATTGACATTTCCAGATATGAAATCTTCGTCGTCCAGACTGGCCACCGCGCCGGTAATCGTCCTGCGCTCCTGGGACCCGTATCCAGTCACCACGAGCTCCTCACCGATATCGTATACGGTTTCAACCATCGTAATATCGATCTGACTGCGCCCATCAATGGCGACTTCCTGCGTGTCAAAGCCAACAAAGGAAAACACTAGTGTGTCCTGCAGCGAAGGGACGGTCACGACATAATTGCCGCCCATATCGGTCGTCCCCCCTTGCATGGTACCTTTGACGACGATGCTGACTCCGGGCAGCGGGTCGCTCGTTGTGCCGTCAAGCACAGTCCCGGAGACTGTTGACTGCGCCAGCACCGACGGCACCGCAAGCGCAATCAACATGAGAGAAAGCAATGTTCTTTTCATATTTAGTATGAGTCCGGTTAATATTGCCCTACTTAGGTTCGTTCGGGTACGTACGAACTGACAGACGTACGCGAGTATGCAAGCATCTGCAATTTACGATACGTGAAATTTAAATGCAATACACGATGCACAAAATCCCAATGCGACGCGCACGCAAAATAAATAGGAAACTCTGATTAATCGGGGCAGTTTCGTACTCATCTTACTGGACCACAGA
>CAZCYQ010000067.1:0-15590 GCA_964503085.1 uncultured Rhodothermaceae bacterium | reverse complement strand
TGGCGCCAGCTGCACCGCAGGGTAGCTATGTTCGGAAGGGATAAGCGCTGAAAGCATCTAAGCACGAAGCCCACCGCAAGACTAGGTCTCCCTTATGGGCCGTTCGAGACTAGGACGTTGATAGGCGGCAGGTGTAAGCATGGTAACATGTTCAGCCGAGCCGTACTAATTGCCCATCAGGCTTATTCCTCTGATATTTTACAGAGGTCAGACTCGTCTGCGTGTTGCGCGCGGTTCAATTGGTGAATATCATTTTGTCAGGATTTTTGTCGCGGTTATGCGATGACAAGCTTCCTGGTGCTTATAGCGCGGGGGATACACCTCTTCCATTCCGAACAGAGCCGTTAAGTCCCGCAGCGCCGATGGTACTGCCCTTCGTGGTGGGAGAGTAGGTCGGTGCCAGGAGTCCCATTAACGGCAGGGTCGTTTCCGACTGGATTCGACCCTGCCGGTTCTTTCTATTACCAGACTGCTTGGGGTGCTTCCTGGCAGGGAGGCTGAGATCAAACCCATTGTACCTGATCCGGGTAATGCCGGCGTAGGAAATTGTATCGAAGTGCTGTTACGGCCCTCCAGGCACGCCTAAAACCGGTTGTAACATGTTGCTTTCGTTGCTTATCCTCCTACTTCCCAATCCTCAGTTGGCCGGTACAGTCCAGTCAACCGCCGGCGAGCCGCTTGTCGGCGCAACGCTGCAACTTTTTCCAGACAATTCCTCCGTTGCCAGCTATTCTGGAACCACAGATACGGACGGAAGCTTTACGCTTGAGGTCGCCCCCGGAACGTATACACTTGAGGTCCGCTCTCTTGGCTACGAAACACTTCGGCAGTCCTTGCAGGTGAGCGACACTGAGCAGCGCCTGATCCTCACGTTGAATCAGCGGGTGCTCTACGGTGGAGAGGTGGTCGCCGCAGCCCGGCGAGCGCGTGAACAACTGACTCCACTTACACACAGCAACATCACGGCACGTGAGCTTGCAGTACTGCCATCCATGCACGATATGCCGGCTACATTGGCCCGATCAGTTTCAATCACGCATTACAGTGAGAACGGGAATGATATGGGATACACCTATTTGCGATTACGCGGGTTCGGGCAGCGGCGCGTCGCGGTCTCTATCAACGGAATCCCACAGAATGATCCCGAAGAGCATAACGTGTTCTGGATCAACTTTTTTGATTTACAGGGATCAATCCAGGATATCCAAGTACAGCGGGGCGCAGGAGCCGCTTCTTACGGATCGACGGGTATCGGTGGAGCTATTAACATTGTAACGGATCCGTACCGCGCCAATCCCGAAGTTCGACTTGAAGCCGGGTATGGAACCTACGCCACACAGCGCTACACATTCCAGGCAAATACAGGGCTATTAGGTGGACGCTATGCCGCTTATGCGCGGGTTAGCCGACTAAAATCGGACGGGTATCGTGACTGGTCATGGTCCGAGTTCTGGAGGTACTTTGTGGGAGTCCGGCGCTATAGCGAACGCCATACAATCACCCTGCAGTCCTATGGCGGTCCACAGCGGGACGGTTTGGCTTATGGGGGGATTCCCAAGGAAGCAAACACCAGCCCGGTTGATGATGGGTTCGGAGGAACTATTGACCGGCGTTACAACTTCAGCGAGTTCACTGAGGATGTTGAGCGGTTCCATCAGCCCCATGTGGAACTCTTGCATACGTTCACGCCCAATTCAAATCAAACATTTGAACAGGCTCTTTTCTGGATCAAGGGCATAGGGGAGTTTGATTTTGGCGGCACCTTCCGAAGTGCAGCTTATTTGCGTCTTCCCGCAGAATGGAGGGGATTGAACCGAGCGCAGCGACAGCAACCTCTGTTCATCAGCGCGCCGGATGCAACCGTGCTGTTTAGAGCTGCACTGGACCAGTGGCAGGCAGGCTGGATGCCGCGCTATAACGTAAAGCGACACAAGTCAGAAACAACACTTGGCGGGGAATTGCGTCTGCACCGGTCTTTACGGTGGGGGCGCGTGGAAGAGGCCAGTGGATTGCCTGCACAGGTTGTAGGAGCGGCGAACGATTACAGGGTTTACAGTGTGCGCGGGGAGAAGGTGGTCGGTTCGCTATATGCCAGTCACATAATGCGACCTATCAGTCGGCTGGCCATCCAGGCTGATTTGCAACTTACCTGGCGGCAGTACCGGATTTTTCAGGAAGAATTTTTCGGGAATGCCTTCCGTGTTCCTTATCTGTTCGCAAATCCACGCCTGGGGATAACCCTGAACCCGGAGCAGCCGCTGAGCGCATATATGAGCATATCGCTGGCTAATCGCGAGCCCAGGATGAAGTCACTCTACGATGGCGAAGAAGCGGGGGGCGGATTCATGCCCCAGTTTGATAGGCTTGCTGATGGGAGTTTTGACTACGACAATCCGATCGTGAAGCCCGAGCGTCTTACTGACGTTGAGATCGGGGGACAGGTTGAGCAACACAATATTCGGCTTCGCGCCGCGGCCTACTGGATGGTGTTCAGGGACGAGATCGTTCCTAGTGGTGGCTTGGATCAGTTTGGAGTTCCGCGTACAGGTAATGCGGATCGTACGCAGCATATTGGCATCGAGCTGGAGGCGGCGGCCCGCATCATCCCAGGTCTGAATGCGTTCGCAAATGCGACATTCAGTCGTAATCGAATTGTGGAATTTGTGGAGTACGCAACGCTGCCCGATTTTTCAGTTGCTCCCATTGACAGATCCGGTAATCCGATTGCCGGGTTTCCTGCACGCAGTGGAAGCATGGGGGTTACGTATGAGCGATCGGGTCTCACGCTCCGGGCAGATGCGCGTCTGGCGGGTGTACAGTACGTGGACAACGGTGGAGGGCGCACTGCTGACGGTGTGGAGCAGGACAACCTGAAGGTAGATCCCTATGCTTTGGTTTCTACTACAATACAGTGGGCGTTCGGCGAGCAATCACCGCTGGACGGGCTAACGCTTTCGCTGGATGTTAATAATGTCCTAAATTCCGAGGTGCTCTTGTACGGGAACGCAGGATTTGGGGCGCCCCAGTTTTTTCCTGCGGCAACTCGTCATTTATTCCTGAGAGCACAGTACAGATTGTGGTGATTTGATGAACGTTCGTGATCATAATTCCATGCGGGGAGGGAGAGTTCATGCGGCCAAAGCATGGACTCTTAGGATCGGGAAACAGGCCCGTAAGATCTGAGCGAGGGACAGGTGTCGGCGCTGCAGAACTTGTCAGTCGCAGAAAAGTGTTCCGCAGGATGTCGCCAGATCTGCGAACTGATGGAATGCTGAGGGCATGCAGGATTGCCCCCGAAAATCAAACCATGCCCAGGCAGTTTCCTACAAGCGAGAACGATGGAGATGCTGGGCGATGATAGCAAGTCCGAAGCTACAATAGCTTCATACGGATGTGTTTGTCGAACAGGATTCGTCACAATTGGAAGCCTCTTAACACTGCGCAAGCAAGTTTCAGACAGAGATCCGAGATGCACAGGCTTGACGACAGATCTGTTCACCCCTGGTTCACCCCGCGGGCTGGACGATCGAACTGATATCAAGAGTCAATTCGTGATCACACGCACTGCCAACCATCACGCTGCGGGCATCTGCCAGATCTGTTTCCACTTCTATTTCAGCATCCATGTCAATTGTGCACATACCTGATCGGTTTTCCACTTCCCAGTCTAATTGCCCATCCAGACCTCCTTCAAGTTGCAGGTCTGCAAAAAACCCTTGGATAGTCAACATCGTGGAGAAGTCAACGTTTTGTTCGGCACTCACCGTGAAATCTGTTCCCGCACCGCCCTTGAGTCCGCAATTGCTTGGAGTGAAGCCAACTTCAAGAGTTATGCTTACTGTGCTATCGTTCGGGGCACCCTCAGTAGCACTTAACGTCACACGGGCATCGCCTCCTTCAGGGCATGCGATAGTAAACTCTTCCGGGCCGTGAATGGCCGTAATCTGTGGCATCGTATCTGACAGTACCACCATCATGGCCACCAATAATTCTTCCGTCTCGCGCTCGCTTAACGGGGTGTTTTCCTCTGGTTCGGAAGGATTGCTGCACATCGTCAGAACCATGACCATAGCGGCCAGGAGAGCAACTTGAATTAGGGATTTCATGGTATTGCATGTCTTGTTCGATAATTAGACGCAATGAATTCAGTTACCGGTCACATTATTTTGACGAGCCGGTTTACCAGGCTATCCTGAATTCTGAGTTGGTTAACCGATTGTCCATCGCGAAGTTGCTTCGTTAATCCCGGGTCACCGACCAGGTCCGGGGACGAATCCGGCGATGGTTCCATTCTGGTCTTTCCGTACGGCTTGGTACAAGCCGGAGCTTCAATCAAAGGCATGGAAGCCCACGTATCTGGACGCTTCGTCTGTCTGTGAAATCATCAGCTCTTGTTGCTTCTGGACCTATCTTCCTGTCGACTCCGAGAAATAAGATTTCCCATCAAAAATGGAAAGAACCAATGCTTCGTGCACTCAGAAACGCCACTGCAATCAATAGAGGTTCTTGTACAAGGCGAATCCATTAGATCTTGTTTCCTGTTGATAGTAATGAACTTCCGGGGCTGGGTTAATTGGAGAAATCAAGGAACTAGTCGAAGAAATCTAGACAGGCACGGTAATTTCAATAGAATGTGCTCTACTTGAGAAGCGGACTTAATGGACCGTCTTCGTTATGAGCAGCAAGCCGGATCGTGGAAGAACATCCTATATATTCAGGACTGCGCGTGGGGAATGGTACCAAGGTTTGAAATAGGATGCTATCTTATTCAGAACTGAAACGACATGCTGTCATTTTGGAGAGGATTCCTGAAAATATTACCGGAAGCGCTCAAGCGGGTAACTTATCACGGTTGATAGTAGAAGGGCTGCTAATAACAGAAATGGATGGACACAGAAATCATTGTTGACGAGGCATTGGCCGCTGAGCACGGACTCACGGATCAGGAATACAACTGGATTCTGGAGCGGTTGGGAAGAACGCCAACAATTACCGAACTGGGAATCTATTCGGTAATGTGGAGCGAGCACTGCTCGTACAAGAACTCCATTGCAGTGCTGAAAACATTACCTCGCGAGGGAGGTGCGCTGCTGGTTGGTGCGGGAGACGAGAATGCGGGGCTTGTCGATATTGGTGATGGCTTGGCAGTGGCATTCAAGATCGAAAGCCACAATCACCCATCAGCGGTTGAACCTTATCAGGGTGCCGCGACGGGTGTAGGGGGGATTCATCGCGATATCTTCACCATGGGTGCGCGTCCAATCTGTGCACTTAATTCGTTGAGGTTCGGTTCTCTTGAACATAGCAGAGTGCGGTATCTGTTTGATGGCGTTGTTCGTGGGATTGGTGATTATGGGAATTCGTTTGGCGTCCCCACTGTGGCCGGAGAAGTGTACTTCGATCCGGCTTATGAGGGTAATCCGCTAGTGAATGCCATGAGTGTGGGGATCGTGAAAGTGGACAGCACTGCGTCTGCTATTGCAGAGGGGGCCGGCAACAAGGTCTTCATTGTAGGTTCGGCAACAGGCCGGGACGGTATCCACGGAGCTACTTTCGCGTCCGAAGAAATATCCGAGGAGAGCGAAAAAAAACGCCCGAGCGTGCAGGTAGGTGACCCCTTTACAGAAAAATTACTCCTGGAGGCCACACTGGAGGCACTTGCCGCAGGTGTAATAGTCGGCATTCAGGATATGGGGGCTGCGGGAATCACCTGTTCCTCATGCGAAATGAGTGCAAAAGGGGGTGCCGGCATGCGCCTGAATCTGGATCATGTGCCAGTTCGGGAAGCCGATATGAGTGCCTACGAAATTATGCTGTCGGAAAGCCAGGAGCGCATGTTACTGGTTTGTGTACCTGGTAAGGAAGAGGAGCTACAGGCGATCTTTGTCAAATGGGACCTGTATGCCGTATGTATCGGCGAAGTCACGGATACGGGGCGTGTTCAGGTAAAGTACAGGGGAGAGCAGGTGGCAGATGTGGAGGCTGATCACCTTGTTTTGGGCGGAGGCGCCCCAGTATATCACCGGGATAGTCGCCGACCTAGCTATCTGGACACAACTTCTGTGCTGCCCGCCATCGAGGATCTGCGTGCGCAAGAGGTGGGAAACACCCTGCTCAGTCTATTGGGATCCCCAAATATCGCATCAAAGCAGTGGGTGTACGAGCAGTATGATACCATGGTGCGCACCGGTACCATCAATGGTCCGGGTCCAGGGGATGCGGCTGTGGTGCGGATCAAGGGCTCAAATAAAGGCCTGGCGGTAAAAACAGATTGCAACGGACGCTATGTCTACCTGAATCCGTACAAAGGAGGCCAGATAGCCGTGGTGGAAGCTGCCCGCAATGTGGTATGTGCGGGAGGGCGTCCGCTGGCAATCACCAACTGTCTCAATTTTGGTAATCCGTACAAGCCGGAAGTATTCTGGACTTTCAAGGAAGCTGTAAGGGGGATGGGTGAGGCCTGTCGAAAGCTCAATACTCCGGTAACCGGCGGTAATGTTTCGTTCTACAACGAAAACCCGGAGGGAGCAGTTTTTCCGACGCCGACCATAGGAATGCTGGGGTTGGTGGAAGATGTCACTACGCATGCAACCCAGGCAGGACTACGCGCACCAGGCCATACGGTCTATTTGCTCAGCCCGAAGTCCTGGAGTTTTCGCACGCAACATTGTGAGCTCGGAGCAACAGAGTACCTGTATACATGTCACGGGTTAACCTGTGGAGATGCTCCCCATTTGGATATGACGGAAGAACATGCGGTGCAGGCGTCAGCTCTCGCCATGATACAGTCCGGGCTTGTTGCAAGTGCACATGATATTTCCGACGGAGGATTGCTTGTGGCGTTGGCGGAATGCGTTCTGTTTTCAGAAGATATGGGCGTGGATATCCGACTGAATCCCGAGAGCATGGGCCGCCTGGATGCTTTACTCTTCAGCGAGGCACAATCCAGGATATTGCTTACGGCAGCGCAGTCAAAAGCGGATCAGTTAGCGGCGCTTGTCGCCGAGCATCCAGAGGTGCAGTTGACCGTTCTGGGGACCGTATGCTCGAACCCGGCCCTATCGGTTGCTGTCGGAGGTAAGCGTGTATTGCACTGCACTACAGATGTGATGAAGACGGCCTATTTTGGATCTATTCCGAAGCACATGGCGCGCCGAGTTGCTGCATAATCCATAACTTGTTCGTTGCTCCTGCGTACAATGTGATAGCTAAACAATACTTGAGAATCATGGCTGCTATTGAACTTACTGATGCCAACTTTCAAACCGAAGTGCTGGAATCCGATGTTCCCGTTCTCGTTGACTTCTGGGCTGCCTGGTGCGGTCCGTGCAGAGCGATTGCTCCGATCGTTTCCGAACTGGCCTCGGAGTACGCCGGTCGGGCGAAGGTCGGCAAAGTTGACGTAGATGTTAATCCACAGACCGCAATGCAGTATGGTGTACGCTCAATTCCGACGCTACTCTTTTTTGTCGGAGGACAGGTACGCGATCAGATGATAGGATCGGCCAGGAAGAGAGAGTTTCAGAAAAGGCTTGATGCGCTTGTAGGCCAGACAGCCTGACAAGCCGAAATCTTTCGGGAAACAAATGCTCCGGTTCGTATGCACGGCACCGTCATGTTCGTGCAGTTCGTAAGGAGTGAGTGAACCCAGCCAGAATGTCGCCAATTCCGATTCCTCGCGAGATTTCATTTGAGGGTGCAGCGCACCACAGGGTACTCATTATTGGTGCTGGTCCCGCCGGATACACCGCGGCGCTCTATGCAGCCCGAGCAAACCTCGCCCCGGTCGTCTATACGGGACTTGAGCCCGGCGGACAACTCACGACGACCACGGATGTAGAGAACTATCCGGGTTATGTGGACGGGGTCCTTGGACCGGCCATGATGGAGGATTTTGAAGCTCAAGCAGTTCGCTTTGGGGCCGAAGTGAAGTATGGCGAAATAACCCATCTGGATCTTTCCCAACGTCCAATGAAGCTAGTAGTGGATGAAGAAACAGGGGTTCTCGCAGATACCGTTATTGTCGCCACTGGCGCCTCAGCCCGTTATCTGGGTTTGGAAAACGAAAAACGCCTGCTGGGGCGCGGAGTATCTGCGTGTGCAACCTGTGATGGTGCGTTTTTCCGGGACGTAGAATTAGCTGTGGTCGGTGGGGGAGACACCGCAATGGAAGAATCGCTGTTCCTGACGCGCTTCGCGTCAAAGGTCTGGTTGATCCATCGGAGGGACGAGTTGCGGGCATCAAAGATCATGCAGCACCGCGTGAAGGAGCATCCGAAGATCACGATCATCTGGAATACCGTCGTTACAGATGTACTGGGTGAAGATGAAGTCACTGGGGTTCGGCTCAGAAATGTTACAGATAATTCCGAACGGGACCTGCCAGTGCGTGGATTCTTTGTGGCAATTGGGCATACACCGAACACGGAGCTTTTCAGGTCCTGGCTTGATGTGGATGAGCAGGGATATATAGAGACGCAGCCAGGATCAACCCAAACCAACATCCCCGGCGTGTTTGCATGTGGGGATGCTCAGGACCATGTCTATCGTCAGGCGGTCACAGCAGCGGGGACCGGTTGCATGGCGGCAATAGACGCGGAACGGTTTTTGGCAGCGAGGGCCACATAACCCGTCAGGATCGCAGAAAATTGCGCAACAGGAAGGTGACGTTTTCGGGTCGTTCACGAAGCCGGCGGGCATAGTAAGGCAGCCACATACGACCATAAGGCACATAAACGCGCATGTTGTACCCGTCACGGACGATACGCACCTGTGTTTTTGGGCGCAGACCGTAGAGCATCTGGAATTCAAATCTTGACGCATCAATGCTTTTTTCCAGTGCGTACGCTTTAGTGCTTTCGATGAGTGTGTCATCGTGAGTGGCTATGGCGGGGTAGTTGCCGTCGCGAAGCAGGATGTGCATACAGCGGATGAACTGTGTGCGGATTTTTGGCATGCGCTGCCAGGCAATCGTCGAGGGTTCGCGGTATGCGCCCTTACAGAGACGCACTCGCGCACCCAAACGGCACATACGCTTTACATCCTCTTCGGTACGCTTCAAGTACGCTTGAAGCACAATTCCCACGTGTGCGCGATACTCCGGTAATACGGACTCGAAAAGGCGAAGACTTGAGTCCAGAATTGAGCTCCCTTCCATGTCTAGGCGTACAAAGGCGTTCAATGCCCGGGCCTCATCCAGGAGAGCACACAGGTTATCGTAGCAAAAGTCTTCATCAATCACCTGCCCGATCATGGAAAGCTTGATGGAGATGTTGCGTTCCAATTGAGCCTCGGACGCCAGCTTCTGCAACAGGCGGATATATTCGTCACGACCCAACAGTGCCAGATCTCGGCGCGTTACGTGCTCACCTAGTAGGTCTACTGTTGTGAGCAGGCCCTTGTCATGCAGCCCGCTAATTATAGGGATCGCACCGGAAAGCGTTTCCGAAGCTACAAAACCACGGGCGAGAAAGAATGGCAACCGTAACATGAATACGCAATACAAATTGTGTGATGCAGTTCAAACTCCCGAAAACACATGCAACCTCCGGTAAGAACTCTCCGTAGGCTAGGCAGTCTTCCGGTGAGTGGAAGCTAGGGACAGGGCATCGCACGACATTCCTAGGTGTTGGCGGTGCCCTTTTTGCATCTATCTATGCTTCAAAAATTTCCCCAGCCCAATCGTTAGGCCAGGAGACTAATTCGGGAAGACTGTTTGGGTCAGTTATAACCAAATTTGCTCCGCGTTCAAGTAAGAGGGGTTCGTGTGTCTGAGGGTCCGTGTTTGGATGCACGACACCGATAGAGAGCATCCCTGCCGCACGCGCAGCGGTCACATCGTCTACGGAATCTCCGATGTAAACAGTTCTTTCGGCGGCGACCTGTATGCCGGCTGCATTCAGGCGGCCGAGTGCAAGCAGCAACGGAAAAGGGTCCGGTTTTTTACGGTTACCCTGTCGTTCCCGGCCAATCATGAGCGGAAAAAATTCCCGCCAGCCCCATCGGTCAAGCGTCCAGTAGGCTTCAACCTCCGGGCGGCCCGTGACAATCCCGAGTATATGACCTAGTTTCTTGAGCTCTACCAGGGTCTCGGTTTTAATAAAGGGATGTTCTTCGGTTATAAAACCGTCCCAGTCCTCACCTCGGTAGCGGCGTTGGAATTCGGTTACTACGCGAGCAAAAGGGGTCTCCATACCAAAATCCCCGATAATGGTGTGTGTGAGCTCCCAGTCATCATTGAATCCTCCCCGATCCTTGTACCGCTGGATCATCTCCTGCTGAACTTCCCGGCCGGTGAAATGATAGACAGTCTCTTCAATAGCGCGTCGATAGGATCCAGACACATCCACAAGGACACCGTCCATATCGAACAACATTACCGGTATTAGTGGAGTGACTGCCATCTGATTAAGTATTGCAAGAGGCAATCGCCGACAGGTTGTTCTCAGGAGTTCATGGTAACCAGGAATTCGTCGTTGCTTCTGGTAGTACGCATTCGGTCAAGCAGAAAATTCATTGCTTGAATCGGATCCTGATCTGCCAGAAGTTTTCGAAGAATCCAGATACGGGCCAGCCGTGCGCTCTGGATCAGCAACTCCTCCCGACGGGTGCCGCTCATTACTACATTTAATGCAGGGAAGATACGACGATCTGCCATTTCCCGGTTCAGTACGAGCTCCATATTGCCCGTTCCTTTGAATTCTTCAAAGATCACGTCATCCATTCGGCTTCCTGTATCGATCAGAGCGGTCCCGACGATAGTTAGTGAACCACCTTCTTCGACATTACGTGCGGCGCCAAAGAAGCGTTTGGGTCCTCGCAGTGCGGTGGCATCCAGTCCGCCGGAGAGTGTGCGTCCAGAATCCGGGCACACCGCATTGTGTGCACGGGCCAAGCGGGTGATTGAGTCCAGAAGAATCACCACATCCTGCTTCATTTCTACGAGGCGTTTGGCTTTCTCCAGTACGATATTAGCCACCTCTACATGTCGAGACGGTTCCTGATCAAAAGTGGATGCAAGCACTTCCCCTTTGACATGCCGCTCCATATCGGTCACCTCCTCTGGCCGCTCATCAACCAGAAGGATAATGAGATGGGCCTCCGGATGGTTGGTGCTGATAGCGTTGGCGATTTTTTGCAGAAGAACGGTTTTGCCGGTCTTTGGTTGGGCAACGATCAATCCACGTTGCCCTTTACCAATAGGTGCGAACAGATCAAGGATCCGCATAGACATGTCATGCGCACGGGTTTCCAGGCGGAGGTGTTCGTCTGGATAGAGCGGAGTCAGGTACTCAAAACTCGGGCGCTCGTCTATTGAGGCGGGATCACAGGTGTTGATTTTCTTGACTTGAATGAGCGCAAAATACCGTTCACCATCCTTTGGCGGGCGAACCTCGCCTTCAACGGTGTCTCCGAGCCGGAGGCCAAAGCGTTTAATCTGACTTGGCGACACGTAGATATCGTCAGGGCTGGGCAAATAATTAAAATCAGATGACCTTAAGAACCCGTACCCATCGGGCAGTATTTCCAGGACGCCCGTTTTTTCAATCACGGTGTTCGGATCCAGGTTCTTGGTGTCGGGACGAGGTGCATAGAGAGGGGAGTTCTCGGGTGCCCGCCGCCGTCGTGAGTCTCTTGGCCCCATTCGGGAATCACGCCTCCCGCGCCTACCATGATGCTGTCTTCTCGAACGTCCTCCCTGGCGGGTACGCCTCGGAGGGCGGCTCTCAGGTTCGTGACGTGAGGGTTGCTTTGAGGTGGGCTCGTTGCTTGTAGGCGCAGCGCGAATACGAACCGCGTCCTTATCTGGACGGCCATCTGTCTCGGTACTGTAAACGCGAGATTCTTTGGATGCTGAGGTGGTTTGGGGGCTTTTCATGGTATTTGAGGAGTTAGTAGCCGCTGGGCCGACAAGCTCAGATTGTTTTTTTATGCGGGGACCTCGGCTGGCAGTCGTCCGGGATTGATGTTCAAGGATAAAATCAATCAGATCTTTTTTGCGAAGGGCTGTCCACCCTCCAACACCGAGTTGGCGGGCAATATCCCTTAGTTCAGGAAGTTTCTTTTGTGTTAGTTCGGGAAGATTCATAGAAAAGGGTTTCGTTGAAAAGCATAGGGTCTCGTTGGGTCAAGACCACAGGTTGGTTTCCGAATCACGGAAACCTCAAGCAACGAGGTAAAAAGACTGGAAAATGTGGACTAGAAGAACGGAGAAGCGTTGATGCCACTGTAGAAATCAAACGGGGCACGGTGACCCAGGCTCCTGATTATACGACATTCGAGCGTCAGAGTTACCCGGGGCGCACGCAAGTTAAACAAATTTGAGATAATTCACAAGAGCACTGCGCCAAGGAATGCACCAGCGAGGAAGTGTGAGCCGCACACTAGAATGGAATCTGGTTGGGTGACACGACCAATGGCGAGTTCCCACATAGCGGACACAGATCCGGTACCGGCTACATCAATTTCGTAATCTTTGAGCAGCCTGGCTAAATCGGACGCGGACACAGCACGCCGGAGCGCGAGGTCACACGCGTACACCTTTAATGAATGTCCCCGCAACACGCGCATAACACCGACAAGCTCCTTGTCCTTCATGAGCGAGAGCAAAAGGTGGACGGATCCACTGCGTGGCATGTAATTGAGTGCAGCTGCGATACCAGCGGGATTATGGGCCACATCCAGGACCGCCAGCGGGTTTTGGTTGAATACCTCCAGGCGTGCCCTGAGTCCGGTGAGCTCGCAAACCTGTTCAAGTCCTTTGAGGATGACAGATGGGTTCTGCCTTGTTTCCGGAAATAGAATCTCGGCACTTCGGGCGGCCAGGAGAGCATTGCGAGCCTGGTGCTCACCGGAAAGGCCGTATGCGTGCAGGTCGTACGTGCGCAGAGGGGTCCGTAAGTAGGCGTCCGTCGCGGTTCCCGGGTCAACCCAGGGAGCATTCAGACTGCTGGCCGTTTCCCGTACTACCTGTTGTGTCGCGGCTTGGCCCGTTGCTGCAACGACAGGTGTACTGTCCTTGATTATACCGGCTTTCTCACGCGCAATGGAGGTCAGCGAGTCGCCGAGCACCTTTGTGTGATCCCGATCTATCTGAGAGATCACAGAGAGTTTGGGTCTAAGGATGTTGGTTGCATCAAGTCGGCCTCCAAGTCCCGTTTCAACCACGGCGAGATCAACGGTTGACTCGGCGAAGAACAGAAAGGCCAACGCGGTCATCGCTTCAAAGAAGCTCGGTTGCAGATGGTCGAACAAAGATCCGTATCGATCCAGAGCACCCAGCATCCAGGTGTCCGAAACCGGGCTACCATTTAGTCGAATCCGCTCGGATAGATGGAGCAGGTGGGGAGAGGTGTAGAGGCCGATACGGTACCCGGCCGACTGACCGATGGCAGCAATGATGCTGGCAATAGATCCCTTTCCGTTTGTGCCGGCGATATGGACACTGGCAAAATTCCGCTCCGGATGTCCCATAGCCTTTAGGAGGTGCCCAACTCCCCGCAGACCTGGTTTCATTGCGGCATTGCCGAGTTCTGAGTAACGTGGAAGACTCAAAAGACGGTCGGCATAGTCCGCACTCATTACGTACTACGGGGCCGTAAGGTGATCACTGGAAGAATCATCTCCTCTAAAGAAGCACCGCCATGTTGCATGGAATCGTTGTAGAGATTCCTGTAATGGTTGAAATTGGTCGGATAGACGAAGTAATAGTCTTCCTTGGCAATGATATAGCAGTTGCCGGCTCTTGTGTTGGGTAAGCCATAGGCGTGCGCGTCTTGGACGACTATGGCATGTTGAGGATTTACCCGAAGATTGCGACCATACTTGTAGCGCAGCGCCGTAGATGTATCACGATCCCCACGCACTTTGGTCCCATGCAGACTGCGCACAGCTCCGTGATCTGTCGTGATGACAATCGTACAATCCTGTTGAGATAATGTCCGTAAGGATTGGTAGAGCCAGGAATGTTTGAACCAGGTTCTTGTCAGTGCTCGATAGGCCCGTTCATCTGGAGACAATTCCCGGATAACATCTGAGTCTGACCGGCTGTGAGCGAGTATATCTACGAAATTGACCACGATAGCGTTCAGGTCGGCCTGCAGGTATTGATTCACATCCCGCGCGAAGGCGCGACCGTCCTCTTTACCGATCAACTTCCGATAGCGCATGGTGAAATTGTGCAGGTTCAACCGTCTGAGGCAATCGGTAAGCAACGGTTCCTCATACTGGTTAAGGCTATGCTCATCTCCATTTTCACCCTGCCACATTTTAGGGTGACGACGGGCGATCTCTTGTGGTAGAAGGCCGCTGAAGATCGCATTACGTGCGTAGGGAGTGGCGGTCGGTAGGATACCGTAATGAAAATCGGTCTCGATAGAGAAGAGTGGAGACAACAGCGATGAAAACTCCAGCCACTGGTCATAGCGCATACAGTCAATAACGAGGAAGATCACGCGCTGATTTGCTTTCAGCAGCGGCTGAATCCAGTGCGACACGATCTCATGCGAAAGCAACGGTCGATCAATATGCGTACGGGAACGACAGGCCGAGATCCATGCGGGATAAGCCTCTTCTATGTATCGACCGAATCCCCGATTGGCTTCCCGAAATTGACCCGCCAGTACCTGGCGCGCGTCTTCGTCATTTTCCAGTTGACGGTCGTGATGAACGAGCTCCCGGTAAAGGTTTATCCATGCCGAGTGTCCGATACGATCGCCGAGTGCAGAAGAAATAGCCCCAAAGCGCTGCATGTAATCCTGGGACACCCGGGCGTTACGTAGCGGTATGCTTTCCAGCAGCCGCTTAAGGGTAAGTAGGATTTGGCTCGGGTTTACGGGTTTGGTCAGGTAGTCGCTGATCTGACCCCCCAGTGCCTCCTCCATGAGGCGCTCTTCTTCACTTTTGGTGACCATGACCACAGGTACGTCAGGGCGCTTCCGCTTGATGGCTGAGAGCGCTTCAAGCCCTCCCAAACCCGGCATATGCTCGTCCAGGAGGACAACATCTACCAAATCATCCTGGCTTACGGCTTCTATAGCGTCAGCTCCATTGGTTACACACGTGACCCGGTATCCCCGGTTTTCGAGGAAGAGGACGTGGGAGCGAAGCAGGTCAATTTCATCATCTGCCCAAAGTATGTGGCCGACCGTTGACATCGTCTGATGCAGGTTTAGTGAGTCGTAGCCGTAGGTTCAGATAATGGGTTTGCCAATTTGATTGCACCGGATATACCATTTGCACAGTGTCATGTTCATGCAGACAGACGTACACGGAGCGGCAGGTTGCTCAGCCGGGTCTTTTGACCGTGAACAGAAAATCAACCATTCCATGCAAATCACGACAGAGTCAATCGCTTGGCCTCTCACAGCTGAGTTACTCGGTGCGAAACCAGAGGGCGATCGAACAGGACCGTTGCACATCGGTTTATGCCCGCAGTAACAAAATTGGTTTGACTGATGACTAAACGAGGATTATCTGAGCGTATGCAGCTCGCGCTGAATGCCCAGATCAAGGCCGAATTTGATTCGGCATACTAGCCTGCCACAAGTACATCAGGTAGACATGAATGCTAACCGTGCTTTGCGACGAAT
>CAZCYQ010000066.1:0-16152 GCA_964503085.1 uncultured Rhodothermaceae bacterium | reverse complement strand
AAGCGTTGGATACCTGACGCCAGTCTCTGACCGCTACGCGCTTGCGCCGAGAGGTTGGAATAAAATAAATGAGGCAGTCAGGACAGAGATGATAACGATTATTGCCGTTGGCATTGGTCTTGCCGGTCTGATCTTAAACGGGCAGAAGATTATCCGTGAGGATATGAAAGATTTCAAAGCGCAAGTGAATGCGCGTCTTGATCAAATGGATGGACGTCTTGATCAAATGGATGGACGTCTTGATCAAATGGATGCGCGCTTTGAGAGGTTGGAAGCGCGGATGGGCACGATGGAGCGCCAACAGGCGAAATTGGAAGGATTACTGGAGGGATTGCGCGAAGCCATATCGGGCCGAGCACCCGCCAGCCGTTAATTACTGGGGACTGATAATGCCTCAACCAAAGCCGTCATCGCGGTGTGGTCCCCGTATAAAGACATTACGGGGCATGCTTAGCCGCGATCCAGAAGGTTTTTAGCTTTATACAAGTGCCTCCAGGTCGGCCAGGTCTTTTTGGCGACTCGTGAGGCGTTTGTTTTTTATTCATTGAGGTTGCCTCAGATGGCAAAAGGGAGGAAGACAAGAAGGACGCGCCGAGACAGGGGGCAGAGGTCGCCTGTCTCTTTGGTGGATCGTTTGCTGCATTTTGAGACGCCCGATGAACGGCCGTGGAAGTTTTTGTTACCGGTGCTTGTTTTGGCGTTTGCGGTGCGTGCGGCGATTGCGCTGTGTGGCGATTTTGTTTTGCATCCGGACGAGGTTATGCAGTATTTGGAGCCAGCGCATCGTCTGGTTTTTGGCAGTGGTGTTACTTATTGGGAGTTTTTCTACGGGGCGCGTGCATGGCTGGTGCCCGGCATAGTTGCCGGTGCGTTGAAGGTGTTCGACCTGGTTGGTCTCGGTGAGCCGGTCTGGTATGTGGGTGGTGTTAAGGTGATGTTTTGTGCAATTTCCCTGCTGATTCCCGTGGGGATGTATTTTTTTGCGCGGCGACATTTTGGGGAGCCATCGGCGCGGGTCGCGCTATTGGCGGGTGCGTTCTGGTATGAGTTGGTGGGGTTTGCCCACAAGCCGATGACGGAGTTTGTGGCTACGGCTTTGCTGATGGTGTTGCTCGTGCTGTGTGTGCGGTCATCGGTGGATAGGGTGGGGGCGGTTTGGCTGGTGGCGCTCATAGCGGTGCTGGCGGCGGCGGTGCGGTTGCAATACGCGCCGATTGCGTTGTTGCTTTTGGGTGTGTTCTTTTTGAGGACGGAGAAGAAGGTGCATCTCGCGGTTGCAGCGGGTGTGTTTCTGTTGGCGGTGGGTCTGTTTGATGCGATGACGTGGGATGGCGGTCTGTTTCATTCCTATATTACGAATATCCGTTTCAATCTCATCGTTGATCAGGGGCGCGCTGGTGAGTCCCCGGGGTACCAGTTTTTGTGGTGGCTTTTGCTGGCGAGTGTGGGGTTGGGTGCGCTGTGTGTGGTGATTGCACTGCGCGATCTGCGGCGCTATGGGTTCTTGCTGGCGATGGTGGCTCTGGTGGTGCTGATTCATTCTGTGCAGGCGCACAAGGAGTACCGGTTCGTTTTTGTGGTTGTTCCGCTGTGGCTTGTGATTGGCGCAGATGTGGTGGCGCGATTTTTGGCTCGCGGGAATGCGCGCGTTTGGGGAATGGTGGGCGTTTTGTTCGCGGCGGTTTCGATAGGTGGGGTTCTGAATGCGCTGCCTTTCCAGGATCAGGTGTATCGCGGTTTTTCCAAAGAGACGGGGAAGGTGGGGTTTGTCCGCGGTCAGGATCCGATTTTTGCCGCGTATCGCTATCTTGCCCGCGCGCCCGGTGTTCTGGGCGTGTGGCAGGTTGACAGACCGTATTACAATCTTCCCGGTTATTATTATTTGCACCGGGAGATACCGTTTTACGATGCGTTTTCAGGGCGTGTTATAAATAAGGATATGGAGGCGATCAGGGCATCGGTCAGCCATATTGTGTCGGAGAATGCCAATCTCACCATTCCCGGCTATTCGGTGGAGAAGAAATTTGGGGATGTCCAGATCTGGCGCCGCGACGAGAATGATGCGCCTATCCGCCAATGGGAGGGGTACAATCCGATTATCATCGGCGGTTTGGATCAGGTCATGAAGCGCATCAATCCCAATGCGCCAGAACCCCCGCCCAATAGTGGCATCCGCTTCGCGGCTGAGAGCAGGTAAATTGTAGGGGACGGCCCCTGTGCCCCCGTATAGGCATGTGCCGTAATGATTCTATACGGTAGGCACTACGGGGCAGGCCCCCCTCCGTCATCGCCGAAATCGCGTGGCGGGAATGAGGGAGCGAGACAGGAGAGACAAACGCCGAAACTCGATTTTATTTATACGATAGTAAGATAAGGGCTGTACATGAGGTTCTTCGCGTATTATTACCACCCTCACGAACTGAATATGTTACTACCTTCACCATGAGCAAGAATCCTCTTATCTACGATTTTTCTACACTATGCGAGATTGCATCTCGGCTGTACTCAGGACACTCCGTAAAAACCCGCTTGCGGCAGTATTTGAGGTTGAGTGTTTGTCCATTTGAACGGATTGTCACCGCTGTGCCTCTGGGATCTCGTGTATTGGACATAGGGTGCGGTGCGGGCCTTCTGTTGGGGGTGTTGATTGACTTAGGTCGTACATCCTCGGCAGTTGGCTTTGATATAAATCCAAAGGTAATCCAAAGCGCACAACAAATGGCCGAAGTGAATGGTTTCGGTGCGTCAGTTTCATTTACTCATTGCAGCATTGATTGCACTTGGCCAACTGCCGGTGGTCTGTTTGACGTTATCACCATGATTGATGTCATGCATCACCTGCCGCCGGCGTTGCAACGGAGTGTCTTTGCGCGTGCTGCCGCAGTCTTGCGGCCCGGTGGCGTGATGATCTACAAAGATATAGCGCGTAAACCCATATGGATGGCGTTAGCCAATCGATTGCATGATTTAATGGCTAACATGGACTGGATACACTATGTGGACATTGAAGACACCATTCGATATGCATGTGAGTCGGAACTGGTGGAACGGGAGACCGAGACCTTTACGCGTTTGTGGTATCGACACGAAATGATGGTTTTGATCCGGAAATAAGTCCACAAAAGGTGACTACGATGGTTAACGTTGTGATGAAAGTCTGGCAAAATCTTGTGCCCAACGCAGCGCAACGCGTTGGGCTTGTTATGCTCGCAATTTTTGCATACTTGACTTTTGTCAACTTGGATTACGCGCCTTTTTGGGACGATGAAGCAATTGTGCCCGTCATGGCACGTAATGTACTGCGCTTTGGTGCGCCACTTGCAGATGATGGGCGCAATATTCTGTCGTATTATAACGGTGCAGACATTGCGGACGATCTGACGTATCGCTACCCCAGATTAGGTATTTATATGCAAGCTACGATGTTCAGTGTGTTCGGTGAGGGCGAGATACAGGCACGTGCGCTATGTGCCCTATTTGCGGTGGCGACGATGGTGTTTTTCGCCGATGTATTGCGACGCGAGTTTCCAAATCGTACGGGTTTTGTAGTGTTGACACTGGCGTTCGCGTGTTTTTCGCCGGTGATGATTTCCTATGCACGCAGCGCGACTTACAATGCTCCAATCTTGTTTTTTAATATGCTATTGTTCTGGTCGTACCTGAGATTTTGTGAACGCCCACGGGTTGTATTCACCTTATTAATCGCACTTGCCGCGCTCGCCGGATTCCACCTGCATTACCTATCGAACTTGGTCTTTATTGCCGCGTTTTGCGTTTTTCATCTGTTGTTTCGCCGTGCCTGCTTTAACCGGCGTGCATGGTGGTTGGCAATAGCCGTGGCCATGCCTTATGTTTTGAATGTCGCCTGGTTCTACTTCACCGAATACTCGCCTGATGCCTATGCCTCTCGGAATGAAGCGTTTTCTCTCACGGCGACTGTGAAGCTGTTATCTTTGTATTTAGCCGGACTCAATCAAAATGGCATATTGACCTGGACAGTTGTCTTGTGGTTTGTCGGTTATTTTGGATACAAGCTGTTTGTGCCTTGGCGGAGAGTGAACGCAAAAAAACGCACTGACAAGAGACGGCGCCAGCGCAAACGGAATAGGAACAACACCGGAAAATCGAGCCGTTGGCGGACATTGATTGAAGATCGCGTGTTTCATTACTGTGTTTTTGTCATTGTGTTCACCGCCATTATCGCGTTGGTGTCCCCCCATCCGAGCACAAATTCGTGGGCGGATGTGCGCTATATGTCAATGATCGTGCCGTTTGCCGCACCGGTTTCTGCAGCTATGGTGTGGTGGGCGTGGCAGTATTTGCGTCCGGTGGGCGTGGTATTGGGTGCAGTATTGCTGTTGTCCGATCTATCTGGCTGGCCGTTTTTAAAACATCGGATCTATGGTGACCAACCCCGTTGGACCTTGCCCGCGCTGGTAGTCGAATATCACCGTGTTTATCCGGGGCCGATGCGTGCGGCGATGGCGTATTTGCGTGAACACGCGAATCAAGATGATGTGGTTTTCTCTCCTATATATCTGTCTTCTTCAAGGCTGGTGTACTATCTTTCTGACAAAATCCTGATGTGTAATCTGCTATACGACGAGAATTTGCCGGACGCTCTGCAAACCGAGGGCCGTGAATATCTGTTCAAGCAAAATGTCTTTAGTGGGGTGGTCAACCCAGATTGGTTGCTGTATTTTGGCGGGGCACCATCGGCTGACTTCATATTTATTCGCGAGGGGGGGCCGAGATATGCTCTTGCAGCACAAATACCAGGCGCGTTTTTTGCCCCTACTACTTTGCAGCGTCCAGAACCAGTATGGCACGATTCCTTTCCGCCCCAAAATGCGGATGTGACGAATAGCATACGTATTTATCGCATTGAACGTTCATCAAGAGAGTAGGCAGGGAATGGCGAAAAGGATATGGAGACGATCAGGGCATCGGTCAGCCATATCGTGTCGGAGAATGCCAATCTCACCATTCCCAGCTATTCAGTGGAGAAGAAATTTGGTGATGTCCAGATCTGGCGTCGCGACGAGAATGATGCGCCTATCCGTCAATGGAAGGTATTGAGCAAGGTATTGAGCAAGGTATTGAGCAAGGGGGTAGGCAACGTGCCATTGAAGATATTCTCGATGTGTTGGAGATTCGATTTGATCTGAGTGAAGCGCACCCCTTATCTGCTCGCATTGCCGCCATTGACGATTTGCAACGCCTGAAGCAGTTGCACCGTGCAGCGATCCAGGTGTCCAGCCTTGAGGCATTTGAGCAAGCGTTGGATGCATGAGCGATTTTCCTTATGTTCATTGATTATATGCAGGGGCAGGCATGATGTTAGCCGCGATCCAGAGGTTTTGCCTTTGTCTTTTCATCTGCGTCATCTGCGGATGCTTTTTGCCTTTAATCCGTGTCTATCCATTAATCCGTTTAATCCGCGTTTGCCTTTGCCTTTCATCCTGTCCATCCTCTCATCCTGTAAATCCTGATGAACTGGTCTGGACTGCGACCAGTTGTACACCGCTCCAGACAGTTTTTTATCCTGTCTATCCTCTCATTCTGAAAATCCTGATCCCGATTTTGCTTTTATTCTTCCCCTATATTCCTTATTATAATAGACAACATCTGTGTTCATCTGTGTTCATCTGTGTTCATCTGTGGTTGCCTTTGTGCTTTTGCCTTTATCCTGTCCATCCTTTCATCCTGTAAATCCTGATTCTGATTGTATTTGCTTTCATTTTTTATTATCATATTATTATCGGAGAAAAAAGGCTTGACACTGTGTTTTTGATTGCATATAATTAGCCCGTCATATATTAAAGTGGAGCAGTTCCCATGAACCAAACGTTAAACAAAACAGAAGGGGTATTGTTTTTTCCTAACGCATTAATTCTCAACGCGATTGTGAGGATGTTGCATTGGTGTGTGTTAGGCTGTTTTTGGAAGGAGGTACTCGAATAAAATGGCGAGTCTATAGAGTATTTGTAACCTGTTGTTTTGAAAGGAATTAAAGAAAATGAAAACAAGTCTGTTGAAGGGAGGGATATAAATTTGGAATCTGGTAGTGCTTCTCCGCTGAGTCGCAAAGGTCGCGGCTCTCACCCTGTTCTGGGGTCCGGTCTTAAACAACGCGAGGGACAGCGCGAGGAGCGATGTACAACTGGTCGCAGACCAGTTAGCTTGCAGTTTCGCAGTAGAATCAAAACGTTCGTAAACAATCATTTACTCGATCCTGACTTTTTTTAGGAGGTCGAAGGATGAATTTTCATAAAACAATTGGCTTTTTGGCTACTCTCTTGCTCACGCTTGGGCTTGGAGTGCCAGATAGTTATGCACAAGATGTGTCAACTGTCACTCTCACCCTTTCTCCAAATAGCGTTGTTGACACGGACGATGCAACTGACGTGACAGCAGAGGTGAGCGTCACTCTCGCGGCTGCCGCGACAGCGAATATGGCAGTGACGGTGAACCTGACCGATGCGACCCCTGCTGAGGGTGATACTGATTTTGATGGGGATATGCATGCAGAAGATGCTGATCATCTCGCTATAACCATTGCTGATATTGTGGTGTTTATTCGCACTGGTGAAAGGGTTGGCTCAGGCAGTGGATCCTTTTCGATTGATCCATCTGCTGATTCTGATGATGCTGTTGACGAAATGGTTGTAATTCAAGCTCAAGTTGGCACGGGCACGAATGCTCCAAATGGTACAGCTAACCTGACCATAAAAGAATACATATCAGGTATTACGCTCTCTCTTTCTCCGAATAGCGTTGTTGACGTGGCCGATGCAACGACTGTGACAGCAACGGTGGGCGTCACCCTGAGTGAGAATGTGGAAACGACTACTACAGTGACGGTGAACCTGACCGATGTTACCACCGCTGCTGATGCTGATCCTCGTATAGGTACAACAGAAACTGGGGATTATGCACCTCTCACCTTTACTGCTATTGAGGTGGAAATTGAAGCAGGCAGCAAAACTGGCACAGAGACTGGAACCTTTGATTTCGATCCAGCTCCTGATAATGATGATGATGATGCTGAAACGGTTGTAATTGAAGCTGGAAATACTGATGCTGGTCAAAGTATTAGAGCTAACCTGATGATAACAGAACTCATATCAGACGTTGCTCTCACCCTTTCTCCGGATGATGACTTTAAGGAAGGGACCACCACTTCGGTATTAGCAGAGGCGACAGTTACTCTGAATTCTCCCGCGACAGAGAATATGTCAGTGGAGGTGGCCCTGACCGATATTACTGATGCTGATGGTGCAGATGATGTGGCAGCTACAACTACTGATAATATAGGTACAGCAGAAGTTGGAGATTACACTGCTTTGGCCACCCTTCCCACTATTACAGTGAGTATTTCCTCAGGCAGCAGGAGTGGCACAGGGCGGGCACTTTTTGATTTTGAGCCATTAACTACAGAATCGCCTGCTGATGATGATAGCGAAGAGGTTGTAATTGAAGCTGCGTCTGCTGGTCACACTGGTAGAGATATGCTGACCATAAGTGAAGGAGAAGTAGAAAGTGTCACACTCACTCTTACTCCGGATAGCGTGATGGAAGCGGACGGTGAAACTACTGTGACCGCAGCAGTGAGCGTTACTCTGAATTCTGCTCCGTCAGCAAATGTTACTGTGGCGGTGTACCTGACTTCTTCCAATGGCACTGCAGAAGATGGGGATTACACGATAGGTACTTTGTCATCAATTGCGGTGACTGTTACCGCAGGCGGAGCCAGTGGCACAGCGGAAGGAATCTTTACGTTCGATCCAAACCAGGACGGCGATACTGATCACGAGACGGTTCAAATTACCGCTACAGTTGGGGGAGGGGGAGAATCGGGTATGGCTACACTTACCATAACCGATGATGGTCAATCTGCTGGAAAAATCACGCTCTCTGTCAATCCGGACGAGCTTAGAGAGAATGTTCGTGCGAGAGCAGTGGAAGTAACCGCGACATTGTCTGCTGGGACAGGGCCGGTGACGGTGACGGTGACTACCATGATGATGGGAACAACAGAGGCGATAACGACGGCCACGCCTACAGGCTCGATTATGATCCCGGCTGGCGAATCCTCTGGATCAACCACGCTAATGCTTGATCCATCGGATGATGATGTGCTCACGGCCAGAACAATCCGGGTGACAGGTAGTGCTACGGAATTTGGTTATATGCCAGGCCATGCAGATATTAAAGTCCTGGATGATGATACTGCTATCGGAGAGCTCACGATTACTGCTGCCAGTCCGCCCAGTGTGACTACGGGTACTGCTACGAATGTGACCTTGACGGTGAAGGGCTTGATATTCGATAAAAAAGAGGATTCGGGTACGGTCACCGCGACTTTAACTACCACCGCAGGAACGTTCCCGAGTGGCACTGCGACTGACCAGTTGACAATAAATATGGCGGATCACGTTGATCTCGTTCCCGACGAGGACTCTCCCGATGGCACAGCAAAAATCGTACTGTCTATTTCTGCTGCTGATGCAGCAACTGCCGGTACGAGGATTACCGTGACTGCCTCGGCTGATATGTATAATGCGGGTTCGCGCGTGATTATCGTAACGAATCGCGGTGGCCTTGATTTCCAGGGTTATCGCGCTGTCCTGTCCAAGCCAGCAGCTAATGGTTGGGCGATCGTAGCCAATAACCAGGTCTTTGTTGATGTGATGCGCGTCGGTAGCGTAGCTTATCCCTGGTCGCAGTTTGGGAGTATTAAGGTCTCAGTGCGCGATACGGCTCATGATAATTCAGATACTCCTCATGAAATTGATGCCGTAACAGCATCGAATTTTAACGTTAATGATGACGGAACCGTTACTTTTGACGAATCGGGAAGTAGAGGTGATGTTAAATGGCAGGGCAATGACACGATCCGATTTCAGATCAAGATAAATGCACACGGTTCTGGGGATCCAGCGTCGGATGGTCAATATCTGGGCGCGTATGCGCATATTGAGTTCGCCTCTGGTTCAATTGACACCGCATTTACAAATCTGGATTCAGACAAGCCAGTTTATCCCTCTAATCCCACACTTGTGAATGAAGCGAACAGATACAGAGGTGATGGAAAGCTTTTCAAGGTTGATAATCTTAAGCCTTCAAACGCTGCCATTGCTGGTGTCAATGTTTCGTCAGGGAAGGAACTGAACGCGGGTATTAATGCTACAGTTGGCGATGATATTCGCGTCGCTGTCAAGGTTAGCGGGAATGTTCTTTTCCGAGACACTGGTATTCGGGTTATGGTACGGCCTATTGATGGTACCGGGTCATATAAGGGGATAACATATCCTGCCAACAAAGTCGCACCTAAGAATAAGAACAAAACCTTTACTGCTGCTCAGGTTATTGCTGCCGCCAACGATTCATTGCGTCATACCTTCAAGGTGACAGAAGGATTCTTCACATTTGGCACCGATGACTATATAGAGGGTATAGGACCGAAAGGTACAATCTTTCAGCCAGATGAAGCACTGGGTGAGATTCTTGTACAGGTAAAGGATCAGGCTGGCAACTTTAGTGGTGCTGTTTCCGTAAAGAATTTTGACATTGATTCTCGTTCGCCGGGCGTTACGATCCGGTATCCTGCTGCGAATCCCGACAGCATCTATGATCATACGTATCCCCTGCGCTTTACAGGTGATGAAGCGGATGATGAGTATGGCCATAATGAGTATCTCAATCCTCTGGTAATCGAAGTGGATGAAGATCTTTCAATGCTCCAGGTCTTTGCAGTCGGAGCGGATACCCTGAATATCTTTGATCAATTTTCTTCGAGTAGTGTAGGGGACTCAACCGTTACTTATGACACGAGCGAGCTGAATTCTCCAAAGAAAGACGGGGAAGGCGATGATGACAAATATCCGGACAGCAGATTCGTACCATCGAGCGCGAATATAGCTGGTACAGAGATAGAACTCGCTGTTTTGGCGACCGATGCGTTGGGTAACACAACCAAAAAGACGATTTCTGGTGTCACGCACGATGCAGCACGTCCAGAGATTAAGGATTGGTTCCCCAAGAACAGTTTGCTCCAGGATGACCAGTTTAACGATGCGACACCCCCGGTCTTTACGTTGCCGGAAGACGTGGACTCGATTGCGGTCAGTTTCCTTGCGGCAGGTGGAAATGATGCCGTCAAGGAACGCGGTGGTGTAACGACAAAGGGTGAAGATAGCTTCGATTTCTCTGGTGAGTTAAAGGATGAGGTAAGCTATAATATGACGATATTTGTCCGCGATCTCGCGGGGAATGTTTTCATCACGCCTGCTGATTCCTCTTCGGGTATGCGGTTTAATGCAGAATTCGATAATCCGGTAGCGACCAGGTACACATTCAAAGCCGGGATGGACTCCGTGATTGCTGGTCAGGCAAATAAGCTGACGATTCAGGCTGAAGATCACGATGCTTCGTCTGATGTGACTCGCAATGCGCTGACGTATAAGAACATGGCGCGTATCAGTGCCTGGGATACAGACGGCGGTGCGGCCGAGTCCGTGTGGTTTGAAGGCACGGGTGTAGATGATGATGCCGATAATCCCGATGGCGTGGCTATGCTGAGTGCTGCTGATTGGAGAATTGGCAAGCGCACAGTTACGGTCAAGTCGAACAAGGCTACTGGTTTCATTAAAATCCTGGTCCAGCATGTTACTTCTGGGCAGGGTGATACGGCAGTTTTGGGATTCGAAAGTGCCATAGATAGTCTCTACGTTGGTGCTGCCGACTTTGCCGGGTTTGAAATAACCGCCTGGGAAGAAGGCGTAGAAGGCGCTGCGCCAGAGATTTGGGGCGATTACACCCTTCGGGTGGTCCCGGTCGATAGGCATGGCAACCCCTCGGTGAGAGCCTTTAAGGCTGATTTCGACTCCCTGGATGTGCTGGATACCCGGGTGAAGGACAATGCCTTAGAGTATAAGAATGGCATTGATGTCGAGATCATTGGCATTCCCACTATCGAAGACTTCGGTCTATTGATTCTGGCTATCGGGAAGGAAGGTAATAGTTATGATCTCGTCGCTCCAGACGATAGACGCTTCCAGACGGTCCAGGTCAGAGTCGTGAATACGTCCTTAAAAGACGGCGATACCCGGAGTCAGAACATCAGAAGTACTGAGAAATTCAAGATTTCTGCTCCTTTGACACCTGCGCTTACGCTCTGGGTGCCCGGTATGGATACAGATCAGGCAGGTAATGATGTCTCGATTCCCGCTGATCCGGGTGATATAACGGTAACGGTTCGCGCAGAGGGCTTTAACGAAGGCGATATGGTTACCTTTACCCGGAATGGCACAGCAATGGATCCCGTGGAAGCAGATGCCGATGGCTATGCTCCGTTGATGATTACCGCGAGTATGGCAGGCACGACGACGGTGTCGGCTACCAATGGTCTGTATTCGACGGATGAGCTTACCATCACGTTTGTCGATGCGCCTGCTGAGCCAGCGCGTAAGAGCTATGCCACTGCAGACGGCGATCCCGTTTATCTCGTCTATTCAGGTGATGCTCCGCCAGATATGACAGTTGGTCTGGATGACTTCAATGCCTTTGCTATGGCGTTTGGTAGTAGTGAGGGTGATGATAATTACAATCTCCAGGCTGATATTGACGGTGATGGTGACGTTGATCTGGACGACTACTCTGAATTTATCGATTCCTATGGCAGGACGGCTACTGGGCCCGCGACGAAGCCTCTCGTTTTGCTTCCCGGCATCAATGAGAATGCTGAGTTCTCGCTGAGTCTGGGTAGTGAGCGCGTGGTCGCTGGCGAGTTGGTGGCTGTCGATGTGTCGCTCGCCAATGTCGCTGCTCTGGTCGGTTATGGGTTCGCGCTCAATTACGAGACCGATAAGTTCGAGTTCGTGAGTGTGGCTCCTGCCGATGAGGATTTGCTCAAGTCAACAGGTGGAGAGACGCTGTTCCATCATATTGTTTCCGACGGTCAGGTTACCGTTGCCAATGGTTTGTATAATGGCACGGCGGTTTCCGGCGGTGGCGATGTGGTCCAGTTTGTGTTCCGCGTGTTGCGCGAGTTTGAGGATAGCGCCAGGTTTGAAATTGCCGAGGGTCTGGTCTTTGACCCGAGTCAGCTTCAGAATCCGGCGGTGGTCGCGGGTGTGTTGGAACTCCAGAGCACACCCAGAGAGTTCGCTTTGCACCAGAATTTCCCCAATCCATTTAACCCGGATACGACCATTAATTACGATTTGGCCGAGTCCGCCGACGTGACACTCCAGATTTACAATGTGTTGGGTCAGGTGGTTCGGACGCTGGTCGCTTCCGAGGCGCAGAATGCGGGTCGCTATCAGATTCGCTGGAACGGAATGGATGATCGCGGTGTGCCGGTTTCGAGTGGAATTTACTTCTACCAGATTTCGGCAGACGGGAAGTTCAGTGATGTGCGGAAGCTGATGCTGCTCAAGTAATTCGCCGATGGATGGGGAAGTCTCCCAGTTGAGGGGGCTTCCCCGTCCATTTTTCAACTATAGGAGTTAGGAATGTTTTTGAAAAAAAGTCTTTTGTTTATGACTGCTTTGGCATTGCTGATGTTTGCAGGGCAGGCTTCTGCGCAAATGAGTGTGTCGCTCGGTCTTGGTGAGGGTGGCACCGATAAGGTTGCCGGAGAGGGCACGGAGATTGTGGTTACGGTTTCCCAAATGGGTGTTACAACTCCCGTGTCAGGCGTGCAGATTGATTTTGATTTTGACTCGTCTCTTTTGAGCCTTACTTCTGGTCCCGCCGGGTTTCTTGTAAATCAGCCTCCGGGTTCGATTGCTCTGTTGTCTATTCAGCCAATCCAGTTGCCGGAAAGTGCCAGTGTTACTTTTACCACAACTGCAGATGTTACGGGTAAGCCGTTTTCTATTGGTATTAAGGCGATTACTTTGAGTGTTGGTGGTAATCAGATACCGGTTCCTCCACCCGCTGCGCTCGTTTTTAATGCGGCGAGTGCTTCTTTGACGAGTGATGGCGAGATTAACGAAGATGGTGAAATTTCTGTCAATCTCGCTGTTCCAGATCACGCGGGAGTAGAAACGTCTGGTGCTGAGGTTGTGGTTGCGGTTGATCCCGCCGGGGCGGCAATGCTTACGGGTGTGATGCCCGCGACGGGTGTGTCCGTGTTCGCAATGGATGCGACGAGTGCTACGCTTGCCAATCCGCCGATGATGTTGGAAGGCGGTAGTTATGGGTCTTTGACGTTTACGGTGAGTGCCGATGTTCTCGCTGCTAAGTCGGCGTTTTCCATTAGTATCTCTTCGATGAGGGTGTTGGCTGCTGGAGAGTGGGTGAGCGTGGGGCCTGGTGATCCTTTGATGGTTAGCCAGTATGCGCCTTTCCTCGAGGCGAGTGCAGACGAGGTTACGATTCCTCACGGCGAGATGGGTACGGCGACGGTAACCGCGATGGATACCGATGGTGAAATGGTTGAGTTTACCGTAGATCCCGCTGATGCGGGCACGGTGTCTGACGATGGTAATTCTGTGATGTTGTCCGTATCGGACGATGCGACTGTGACGGTGTCGGCTATGGCTGGCGGCGTTGCGATGGATCCGGTTACGGTGGTTTTTACAAAGGCTCCGCCAGAACTACAGACTGAGAGCACCGAGGTGGTGTTTGATGATTTTGGTGCCCCAGCTTCCGCGTCGGTTACGGCTGTTGGTTTTGATGAAGGTGCTGAGATTAAATATACCTATACAGCTTCTACCGATTTTCAGGCTACGGAAGATGCTTCTGGCGTGATGATTACGACGGCTTCGGCTGGCACTGTGACGGTGACGGGTACCGATGGTACGGATTCTGCTTCACTGACAATTACGTTCTCGAATCCCGATCCTTATCTGACGTCTGATCCCGATCCCGCTGATGTTATTATCCCCGAAGGTGGGGAAGCGTCGGTGACGGTTTCGGCAGCGGGTCTGGAAGGTGCTGTTACTTATATGATCAGCAGGACTTCTGGTACCGCTACGGTTACCGCCAATACCGATGGTGGTATGGTGACGTTGACGGCGAGCGGTGAGGGGTCTGCGATGGTGTCGGTGACGGCCTCTGCTGGTGGCATGACGACCAAGGCTGTCGATATCCTGTTCCGGGCGATGCCCACTGTTGGATCAGATGCGACAGAGGTGACGGTTCCTCAGACGGTGGTTGGCAGTGCGATGGCGATGGTCGTTGCGACTGGCTTCCCCGAAGGCGCCGAGATTACGTTCAATACCGATCCAGAGAGCCATCCTTATCTTTCAAAGTCGCAAGATGGCAATGTGCTGACGCTGATGGCCACTGGTACGATTACTGTGTCCGTGACGGCTTCTGGCGCTGGTGTTACGACGTCTGCGGTCGAGGTTTCGTTTACGCAGACTTTGCCCTCTCCACCTGCTAATGTGGTTGTGCAGGACAATCCTGGGGATAACGGTCATTATATCATGTTGAGTTTTGCCAATTCGGCAAATCACGCCGATGTGAGTCAATATCGCATCTATCGCTATATGATGGTGAATACCGCGATGGGTGCTGACGGCAATGTGGTTGAGACCGATACGCCGGAGATGAAGGCGGTTCCTTGGGCTGTTGTCGATGCAATGGATAATGATGATGAAGAAGGTATGACGCGCGTGGTTGTTCCGGTGACGGATGCGACGGCGACACACTGGGGCGTTGCTGCCGAGAAGGGTATGGATTCGGCAGAGATTACGCGATCTGGCAAGCGCGTGTTCTCCAAGGAGAGCGTGCAACAGTTGGCTCAGCTTTTGGGGATGGATCCCAATATGGTTGTGACCGAGGATGAGCTTGCCGAGATGTTGATGCCTTCTGCTGATTATATTAATTCGCTTACTGGCGGCAGGAAGAATGTGGTGTTTGCGGCTTTAGATCCCGATTTGAGTGTTTTGATCGGTGATGTGGCTGCTGTGCCGCAGAATATTCGCACGAGCGGATCTGGTCCTATTGTTTCGTCTCCGATTACAATGTCGGAAACTATGGCGGCTGCGCTTGATGATACGGCTCCTGCTGCTGTGACCGATGTTGCTGCTGATCCGGATACCGGGGTTATTACCTGGGCGGCGTCCGCCGATGATGGTGGTATGGATGCTGTGATGTATCGCGGTCACGCGATTATGATTCCGCATGTGACGGGCTACAGGGTTATGGCGAGTGTCGTCGGTTCAGAAGCACCGCCGATTGATGTCACCGCATTGGTTGGAGGATCTCTTCCTCCTGGTTCGACCAGTTTAACGGTTCCCCGGGTTTTGATCGAGTCTCTGATTGATCAGGGTGTGCCCGCGGTGATGATAGATGTGGTTGTGATGGACGGCACCAACATGACGTCGATTGTACCGCCTCTGATGGTTCCGCTTGCACCGAAGCGCAGGCTGTTTGTGGATGCCGATGGCAATCCCGTTTATATTGTGGATCTCAAAGACGGAAATTTGACGGTTGGCTTTGAAGATTTCATAGCCTTCAGGATGGCGTATAATACCAGCGAGGCCACCTCGTCGCGCGAGGATTGGAGAGTCTTTATTCAATCTGATCTGAATGACGATACGGTGGTCAATTTCGCTGACTTTATCCTGTTCTTTGCCTCTTATGGCAAAACAGCGATAGGTCCGTCTGGCAAGTCTCTGGTTCCGCCTCCTGGCGTGAATGAGAATGCCGAGTTCTCGTTGCGCTTGGGCAGTGAGCGCGTGGTGGCTGGCGAGAATATGTTTGTGGATGTGTCTCTCGCCAATGTGCAGGCTCTGATGGGTTACGGGTTTGTGCTTCACTACGATGCCGAGAATTTCGAGTTTGTCGAAGCGGTGCTGGCTGCTGAGGATTTGCTGAAGTCCGCAGGTGGCGAGACCCCGCTGTTCAGAGGCTGGTCGCCTGAGGCCGGGCAGGTTCACGTTATGAATGCGGTTGCGAATGGCTCAGAGGTTTCTGGCGATGGCGATATTGTCCGGTTGGTGTTCCGCGTGTTGCGCGATTTTGAAGATAATGCGCGGTTTGAGATTGCCGAGGGTCTGGTGTTTGATCCGAGTCAACTCGCCAATCCACTGGCTGGCGGTGTGCTGGATATTCAGACGACGCCTACAGAGTTTGCTCTGCTCCAGAATTTCCCCAATCCGTTTAACCCCGAAACAACGATCGGTTATGAAT